>WOYW01000013.1:31038-83990 GCA_011620605.1 Bacteroidales bacterium | reverse complement strand
TCGTTCATTGACGTATTAAAGAGAGATAATAGAGGTAAAAATAAAAAGATAGTCTGTAATGAAGGTCTATAAGGACCGTAAAAATTAGGGACTACAATTTGAGAAGATCAAGGGTTGCCGGCCGGGAGGTCGGTGACAGCGAGAGATTCGGAACGAGAAAAAGTTACGAAGGGCGTATGGGGGATGCCTTGGCTTCCGGGAGCGAAGAAGGACGTGGTAAGCTGCGAAAATCGCCGGGGATTAGCAAACATGAGATGATCCGGCGGACTCCGAATGGGACAACCCACCGGGCTGAAGGCCTGGTACCACTTGAAAAGGTGGGGCAGACGCAGGGAACTGAAACATCTAAGTACCTGCAGGAAAAGAAAGAAACATCGATTCTCTGAGTAGTGGCGATCGAAAGGAGAAGAGCCTAAACCGGATTTGTTTTGGCAAGTTCGGGGTAGAAGGACCCAAAAACGAAAAATAACAAAGAAGTGGAAGCTGTCTGGAAAGGCACACGGGACGGCGTGAAAGTCGCGTACACGTAGATTGTTATGGATCCATGGGAATCCTGAGTAGGGCGGGACACGAAGAATCCTGTCTGAATCCACGGGGACCATCCCGTAAGGCTAAATACAACCGGAAGACCGATAGTGAACCAGTACTGTGAAGGAAAGGTGAAAAGTACCCCGAACAGGGGGGTGAAAAAGAACCTGAAACCGTACGCCTACAAGCGGTCGGAGTCCCGGGGAGGGATGACGGCGTGCCTTTTGCATAATGAGCCTACGAGTTACTGTTGTTAGCGAGGTTAAGTACTTCAGGTACGGAGCCGAAGCGAAAGCGAGTCTGAACAGGGCGATAGAGTTAGCAGTAGTAGACGCGAAACCTAGTGATCTACCCTTGGCCAGGTTGAAGTATCCGTAAAAGGGTATGGAGGACCGCACCAGTATCCGTTGAAAAGGATTTGGATGAGCTGAGGGTAGGGGTGAAAGGCTAATCAAACTGGGAGATAGCTCGTACTCCCCGAAATGTCTTTTGGGACAGCCTCAAGCTACAGAGTTTACCGGAGGTAGAGCTACTGATAGGATGCGAGGGCTTCACCGCCTATCAAATCCTGACAAACTCCGAATGCCGGTAAATGATGCTTGGGAGTGAGTTGCCGGGTGCTAATGTCCGGTAGCGAGAGGGAAAGAGCCCAGACCAACGGCTAAGGCCCCTAAAGTGTGTTAAGTTGCAAGAACGAGGTGCGGTTGCTGAGACAGCTAGGATGTTAGCTTGGAAGCAGCTAATCATTTAAAGAGTGCGTAACAGCTCACTAGTCGAGCGACTGTGCATGGATAATAAACGGGCATCAAACACACTGCCGAAGCCATGGACTTCAAAGAAGTGGTAGGGGAGCATTCCAGCAGGCGTAGAAGGATAACCTGTGAAGGTATCTGGAGCGACTGGAAAAGAAGATGTAGGCATAAGTAACGACAATGCGGGTTAGAAACCTGCACACCGAAAGCCCAAGGGTTCCTGATCAATGCTAAACAGATCAGGGTTAGTCAGGGCCTAAGGGGAATCCGAGAGGAGAACCCGATGGACAAATGGTTAATATTCCATTACCTGTATGAGATAGGGAAGGAGTGACGTAGGAGTGACATGTACGCCGACTGACGGAATAGTTGGTTGAAGCACGAAGGTAAATCATCGGATTAAGAGTTGGATGATGCTAAAGTGCGACAGTACCGCAAGGCTTCGGCTGCGCGGATAGTTACAGTAATCATACTACCGAGAAAAGCTTCTACCCCCGATACGTTTCATACAGCCTGTACCGTAAACCGACACAGGTGGGCGAGGAGAGGATCCTCAGGTGCTCGAGAGAATCATGGCCAAGGAACTCGGCAAAATTACCCCGTAACTTCGGGAAAAGGGGACCCCTGCGAGGGGGCGCAGAGAAATGGCCCAGGCGACTGTTTAACAAAAACACAGGGCTTTGCCAAATCGAAAGATGAAGAATAAGGCCTGACACCTGCCCGGTGCTGGAAGGTTAAGAGGGGGCGTTAGCCGTAAGGCGAAGCGCTGAATTGAAGCCCCAGTAAACGGCGGCCGTAACTATAACGGTCCTAAGGTAGCGAAATTCCTTGTCGGGTAAGTTCCGACCTGCACGAATGGTGTAACGATCTGGGCACTGTCTCAGCCACGAGCTCGGTGAAATTGTAGTTCCGGTGAAGATGCCGGATACCCGCAACGGGACGGAAAGACCCCGTGAACCTTTACTATAGCTTAGCGCTGATTTTGGATAAGTGATGTGTAGGATAGGTGGGAGACTGCGAAGCAGGTACGCCAGTATTTGTGGAGTCGACGTTGAAATACCACCCTTTGCTTATCTGGGATCTAACTCTGCAAAGAAGACACCGCTTGGTGGGTAGTTTGACTGGGGTGGTCGCCTCCAAAAGAGTAACGGAGGCTTCCCAAGGTGCACTCCGCACGAATGGTAACCGTGCAAAGAGTATATTGGTAGAAGTGCGCTTGACTGTGAGACAAACAAGTCGACCAGGTACGAAAGTAGGGCAAAGTGATCCGGTGGTTCCGCATGGGTGGGCCATCGCTCAAAGGATAAAAGGTACTCCGGGGATAACAGGCTGATCGCTCCCAAGAGCTCATATCGACGGAGCGGTTTGGCACCTCGATGTCGGCTCGTCACATCCTGGGGCTGGAGAAGGTCCCAAGGGTTCGGCTGTTCGCCGATTAAAGTGGCACGCGAGCTGGGTTCAGAACGTCGTGAGACAGTTCGGTCTCTATCTGTTGTGGGCGTTGGAAATTTGAAAGGAGCTGACCTTAGTACGAGAGGACCGGGTTGGACGCACCTCTAGTGTACCGGTTGTGACGCCAGTTGCATAGCCGGGTAGCTACGTACGGAACAGATAAGCGCTGAAAGCATCTAAGCGCGAAGCTGCCCTTAAGATGAGATTTCCATAGAGGGACGTAGAAGACTACTACGTAGATAGGCTGCAGGTGTAAAGGCGGTAACGTCATAGCCGAGCAGTACTAATATCCCGAAACTTTTTCTACAGAAGCATAAAGACCAAAGTTATCTCTCTTTTTACATAAAAGACGCAGAACAGGCGTATAGAACAGCCGCAAGGAAGCACTGCAAAAGCGATCGGGAATGGAGGTTGCAGGAGAACAGGGTTTCAGGCAAGGCTGAGCCGGGCGAAGGATGTGCATACGAAGGTATGTGACCATTCTGAGACTGGCGAAAAACGCAGTATGGAAGCCTGTTGTGCAGTAAGATCATGGTGGCTATAACGACGTGGGCCCACCTCTTCCCATTCCGAACAGAGAAGTTAAACGCGTTTGTGCCGATGGTACTGCCTTACCAGGTGGGAGAGTAGGTAGCCGCCGCCCTAAAAAGGAGTCAAAACGAAAGTATTGACTCCTTTTTTTTTGCTACCTACTCGACCACCTGGGTGGGAACCGACGAACAAGCGAGCGCAAAGGAGTTTACTCACTCTGCCGAGCGGTGAGGAGGAGAAGTCTGCAGCGAAAAGCTGCAGGCTAAAAGCAAAAGGGTGCAACGCACACATTGTTCTTTTGCCTGAAAGACAGGCAGTTAAAAAAAAGCACCCCCGGGGGGTGCTTTTTAATAAAGCGCTGATAATCAGCGAAAAGAATCATGTGTGCGTTGCACCCCTATGGGGCCAGCAGCTTTTCTCCGGTATCCCTTACCACGGCTTCTTTCCAGCGATTGTTGTAGCCGCCGTAGACGGGGGCGGGGGGAATGGAGTCCGAGTGGCCGTTGGTGGCAAAGCTGCCGTCGGGGTTTTGGCGTTTTACATTGCCGTCTATGTATTTGACCAATAAATATATATCCAGTTCCTTCCAGCGTTTGAACAGGTCTGAGGCGGTGTGTAGGGAGTAGTCAGTCAGAAAGCGACGGGCTGCCAGGGGATTATCTTTCCACAGGTCCATGGCTCTGGCATCTGTAAGAGGGATTTCGGTAAAGCAGGCATTTTCGTGATCATCCACGACCTGCCGGACTTCGGCACCTATCTGGTTGTAGCGCAGGTAGGCGAACTGGGCAATGCGGTTGCAGAGCCAGAACATGGATTCCGGGGAATATTCAAGCATGGAGGCTCCTTGTCCCAGGGCATAATGGGGTGAGACTTCCAGTGAAGATGTATATATGGGCGTCAAAGGAGAGGTTCCTGCATCATCCACACCGAACCAGAAAATGCCTCCTATTTCATCGGGCAACCAGGAACGGCATTGTCCTACGAACCAAAATCCCGTTTGCTGGGTGGAGATGGCCCTTTCATTTATATACTTTTTTCCGTCTACATCAAAACTCATAGGGCGCCAGCGGTAGGGCAGGTCATGGCCTCCTGCTCCTATGTCGCATGTCATATCCATGGGGGTTCCTTCGTAGTGGTCACGCATCATATCTGCCACCTGTTTGACGGTAAGCTTTTCTTTGGCTTTCACATACAACGGCATGGGACGGCTCAAATCGTGTCCCAGGGCATAAGGCAGGTAGGGAGCCATATCCCCGGCTCCATGCTTATTGAAAAAGGCCCACACCCGCGCATCACAACCGCGGACGGTGCCTCTGTCTGCCGGACCATAAGCCTCGGCAAAACTGAAAAGACTGTCAGGTCCCTGGTAGAGGCCTGTTTCCCGCGCATGGTCTATCACATCGGGGGCATACAGGCAATTCTCCGGATCGTCCATCAGGAAATGGCGGATCCGGGCCTGGTTGGCATGGGCCGAAATGGTTCCGTCGGGCAGGCGCACGGCCACCCATACGATCCCTTTGTTGACGTTCTCTCCGTTCATCATCCGGGGCGCTTTCCCTATCACATCCATGAACCAGACTTCGTTGGGATCGGCAAAGGAAATGGATTCTCCGCTGGACGCATAGCCGTATTGGTTGGCCAGAGAGGTGAAGACTTCAATTGCCTGGCGGGCTGTTCTTGCGCGTTGTAGGCTGATGTACATCAATGAGCCATAATCAACCATTCCCTGCGGATCGCGGTGAGACTCCGGTCCGCCCCAGGTACTTTCCCCGATTACCACCTGGTGCTCATTCATGTTTCCTACCACCGAATAAGTTTCCGTGGCCTGTGGTATCTTGCCGAGGTATCGGTTGGTGCCCCATTCCCGGACATCCATCATGGTGCCTTCGGGGTAGAGCGTTGCCGGGTAGAAGGCCAGGCAACCGTACCGGGTGTGCGAATCGGCCGCATAGGTTACCATGCAGGAACCGTCGGCCGAGGCTCCTTTGGTGATCAGTAAATTGGTGCAGGCATGGGCGCGGTAGCCGGAAATGCATAGCAGCGCCGTGAAAAGCAGAATGGTTTGTTTCATTATCCAAAGATAGCAAAAAAGGGTGCAACGCACACATTGTTCTTTTGCCTGAAAGACAGGCAGTTAAAAAAAAGCACCCCCGGGGGGTGCTTTTTAATAAAACGCTGATAATCAGCGAAAAGAACAATGTGTGCGTTGCACTCAATTTGCGTAGTAGGGCAGGCTGATGAAATCGTAGGCACTGTCCCATCCGGGGTTTTGTTCCAGGACGCCTTCAGAAAGGGTGATCTGGGATTCGGGGATTTTCCAGAAACCGCCTCCGGTTTGCTGGTAGCGTTGCATAAAGTCAAACGCTCCGAAAGTATATTGTGAGGGTACGCCTCTGTTGGTAATGGCTACACCTTCCTGGTTATTGACAATTTCCTGCACATCACCCCAACGGCGCAGGTCGTTCCAGCGAATGCTTTCAAAGCAGAGTTCGTAGCGACGTTCTTTTTTCAGGGATTCCAGGGAATAAGTAGCATAAGGAGGTAATCCGGAACGTTGACGTACCTTGTTCAGATAAGTAACAGTTTGGGTTAATTCGGAATGCATCAGGTACACATCGGCCATGCGGATAAGAATGATATCCGAAGTAAGTCCCACCTGGCGGTTATTGGTCCCACCATAGAAATAAGCAAAGGAGATTATAAGGTTATCACCTTCGTAAGCTCCTACACCCAGGTATTTCTTAGCCCACAGACGGGTTTTCTCTACTTCTTTTATGGGGTCACCGGGATAATTTGGGATCTCGTCTTGTTCCCTGCAAATAGAGCCTCTAAGACGGACATCTCCTGCATAATCGGGATCTGAAGACCAGTCTTCCCACAGCGTGGCGTTTACAGGGCCATTTGAGTATCCTTGCGGTATGAAGGGGAAACATGATGCCGCCGATTTTCTCATACCGAAAAATTCTACGATACGGTTAAAACGACCCCTGTCTCCGGTGTTTGCAAATTTAAGGGCAAAGATTGTTTCCTTGCAACCGTCACCTTCCCATAGCAATCCGTTATCAATGACGTATTGGTAGTCCGCTCCCGTATAAGGATTGGTATAGGGCCAGATATTGCGCTGGTCGCTTACCAGGGTATGGCCGCTGTTGCTAATACAGTCTTCCAGATAGGAAATAACTTGCTGTTTACCAACAGATCCTCCGCCTGCTACGGGAAGTTCGGTCTTGTTGTAAAAACCGGTGTAAAAAAGGTAAACACGGGCCATCAGAGCTTCTGCTGCCCATTTGGAAGCATGTCCCGATCCGTATTCAGGAAATTTCAGTGAGGGTGACAGGTCAATGGCCTGTTCCAGATCATATGCTATCTGAGCGTATATATCGTCTGCCGGGGATTTTGGCAGGTTCTGCGGGGCTGTTTCCAGGATAAGGGGCACCTGTCCGTATACGCGAACCAGGTCAAAATAGAAGAAAGCACGTAAAAAATGGGCCTCGCCCAGCAATTGTTCACGTTTGCCTGCAGTACTCCATTCCGTCACATTGTCCATGGTCTCGATGGCATTGTTTGCCCGGAATATTCCGGAATACCATTCCCGCCATAAAGATTCACTAAAACTTATGCCGGCATTCAATAGACGGTCATAAGACTGAGCACCGCGGTTGCTGGTACTTCCACCCCCCAAACGGTCGTCTCCTGCCATTTCAAAAATGTAAAAGGGATGTGATTCGGGATCTGCTATAAGATCGTTCATGGAGGCATAGATGCCTGTGATCATGAGTTCGGCATCACTTTGTGTAGCGGGGAAGTTGGAAGTATTCTTCTTGGTATAGCTTTCGGTATCCAGAAAACTTTCACAACCTGCAAAAAGGAAGATGCTTGCTGCTATAATATATGTTAAACGTTTCATATTTGTCTGTTTCTTACAAGTTAAAATTTAAGGTTCAGGCCTACCATGAATGTACGGGAACTGGGATAATATCCGTTATCAACACCGGAAGCCCAGGTAACTCCTCCTCCAAAACCTACTTCCGGGTCCATACCGGAATAGTTGGAAATAGTAAACAGGTTCTGAGCGGCTACGTATATTCTCAATTGAGATGCCGGAAGGTTTTTCCAGACATTTTTGAAATTATAACCTATGGTGACATTGGATATCTTGACATAATCCCCGTCTTCTACGTAGATGTCGGAAATATCTTTGAAGTTTTCATGTTTTCCGTATGAGAATGACGGGTAGCGGTTGGTCGATCCTTCTCCGGTCCAGTATTTTGTATAAACATCCGTGGTGTAGTTGTCGTTGGGAGTGTCTGAGTATGACCTGTATCCTTTGAGTATCTGTTGACCAAACGCGCCGTACGCAGTCATGGAAAAGTCAAGCCCTTTATAGGAAAGATTCAAAGACAAACTGCCCGTGAAATCGGGATGGGGATTTCCAATGTACGTTTTGTCCTTCTCATCAATAACACCGTTCTCATCGGTATCCTGAAAGATCAAATCTCCGGGAGCCGGTGTACCTTGCTTGGTAGCGCCACCTTCTGCCAGGAACTGATCTATCTGTGCCTGGTTTTGAAATACGCCGAGTGTTTTGTATCCCCAGAAATACCCCATGGGATAACCTACCTGAACACGGAAGGATTCAGTGGTGTTTTCGGCAATAACGGCTTCAGGTCCGTGAATGATACCTTCTTCGTTGGCCAACCGCAGCACGTTGTTTTTGTTGTGCGCGAAGTTCATATTGATGTCGTATTGGAAATCATTGCCGATCTTGTCAAACCAGGAAAGAGCCAGCTCAACACCCCTGTTCTCTACGTCTCCCCCATTAATATAAGGGGCGCCTGTTCCATAGGATAACAGGGTGGGAGCTACAACAAGCCAGTCTTTGGTGGTTTTGACGTACCAGTCAAAATTCACACCCAGGCGGGAATCAAAGAAACGTGCATCAAAACCCAGGTCCAGCTGTTCCGATGTT
This sequence comes from Bacteroidales bacterium, assembly GCA_011620605.1. Lineage (GTDB taxonomy): Bacteria > Bacteroidota > Bacteroidia > Bacteroidales > UBA932 > DMER64. Next base: position 75,758 of record WOYW01000013.1, on the reverse strand, counting down.
TCCCAGGTTACGTCTGCATTGGGCAGGATGTCCGGGTAAGCACCTGTGGACGGGGTGTTCTTATCCTCGTAGAAATAAGCACTTGTATTGAAAGCGATTGTGGCCAGGTACTGGAAATTATCAATGTTGCAGTTCCCGTTCTGACCCCAGCTTCCACGAAGTTTAAAGAAATTCATAACATCGGTAACCGATTCCATGAAGGGTTCATTGGTCAGGATCCAGCCGGCAGACACAGAAGGAAAGTATCCCCAACGTTTGCCCCTGGCAAAGTTGGAAGAACCGTCTGCACGCATGACAAGGGAAAGCAGATATTTTTCCCTGAAGTTGTAATTGATACGACCAAAAAATGATACCAGGCTACCGGCCGTTGAGGGTTCTCCGGAAATGTCGGTGTTGGTGTTATCAAGGCCCTGGGTATTGCTAATATAGGCATGATCGTATGATCCGGGGAACAGGGAATTCGAGTTCTTGATATATACACTCTCTCCGTTGCCCCATTTTTCCATGGACTGACCCACAAGGACATCAACGGAATGCTCTCCGAATAATTTGGAATAATTCAAAGTGTTCTCCCAGGTCCAGTTGGTGCTCCATGACTGGCCCTGTGTCACATCATCCGTATCGTTGGTAGTCTTTGAAGACAATATGTAAGTGGGTACATAATAACGGTAAGAGTTCTGATAATAATCGTATCCTACGCTGCTTTTGAACTTGAGTTCTTTTAAAGGAGCAATTTCCAGGAAGGCATTTGCCTGCAATCTCCTGGTAACGGAATTCCTGTTTTTACGGGTATAATCCAACTGGGCCAGAGGATTGTTCAATTCCTGTTCAAAATTCCAGCCGTCTTCAACCATATCTTTATATATATAGTAATCACCCTGTTCATTGTATGCAGGCAGAAGCGGTGACATTTTCAGAAGGTTACGTACGTTGTTGCTGTACATGTTTCCAATGCTGACACCCGATCTGCTGTAATTTGAAAATACTATGTTTTCACCAAAGCGGATGATATCCCGTCCGTTCTTTTTCCAGAGAGAATGGTCAGAGTTCATACGTGCCGTATAACGGTCGTAATGAGGAGTTGCCGGATATCCGATGGTCCCTTCCTGCATCAGGTAAGAAAAACCCAAAGAAAACCGGGATTGTTCGTTACCTCCCATGAGGTTAACAGCGTGGCTGGTGATAGGTGCGTTTGCATTTGTCCCTTCTGTAAGCCAGTTTGTTCCGTTCCAGGATCCGTTTTTAATGGATGCAAGCATGGAAGCAGGTAATTCGTCTTCCCAATTGTAGAGCAGGCCTCCCGAACTGTCTTGAGTCAGTAACGCTTTGTTTATGATCTCCATATATTGTTCTGCATTCAGTGGAGTAACGCCGTTGGTTATGGCGTTTTGAACACCATAATACCCATCATAGGTAATCTGCAATTTTCCTGCTTTACCTTTTTTAGTTGTAACCAGGATAACCCCGTTGGCAGCACGTGCCCCGTAGATAGCAGCCGAAGCGGCATCTTTTAATACGTCGATAGATTCAATATCACTGGGGTTGAGTGATGACAGAGACCCTCCTGCTACTCCGTCAATAACGTATAACGGAGTAGTCTCGCCTGTTGTGCCCAGACCACGGATATTGATCCGGTATCCTTCTCCAACCTGCCCCGAGCTTTGTGTGATGTAAACGCCCGGACTTTGACTTTGCAAGGCGCCCAAAACATCTACCGTGTTCAATTTTTCAATGTTTTCTCCTTTTACCTGGATGGTGGCGCCGGTAATCAGTTTCTTTTTCTGAATACCGTACCCTATTACAACAACTTCTTCCAGCCATTTGTCATCTTCTGTCAGGGTAAAGTTGTATATGAATACTCCCGCCTGAACAGGCATGGCTTCTGTGGTAAAGCCTAAGTAGGAGGCTTCCAGAACTGCGTTCTCCGGGACAACCAGGCTGTAAGCCCCGTCGAGATCCGTCGTGGTTCCGTTTGAAGTACCTTTCTGGAGAACGGTAACGCCCGGTAAAGGTTCGTTCGTCTCTGAAAGCACAACACCCGAAATTTTCACGTTTGTCTGTGCAAAAGCCGTTGCGGATACGCAAACAGCTAACGCCAAAACAAACATTTTTAATTTAAAATAATCTCCTTTCATAATGTTTTTCATAGTGGTTTTAAGTAATGAGACAAATTAACCTAATTATGAACGGAAAGAATGGAAATCTTTTTTCAAGAAATGCAAGAATGCTGTAAAATGATTTATCGTGAACCAATATTGAAACTCCCGTGAACGATTTGTAGAATATTTGTATTACTGTCCAAGATTATTACTGTGGGCAATGAGGGATTTATCTTATTTTTGTTTTAATTATTATAAGTGGCTTGAGAAGATCCCTGTTTATACTTTTTCTTTGGCTGCCTGTTTCGGTTTTTGCTTTTTCAAACAATAACGGAACAGGCATCAATCAACAGTTGTCCCACAGTTCGGTATGGACTGTTATGCAGGATAGCAGGGGTCTAATGTGGTTTGGTACAAAAGACGGGTTAAATCTTTACAACGGATATTCCAATACCATTTTCCGGAATATTCCGGGAGATTCTGCTTCTTTGGGGAATAATTTCATAAGGTCACTGTACGAAGATCCGGATACTAAGGAGATCTGGGTGGGGACGGATGACGGAATATTCATTTTTCAGCCGGCCACTATGAACTTCAGGCCGTTTGCAGTTACTACTGAAGACGGAATCCGGATAGTGGGCCCTGTGAATGACATTGTGCCCTGCAAAGACGGTGCACTCTGGATAGCTGCTTATGGAAAAGGGATATTCAGATACTATCGGGCAACATGTTCTCTCATACAATATAAGGCCCCTGAGGATATAATTACCAATCATATATGGACTATTGCCACGGATACTTATGGAAATATCTGGGCATCCACATTCAAAAGCGGGTATTGCCGTTACAATGAAAAACGGGATGCTTTTGATTTTTTCCCTGTCAGTAAAACCGATAGTCTTTCCGATTCTTATGATACGAAATGTTTTCTGGATGATACGGAAAACAATTGTATGTGGATTGGTACGGTTAAATACGGGTTGGTGCGGTATGATCATCATACCGGGAAAATGTTCAGGTATATCAATACCCCCGAGAGAACACTCATTCAGGGGATAAATGTAATTCTGAAACCCGGCCCCGACGGGTTACTTCTTGGCGCTGATAACGGACTTTTTTACTTAAACATAAAAACACGAAGGTGCGAGAGACTGGATATGAGGCCCTACAACACTCCGGAAGAAATACGTTCGGTTTTTGCTTTGGTAATTGATAAAGAAAAGGGTTTATGGATAGGGACTTATTTTGACGGTGTTCATTACCTCAGGCCCGGTTTTGATTTTTTTCAACAGTATTCGGTGCCTGATACCGAAGGAAGTGTTGTTTCTTGTATTGCACCTGTAAGGAACGCGACTGGAGCCTGGATAGGTATGACCAAGGATGGAGGTCTCTGCCGGTTTAATCCGGTCACCAGACAGTTTGATTTGTATTCCTCAAAAATTGAACATACCAACCTCCGGACTATTTGTGATATTGAAGGAGAATTGTGGCTGGGTTTTTATTCAGACGGATTGCTCCGGTATCATCCGAAAACGGGAAGAAAACGACATTACCGATCCATAGAAACGGATACCACTACCCTGTCTCATCAGGCAGTATACAAAATATTCCGAACGTCTGAAGGTATTATCTATATAGGCACTTTATTGGGCCTGGATCAATACATCCCCGAAACCGATCATTTCACACAAATTCCCGAAATCAGGCAAACCCGGGTTCACGATATCCTGGAAGATCACAGGGGATTAGTTTGGGTTGCCACATATGAAAGCGGGTTGTTCTGTTATAACCCTGTTTTAGATTCCTGGGCCCATTACGTTCATTCTGAAAATGAAGGATCATTGCCGGTTGACAAACTCATATGCCTGCACCAGGATAGCCGGCAAAGGCTTTTCATAGGGACCGAAGGCGGCGGGTTATGTACATTTGATTATAATACCCGATCATTTCATCCTGTTGTAGGAGAAAGGGAGCTCCCGGTCACCATAATCAATGATATTACATCCGATAATCAGGGAAATCTATGGGTGACTTCAGGCAGAGCGATCTGTCGCATAGACGGTCAAAACGGAGAAGTGAAAATCATAGACGAAGGATCATCTTCCAGGGGCAGCCAGTATAACAATAACGCAGGGCTTTCATTGCCCGGCGGAACAATTATCTTTGGACGGACAGGAGGTTTTGTTGTGTTACAGCCAGATCTACTGCGTTTTAATGATTTGCCTCCTGAAGTTATGATAACCGGGATGAGATCATTTGATAATCCTGTGACGCCGAATAAAAACGGGATAATAACTCTGGGTCCGGGCTATGCTGATTTTAAAGCTGAGTTTGTCGCGCTTAGTTATGTCTCTCCGCAACGTAACAAGTACGCATATTATTTGGAGGGACTGGAAGAGCCATGGTCAAACAACGGCTTTGAACGATCGGCCGTATACAACAACCTGCCACCGGGAAAATATACATTTCATGTTAAGGCGGCCAATAGCGACGAAGTCTGGAATGATACAGGACTATCTGTCCCTATTCGGGTGCGAACCCCTCTTGCGTTACGATCTTACATGATAGCCGCGTATTTGGTTATCCTGGGTTTTATTATGTATTTGAGCCTGGAAATAATCCGACGAAACCAAAAGCGAAAAATGGAGAGCAGCATGCTCCAGTATCAATTGGAAAAAGAGAAGGAGTTGTATGATCAAAAAATCAGTTTTTTTACGAACATCATACATGAGATTCGCACCCCGCTGAGTCTGATCAAAGCGCCGTTGGAAAATATCATTCATTCTCTTCCTCCCGAAGACCATTCCAAGGAGAACCTTGATATTATGGAACGGAATGTTGAGCGTTTGCATACCCTGGCCAATCAGTTGCTGGATTTTCGTAAAATTGAGCAGAACGTCTTTGTGTATAATTTTCATCCGGCCGATGTCTCAGAGATCGTAAAAGATGTTTCCTACCAGTTTAAATCCATCTGTAGACTTAAAGGGGTTAAAATGGAAGTCACAATCCCGGAAAGAGAATATATATGTGTTGTAGATGCCGAGGCCATAAACAAAATTGTGGGAAATTTACTTAACAATGCCCTGAAATATGCGAAAGACACCATTAAGGTGCTCTTAGACAGGAAGGGAGATGATCTGATCATAGAAATTGCCAATAACGGGGAAAAGATACCTCCCGCATATTTTGACAAAATATTCCTGCCTTTTTTCCAAGTTAACGATCAGGGCACATTCCGGCGTAAAGAAGGTAGCGGAGTGGGACTAGCTTTGGTCCAGCATTTGGTGGAAAAACACAAAGGGAGGATTGACGTTAGAAACGAAAGTGAGGGTGTTGTATTTAAGGTTGTTATTCCTTATGTTGAAGCGAGCCTGGAAGAAGCCTCGTTGGAAAAAGATGTGCTGGAAATTACATCTGGCGAGCCGGCCGGCGAGAGTATACCCGCACCATCCGAATGGGACGGGGACTTTGATTATACAGTCCTTGTGGTGGAAGACAATCTGGAATTGCTTAGTTTCCTGACTATTAATCTTGGGAGGCTTTACAATATTGTAACTGCTCATAACGGAAAAGAAGCGTTGGAGCGTCTTGGCGAAACCCGGATCATTGATGTTATAGTAACCGATATTCTAATGCCCGTAATGGACGGAATTGATCTCTGCAAAGCCATTCGTTCCGAATCCATGTTTTGTCATATCCCCATCATATTGCTTACTGCCCAGACAGATCTTCACTCCAAAACAGCCGGATTGGATTACGGAGCCGATGTGTTCATTGAAAAACCGTTTTCCCTGGAATTTTTAAAAGCACAGATTGCGAGCATTATCAAGAACAGGAATCAACTAAAAGATGTCTTTACTTCCTCTCCAATGACTCCGCCGCAGACTATAGCAAGAAATTGTGCGGACCTGAATTTCCTTACCCGTGTTAACGAAATTATCATGAACAACCTTTCCGAATCCGAAAATCTCATTGACAGCATTGCGCTTCATATGTCGGTCAGCCGTTCGGGATTGCACAAGAAAATCAAGTCCATATCCGGAGTAACGCCCAACGATTATATACAACTTATCCGGTTAAAAAAAGCTGCCGAGCTGATAAATACCGGAGAATACCAGATAAACGAAGTGGCTTACCTGGTGGGATTTAATACGCCGTCTTATTTTTCCAAATGCTTCTTTAACCAGTTTGGCTTGCTGCCGAGAGATTTCGCCAACAAGTCCGGAAATAAAAACAACAATCATGAAAACCAACCGTAATATCATTGTCTCCATCTCTGCCATTGTAGTCATTTTAATCGGGATAGCCTTGTTGTTCCCTGCCAGAGAAAAACAGTCGGCTCCCAAGAACATTATTTACCTGATTGGAGACGGAATGGGTTTCGGACAGATCTCCACGTTGATCATGGAACATGCAGTCAACGGGGAAGCCTGCACTTCTTCACAGATTGACCGCATTCAACATATGGGGATGGCAACCACCTACTCGGCAAACAGTAAAGTGACCGACTCTGCAGCCGGAGGAACGGCACTGGCAACCGGTGAAAAGACCAACAACGGAACCGTGGGGCTTAATCCTTCCGGAGATACCCTTAGCAGTGTTTTGGCAGAGGCCCGCGAGATGGGCAAATCCACCGGCATAGTTGTCAATACGGCAATTCTTGATGCCACGCCCGCCGCCTTTTATGCGCACGTGGAAAAGCGATCCCAGTGGGAAGAGATAGCCATGCAATTGATCCGAACCGGTTACGATCTGTTAATAGGAGACGGCTTGAAATATTTCAACCAACGAACCGACAGCCTGGACCTGACAGAGGTTTTTACTGCAAACGGCTATGTTTTTTATGATTCTACGGATGTATTGACTGTATCACAACCTGCAGACAAATTGCTGGCATTGGCAGATTTCAAAGAAGTTTTGCCCCAAACGGTGGAAAAAGCCCTGTCATGGCTGGGCCAAAAAGAGAATCCTGAAGGATTTTTCCTCATGATAGAAGAGGCTCGCATAGACGGTCACGGTCATAACAATGATGTCCGGGGTCTTATGGATGAAATGGAAATCATGGACAAGGTAATGAAAGTCGTTCTGGATTATGCGGATGCACATCCGGAAACCCTGGTAATCATTACTGCAGATCATGAAACCGGCGGAGTAAATATGGGGTACGACGGCCGGCCCTTTTTCAGCACAACGGGACATTCCGGAACCGTAGTTCCGGTGTTTGCTTACGGTCCGGGAGCGGAAAACTTCACGGGATTGATAGACAACACCGGTATTCCCGAAAGATTGCGCTCTCTAATGGCCTGGTAAATTCCAGGGTTCGTAGGCGGCTTTTCTCAGTTCCTTTACGTTTTTGAACGGTTTGGGAGGTTTGAGGTATTTGGCCAGGAAACGGTATATGTCAAGCCGGATGGCCGAAGCCCCGGACATGTCCATACGGTCAAAGGAGTGGCCTCCGGGATGGTTTTCGAAAATTTTGTATTCGAAGGATTTTCCCTCGGCTTTCAGGGCCTGGATCAGGTGTTCCACTTCCAGTGAATTGACATCGGCATCGTTCGTGTTGGTGTGTATCAGAAGAGGTGTCTGTAATTTGGCAGCCTGCCAGGCAGGGGAGCGGTGGCGGTATTCGGCCACATCTTCTTCGGGCGTTTTCCCTATATGGTACGGGGCCGAGAACAATGCCATGTAATCCAGGCCTTTATAACCCAGACGTGCAATAACGTCGCTCACCGGAACACCGGCAAACCCGCACAGATAGTCTTTTGGATGGTCAAACAGGTTCATAAGGGTGATCATTCCCCCGTGACTCCAGCCCATGATGCCTACACGCGATCCGTCTACTATGTCGTAATTTTCCACCATGTAATTCCGGCCGTACCAGACATCCTCGTTTTCCAGTCCTCCGTAATCGATATTCTCGTACATGGTACGTCCGTAACCCGTACTGCCGCGGTATTCGGTCGCTACGATAATGTACCCCTGTGCTATCAATTCCCGCACAATATGGGTGTAATACGTAGTAAAATCCCCGTGGACACCCCCATGCGGGAGCACGATAAGCGGGTATTTTTTTCCCGGATCAATATCCCTTGGAACAAAAATGTAAGACCACACCTTGAGCGGATTGCCGGCTCCTTGTCCCGTGGGATTGTCTTCTTTCCAGCGGGGTACCGTAGGAATGTAGACTTTGTCAATATATGCCACATCACCTACTTTTTGGTACCATAACAGATCGTCAATTTGTTTTGCCAGGCTGAGTGCCTGATGATCCACTTCCTGCGCTAAAAGAGACCACGCAGGAAGCAACATCAGGATCAGAAAGATACATTTTTTCATTCGTAAAAATTTTAACAGTCCGTTTACATTATTCTGTCAGCAGGAGTGCCGGGCAGTGGTTCGTAAGACTCGAGTTCTTTCATCAGGACTTCAATAGCCTTATTCAGCTGTGCGTCATTTCCCAGAAAATCTTCAAAAGGATTGATATCCACCTCAATATCAGGATCCACACCGTATCCTTCAATGATCCATTCCCCGTTTGTGGAATAGGAAGTAAAGAAGGGTGTGCGGACATCCTGCCCGTCCAGGTAACGTTTGGAACCCGAGATGCCCACAATGCCACCCCAGGTGCGTGTCCCTATAAGCTTGCCGAGTCCCATTTCGCGGAAACCATAGGGGAACAGATCCCCGTCGGACATAGAGTACTTGTCGATCAAGCAGACTTTGGGCCCCGAGTGGCTTTCGTTGGGCACCGGAACATTGGTGCCGTTCCGGTACATACTCATGCGGTATGCCTCGCGCGCCAGGCGCTCCAGGATCATGGGCGAGACGTTCCCGCCTCCGTTCATCCTGTCGTCAATGATCAGCGCCTTTTTGTCCAGTTGCGTGTAGAACAGTTTGGTAAACATATCCAGGCCGGGTCTTCCCATATCGGGAATGTGAATGTAGCCGATCTGTCCGTTGCTGGCCTTGTTTACTTTGCTAATATTTTCCTGTACCCATTCGTAATAAAGCAGGGATGATTCATCGGCTATGGGTTTAACATATACTGTCCGGGCTCCGGTTTGGGAAGGAGTGCTGTTCACTTTCAGAGCAACGGTTTTATCTGCCTTGCCTAACAAACCTTCGTAAATAACCTGCATATTGGAGCAGTCCATTCCGTCTACGGCCAGAATATAATCGCCCTCAGATACGTCAACACCTCCGTCCAGGAAGGGAGAACGGAGCGATTTGTCCCAGTTTTCTCCTTTAAAGATCTTTGTCACCCGGAAGGCTCCGGAAGGCTCCTTAGTAAATTTGGCACCAAGGAGACCTGTTTTTACACGTTCGGGACCCGGTATGTCTGAAGGAGATGTTACGTAACAGTGCCCTACATTCAGTTCCGAGATCATTTCTCCGATAACATAAGTCAGATCATGGCGATGTTTAACATACGGGAGTAAAGCTTCGTATTTGTCGCGAATATCTTTCCAATCGCGCCCGTGCATGGTAGACAGGTAAAAGTGATCCCTGAAAACGCGCCATGTTTCGTGGAAGATCTGGTCCCATTCTGCAGGGTAATCTGCCAGCACCTGCACCTGGTTCAGGTCGACTTTTTTATCTGACTTCCAGGTGGGAGCTCCTACAATGCGAAGGTCCCTGCCTTCCATGATTAGTATTTTCTTTCCTTTGGGAGCAAATGCCACAGGCATGCCTTTGGTAACGGAAGACTCTTTCATATCGTCCAGGGATATTTTTTTGATCTCCCTTCTTGTCCAGAAATACAGATCCCCGTCATAAGCAGCCATCAACTGGTACATGCCCGGTTCCAGGGGAAGGGCAGAAGCCCGTTCTACAATACCGTCGGTATCCACACGGACAACTGTCTGTTTTTCGGAAGGTTCTTCCGTTTTTTTATCCTTCCGGTTTTTGACTGAAGGAGCCGGTTTTTCTTCTTCTGTGTTTTTAGCTTTGTATTCCACGGCTTTCAGGGCCGTGGGGTCGGGAGTGTTTTTAGCCAAAGGAATGACAAATACATAACTGGAAAGGTTGTAGGATGCGTCCCACTCCACCCGTGAATAAGAGGCATTGAAATCCCGGTATGAAGTAAAAAACAGGTATTTCCCGTCATCCGAAAATATACCTGAACCTGAATCGTACCAGGGACTGGTAACGGGATAGGAAATGTTATCCTCAATATTATACAGGTATACAATACTTACCCGGTTTTCTGCCTGTGTGGCATAAGTGATCCATTTTCCGTCCGGAGAAATATCAAAACCGCGGATTCCGTCGTAAGGAGTCGTAAACATTTTTTTGGCCGTTGCGGATCCCGGATCGGCTATCCATAATTCACGTTTTTCTGTAGTAAAAAACAATTTTTTGGAATCAGGAGACCAGGTGAGCTCGTTGGGATACCCGTCTGTAAAATCAGTCAGCTGGCGGGCAGCTGCCGGATCGTCATACGGCATGACATACAATTGATATTCTCCGGTTACATCGGAAAACCAGGCAAGTTGTTTCCCCTCCGGAGACCATGCGGCAGAACGTTCGTGAACACCGGGTGTGCGTGTCAGGTTGTATGTGGCGCCTTCCGTCCCGGGTACCGAGAATACGTCTCCCCGGGCTGTTACAAGGACACGTTCCGCATCAGGAGACAGGGAGAACCCGGCTGCCTGATCCGCTACGTCCAGCAGCCTGGACCTTGCGTAAAGGTTTTCATCGTTTATGCGGATATACACTTGCTTGAGTTGTTCCGATTGGATATCATATGTGTAAATGTAGCCTCCATTCTCAAAAACAATGTGTTGTTGGGAGGCAGAAGGGAATTTGATGTCATACCTGTTGAATTCCGTGACTTTTTCCGTAGCCCTGTTTCCTGTGTCGTACCGGAACAGGTTCATGATGGAGTCCCTGTCTGAGATAAAATAAATATCGGATCCGACCCACATGGGAAAAATATCCTGTGCCCGGTCACCTTCACCGGCGGTAATGTTTTCCAATTGAGTAGTTCCTACCTTGTTGACCCAAATATCATCGGCCTGTCCTCCTTTGTAGTATTTCCAGGTCCTGAATTCCCGGAACATGCGGTTCAGGGCCAGGTATTCACTGTCAGGAGAAAAAGAGCAAAATCCTCCTTCGGTCGTGGGGATCTGTGTCAGTTCGCCTCCTTCTGCAGGGACTGTAAAAAGATGGGCACGCATTCCGGAGAAACTGTACCAACGGGAACGGAAAACAACATTCTTGCCGTCGGGGGTCCAGCCCATAACAATGTTGTTGGGTCCCATACGGTCGCCAATATTATCCCTGTCCAGGGTGGCCGTATACGTCAGGCGCCTGGGGACGCCTCCTTCCACCGGAATGGTATATACTTCCGTATTTCCATCGTATTGTCCGGTAAAAGCTATCGTTTTTCCGTCAGGGGATATTTTTGGGAAGACTTCGTACCCGATGTGAGATGTAAGTCTGACAGCTGTTCCGCCTTCCAGGGGAACTGTGTAGAGATCACCTGCATAGGAAAAGGCTATCACCCCGTCTCCAACGGTGGGAAAACGAAGCAGACGTCCTTCTGACCCCTGTGCATGAAGTGTTGTCAATACAAATAATAAAATTGCGGTAACAGGAAATTTTAATTTCATAAGAGTGTATTAATAAATAAATCATCAGTCTGTTGGTAAAGTTAAAAAAGATGTTCCAAAACATACCAATTATTCGTATATTTACTAGAACATTTAACTAAAACTTATATTATGTCAAAGTTTGTTCAGGAGTTCAAACAATTTGCCATGAAAGGCAATGTTGTGGACATGGCTGTCGGTATAATAATTGGCGGTGCATTCGGTAAAATTGTTTCCTCCCTGGTCGCCGACCTGTTAATGCCGCTTGTAGGGGTGTTAGTAGGTGGAGTCAATTTCACGGACTGGACATGGACCATTATGGGAGAACGGATCAGTAAAATTGATCCGGAAGTCATTCTGCCCGCCATTACCCTGAATTACGGGAACTTTATCCAGGTGTTGATTGATTTCATCATCATTGCATTCTGTATATTTCTTTTGATCAAAGGGATCAATAAATTGAAAAAGAAAGAAGAGGAAGCTCCCGCTCCTGCTCCCGAACCCAACCCGACCAAAGAGGAATTACTCTTAACCGAGATACGGGACCTGCTTAAGAAATAGTCTTGTCTTCATATGGATCCACGTGAACGATCACGTGCGTATCCGGACCAAATTCAAGGACGAACCTGTCTTCGATAGCTGCAGCTATCCTGTGGGACTCGTGAACCGTCAGGCTGCCATCTAGTCGTATGTCAAGTTGGATGGCTCTGCCATTGCCTATGCGCCTGGTTTTCAGCTTGTGTGGGTCCTTGACAACCGGGAATTCCGCGGCAATGATATCCATAATCCTGTTTTCTTCTTCACGGGGAAGTGATCGCTCCATCAGTTCCTCAAAAGTTGGTTTTAAAAATTTGTAAGCCACCCTTATGATCAGGATTCCTACAAAAACAGCGGCAACCGGGTCCAGAATGCGCCATTTATCACTCAGAAAATAGGCCAGACCTATCCCGATAAGTGTAGCTACAGAAGAAAAAGCGTCTGAGCGGTGATGCCAGGCATTGGCCATGACGGCAGACGAATTTACCTGTTTGCCCTTAAGCCGGGTGTACCAGAAAAGAATCTCTTTAACAATAATTGAAGCTCCGGCAGCCCACAGGGCTATTTGTCCCGGTCGTTCCGGGATTATTTCTTTTGAAAGAATGGCCAGAATGGTTTTCCCGTTGTTTCTGATCAATTCAAAAGCTACGAAAATAAGAACTATCCCAACCAAAAACGTAGCCAAAGTCTCAAATTTCCCGTGTCCGTAACGGTATTTCTCGTCAGCCGGCCTGGAAGATATTTTGACGAAAATCAACACTATCAGGTCGGTTGCAAAATCAGATATGGAATGAATGGCATCTGCGATCATTGCTCCGCTGCGGCCAAGAATACCCGCAGTAAGTTTTCCGCCTGACAGTATAACGTTTACGAAAAATCCCACCCAGGTAACACGAAGGATGGTCTTTTCCCGTATTTGATTGTTGATTTGTTCCGGCTTCATGATTTTATATGGTTATAAACCACTGTGCTATCCGGTCTGCATACGTATGTGAAACGGGAATGTCGGGTACTTTATCCGTCCCAAGATCCAGTACAATGCCGTTGCGGGTTCGTTTAGCTATTTTCACCTGGTCCAGGTTGACCATAAAGGAACGGTGACAGCGGACAATCCCGGTATGTGCAAAATGTTCTTCCATTTCCCGCAAGGTGTTCCTGATCAGGTATTTATTGACCCCCGATCTTGATAAATACCAAACAGATACGTAATTATCGGCTGCTTCCAGGTATAGCAGGGAGTCTTTTTTTATGGAAAGCAACAATTCTCCTTTTTCATCACGGAAAGTCAGGATATCGGCCAATAACGGATTGCTTGAATCTCCCTGTTCCAGTTCTTTTTCCAGCTGTTTGACACGGTGGGAATTTTCCTTCCAGGAAAGAAAAAGGATGGTAATTATATAGGGTAGCAGCAGGATCAGGCTGGTATTGATAAAAGAAGACCGATATACTTCCAGGAAGTTGCGGGTTTCATCCAGGGTATAGGAATAAAGGGTATAGAACAGGGACATGAAAAAGATCTCTCCAATGACCCAAATGATATATTCCAAATAAGTGATGGTCCTTTTTTTTGTGTAATAGAACATGATGATCCGGCTGATCACCACAACCAGGACACCCGTTAAAATGATCAGACTTGAATACAGGAAATATTCAAACTGTGTAATAGGATACCACTGGGGAGATTCAAACGGCTTGTAAATATTTATGAAAAGAAGAGCAAATACAGAAGTGAAGACCACCAACAGGGTGAGGTTGGACCTTTTGTAAATAAAAGGCGGGATCTTTCTTTGCAAAACACTCATATTACAAAGATAAAAAATTGCCCCAAATAAAGAAGATTCACCCAGTAAAAGAACCATTCATCCCTTTCTCTGCTATATAGTCCCTTTTATTTGTACGGGGGCAAAGAATAAGTTTGTTTTGAACCATGGAGCGAACAAAACAATTGAATGCATGGTTCTCATACGAACATCCGGTAAGGATCCCTGATAGCCCTGTCGTTACTGTTCCTTTCCTTTTCAAACAGGAATCGGGCCGTCAGGAAGTCAGTCACATCAGGGAAAGTATCCCGGAAGCTCCTTTTTACTGTGGGGCGGATTCGGCAATTGAAGAAAACCGGGAATTTCGTTACGTGGTTTTTGCCCCTGCAGGAAAAGCCCGTTTCAACAGGGCCGTAATTATGCTGCACGGATTGAACGAACGGTCCTGGAGTAAGTACCTGGCATGGGCCGAGGACCTGGTCCTGAACTGCGGTGTTCCTGTTATTCTGTTTCCCATTGCTTTTCACATGAACAGGACACCTGCTTCCTGGTATACACCCCGCTGGCTTCAACCATGGCTAAAACGCCGTAAACAGGAAATAAAAAATTTGGTTAATGCCTCTTTCGCCAATTTAGCCCTTAGTTCCCGTCTTACGGCAAGTCCGTTGCGATTTTACAGTTCAGGACTGGAGTCGGCTTATAACCTGAATCAGCTTGTACGGGAGATAAAACTGGGTGTGCATCCGCTGTTTTATGAGGACACCCGTGTTGATTTTTTTGCATATTCCATTGGTGCATTACTGGCCCAGGTGGTGATAATGGCAGATGTGGATGGGTATCTTAAAAAATCCAGGATGTTTGCATTTTGTGGCGGATCCGTATTTGAAAGAATGAACGGGAATGCCCGTGATATTATTGATCAGGAAGCTTACAATACCATAAGATCTTATTACCTGAACGATTTTCTGACCTGTCAGTTTTATGACAGTGATTCCGGAACGACCCACTGCGTTTTGATGGAAAATGCATTTAAAAGCATGATCCCGTCCGTGGATAACAAAGGGATCCGACAGACTTTCTTTTCCGGCGCCAGGGAGAGGATAAGAATGGTCTCCCTCAGGCAGGACACCGTTATTCCTACAATAGGACTTAAAGAAGCCGTGGGAGAAGCATTATCCGGCTGTATGCTGGAAGAACTGGATTTTTCTTACCTGTATTCCCATCAGGTGCCTTTTCCCGAAAACGGGAAAGTCCCCGACAACGAGATCAGGGGATCATTCAGGGCTGTATTTGACCGTGCCGCTTCATTCCTGGTGTGAAGATCAAATTTTTATGGCAAATTTCTTCAGGCGTGTATCCATCATATCCGGGGGAATGATTTTTTTTATGGTATCGGCAACGGCATTCAGAAGGCGTTCCCGGATGAAATCGCGGGATACGATAAGGGATATTTCCCTGACCGGAGGAGGTGAAATTACCGGACGGACATTGTTAAGCTGTGATTCATTGAGCATTGGCAGATGCAACTGAGGGATCAGGGTGTACCCTCCGTTCGTGTCTATGATCCTTACCAGATTGTCAATACTGCCGGCCTCATACACCTGTTTGTCTGCCGGCGTATTCTCGGTACAAAAATTAAATATCTGGTTTCTCAGGCAATGACCTTCCTGAAGGACCCACAGGTGTTGCAGGGGAAGCTCTGCGGCGGGGAGTTCTTCTTTCCGGTAATTGGGATCGGAAGGCGAGACATAAGCCACAAATTTTTCGTAATAAACAGGAATTTCCAGCAGATCTGCGTCCAGAAGGGGCGTGGCCAGCAATCCCATATCGATCTTTGCCTCTTTCAGATCCCGCGTAATTTCATCGGTTCGCATTTCCATGATACGAACTTCCGTCATGGGATAGAATTCCTGAAATAGACCAATAAAGCGGGGAATGATATAGGGAGCTACCGTAGGAATGATGCCCAGGTTCAAATGCGTTGCCATTACTTCTTTGCGTGAAGAGACGGTTTCTTTCAATTGCATGCTGTTTTGCAGCACCACCCTTGCCTGGCGAAGGATCTCCTGCCCTACGGGAGTCGGTTCAACAGGGTGTTTGGAACGGTCGAAGATCCTAATGTCCAGCTCTTCCTCCAGTTTTGCGATCATGGCGCTGAGGGTGGGTTGGGCTACACGACAGGCCTCTGCCGCTTTTACAAAGTGTCTGTGACGGTCCACCGCTACTATATATTCCAGTTGTTGTAATGTCATAAAACAAAGATATAGAAAATATCAATAACTATATAGAAATTATCTGTTTGATAAATATAATGCGACCCCTTACCTTTGTCACAGTAAACAAGAAGAAAATTACTAAACTATTAAATAACTTATTATGAAAACATTAGATTACATCAAATTAGACAAAAACGGAATTGTCCCTGTAGTGGAAGAACTTCAAAAATTACTGGCAGACATCCAGGTGTTTTACACCAACCTGAGGGGTTTTCACTGGAATGTTAAGGGCAAACAGTTCTTTATGCTTCATGAGAAATTCGAGGAGATCTATGACCATATAAACGATCAAGCCGACCAGGTGGCCGAAAGGATACTCATGTTGGGCCATGTGCCGGCAAACAATTACAGTGACTATTTAAAGATTTCCGAGATCAGTGAGGTAAGTAATATGTCTGACGGGAAAGAGATCGTGAAAAGGATCCTGGATTCATTCACCACCCTGATGGCACGCGAGCGCAAAGTGCTTGATAAGGCAGGAAAGGCTGAAGATGAAGTGACGGTTGCCATAATGAGTGATTATCTGAAAGAGCAGGAAAAAACCGTATGGATGCTTGTGGCCTACCTGGACGAATAAGAACATGAATCAGGGGTCGCTGCACTTACTTAATACATAAATTGTAAAACGTTAAAAATATATATCATGGAAAACATCAACAATGTCACTCAAACAAAACCGATCCCCAGAATTGGCGAACCCGCTCCCGCATTCAAAGCGGTAACCACCCAGGGGGAAATAAATTTCCCGGCCGATTATCAAGGAAAATGGGTTATCCTGTTCAGTCATCCCGCCGATTTCACGCCTGTATGTACGTCTGAGTTCATGACCTTCGCCTCTATGGAAGGGGAATTTAAAGAATTGAATACCGAACTGGTTGGTTTATCCGTTGACGGTCTTTACAGCCACATAGCCTGGTTGCGAACCATAAAGGAAAAGATCCAGTACAAAGGGATGAAAAATGTTGAAGTGAAATTTCCCCTTATTGAAGATATTACCATGGAAGTAGCCAACCTTTACGGAATGCTGCAACCGGGTGAAAGCAATACAAAGGCAGTTCGTGCCGTCTTTTTCATAGATCCAAAAGGCATTATCAGGACCATCATTTATTATCCCTTGTCTCTTGGCCGAAATTTTGACGAGATCAAACGCGTTATCATTGGATTGCAGACAGCCGATAAATTTCATGTAGCCCTTCCTGCCGACTGGCGTCCGGGTGACGATGTTATTGTCCCCACGGCCGGATCTTGCGGACAGGCACAAAGTCGCCTGGAGGTACCCGAAGAAGGGGTCACCTGCCATGATTGGTTCTTTTGCACCAAAAAACTGGAGAAAGAGAAAGTGGAGAAAGCTTTATGGAACAAATAATAGTTTAGATTTTGATTTTGTAAAGCAAAAGAATTATTTTTGATAAAATAAATTCTTATGGAAGAAGATTACCTGATCTGTTATTGCAACGAAGTATACAAAAGTACGATCGTAAATGCCATTAAGGAAAAAGGCCTGAAAACCGTTGAGCAGGTAGGCCATGAAACAGGGGCAGGAGAAGTATGCGGACAATGTCAGCCCGATATCCAGAAACTACTGGACGAACTGAACGGATAAAAGATCCCTCTTGTCATCAAGACAGGAGGGATTTCATGTTTTTGGCAATAAGACGGCTGGCAAATCCGGGGCTCAGACGATACAATCGATTCAACATCCGGGAGTCTTTTCCTACAAATATCCTTTCTTCCTTTTTTTCCATCCCGTCAATGATCATGTCGGCTGCCTTGCCGGGATCCATCGGATTGAATTTCTTTTCCTGTTCCGGATCAACCTCGGGCATTTCCAGGCCTGAGTTCGACATTATATTTGTTCTGATGGCGCCGGGGAAGACAATAGACACATCTACATTCGTATCTGCCAGTTCAGAATTTAAACCTTCCGTAAGCAGTTTGATAGCGGCTTTTGTTGCTCCGTAAATGCTTTGACCGGGTATGGGGATAAAGCCTCCCATACTGGCTACGTTCACTATATGTGCCGCGGGGCGTTTGAGCAAATGCGGCAGGAAGGCTTTTATCATGTATAATGCTCCAAAAAAATTGACATGACACAGCCGCTCTATAACAGTCAGGTCCAGGTCGTTTATCTTCACGAAAGGCTGAACGATCCCGGCATTGTTGATAATGCCGTCCACACTGCCGTGGGCTTCAATTATCTGTCCGGGTAATTGGTTTATAAGGTCTTTGTCCCCAATATCGACAAGATGCAATGACAAACGGTCTCCTACATCGGGACCGGCCAGCTCTTTGGTTTGATCCAAAGTCTCCCTGTTGATGTCCAGGGCCGCAACGCGGCTTCCTCTGTGCAACAGGGACAGCACCAGTTCCCTGCCAATGCCGTTCCCGCCGCCGGTTACAACGATCACTTTGTTTTTTACCTTCATAATATTTGTGCGTTAATGGGTTGTAAAATATTGAGTATCAATAATTGTTCCATATTTGTTCCGGGATGACCCTTACGACAAAAATGGCATAAAAAAATTAAAAAAATTCTCCTCAAGTGAACATAGGTTCATTTAATTTATTATATTTGCATTGTTAAACCAATAAAAAAAATAAATTATGCCAAGAGGAGATCGTACCGGACCAATGGGACAAGGTCCCGTTACCGGAAGAGGATTAGGATACTGTAGCGGTTATGAATCACCGGGTTTTACCAAAGGATCCGGAATGGGTCGCGGTTTTGGCCGAGGTCGCGGTTTTGGCCGTGGAATGGGCTATGGCCGGGGATACGGATTTGTCCCGTGGCCTTCTTACAGTAAAGAAGATGAAATAAAAACACTGAAAGACCAGGCAGAATCCTTAAAGCGCGCTCAGAAAGATATTGAGACAAGGCTGGGCGAACTGGAAAATGAATAACTCATAAAAACAAAACATTATGCCAAACAAAAACGGGACAGGTCCCGAAGGAAAAGGGGCTAAAACCGGTCGCGGGGCGGGTGGATGCCAGCCGGAAAAAGATACGGATAGATCCACACGTCCCGGAACAGGTCGCGGTCAGGGCCGTGGTCAGGGCCGAAATCAGGGAAAAGGTCAGGGCAGAGGCAGGGCATAACGCCTGTACTGCGGATCAAACGTTCCGGAATTCATGTATTCCGGTATGGAACGGTAAAGACAGCCGGCTTCGGGCCGGTTTGTCATTTTATGCAGGGAGCTCATACAGACCAGCAGTTTTCCCTGTCCGTATTTCATTTGGTAAACAAGGACCAAAGAAATCATCCAGGATCATGGCCCGCCCCGCTTTTACTTTGTAAAACCATTTCAAGTCCGGTTGTGTACTGCAGGTCGCGATAAAAAGAAAAAGTATACTGATTAAATGCTTCATAAGTGTTCTCACCAAATTAAGAAAAGTTATCTTTGTCCTATGAAACGTACTATAGTTTATTTATCTCTGTTCTGGTTCCCGTGGATTGCCGTGGCACATCCCGGTGGCCTTTTGTCCCCTCAGGTGCGATACACTCCTGAAGATCAAAAAGTTTATGAAAAAGTGATGGAAGTGTTGCTGCCCGTGCGCAGTGAATCCATGCCCGTACTGATCATCAAAGCGGCAGAAGCCATGCTGGAAACCCCTTATGTAGGAGGGACTTTGGAACAAACTCCGGAAATGCTGACCGTTTCGCTGGCTCGTACTGACTGCATTCTGCTGGTGGAAGCTTGTGTATGTATGGCCCTGACAGCCAGGCAGGAAGATCACAGCTTTGAGGCCTTTTGTGAAAACCTGAGGCAATTCCGTTACAGGGACGGCTTGTCGAAAGGTTATGATAGTCGCATCCATTACACCAGCGAGTGGATCCAACAGGCGGAAGAACGTGATCTGGCCCGGGAAATGAGCCGGAGCATATCAGGAAGCCGCCGGGGCCAGGCATTTTCCTACATGTCTGTTCATGCGGACAAGTACCCTGCACTGGCCGGGAATCCGCAACTTACATCACAAATTGCTGCTGTGGAGAAAGAACTCAGTGGAAAAAAGTATTATTATATACCCAAGGCCAAGCTGGAAGAAAACCTGGATAAAATTCAGCATGGGGACATGATCTGTTTTGTGAGTAACACAGAAGGGTTGGATATTACCCACGTGGCTTTTGCCTATGAATCCTATGTCTGTGAACACGACTGTTGTCCCGATGGGAGTGGTTGTCCCAACGGTCAAAGACGTTTAGGATTTTTGCATGCCTCTTCCAAAGAGATGAAAGTAATCGTGGATGAAAAGACACTTACCGGGTATGTAAATACATCCGAATCCTGTAAGGGCGTCAGGATCGTTCGCTTTTTGTGATCCAGTCAATGATCACCCGGATGAAATTTGGTATGGGTATTTCCGGATCGTCTGCAAAAGACATGATCTTTCCTTCCAGCCTGGCATCTGAATATTTGTCCAGGTATTTTTGAAATACCGTTTCTCCCCACTCTTTTTTCAGTTCATCTGCATAGGTGTTGGTGGAATAGAACAACTGAATACCACGTTCTCCGTAAGCCATAAGCTTTTGGTTAATGATTTCCTCGTCTGCCCTTCTGTCGGAAAAATACGTACTATGCCAGTCGAATGCCACAGCAATGCAAATATTAAAAGCAAGAGCCAATTCAATAAAATCCGGCAAACTTGATTTGTTTCCCACGTCCAGAATGGTAACACCCAGCATGTCGTAATCCAGGCCAAGTCTCTTTTCGTAATTCCGCAACACCTTTTTCTGGTAGTCGGTTTCTACCAGGATGGCTTTTTTGCTGAAAAAGATTTCATTGAGTTCGGGAGAAACAATATTCCGGAACCCGTTTTTCAGCGATCCAATATTTGAACAGTCAGGGGCTTTTATTTGTGTCCCGCTCCCGTCATTGGAAACGATTCTGATCGAATCAAAATCCGGTAACGTGACAAAATTGGTGGAATGGGTGATGTAGATCACCTGGTTTTTTTCGCTAAGATTTCGCAATGCCTTGTAAAGATTGCGTTTCATCCTTGGGAAAAGATACATTTCCGGCTCTTCTATCATCAGGATGAATCCCTGGCTTTTATGCCGGTTATAGGCATCCAGAATGGATAAAATGATGGCATTCTGAACACCTTCCCCCAGTGCTCTCAGGGGTGTCACCCGGTCTTCTTCGTAAAGGCACATTTCCAGCGACTGGTAAAAATCCCTTGAGGTGATGGGTTTGAAAATAATATCCCACCGGGTATCGTCGGGATCCAGTTCATATCCCAGGTAATCCAGCATGGACTTCCGGATGGTTTCCTTGAGCCGGGTAAAAGCTTCGGTCCGCAAGGTGATCATAGCTTCTTCAATACACTGGTCAAACCATTGTTTGCGGGGTATTTCTGTTTCCGTGCCATCTGTATTCATCATGGAAATGGTGTTGTCTTCCCTGAGAAAATCCTGGTTGATGTCGGTCAACAGGCTGTTGAGTAATGTTTGCCGGATGTCGGAACGGGATTGCGTGGTAATCCTGTCTGTACGGATATATACTACGGGTATTTTTTCCCGGATCTTATCCAGAGGGCAGTCCAGGGTGTTGAATATTTTTACGCCCCCTGTGCCTTTATTTTCTGAAAGAACCTGAACTATCCGGTTGTCTTTTGTCAGGCAATGCTTTTCCACGTAATGCTGGCCCTTTAGCGGCCCGTCTTTGTGGCGTTTGTAGATGCACCGGACTTTGTCCACCCGGGCAGGATCTGCTCCCGGGAAGGGAACGTGCAGGTACGGTTCATCAAATTCGATCTCCACATCAATATCCCTGGCAGAGTCCTGCCGGTATACGTCTTTTTCAGTAAATATTTCATCCACAGGACACTCCTGGCTTAGGATTTTGTTGATACACCAGAGAATGTTACTTTTTCCGGAATTGTTGGGACCAATAAATACTGTTAATTGAGAAAAATCTATTTCAACGGTGTCCTTTATGGAGCGGTAATTGGAAATACGGACTTTTTTAATTTTCATACCTTAAAGGTAAAAAAAAAATAATCCCGCCATTCTGTGACGGGATTATTTTTTTAAGAAAATGTGCTAAAACGTGTGAATGGCCAGCCCGCTGCGCAGTTTGGGTTCAAACCAGGTGGTTTTTGGAGGCATGATATTTCCGGAATCGGCAATACCTATCAATTGCTGCATGGTTACCGGGTAGAGGGCAAAGGCTGCCGCCATTTCACCTGAATCCACGCGACGTTTCAGTTCCCCAAGTCCACGTATTCCGCCTACAAAATCAATGCGCTTGCTGGTTCTCAGGTCCTTTATATCCAGCAATTTATCCAGAACCAGGCCGGACAGGACCGTTACATCCAGCGTTCCAATGGGATCGGTGTCGTTGTAAGTGCCCGGGCGCGCCGTTAGGGAATACCAGCAACCATTCATGTACATGGAAAAATTATGCAGAGCTGAAGGTGCGTAAGGTTCATCCCTGTGGCAGAAACATTCTACCAGGAAATCCCGGGACAATGTCTGCAGAAAAGTTTCCGGGGCCATCCCGTTCAGGTCTTTGACCACACGGTTGTAATCTATGATCTTCAGGTGACTTTGGGGGAAGACCACTGCCATGAAATAATTGTATTCTTCATTTCCGGTATGATGGGGATTCATGGCTTTACGTTCTGCTCCAACCAATGCAGCGGCCGCTGTACGGTGGTGTCCGTCGGCTACATAAAAAGCCGGAACGGAGGCAAAGATCTCCGTTATGCGACGGATGTCTTCGGGACGGGATACAGGCCAGAAATGATGCCCAAACTCGTCGGGGGTGACAAAGTCGTATTCAGCAGGTGCAGCCACCACTTTTTCCACGATCCTATTGATCCCGGGAACATCCGGGTAGGCAAAGAACACAGGTTCTATGTTGGCACTCTGGATCCTGACATGGACCATCCGGTCTTCTTCCTTGTCTTTGCGTGTCAGCTCATGCTTCTTGATCTTTCCCGACAGGTAATCGTCAATGTTGGCACAGACCACCAGGCCGTATTGTGTCCTCCCTTCCATAGTTTGGGCATATACGTAATACATTTCATGCGGGTCCTGGATAAGCCATCCGCGTTCCTGCCACAACCGGAAATTGGCTACGGCTTTGTCATAGGCATGTGCTGAATGTTCATCAATAACGGGGTCAAAGTCTATCTCGGGTT
Source organism: Bacteroidales bacterium (assembly GCA_011620605.1). GTDB lineage: Bacteria > Bacteroidota > Bacteroidia > Bacteroidales > UBA932 > DMER64. Next base: position 52,349 of record WOYW01000013.1, on the reverse strand, counting down.
TTGTGATATGGAGCAGGGATTTTTCCCCTGCCTCGGCTTTTGCCTCGGCAGAGTTTAAAACATCATAAGGCCTTGCGGCCACTTCTTCCACCAGTGGCACAGGCGGACGAAGGGCTGCGAAAGGTTTGATCTTTACCATAGCTATTTGTTCAATTGGAAAGTTTTGTCCCCGTTTTTCAGGAATGCCACTATCTGGCGTGCTGCAGCAAGACCTGCATTTACATTGGCTTCTTGTGTCTGGGCTCCCATCTTTTTGGGTGTTGCAAAAACACGGGTGTCAAACTGGGCCCGTAAAGCATCTATATTGCCCGGGGCTATGTCGGTAGCGTATTTAAGGTCTGTACGTTCTGCCAGTACGGCTTCCAGCTCCTCTTCGTTCATGACTTCTTTCCTGGCCGTATTGATCAGGCAGGCTCCTTGAGGCATAAGGGAAAGCAAAGACTTGCCGATGGATCCTTTTGTGGCATCGTTGGCGGGGATGTGAAGTGAGATGTAATCGCAGCGGCTGTACAGGTCTTCCAGTGTATTGGCTACGTGTACCCCGTCGGCCTGCATGACAGATGCCGGGATGAAAGGATCGTATGCGTAAATTTCCATGCCAAAGCCCTTGGCCAATCCGGCGACCAGACGGCCTACGTTCCCGTAGGCATGGACACCTAACGTTTTACCCCTTAACTCCGAACCTGTACCTGGTTGGAATTGTTTACGGGCCATATAGATCATCATGCCAAGGGCCAGTTCCGCGACGGCATTGGAATTTTGTCCGGGAGTATTCATGGCAACAATATTCCGGCTGCTGCATGCTTCCAGGTCCAGGTTGTCGTAGCCGGCTCCTGCGCGAACAACGATCTTCAGATTCGGGGCTACCTGTACCACTTCACGGGTGACTTTATCGGAACGCACAATAAGGGCATCGGCTTTGGATACTGCTCCAAGAAGCTGTTCCTGTGTGGTATAGTTCTCAAGGAGCGACAAAGTCATTCCTGCCTGTTCCACTATGGTCCGGATCCCGTCAACGGCTTTTTTGGCAAACGGTTTATCAGTAGCTATTAAAACGTTCATAACTGTATTATTTATGAAGTTTTTCAAATTCCTGCATGCAATTGATCAGAGCCTGTACGTTTTCTTTTGGGCAGGCGTTGTAGATGGAAGCCCGGAACCCGCCAACGGAACGGTGTCCTTTAATACCGGCCATACCGCGGGATTTGGCAAATTCCATAAATTCGGCTTCCAGGGATTCGTATCCTGCAGACATAACAAAACATACGTTCATTACGGAACGGTCTTCTTTGGCCACAGTTCCCTTAAAGAGCGGATTGCGGTCAATTTCTGCGTACAGCATGTCGGCTTTTTCAGTGTTTATCTTATTGATGGCCTCCACTCCGCCCAGTTTTTTGAGCCATTTGAGGGTTTGTGTCATAATGTAGACGGGAAATACGGGCGGGGTGTTGAACATGGAGTCACCATCTATATGAGTCTGGTAATTCAACATGGAAGGAATGTGCCTGGAAACTTTTCCCAGGATGTCTTTGCGTATGATCACGAAAGTTACCCCGGCAGGACCCACGTTTTTCTGGGCGCCTCCGTATATCAGGATATATTTGGACACATCAACAGGGCGGCTCATGATGTCAGAAGACATATCTGCCACCAGGGGAACGGGAGAATCCATATCGGTTTTGATCTCGGTGCCGTATATGGTATTGTTTGTGGTTATGTGGAAATAATCTGCATCTGAGGGAATGATATACTTCCGGGGAATATGATTAAAAGTACTTTCGGCGGAAGAGGCAACGGTGATCACTTCCCCGAACACTTTGGCCTCTTTGATGGCTTTTTTTGCCCAAACACCTGTTTCCAGGTACGCGGCTTTCTTTTCCATAAGGTTCATGGGAACCATGCAAAATTGAAGACTGGCCCCGCCTCCCAGAAAGAGCACTTCATAATTGTCGGGAATGTGCAACAGTTCTTTCCATAAAGCCCGGCATTCGTTCATTACCGCTTCCCATTCTTTGGAACGGTGTGATACTTCTATAACGGACATACCCGTCTGACTGAAATCCTGTAATGCTTCTATCCCTGCTTGTAATGCTTCCCGGGGAAGGATGCAGGGTCCTGCATTGAAATTGTAGGTGGTTTTCATGTTGTTTTTGTTTTTATTACGATTTCTTTGCGAATACAAATATATGCTAAAAATATACAATCAAAAAACTAATTATTGCTAATGATCTGTAAGTTTTTTTGTCCTGTTTCCTTTTCGCAGTAATGGCACTTAAGAACAATCCCCTCCGGGGTCATACGGGTTGTAAAACGTGTTTTTACCGGTTCGTGGTTGGTGATGCACCTGGGATTGAGGCAACGGACCAGCCCACATATCCCGGAAGGTATTACCACAAATCTCTTTTCCACTACCTTATAATCTTTTATTATATTGAGGATCGCATCCGGAGCCACCAGTGCTATGCGGTTTACATCGTCTTCTTCAAAAAATTTATCTGAGATCTTGATAATGGATTTAACGCCCAAAACTTTACTTTCCAGGTTTGTCCCGAAGGTCATCTGAAAATCTCCCCGTGCCAGGCCAAGAATTTCAATAACATGGAACAATTCTCCCGCAGGGATCCTGTCTATGACAGTTCCGTTCTTTATGGCGCTTACTTTTAGTTTTTTCTTTGTTTCCATGACTTACATCTGGTTCATTAAATAGGTGATAATTCCCATACGGGTATACACTCCGTTGCGGGCCTGTTCAAAATAATAGGCTTCCGGGCGTTCATCCACATTGGTGGAAATTTCGTTTACCCTGGGTAACGGGTGAAGAATTCTCAAATTGGGTTTGGTGTTTTTGAGCATGGAGACATCCAGGCTCATCAGATTTTTGACTCGTTCATATTCCATGGGATCCTGAAAACGCTCCTGTTGTATCCTGGTCATGTACAATATGTCGGTGTCTTCAAGCTGTCCTTCCAGTTCGCTGTGATGGGAATAGAGAATATTCCTGGAATCCAGAAAATCAATGTATTCACGCGGAATAGCCAGTTCAGGACAGGAAACGAAACGGAACCGGGGATTGAAATGGCTCATGGCCTGCAACAGGGAATGGACTGTCCTGCCGTATTTAAGATCTCCCACTATAGTGATGGAAAGATTGTCCAGTGATTCCTGTGTCTTGCGTATGGAATACATGTCCAAAAGGGTCTGGGTAGGGTGTTGATTGGCCCCGTCTCCGGCATTAATGACAGGACATCCCGCGATCTCGGAGGCATACCGTGCCGCTCCGTCCAACGGATGACGCATAACGATCATATCGGCATAATTGGAGACCATCATGAGCGTGTCTTTAAGACTTTCCCCCTTGGTAACGCTGGTGGCATTGAGAGAGGAAAAGCCAATGATTCGGGCTCCCAGACGGTTGGCGGCCGCTTCAAAACTCAGGCGTGTGCGGGTTGAAGGTTCAAAAAAGATGCAGGCGATGATCTTATCGGTAAACAGGGGCTGATCGGGATTGGCCTCGAATTCCAGGGCAAGGTCAAGTACCTGCAACATTTCTTCTTTGTTGAAGTCGTTTATTGATATGAGAGATTTCATATATGAAATATTACAATGACTATGTAGGGTCCAGTGACGATAAAAGGGCCTGCCTGAGTGAAGGAAGTACCTTTACTTTGATACGACATGGCAGGGAACTGTCCCGGTAGTCCTGTTCCGTTATCACGGCTTCTGTGTCGCGGATAGCTTTCATGACTTTGTCAGTTCGGCCGTAATCAAATTGCAGCTCAACGGTCTGAAGAACTTTCTTTTCTGTTATTTCGGCATTTTCCAGCGCGTTGGAGGCAGCTGCTCTGTAAGCGTTTATGAGCCCGCCCGTTCCCAGTTTTACACCTCCGAAATAGCGCACCACGGCCATTAAAACATCGGACACGTCCATAGAGATCAATTGTCCCAGTATGGGTTTTCCGGCAGTGGAAGAAGGTTCTCCGTTATCGTTCGCCCTCCAGGGTTCTCCTTCCGGTCCCAGGCGATAGGCATAACAAATATGACGGGCATCAAAATATTTTTTTTTCAGGATCCCAAGAAGTTTCCGGACCTCTTCCTCATCTGAAACGGGAAACCCAAAGGACAGGAAACGGCTTCCCTTTTCCTTGTAAAGGCCCTCGCAGGGAGCTTTCAGGGTTTTATATATCTCGCCTGGGCACATCATGCGAAAATACGTCTTTTACGTATCTTTGCAAAATCGAGGCTAAAAAATATGGGTTTTGTAGAAAATTTTATAGAACAGGCATCCGCCGCACTATCCCGGTGCGATGACCTTCTGATAGCAAAAGCAGGAGAAGCCAATCCCTGGTTTTGCCCCGTATTCGTAAAACACCGCGTCAATACATTGAAAGAAAGCCTGGAACACGAAAAAGATCTGTTGGCGGAAAAGCTGGATCTAAAAGTGTCCTCTTCTGCCCCCCGCCTTCTAAGCATTGTTGCAGCAGGCAATATTCCCCTGGTCTGTTGGCATGACTTTGTATGTGCCCTTGCTTATTCCCGGGCTCATCCTGCAAGCGTTGTCCTGGAAATTAAATTGTCTTCCAAAGATGACATTATGCTTCCTGCAATAGTTGACTATCTCCTGCAAACGGAGAATTCCTGCCTGAACGGTGTCCGGGTGCGATTTGTACCTCAGGTGGATCCCGAAACAGGGGCGATCCTTTTTACGGGAGGCACTCAGGCCGAGTCTTATTACCGTCAATCTTTCAGCGGCGTTCCAATGCTCATACGGACCGGCAGGAGTTCTGTCGCCGTATTGAACGGGACTGAGTCTGAAGAAGAGCTGGAAGGATTGGCCAGGGATTGTTTCCTGTATTTTGGTCTTGGCTGCCGGAACGTTTCGTTATTGATGGTACCCCCGGAATACGACTTCAGGCCGTTTATTCAAAAGGTCCGGAATGTTTTGGGAACTGTATTGCTTGGGCACAAAAACTATATGAATGCTCTGCGTCATGCCTGGGCCTGTGCCATGATGTTAAAAGAACCCGGTACGGAAAACGAACATCTTCCGGATTTGTTTGTGTTGGAAGAAAGTGATGATCTGAACCCTCCGGTGGCGGTATTGCATTACACACAATACAGTAAAAGCGAAGATGTGTTACGTTTTATGGAAGATCACCGGAATCTGATACAATGCGTTGCAGGAACCCGGGGACTTTCTTTGGGACATACACAGTTCCCGGCATTTACTGATTATGCTGACGGACTAAATACATTGGAATGGCTACAAAAATTATCATATTGATGGGCCCCACCTGTGTGGGGAAAACCGCGCAAAGTCTGGCGATCGCAAAACTGCTGAATTCTCCTGTGATCTGTTGTGACAGCAGGCAGATCTATAAAGAATTAAAGATTGGGGTGGCACGTCCCTCGGAAGAGGAACTTTCAATGGCTAAACATTATTTTATAGCCAGTCATTCAATACACAGTCCTTATTCTGCAGGTGATTATGAACGTGAAGCCTGGGATCTGGTCATGCAGCTGGCTCCTACGCACGAATACCTGCTTATGACAGGCGGGTCGGGACTGTATATAGATGCTTTTACAGATGGCTTTGACCGGATGCCTCCGACCGATCCCGCGTTACGGGAAGAACTGGTTTTGATTGCTGAAGATCCTGAAGGATTTGAAGCTTTGCAAGATCGTCTGAAAGAATTGGATCCCGTTACCTGGGGGCGTATAGATCTGGCCAACAAAAGAAGGGTTTTACGTGCCGTAGAAGTTTGTTTGACCTCCGGGAAACCGTATCATTATTTTTTAAAACATACGCCCAAACAGCGGCCTTATGAAATAGAAAAAATAATAATGGACAGACCAAGGGAAGAATTGTACGAACGTATTGACCGGAGAGTGGACCAAATGATGGACCGGGGATTGATGGAAGAAGCACGCAGCCTGTATCCTTATAAAAAACTCCCTGCACTCCAAACGGTGGGGTACAGGGAGCTGTTTGCTCATTTCAACGGGGAATTTTCTTACCCTGAAGCTTTACGTCTGATCAAGCGCAATACCCGCAGGTATGCTAAACGTCAGCTTACATACTGGAGGGATGTGCCTAGAAAGGAAGATCATCCTCTCCTTCGTCCGGTTCCGTCGTTATAGGTGCGGAAGCCGGATAATCAGGGGGTGCCGCATCCTCCTGTACTTTTTCAAGGCGCCAGGCGCGTACATCGGTGTACCATCTTCCGTTATATTCTCTGGACTCGATATTTATCGAGGCTTTTACGGTTTCTCCGATCTTTAAGGCGTCCAGTTCCTTAACCCTGTCTTCTCCAAAGACGGAAAGGCAAACTTTTCGCGGATACCCCGATTCCTTTGTTTCCAGTATAAACTCCTGTTTTACCCAGTCACCCCGGGCTCCGGTGCCTTTAAATAGAGGACGTTTTTCAATCAAAGTTCCCTGAAGTTCCACTTGAGCTATCAGTTTTTGGCCGGAAAGACTTTGTTCATTTCCACTTCAAAGATCAACGTGCTGTTGGGCCCTATGGCATTGCCGGCTCCGTTGGCTCCGTATCCGAGTTCGGAAGGAACGTACAAAATGATCTTGCCGCCTTCGCCAACAAGCTGCATGCCTTCTGTCCACGCAGGAATAACCCTGTCAAGGGGGAATTTGGCCATTTCATTGCGAGAATAGGAAGAATCAAATTCGGTGCCGTCAATCAGAGTGCCCACGTAATGAACTTCAACTGTATCTGCTGCGGAGGCACGGACCTCGTTGCCTTCGCGTATGATCTTGTACTGCAGACCGCTGGGCAATACCACAACACCTTCTTTTGTCTTGTTTTCTTCCAGAAAAGTTTCTCCTTCTTTAATATTGCGTTCTCCTTCAACAACTTTCTTTTTTTGCATGAAAGCTGTAATGTCCTCGTTCCAGGACATCATCTCTTCCCTTGTCGGTTCTTCTTCCTGGGCCATCAGTTCTTTGTATGCCTTGATAACCAGGTCGTTATTTAATTCACCAAAATTGGATTGCCTTACCATGGAAGCCAGGGAATACCCTACGGCACGACTCAATGAATCAACGGCTCCCTTTGAAAAATCGGCATTTGCATCTGATGTGCTGCTGTTACAGGATGCAACAAGCGTTCCGCCCATAAGGACGATAGATAGAATTTTTAATGTTCTCATTGTAAAATATAGTTATGAATAATGATCGGATTTAGTGGCAAACAACAAATGTAAGGTTTATTTCTTGTTATTTAAATAGGAATAGCAGCAAATTTTGTGCAAAATACGTGCTCCTACAATAGCATCCCATGGATCGTTCTCCCCCGGGGCCACTTCACACAGATCAAACCCTATGATTTTAACCGGGGAAGAAGCCAGCAAATACAACAGGTAATCCACCTGCTGAAAGTTCAGTCCTCCGGGCACAGGTGTTCCCGTATGCGGACACAGATCCGGCGACAGGCCGTCAATATCAAGACTTATGTATACCTGTTCGGGAAGACTCTCCATGATACGGTGGCATTGTTCCCTCCATGTAAGGCCTTCATACAGGTCTTCATTCAGGGATTCATCGGGGAAAAAAGCTATGCGCGGATCACTACAGATAATCAGGTGTTCTTCCCGGCAGTAATCCCGTACACCTACCTGGGTAAGTGCACTTACGGCAGGTATAGATCTAAGGGCATTATACATGATGGAAGCATGTGAAAACTTGAACCCTTCATAAGCCTCACGCAGATCGGCATGAGCATCTATGTGCAGGATCCCGAAAGACCCGTAATGTTCTCCCAGTGCCTGCAGGTACCCGAGCGGTACGGAATGTTCACCGCCTACTAGTCCTACAAACTTTCCCGCCCGCAACTGTTCGGAACATTGCAGGTAAACGATCCGGTTCATCCGGGCACAGGCCGAGTTGACTTCGTCCAAGACCTCCCCCAGTCCGTTCTCCCTTGGGTCAATCCCGTCTTCCCAGCTTTGGATGATCTGTTGTGCCAGATTCCGGGCCGTCCGGTTAAGGATCGGCAATTCTTCGTGTTCTTCCAGTGTGGCTATGGGAATGTTCCAGGCTTCGTTCACCCTGGCGTTGAAAAGGTCTATCTGGGCGGATTCATCAATAATGGCTTCCGGACCCATACGAGTTCCGTCGCGGTAGGAGGTGGTAACGTCCCATGGAACCGATACAAGTACAATTTCCGCCTCCTCCCGGCTAAAGGGGAGAGCAAAATACCGGCCGTTAGGTGCCCCCGGCAGGGTGGGATCAAATGCATTCATACAATACCTTCTCTTATTATGTCGTGTATATGGACCATCCCCGCATAGAGGTTTTCCCGGAGCACGATCAATTGCGTGATCTTGTTGGTCTGCATCATTTCATAGGCATGCACAGCCAGTTGATCATACTGGACGGTTTTGGGATCTTTAGTCATGACATCAGAGGCACAAAGGGCTTCAAGACTGCTGTTCTTTTCAACCATACGGCGTACATCCCCGTCTGTGATAATGCCCTGCAATTTCCCTGTTTGATCAAGAACGGCTGTAGCTCCCAGGCGATTACGAGAAATTTCAAAAATGGTATCCCTTATGGATTGCCCGGGTAACACCCAGGGGCGCAGTGTGTGATCCATGATGTCCGAAACCCGTAAATACAATTTTTTTCCCAAAGAACCTCCGGGATGGAAACGGGCAAAGTCTTCCTGGGAGAATCCTCTTAACTGCAATAAGCATACGGCCAGGGCATCTCCCAGAACCATCTGGACGGTAGTGCTTGTCGTAGGAGCTAGGTCATTGGGACATGCTTCATGCGGGGCGGAAGCTACAAGTACATAATCTGCCGACCTTCCCAGGAAAGATTCCCGGTTGCTCACCATTCCTATCAACATGTTTCCCATTTTCCGGATAAGGGGGACAAGGACTTTTATCTCGGCCGTGTTCCCACTTTTGGAAAGGCACATGACCGTGTCACCGGGCTGGACAATTCCCAGGTCTCCGTGAATGGCATCGGCAGCGTGCATGAAAATGGCCGGAGTGCCCGTAGAATTGAAAGTGGCCACAATCTTTTGCCCGATAATGGCACTTTTCCCAATACCGGTAACGATCAGGCGCCCTTTTGAGGCATAGAGGATCTCCACCACTTTCAGGAATGATGCGTCTATGGACTGACGCAGTGCATTAACCGCAAGCAGTTCTTTTTCAATTACTTCAAGTGCTGTCTTTTGAATATCCGCTTTCGTTGTTCTCATAAAATTTTGAAAGAACGAAACAAACGTATAACTTAGTGCACAAAGGTAGTAAAATATGTGTACTTCATCTGAATTGCACTTTCAGCTGAAAAAACATTTTGGTTTCAACTCATTCAAAGGACAACAGGAGGAGATCATAACCCATTTAATGAACGGGGGAGATGCTTTTGTACTGATGCCTACCGGTGGAGGAAAGTCCCTGTGCTACCAGTTACCTGCCATACTTATGGACGGTACGGCCGTAGTCATTTCACCCCTGATAGCCCTGATGAAGAACCAGGTTGACGCTATTCGCGGGTTTTCAGCCGACAATTACGGTATGGCTCATTTTCTGAACTCATCGCTGAGCAAAACCCAGGTGATGGAAGTCCGGGAATCCCTGCTTGCAGGGAAAACGAAATTACTGTATGTGGCACCCGAATCACTCACCAAATCGGAAAACATACAACTTCTTAAACAAGTCAATATTTCCTTTTATGCCATAGACGAAGCGCACTGTATCTCGGAATGGGGCCATGATTTCAGGCCGGAATACAGGAGGATCCGTCCCCTGGTAAAAGAGATCGGGAAAGCTCCCATCATTGCTCTTACTGCCACGGCGACTCCCAAGGTCCAGCAGGATATACAGAAAAATCTGGGCATGATGGAAGCGCGGGTTTTCAAAACGTCTTTTAACCGGGAAAATCTCTACTACGAAGTCAGGCCCAAGGTAAACGTGAATAAAGAGCTGGTAAAGTTCATCCGGCAGCATCCGGGAAAGAGCGGCATTGTATATTGCCTGAGCCGTAAAAAAGTGGAGGAGATTGCTTCGTTTTTACAGGTGAACGGGATTCGGGCACTTCCGTACCATGCAGGAATGGATGCGGCTACCCGTTCAAAAACCCAGGATCAGTTCCTGATGGAAGACATCGATGTCATCGTGGCAACCATCGCATTCGGGATGGGAATTGACAAGCCGGATGTCAGGTTTGTCATTCATTATGATATCCCCAAATCGCTGGAAGGGTACTACCAGGAAACCGGAAGGGCCGGAAGGGATGGCAGAGAAGGCCGGTGTATTGCTTTTTACAGTTACAAGGATATTCAGAAGCTGGAAAAATTCAAGCAGGGCAAACCCATAGCGGAGCAGGAAGTGAGCAAACAATTGCTCATGGAAACCGTAGCGTATGCAGAATCAAATGTTTGCCGCAGGAAAATTTTGCTGAATTATTTTGGAGAAAATTATAAACAGGAAAATTGTAAGAATTGTGACAATTGCCTGCATCCCAAAAAACAGTTTGACGGGAAGGAAGAAATGTACCTGGCACTGGAAACAGTGCAAAAATCCCTGGAACAGTTCAATGCCGAACACGTTGCCAATATTATTGCCGGAGTATCCAATGCCATGATAAAATCCTACCAGCATAACAAATTGGACGTTTACGGTTTGGGGAAAGATAGATCGGCCCATTTCTGGAATGCCGTGCTGCGTCAGGGGCTGATCCACCATTTTTTGGATAAAGACATAGAAAAATACGGGGCTCTGTCAGTAACGCCCCTGGGAAAAGAGTTCCTGGAAAATCCCCAACCCCTTATGCTATTTGAAGACAGGGAAATGGAAGAGGAAACGGATGCTTCGGATGCAGCCGCTAAAACCGGAGGAGGAGGTGGAGATACAACCCTGCTTGCCATGCTTAAGGACCTTAGAAGGGATATGGCTCACAAACTGAAACTTGCTCCATTTGTTATTTTTCAGGATATCAGCCTGGAAGACATGTCCATTCTTTACCCGGTAACTGTTGAAGAATTGGTCCATTGTCAGGGTGTGGGTAAAGGAAAGGCCAGAAAATTCGGAAAATCGTTTGTGGAATTGATCAATAAATATGTAGAAGAGAATGAGATTGTCAGGCCTCAGGATATGGTGGTCAAATCCGTAATAAATAAGTCGGTAAACAAGGTCTATATCATTCAGAGTATTGATCGTAAAATGGATTTTGAAGATATAGCCAATGCCAAAGGACTGACTCTGGATGAATTGCTTGAAGAGATTGAGGTTATAGTGAATTCAGGCACCAGACTGGATATTGATTATTATTTGCAACAGGCCATTGACGATGACAAACTGGAAAACATTTTCGATTATTTTCGCCATGAGGCTCAATCCGAATCCTTGTCAGACGCTGTAAAGGAACTGGGTCCCGAATATACGGAAGAAGAAGTAAGACTTGTAAGGATAAAATTTTTAGTTGAGGTTGCCAACTGATGTTTTATCTTTGTCATTTATGCGAAAACGTACCATCATATTTTTAACCTTATTGTCGGTCCTGTTAATAGGGGCTTCTACTTTTGGCTATCTGATGCTTTTCAAAAAGCCTTTTAACAATACAGTCCGTAATGATACCTATCGCGCTGTTCCCATGGATGCCATACTGGTACAGCATTTCAGCCGGATGAACACATTGACCGGCGGAATTCTTAAACCGGGTGGTTACCTGGAACGTTTTTTCCATCCCGGCAAAGGACTTCACAAATTTTTAAGAACACTTGGAAAAATAACACCCGCAGGGTTCCCCGGGATAGGGGAGGCCGAAGCCTTGTGTTCCCTTCATCCTTCGGCCAAGAATACATTAAGCACTCTGTTTTGCCTTTCCGGAGCTAATGCCCCGGATTCGCAGTGGTGGTCTTCTTATATTGATTCATCGGGTATACCGTATAAAACTCGTTCTTACGATGGACAAACCATTTATACTTTATACGGGGAAGAGGAAGATCTGAAGGTATATGCGGTTTACGTGCCTCATATATTGATGGTATCCGGGTCCCTGGTCGTTCTGGAGTCATCTTTGCGTCATTTAAAAAACGGCACGTCACTGATGGATGATCCGGGTTTTGCAAAACTGGTAGAAGATACTCCGGTCTCAAAACCTTCCAGGATCTTTCTTTCCCACGCTCGCATCCCGTCTCTTTTTGCAGCGTATCTTGGCGTTCCGCTTCAGAAATATGCTGCTTTCCTTAGCACAACGGCCGGGTGGACAGTTCTGGACGGATATGTGGAGAATAATCAGGTCAGGATGGACGGTTACTCCATGCTTCCTAATGGGCAGAAAAATTATTTTTCAACTCTGACAGGTCAGCAAACGCAGTCGTTAACGGCCCCGGAAGTATTGCCTGCAGCTACTTTGGGCGGCATGTTCTTTGGGTTCTCAGACATTGGAATGTATCTGGACAAATACGGCAGGTATCTTGAATTGCATAAGAAAAACCAAAAGAATCCGGATCAGAACACATTGGGATGGTTCAATCTTTTGTATCCTACAGAAGTATCTCTGGCATGTGTACCTTTCAGAAGCAGTGCCCAATGGATTACTGTTATCAATTCCCGTTATATTCATCAGGCGAGGATCCAATTTGCCCTATTGGGAAAACAGGAAGAAGACAAGGTCATGGAGAACCCCAGGCCCGGCCTGTTACAGGACATTTTCGGGCCGGTATTCGGGTTATGCCGGGCAGATCATTATTGTTACCTGGGATCCTGCATTCTGCTGGGGCCCCGGGATCTTTTGAATGATATTCTTGGCAGGCACCGCGCCGGAAATTATCATTCACTGGCAGACGCCATTGGCAGGACAAAGATCTCGGAAAGTTTTATGAATTCCTCCAACATTAGTTTGTTCCTTCAGCCTTCCGTGGGATTGGATCTGTTGCATCCTGTCATTGACAAAAGGTATGCAAACAGGCTGGAATCGTGGAGAATGTATAATGCACAGTTTGTTTTTCTGCAGTTTTCGGCATTGGAGGATCGAATGTACACACATCTTTCCCTTTACGGAGATTCACTGGAAACGTCTCCACTTGTTCCGCGACAGCCAACGGTACGGGTGCTGCGCAGATCGGTCCAGGATACTTTAGACCGTGAAAAACCCCCTTATACCGTATTCAATCATTTTACCAGAAAGGACAATCAACTCTACCAGACACCTTGGCCTGAGTGTAGGCTTATTCTGAGGGACCATATAGGAAAAACATTATGGGAAAAAACAATGGAAGGAACCGTCCAGGACAGGGTAGAACAAATTGATTTTTTGAAAAACAACAAGTTGCAAATGTTGTTTGCCGTTGGGAACCGTCTGTATTTACTGGACAGGCTGGGTCGTAGTGTTTCACCTTTTCCCCGGGCCTATACAACCAGTATCCTATACGGCCCGTACGTTTTTGATCCTGTGGAAAACAAGGATTACCTTGTCCTGCTGGTCCATCAGGACAACATCCTGCGTTGTTACGACAGGGCGGGTGTCCTTATCCCTGAATGGAACGATTTCTTAATCCCTGATTATCTTACGGGAAAACCGCGCTACATTCGGATCGGGGAAACGGGTGCGTGGATAATATACACTAACAGTCAGACAGTGGTGTTATCACAGGAAGGACAGATCCGTGCTATGGTTACACAGAAAGATTGCCTGGACCCGCAGGCTGAAATTGGAATTTCCGGTCCTTATGAACTGCGCGGCACAACTATTGAGGGGAAACCTCTTACCATAATGCTCAATTAAAATGACCTTTTTTACAATTCTTTTCATAATACTGCTGGGAGGATTACTGTTAATGCGCCTGATACCCTGGCTTTTAGCCATGAAGATCCGACAAATGCAAAGACAAGGACAAAACCTGCAAAACCAACAAACCCAACAAAAAAGCAACATAAAAAGAACCCGCAAAAAGCGAATAGATAAAAATACGGGAGATTACATTGATTACGAAGAAATAAAAGATTGATGAGATCCTTCCTGCGTATACTGGCATACGGGAAACCGTTCAGAAGATACTGGCCTGCTTATCTGGTGCTATCCGTTTTTAGCGTTCTCTTTGGGATAGCCAATTATGCTCTTATAGCGCCTTTGCTAACAGTCTTGTTTGAACCGGACACTTTGACAGGAGAAATAGTCCGGCCCGAATACAGTTTTTCTCTTTCTTATGTAGTGGACCTTTTCCGGTATTATCTACTCAGGATCAAGACACAGGACGGGATCATGATGGCCCTTGTCTATGTTTCGGTGTCGCTGCTTGCCGCTTCTTTGTTGTCCAATATAACTCATTACTTGTCTCAAAGGGTGTTGGTAAGCGTACGGACCCGTCTGATGAAAAATGTCAGGGACGATCTGTTTCGCAAGATCAGCCGGCTGCATATAGGTTATTTTCACAAGCAAAGAAAAGGGGACCTGCTTTCTTCCATTTCAAACGATGTAAACGAGGTTCAAAATTCAGTTGCTAGTTCATTTCATGTGATCTTCCGCGATCCTTTGCTAATAATTGGGTTTCTTTCCATGCTTTTTTACATGAGTCCCAAGCTGACACTGGTAACACTTTTTACGTTGCCTGTTTCAGCTTTACTCATAGGAAGAATCACTCGCTCATTGCGTTCAGGGGCCGAGGTGTCTCAAAGCCTCCTGGGAAAATTACTGAGTCATTTTGAGGAAGCCATTTCAGGCAGCCGGATCGTTAAGGCATTCAATGCACAAAAATATGTCAGAGATCGCTTTGGAACCATTAACGATCAGCACAGACAGGCCACAAAACGGTTGTATAACCGCCAGGAACTGGCCTCTCCTCTGAGTGAATTCCTTGGTATAACCGTAGCGGCCGCTATCTTGTTTTACGGAGGTTGGCTTCAGGTCCACGGAGAACTGGGTATGAGCTGGCCCGAGTTTGTGGTTTATATCGGTTTTTACTGGAGGGTACTGGAACCGGCCAAATCCATTACAAAAGCTTATGCCATGATCCGTAGAGGTATGGTTTCGGCACATCGGATTTTTGCCATTATGGATGTTCCCGTTGAAATCAAAAAAGATCCGGAAGCCATTCCCGTCAAGGATTTCCGCGAAGCCCTTGAATACCGTAACGTAAGTTTCCGCTACAATGAAAACGATCCTTACGTATTGCGTGAGATCAACCTGGTTATTCCCAAAGGAAAGGTATTTGCCCTGGTGGGGCCTTCCGGTGCCGGTAAAACAACTTTAGCCGATCTATTACCCCGGTTTTATGATGTCCGGGAAGGAGAAGTCTTGCTGGACGGGGTCAATATTAAAAGGTATCAGCCTAAAGACCTGATAGGATTGATGGGCATAGTGACGCAGGAAGCCATCCTTTTCAACGATACTGTGGCAAATAATATTACCTTTGGTTTGGAAAAGGTGCCTTTTGAAGAGATCAGGCGTGCTGCAGAGATCGCCAATGCCCATGATTTTATTATGGAAATGGAACAGGGCTATGATACAAACATAGGAGACAGGGGAGGCAAATTATCCGGCGGACAGCGGCAACGTATTGCCATAGCCCGGGCCGTACTGAAGAATCCTCCCGTTTTGATCCTGGACGAAGCGACTTCGGCCCTGGATACGGAAAGCGAAAAAATGGTGCAGGAAGCGTTGACCAAACTGATGAAGAACCGTACTACGGTAATAATTGCCCACAGGCTTTCCACTATAAGAAATGCGCATGAGATAGTAGTAATGAACAAAGGTAAGATCGTGGAAAGAGGACCCCACGAAGTCTTGCTGGCAAATGAGGGTATGTACCGTCATTTATATGATTTACAAGTTTTTGGATAACCTTCAAACTAAATATTATGAATCAGGACATTTTTAAAACCAAATCCCTGAATGAGCTTTTTGAAATGAGTTTCAAAAAATACTGGGATTTCAAAGCCTTGACGGATTTTCACGGGGAAACGTTGTATTACCGTGATCTGGTACGCCGTGTAAGGATGATACATATAGGCTTTGAAAAATGCGGATTGAAAAAGGGTGATAAAGTGGCACTATGCGGCAGGAACCAGGCCAATTGGGCCGTGGCATTTATGGCTACTGTTACTTACGGGGCCGTGGTCGTCCTCATTTTACATGAGTTCAAACCGGGAAACATACAACACCTGGTCAATCACTCGGACGCACGGATCTTCTTTGTGGGAGAGCAGGTCTGGGAGGGGCTGAGCGAAGTTGAAATGCCCAACCTGGAAGCCATAGTGGGATTGAATGATTTTGATATTCTTTACACTCCGGATTATGAAATAGAAAGTATAAGGAAGAACATTGATGCCATGTTCGAAGAGATCTATCCCGACGGCATGAAACCGGAAGATGTCCGTTTTCATAAAGATGATCCCGAAGAACTGGCCCTGATCAATTATACCAGTGGTACTACCGGTTTTTCCAAAGGCGTCATGCTGCCTTACCGTTCCCTGCTGTCTAACGTTCTTTTTGGATGGGCGGTATTACCGCAGGTCAGCAACGGGGCAAAAGTGGTTTCCATGTTGCCATCAGCCCATATGTACGGACTGATGTTTGAATTGCTTTTTGAGCTCAGTAGCGGTAGCCATGTGCATTTTCTTACCAGGACACCTTCGCCCAAGGTCATAACCGAAGCATTTCAAAACGTCAAACCCAAAGTGATCATTGCCGTTCCCATGATCATTGAGAAAATTTACAAACAAAAATTGCTGCCCCTGCTCAAGCGTCCATCCATAAAAGTTATGTTGAGAATGCCTTTTATTGATCAGAAGATCAAAAAGCGTATTCATGACGAGCTGGCTAAAGCTTTCGGGGGAGAATTTGCGGAGATCATCATAGGAGGCGCTCCGTTGAACCATGAAGTGGAACCTTTCCTTAAAAGCATAAACCTGGCTTTTACCGTGGGATACGGTCTTACCGAATGCGGTCCCATAGTGTCTTATGCACCTTGGAACAAAAGGCCGTTATATTCCTGCGGAAAAGCAGCTCCCAGGATGACCATACGCATAGATTCCCCCGAACCTCAGTCTGTTCCAGGAGAGATACAGCTTAAAGGAGACAACGTTATGCTGGGATATTATAAAAATCCCGAAGCCACGGAAGAGATCTTTACTGAGGACGGATGGCTGAAAACAGGGGATATGGGAACCATGGACAAAGACGGATACCTGTTTATCAGAGGCCGTTCCAAAACCACGTTCCTGGGACCTAACGGCCAGAATATTTACCCGGAAGAAATTGAAGGCTCCATCAATAATATGTCTTACGTAAGCGAATGCCTGGTGATCATGGAAGATGGCAAGCTGGTGGCCCTGGTTTATCCCGATTTTGAAAAAGCGGCAGCCGACGGGTTACCGGACACAGCCATGGAAATCACCATGGAAGCCATGCGGTCCCAGATCAATCTGGAATTGCCAAAATATTGCCAGATATCCAAAGTGCGGATAGTGCCCGAAGAATTTGAAAAAACACCTAAAAGAAGTATTAAGCGTTTCTTATACAATGGATAAACAGACCCAGTTTGATCTTAATTACTTGGAAATGGCGCAGATATGGGCTCAGAATTCTTATTGCGAACGCAGAAAGGTGGGAGCCCTTATGGTCAAGGACCGGATGATAATTTCCGATGGTTATAACGGGACTCCGAGAGGTTTTGAGAATATATGTGAAGATGAGGACGGCACTACTAAACCTTATGTATTGCATGCAGAAGCAAATGCCATAACAAAAGTGGCCAGGAGTAACAACAGCAGTGAAGGAGCTACCATATATATAACGGCCTCTCCGTGTATTGAATGTGCCAAGCTGATTATTCAGTCAGGTATTGTACGAGTAGTATACCGTGACGATTATCGGTCACAAGAAGGGATTAATCTGTTGAAAAGGGCTGGAATTCAGGTAGATAAAATGTAAATAATGGAAGAACAAAGAAAGACAAGAAGGACAGGAGCCATTGTCCTTATTATATTGATCGCCCTTGCGATAGCAGGAATCCTCAGGTGGCAGGTATACAGGGATCATAAAGGAACCGCCAATGGCAGACTGGGAAGGGAGTGGTCTAAACTGGAATTGATACTGGACCAGATAGAAAGCAATTATGTGGATTCGGTAAATGTGGAAGATTTTATTGAAAAAACCCTTCCCTATATCATGGAGGAACTGGATCCGCACTCTATATACCTGTCCCCGGATGAATTGCGTTCGGCCGATGAAGAACTCAGAGGTAATATTGAAGGTATAGGCATTTTGTTTAACGTACCCCAGGATACGGCCACGGTGATCAATGTGGTTGTGGGAGGTCCTTCAGAAAAAATGGGGCTGCAGGCCGGAGACAAGATCATTAAAGTAGATACACAAACCATAGCCGGGATAGGGTTGCCCCAGGATTCCATAGTCAGTCTGTTGAAAGGCCCCAAAGGGACAAAAGTCGATGTCTGGGTAAAACGTTACGGAGAAACGGATCCCATCTGTTTTTCTATTATCAGGGACAAAATTCCGGTCCACAGTGTGGATGTGGCCTATATGGCCGATTCAATTACCGGGTATATTAAATTATCCCGGTTTTCCATGACTAGTTACGCCGAAGTGCTTGGAGCCATTGCCGATCTTATGAAACAGGGTATGAAACAGGTAATCTTCGATTTGCGTGACAATACCGGGGGATACCTGGACCAGGCACTGAAAATAACCGGTGAATTCCTGGATGAAAATAGACTGATCGTATATACGGAAGGTACTCACCGGGAAAGACAGGATTTTTACACCAAAAAACGGGGTTTTTGTTACGACATGCCACTGGCGGTTCTGATAAACGAGGCCTCAGCCTCCTCTTCCGAGATCATGGCCGGGGCTTTACAGGATAACGATAGGGGAACCATAGTGGGAAGACGTTCCTACGGGAAAGGATTGGTTCAGGAACCGGTTTATTTTTCGGATAATTCCGGATTACGTCTTACGGTGGCCCGTTTTTACACACCGTTGGGAAGGTCCATTCAGAAACCGTACGGAAAAAACACACAGGAATACGCCTACGATCTGATTGAACGTTACCGGAACGGAGAATTGATGCAGGAGGATTCCATTCCCAAAAACGATTCATTACGTTATGTAACTGCCTCAGGAAAAGTACTATACGGCGGAGGCGGTATCATACCCGATGTCTTTGTTCCCCTGGATACGGCAGGAGTGAACGATCTGTACCTGCGGATCTCCAGGCAGAATCTGCCTATTCGTTTCAGTATGGATTACTCAGACCGTTACCGGAAAGAACTTTCCTCGATCATGAACCTGGATGAATTGGAGTCATTCTTTACACAAAGATCCCTTAAGAAAGAATTTCTAGCTTACCTGCGTAAACAGGGAATTCACCCCGCTTCGTCACAATGGGATGAATGCGGGGATATTCTAATGACCCAGATCAAAGCTTATATAGGAAGGAACACGCGCCTTGAAGACGAGGGCTTTTACCCGTACCTGGGAAAAATAGATAACGTTTTGCAAAAAGCTTTGGAAGTTCTGTATGCGCCGTTAGTAACCGAACTGCCTGAGTCTGGTCTTGTTCTCGCGCCAATCGGGAACGACTTTGACGAATAACTTCAGGAATACTTTTTTCTCAAAAAAATCTTCCATATCAAGGCGTGCCTGCTTGCCAACGCGCTTCAGTGCACTGCCCTGTTTTCCAATTATGATCCCTTTCTGGGAATCACGCATTACATTGATAACGGCCCGTATGTTATACCTTTGGTCGTTCTCAATAAACTCTTCTATAGTTACTTCCACATTGTATGGAATTTCCTGTGAATAATTGAGAAAGATCTTTTCCCGAATTATCTCGGAAGCAAAAAAACGAAGACTCTTATCTGTAAACCGGTCTTTTTCAAACCAGGGGGGGGACTCGGGCAACAATTCCAGGATACGGAAAAAAAGAGCTTCCAGGTTAAAGCGTTCCAGCGCACTTACCGGAAACAACTCGGCTTTGGGAACCAAGGACTGCCATTGTTCCATTAAAGCCAGTACTTCTTCCTGGGAGCTTTTGTCAATTTTATTAATGACGATCAGTACAGGTATCGCAATACGATTGAGCTTTTGGATGTATTCGGGATTTTTGGTAACCGTTTCTACGACATCCGTTACGTATAGAATAATATCGGCATCTCCCAGGGCGGTGTCCACAAATTGCATCATATTTTCCTGCAATCTGTAATTGGGCTTAAGTATACCGGGCGTGTCAGAATAAATGATCTGGTAGTCCGGGTCGTTTACTATACCCATAATACGATGACGCGTTGTTTGTGCCTTGGCGGTGATGATGGATAATTTTTCACCTACCAGGGCATTCATAAGGGTAGACTTACCGACATTGGGATTGCCGATTATATTTACAAAACCTGCTTTATGTGTCATGAATTCGTTATTCGTAGAATCCCGTTTTCAGCATATTGATCTCTTCCTGCGAAAGAAAACGCCATTGCCCGCGTTTGAGATTCTTTTTTGTCATGCCGGCAAAGTATACGCGGTCCAGTTTTTTAACCTTGTAACCCAGCGCTTCAAACAAACGACGTACTACCCGGTTTTTACCGGAATGGATCTCAAGACCTATCTCTTTTTCGTCATTATCTATGTACGAGATCATATCTACGTGCATTGGTCCGTCTTCCAGTTCAACACCCTGAACCAGCTGGTCCATATCTGATTTTTTCAGATTTTTATCAAGCCGGGCCTGGTATATTTTCTTACGGTTGTATGACGGGTGTGTCAGTTTTTCTGTAAGGTCGCCGTCGTTGGTAAATAAAAGAACACCCATAGTGGATTTATCCAGTCTTCCTACAGGGTACACACGTTGCTCACATTGTCCGGCGATCAGGTCCATAACCGATTTTTCAGCATGGTCATCCTGCATGGTTGTCACAAAACCCCTGGGTTTGTTCATCACAATGTATGTTTTGGGTTCGCCTTTGATCCGTTCTCCGTTTACCCTGATATCATCTTCGGGTTTTACCTTAATGCCGAGTTGATCTGCCATCTCTCCGTTGACCGTCACCAGCCCTGTAGTGATGAAAGTATCGGCTTCCCGGCGTGAACAAAGTCCCGAGTTGGCAATAAATTTGTTGAGTCGGACTTCTCCGGCAACTTTTGGCTGCTTGGGTGCTGGTGCTGAATTTTGTTTTTTGGAATTGTTCTTTAAACCCGGTTTGCGTGGTCTGTCAGACTGGTACCCGCCTTCGCGGTGTGGTCTGTTGGATTGATACCCGCCTTCGCGGCGAGGTCTGTCGGATTGATACCCGCCTTCGCGGCGAGGTCTGTCAGACCGGTACCCGCCTTC
>WOYW01000013.1:0-30938 GCA_011620605.1 Bacteroidales bacterium | reverse complement strand
CTTCGCGGCGAGGTCTGTCAGACCGGTACCCGCCTTCACGGCGAGGTCTGTCAGACCGGTACCCGCCTTCACGGCGGGACCTCTCAGGGGTTCTTTCCCTGTCAGTACGGCTGCTGATACGCTCCCTTTTGGAACGTTGATTCTCTCCCTGATCGGGAGAACTGTCTTTAGTTTGCATTATTTTTATGATTTGAACCGCAAATGTACGTGAAAATTCTTAATATTGCACTATGAAGTATCCAGCCTTTCTGCGTTTCTCCCCATTACTCCGGGAAAATTTAAGTGTTTCTCTGACAGCGGTTAAGACAAATAAGCTCCGCTCAATACTGACCATTATGATGATAGCTGTGGGAATTATGGCCCTGGTCGGAATTCTTACAGCCATTGATGCCATCAAAGGATCGGTTACAGATAGTTTTAACCGGATGGGAGCTAGTACCATTACTATACGCTCACAGTCTCTGAGAGGTCAATCTTCCGAAGTCCGTCGCCGGATAAGAAACAAACCTGCCATAACTTATCAGCAGGCAATGGCTTTTACCGAGTCCTACAGGGTGCCTTCACGTATTGCAGTATACGCAACGGCTGCCGGCATGATGGAGGTAAGTTACGGATCGGAAAAAACAAATCCGGACATCACAATAATTGGTGCTAATCCCGACTATTTTCCTGTAAACGCCCTGGAATTGTCCACCGGACGGCTTTTCTCAACTTTTGAAATGAGTTCTTCCGGTTTTGTCACAGTTATTGGATACGGTCTTATGTCCCTGTTCGGGGATCAGGATCCGGTAGGAGAATTTCTGAATGTTGACGGAAGGCGATACCAGGTTATAGGTGTCCTGAGATCAAAGGGTGCGTCTTTTGGCGGAGGTGCAGACAAACAGATATTCATACCCCTGGGCAACGCAAGAAGCGTATATGGGGGTGAAGATATGAACTTTCAGATCAAGATCCAGCCCCTGGAAGGTCAGAATAGTCAGAATGCTTATGAAGAAGCCGAAATCCTATTCCGTACTGTCCGGCGTCTTACTCCCACAGATGAGACCGATTTTCGTCTAGACAGAAGTGAAGATATGCTGGAACGATCCATGGAGACCATGCGGATCGTAACCATTGTGGCTGTTATAATAGGTTTGATCACATTGCTGGGTGCAGCAGTCGGACTGATGAATATCATGTTGGTTTCCGTCAATGAACGTACCCGTGAGATAGGAACCCGGAAAGCTATGGGAGCGACTTCCAGAGTGATCAAACAACAATTCCTGTTTGAAGCCATAGTCATAGGACAGCTGGGAGGAGCCGGAGGTATTGTTCTGGGAATCCTGGCAGGAAATCTGACTTCGATGGGAATGAAAATGCCTTTTGTCATTCCATGGATGTGGATGCTGCTTGGAGTGGCAGTCTGTTTGGTGGTAAGTATATTATCTGGATATATTCCTGCCGTTCGTGCCAGCAGACTGGATCCTATTGAAGCCCTTCGCTACGAATAGGTGTTATTTCAAAGTGAATATATAAGTAATTTTCCCTTCCTGGATGGCAGGAGCAGACCCACTTACATTAAAACGTGCTTCCAACGCGGCTTTACGGGCCGCTTCCCAAAGAGTTCTGTTCTGCACGGTTGTGCCTTTAATTCCCGGGATCGCCGAAGTTACTTTACCGTAAGTATCTACCCGTATCTTCACGACTACTTTTCCGGACAGGTTTTCCGCATATTCAGGTAAAGGCAGTTTACCTATTACCGTTCTTCCCACAAGTTGGGCCGTAGGCTGACCGGCCGGATTCCCAGTCTGTGTATTCCCGGCTGCATGTCCTGCCTGGCGGTCAGAGTCTGTACGCATCCCTGCTTGTTCACCGGCAAGGGTGTCCGTGTCACGGCTTCTGTAAAGGGCTCTTTCGTTAATAACGGGCGGTTCGGGGTCCTGTATTTCTACATCACCTGTTTCTCCAACGGTGCTTTCTTGGGTTCGTTGTGTTCCTTCAATTTCTTCAGGTACCACAGCCTGTTGTACCAGTTCGGGTTCTTGTTTGGGGACAGGTTCGGGAGAGCGGGGTAGTGATCCCTGTTCGGCTATGATACGTGCAGGTTCCGGGGGGCGTTCTTCTTCCAGTTCAATCTCTATGCTCAGCTGGTTGTCTTTTTCTGGAGGATCATACCGAAGGCCGACTATCAGCAAGACAGCTCCCAGCAACAGGTGGAAACCTGCCGTCAGTAGAAATCCTGTTTTATTTCCCCGGTATTCTTTCATGAACTGGATAATTTGATTCTATTCAGGCGAAGTGGCCAGAATTACCTTATACTGATTCCGTTTGGCAATGTTCATTACCTGTATCACCTGTTCCATGGGTACAGATTTGTCTACGTACAAAGAAATAGTAGGATCATCGCTGTTCTGAAGAAATTCCTGTAATTGCGGTTCGATCTCGCTGAAAGAAACGGCCCGGTGGTTGCCGTTGATATGGTAGGAGAAAGTACCTGCCTGTGGATAGTGTTTAATAGAAACACTTACCTGGGCTTTTGCCGATATCTGGTTGGTACTCTTGGGAAGTAAAAGTTTCAGGGCATTGGGATTGATCAGGGTTGAAGTTACCAGAAAAAAGATCAATAACAGGAATACAATGTCTGTCATTGAAGACATTGTGAAAGTAGGTTCAACTTTTGTGTTTCTTCTAATGGCCATACATTGATCTTATTTAAGCGGTTCCTGCAGGAGGTCCAGAAAGTCAAGGGTATTCTTTTCCATGTTATTCACAATGGAGCCTATGCGTGAAGACAAATAATTGTAGGCAAAATAGGCCGGGATCCCAATAATGAGCCCGGCTACGGTAGTAACCATGGCTATATAGATCCCTTCAGAAAGCAACGTTATATCAATGTTGTTGCCGGCCATGGACATATTATAAAAAGCCTTGATCATCCCTATCACAGTTCCCAGAAACCCTACCATAGGCGCTCCGCCGGCTA
Source organism: Bacteroidales bacterium (assembly GCA_011620605.1). GTDB lineage: Bacteria > Bacteroidota > Bacteroidia > Bacteroidales > UBA932 > DMER64. The sequence continues at coordinate 27,976 of WOYW01000013.1, read as the reverse complement.
CCGAAGCCAGAACAGGCAATCCTTTTTCCAGCCTTGCTACTTCAATGCTTCCCACGTTTTCGATGGCTGATTTTATATCTGTCAGGGGACGTCCGATATTATGTAACCCTTTGGCAATAAGACGGGCTGTGATGGTATTCTGACTTTCACATAAGTGTATGGCAGACTGTACTTTTCCGTCGTATATGTATTCCTTTATGTTGTTCATGAAGTTCTGGTCTACCCTGGCTGCTTTACGCAATACAACAAGACGTTCTCCGAAAATATAAACGGCTACTACCGACAAAGCCAGCAGAACGATCATAAGCCACCCGCCTTTGGCAGCCATGGACAATAAGGAAATAGAGGACGAGGCTTCTGCAACGGCCTCTGTTTGAAGTACGATTTGCAACATATTAATTTACTTTTTTAAGTTTGTCATAATAAACTTTCCAAAGGAACAATCCTTCAGGCGGAACAGAATGGCCTGCAAGGGAACGGTTTTTTTCTTCCAGCAATTGCAAAATCCATTCCACGGGTTTTTTACCTTTACCGACTTCCAGTAATGATCCCACGACACAACGAACCATATTCCTTAAAAAACGGTCTGCCGTTATCTGAAACACCCACACGGGAGAAGTTCCCATTTCCAGATCCATACTGAACCAGTATGCTTCGGTAACAGTGCATATGTTGGTTCGTGTCTGGGAATGTAATTTGGAGAAACTGGTAAAATCATGTGTTCCAAGCAACAATTCAGCAGCTTTGTTCATAAGGTTAATATCCGGCAACAGGGGCGAATAGGTCCCCGGTGCCGCTGTCAGGGAATTCATGAACGGCTCCTTGTTTCTGCGGATAAAATAACGGTAGGTCCTGCCTATGGCATGAAAGCGTGCGTTAAGGTTCTCCGGAACGGGCAAAATGTCATATACATAAATATCCCCGGGTAATATGGCATTAACTTTGTAGGTTAAACCTTCACACCTGACAGGATTCCCGGAGTAATTAAAATGAGCCCAGAAATCCCTGGCGTGAACGCCTGTGTCGGTGCGGCCGCATCCGGTAATCGTAACGGGCTCCCCTATAAGACGGCCCAGAGCATCTTCCAGAGAGGCTTGCACAGAAGGTGCGTTTTTTTGAATTTGCCAGCCGTGGTAATGCGTACCGTTAAAAGATAAATGGACAAAATACCGCATAAAGGATGTATCTTTGACAAATATAAATGAAAAAACCTTAACCGTATTGAAAATATCTTTGTATGGAAACCGTAAACATTAAAGAGTTGAACGAGCGAATCCAGAGGGAAAGTGCTTTTGTGGATATACTTACCCTTGAAATGGGAAAAGTAATCGTGGGACAAAAACAACTTGTGGAAAACCTTCTGATAGGACTTCTGGCTAACGGGCACATATTGCTTGAGGGTGTTCCGGGCCTTGCAAAAACGCTGGCTATCAGAACATTGGCAAGCGTGGTGGATGCCAAATTCAGCCGTATTCAATTCACTCCGGATTTGTTGCCTGCCGATCTGATAGGTACATTGATCTACAGTCAGCGCACAGAAGAATTCCAGGTTAAAAAAGGCCCCGTTTTCGCCAATTTTATTTTGGCAGACGAGATCAACCGTTCCCCGGCAAAAGTACAATCCGCCCTCCTGGAAGCTATGCAGGAAAGACAGGTTACCATTGGAGAACATACATTTCCGTTGCCCGAACCGTTTTTGGTCCTGGCTACCCAGAATCCCATAGAACAGGAAGGAACCTATCCCTTGCCTGAAGCCCAGGTAGACCGTTTCATGCTTAAAGTGCTTGTGGATTATCCTGCAAAAGAGGAAGAAAAGCTAATTATACGCATGAACAATATGGAAGAGTTTCCCACTGCTTCCCAAGTCATTAAGCCGGCCGACATCCGGAAAGCCAGAGAAGTAGTGCGGGAGGTTTATATGGATGAAAAAATTGAACGTTATGTGGTTGACCTGGTCTTTGCAACGAGGGAACCCAATCAATATAACCTGAAGGACCTGGCCCCGCTGATCTCATACGGGGCATCTCCCCGTGCCAGTATTTCCCTGGCAATAGCGGCAAAGGCTTATGCTTTTATCCGCAGAAGGGGTTATGTAATCCCGGAAGACATACGTGCCGTAGCCTATGAGGTGTTGCGTCACAGGATTGGACTTACTTACGAAGCCGAAGCCGAGAACATTGTCTCGGAAAATATAATCACATCCATAATCAATGCCGTTGAAGTTCCTTAATAGCTTGCCATGTCAAACGATTTGCTGAAAAATGTAAGGAAGATCGAGATCAAAACAAGGGGTCTTTCCCGACAGATCTTTGCCGGAGAGTACCACTCGGCATTCAAAGGCCGGGGAATGGCTTTCAGCGAAGTTCGTGAATATGGGTACGGGGACGATGTCAGGAATATGGACTGGAACGTCACTGCTCGCATGAATGCCCCGTATATTAAAGTATTTGAAGAAGAACGCGAGTTGACCGTTGTGCTGCTTGTGGATGTAAGCGGATCGCGCTGGTTCGGTACCCAGAAAAAACTCAAAAAAGATCTTTTGGCCGAGGTGGCAGCCGTGTTGAGTTTCTCGGCTTCCATCAATAATGACAAAGTCGGGGCTTTGTTCTTCAGTGACAAGGTTGAAAAATTCATTCCTCCCAAAAAGGGCCGCTCCCACTTATTGCACATTATTCGTGAAATGCTTGAATACGAACCGCTCAGCAGGCAGACCAATATTTCGGAAGCCCTCCGCTTTTTGACCAATGCCATTAAGAAACGGTGTACCGCATTTCTCCTTTCAGATATGATGGATATGGATGATATGCAAAAACCGCGTTTTGAAGAAGCACTGAAGATCGCTGTCAATAAGCACGATCTGGCAGCTATACAGGTTTACGACCCCCGGGAAACCTCCTTGCCCGACGTAGGACTTGTGAAAATGGCCGATGCCGAGACCGGGCGTGAACAATGGATAGATACCTCTGGAAAAAAGGTTAGGGAAAATTATGCCCGTTGGTACAACAACAGCCAGGATAATCTCAAAACAGTCCTGAATAAATACCATGTGGATCACGTAAAAATTGCTACGAATCAGGATTATGTACAACCATTGATCCGTTTATTTAAAAGCAGAGCCTGATTATGCACGGATTAGTTATGAGAAAGATCATTATTCTTGTATGGGGTTTTCTGCAGTTACCCGCCGTGTTGGCCGGGCAACAAATACCCGGTATCCCGGAACACGATGAAGCCCGGGTCATGGAATCCGTCCTGGAGAAAGACAGCATATTGATAGGGGACCAGGTGTGGTGGACCATGATCCTACCCGAAAATACCAGTGATATTGCCGGGATAGAAACCGTGAATTTTCCGGAATTGCCGCATTTGATCACAGAAGGTGTGGAAGCCCTGTCACCAATCCTGTTGGATTCGGTGTACAGAAAAAAACACCTGGAGTCTTTAAAAGCACGTGTACTGCTCACCTCGTTCGATAGCGGTTCTTACCGGTTACCTGACATGCCCCTGTATCTGAGAAAACCCGACGGCGTAGTAGATACCTTATGGTACAGAGGTCCCCGTTTGTATGTCAATACCATACAAGTTGACACGACTTCTTTTCAGGCATTCGGGCTCAAACCCCAGATGCGTTACCCCTTGACATTGAACGAGATCCTTGTGGCAGTCGGTCTTTTGTTGGTTCTTGCTGGAATAATATGGCTGATAGTTTGGATCATTAAACGGCGCAGGAAAAACTTGCCTGTTTTCGGCCTGTCCCGGCCTAAGGACCCGCCGCACATTGCTGCCCTGAAAGCCCTGGAAGCCATACGAAAGCAGGAATTATGGAAGAAACAGTCCGTAAAACAATATTATACGGTTCTGACCGATACTGTGCGCATATACCTGCGTGACAGATGGGGCATTCAGGCTATGGAACAGACATCGGCGGAAATGATCGGATCATTGAATAGGAAAGCAGACGGAGATCCTCTTTTAACAGACGAAACCATCAGCACTCTGGAAGATATGTTACGTACCGGAGATCTTGCGAAATTTGCAAAACACACACCCTCAGATACAGAAAATGAAACCTCGCTGAACCAGGCGGTGGAATTTGTTACCCAAACAGCCCTGATAGAAGAAGAAAAAGAAGGTTAAAGTACCGTTATGTTTTTTGAATATCCGAAAATACTGTACCTGCTCATCCTGCTGATCCCTCTTGCAGCCTGGTACGTGTACCGGGAACTGACAGGAAAAAGCGCCCCCTCCCTGCAGGTTTCCTCCCTGCTGCCTTTCCGGGAAGATAAAAGTTCCTGGAGGAAGGCTCTAAGGCACGTACCGTTTATATTAAGGTTGGTGGCTTTGGCAGCACTGATCATGGCCATTGCTCGACCCCGTTCATCATCCGATTTTGAGACCACTTCCACGGAAGGGATCGACATTGTCCTGGCTATGGACGTATCCACTTCCATGTTGGCCAGAGATTTTCAGCCGGACAGGATCGCAGCGGCCAAAGACATAGCCATCCAGTTCATTGCCGAACGTCCTACGGACCGCATAGGGATTGTTGTATTTGCCGGTGAATCCTATACCCAGTGTCCCCTGACTACAGACAGGATCACTCTGATCAATATGATGAAAGAGATCCAGACCGGTCTGATTGAAGACGGTACTGCAATTGGTAACGGTCTGGCAACTGCAGTAGCCCGGCTAAAGGATTCAGAAGCGGTCAGTCGCGTTGTGATCCTACTCACCGACGGGGTAAATAACAGGGGAGAAGTAACCCCGCTTACTGCCGCGGAAATAGCCCGGACTTACGGAGTGCGTGTTTACACCATAGGCGTGGGGGCACACGGGATGGCTCCTTACCCGGTAATGACTCCTTTTGGGGTTCAGATACAACAGGTAAAAGTGGAAATTGATGAAGAATTATTGGAGCAGATAGCTAAAACAACTGAAGGTCAGTATTTCCGGGCCACCGATAACACAAAGTTGTTGTCCATATACAACCAAATAAACCAAATGGAAAAAAGCAGGACCACGGTAGACTCGTTTCCCGTTTACAGGGAACTGTTCATGCATTATGCTTTGATAGCCCTGTTGGCACTAGCTTTGGAATTTTTGTTGCGTTGGATCGTTTTAAGAAGAATACCGTAAAGAGATATGATACAACTGGCACAGGTACAATATTTATGGATTATTGCAGCAATTCCTCTGTTGCTTTTGCTGTACGGTCTGTACAGGCGTCGCAGCAAAAGAATGTTGAAGCGTTTTGGGGATCCCCAATTAATAAAGACACTGACCCCCGGCGTGTCTTCCCGCAGGGGATGGCTCAAGATCAGTCTTTTCTGCCTGGCCTTGTTCTTCTTTGCCATAGGATTGTCTAGGCCCCGAACGGGAGCACGTGTCAAAGAAATGAAACGAACCGGAGTGGAGATCATGATAGCCCTGGATGTTTCCAATTCCATGCTTGCACAGGATTACACCCCTAATCGCATGGAACGTGCCAAACTTGCCGTATCCCGGCTGGTTGACAACCTGGACAGGGATCGTATAGGACTTATAGTTTTTGCCGGAGATGCTTTTGTACAGCTGCCTGTTACTACAGACTATGTAAGTGCCAAAGTATTTTTGAATTCAATCAATACCGGATCCGTTCCCCGTCAGGGGACGGCACTCGGACAGGCTATTCTGACGGGGATCAGGAGCTTCAGCCTGGACACACCGGAAAGCCGTGCTCTAATCCTGATCACCGACGGGGAAAACCACGAAGATGATGCCGTCGCCGCTGCCCGGGAAGCAGCCAACCAGGGTATTCAGGTGCACTGCATTGGCATCGGCTCGGAATTTGGCAAACCCATACCACTGCCGGACGGATCCCTGTTGAAAGACGAAGAGGGGAATACGGTCGTTACAAAACTGAATGAAAAAACCCTTACGGAAGTGGCTCGGGCTGGTGGAGGCAGTTATGTAAGAGCGGGAAATTCGGATTTTGGATTACAGGGTATTATAGATGCCATAAGGGAATTGGATGAACAGGAATTCCAATCGGTAGTATTTGAAGATTTTAATGAGCAGTATATGTATTTTTTTGCCATAGCCGTTTTCTTCCTTTTCCTGGAAATCCTTGTAGGAGAAAGAAAGGGCAGACGTTATAAAAGTTTTGATATCTTTACAAAAACGGCTGTTTTTATCCTGTTTACAGGTCTGTCGCTGACTGCTTCGGCGCAGGCAGATAAAAAAGACATACGATCCGGGAACAGAGCCTTTCGCAAAGGGGATATGGAAAAAGCATTGCTGGATTATCACAGGGCAGTGGCAAAAGATTCTTCCTCCCTCAAAGCGAAATACAACCTGGCAAACACAATGCAAATGATAGATGATCATCAACAGGCCGTGAGTACTATGACCAATGTTCCTGATTCACTGTCCGACTCCCGGGAGAAATCCTTTGCCTGGCATAATTTCGGGAACATGTACCTCTCACAGAAAGAATATGCCAAAAGTATAGAAGCGTATAAACAGGCATTGCGGAACCGGCCCGGTGATATGGAAACGAAAACCAATCTTGCGTATGCCCAGAAGATGTTGCAGGAACAGGAAGATCAGCAGAAGAAACAGGATCAGAACCAGAATGAGGATCAGAACCAGGACCAAAACCAAAAGCAGGATCAGAACCAGGACCAGCAGCAGAATCAGGAACCGCCTCCTGCCATAACACCACAGGCTGCCCAGCAAATGCTGGAGGCAGTGCAACAAAAAGAACGTGAAACCCAGGAAAAAGTGCAGAAAGAAAAGGCCAAAGCGGCTGTCCCTGTCAGATCCGGGAAGAATTGGTAAAAACATAACAAGAATATGAGAAGGACACTCTTGTTAATATGTACTGTTTTAAGTCTTGTACAGGCGAATGCACAAGATCAGTTTACTGTTGAAGCGCCTAATGTGGTAGCTACCGGAGAAAGGTTCCGTCTGGTGTTCACAGCTACAAATCTGGAACCGGAATCTTTCAATCCCCCCGAAATTGAAAGTTTCGTGGTATTGGCCGGACCTACCACATCTACCATGAACCGCCTGGAGTACATCAACGGGCGGAGGACCCAAAGCCGGTCGGTAAGTTATACATATATCCTGGAAGCTGGTACTACAGGAAAATTCACCATAGGGGAAGCTTCGGTGGTATCTGATAAAGTCACATACCGAACACAACCCGTAATCATTGAAGTCATCCAGGGAACTTCTTCCCCGGCAGGTACCGTTCGGGAGCAGGATCCTGTTACAGGTACTGCAATTTCCGATCAGGATGTTTTCCTTAGGCTGGACGTCAGCAAACGGCGTGTAGTGAAAGGAGAGCCCCTGACGGCCACGTTAAAACTGTATACTCGCGTAAACGTGTCCGGGGCGGAAGACATTCGTTTCCCAACATTCAACGGATTCTGGAGCCAGGAAGTATATGCACCCCAACAGATCGACTGGCAGCGTGAAAATGTAAACGGGGAGATATACCAGGTGGCTACGCTCAGACGCTATGTTTTGCTACCGCAGCAATCCGGTTCCGTAAAGATTGATCCTTCCGAGATCGTCTGTGTGATCCAGGTACGCAATACACGAAGGGGTCAATCCTTGCTGGATGAGTTTTTTGATTCTTATCAAACCGTACGTAAACGGGTAATAGCCCCTGCCGTTACCGTAAATGTAAGCGAACTGCCAGCCGGGGCTCCCGGTACGTTCAAGGGGGCTGTCGGACAATTTTCGATAAGTGCCGAAATTGGAAAGGATTCCGTAAAAGCACACGATGCAGTTTCTGTTTATATAACCATTACTGGTGAAGGTAACATCAATCTTCTGGAAGCTCCCCGGGTAACATTTCCTCCGGATTTTGAAGTTTACGATGCTAAGATCACAGACAATTCACGCAGTACCGGGGGAACATTTTCCGGATCAAAGACTTTTGAATATCCCGTGATCCCAAGAAGTCACGGTGATTTTACCATTGACCCCGTGGAATTTTCGTATTACGACATTCAAAACAAACAATACAGAACCATCCGTTCCCAACCTCTGAAACTGAAAGTGGAAAGAAGTACCGATCTGACCGTTCCGGGAGTCCCCTATACTCCAGGAACACACAGACGAGCCGTGGAGAGCCTGGGCCGGGATATTCGTTATATAAGGACTGCGGTCCCTGCCTGGCGCAGCAAAGGGAAATACCTGACAGGCAGTTATTTGTATTTTGTTATTCTGGCCCTGATCTTTACTGTGACAGGGATCGTTTACGTGGTAATGAACAAGAGGCGTGAACACATGAACGATGTGATTCGTGTAAGGAACAGCAAGGCCAACAAAATTGCGCGAACACGGCTTAAAGCTGCCGGTGTGTTGTTGAAACAACAGCTTTTTGAAGCCTATTATGAAGAATTGCATCGTGCTTTATGGGGATATATTGCCGATAAATTAGGTTTGTCCCAGGCGGACTGTTCGTGTGAACGGATCATTGAAATATTGCAGGAACGTGATGTGGAGAAGGATCTGATCCAGAATTACACGGATCTTATTGAATCCTGTGAATACGCCCGATATGCACCCGATCCCGGACAACTGGAAAAAGAAAGAATCTTTGATACGGCGGTCAAGGCTATAAGTAAAATGGAGCAAGCCCTAAAATAGACATGAGGTATGAAAAAGGTGTTATTTCTCATTGTTTTTAGTCTGGTCTTATCCCTTACGGCAGGAGCCAGGGAGATCCCTGACAGCCTTTGGAGTGAAGCCAATGCGTATTATGCAGGTGAACAATACCAGGACGCACTGAACCATTACCTTGAAATTGAAAATTCGGGTGTGGAATCGGCAGATCTGTATTACAATATCGGGAATACGTATTTTAAAATGCGTTATATGGCATATGCTGTTCTGTATTACGAAAAAGCACTGCGTTTGGCTCCCAATGATCCCGATATTACCTATAATCTGGAAATTGCAAGGGAACAATGTTTAGACAGGATTGAACCTGTGCCCACATTTTTTGTGGCTGACTGGATCCGGGAAAGCCACCAGATCATGTCTTCAGACATGTGGGCCATTGTATCTGTCGGAGTATTATTACTGGCCATCCTGTTTTTTTTGCTCTTCCTGTTTGCCCGGCGGGTCAGGTTTCGTAAAGCGGCTTTCATTCTGTCCGTTGTCATTTTTCTATTTGCAGTGATAACTACAGTTTTTGCCTGGCAGTCCAAAAAACAGGCAACCAGAGAAGACATAGCCATTGTACTGGCAGCAGTAAGTCCGGTAAAAGCGGCTCCCGATACACAGGGAAAAGACCTTTTGGTTATCCATGAAGGTACACGCGTACGTGTGCTTGAACAAATGGGCAGCTGGGCCCGCATTGAACTGGAAGACGGCCGGCAAGGGTGGGTGGCTCTGAGTGAGATTATTTTTGTATATTAGTGGCCTGAAATATAATATCCTATGGATTATAACACGCAGAGAGAGAAGCTTATACTGCCTGAATACGGGCGTTATATACAAGAAATGGTAGAGGAAGCCAAAAAAATTCCTGACAAAGAAACACGGACGCAGCAGGTGAAAGCAATAATCAATGCCATGAGTGCTTTAAATCCGCAATTGCGTGACATGAATGATTATTACCACAAATTATGGGATCATGTGCAGATCATAGCCGATTATGACCTGGATGTAGATACTCCGTTCCCTCCCCCGGTTAAAGAAATTTTCGTAACCAAACCGCATTCCATAGATGCCAACAGGGAACCTGTAAAAGTAATGCATTACGGACGAAACATTCAGAATATGGTTATGGCCATTGCTGCCAAGCCCGCCGGTGAAGAACGTGATGCCATGACCATGGCGTTAGCCTCCTATATGCGTAAGCAATACCTGATCTGGAATAAAGACACCGTTTCTGACCAGACCATATTCAATGATATTAAGACACTTTCCAACGGAATGCTAATAGTTCCCGAGGGAGCTAAATTATCGGAAATTCAGGGTGATTTCAGGCAACCCAATGTCCCCGGGATCCGCTCACAGCGCCAGGGACAATGGCATAAAAACAAAAAGAAGAAAAGGTCAGCATCAAATGGCCAGTGACAAAAAACAACGTATCCGGGATAATGTAAGGCTGATAGCGGGATGGTTATTCCTGGCAGTTAGTCTTTACCTGCTTGTTGCCTTTGTTTCCTATCTTTTTACATGGACGGTAGATCAGAGTCTGCTATCGCATGAGCATTTGTTTGATTCCCGGGCGGAAGCCGCCAACAGTGGCGGGCTAATAGGCAATTATTGGTCCAACCTGTTCATAGGCGAACTTTTTGGAATCAGTGCCTTCATAATACCTTTTTTCTTCGCGGCATTGGCCGTGTTTTTACTCAGGATTAAAAAAATACGTATCATTCCCCTGTTTTTCATAACGGCATTTATCTGCATCATTCTCTCCATTTCACTGGGCTATATTTTCAGCTTTACTTCGCTTAAATACGTTTTCGGGGCCGGAGTGGGCGGAACATACGGTTACCGGGTGAACGAATGGCTTATCAGTATGCTGGGAACGGTCGGGACAGGCCTGGTACTATTTTTTGTACTAACCGCTTTCCTGGTGCCTTTTGTCTACCGTCGGGTACATAAAAGAAAAACCAAAGCCGGGGCAACAGAAGAAACGGATCCGGTAAAAGAACCCGCAACGTCATCACATGAACCGGAAAGTATAACCGAAAAAGAGAGCAAGACCGGAGACCGTGAACACCCCGTGTTTGTAGTTGAAAAGATTGAAGAAGAACCCACAGCCGGAGACATGTTGTTTTACGATCCCAAACAGGATCTGCCCCGTTACAGAAAACCCCCTTTAAGTTTACTGGAGGACTACCGGAATCAATTGCGGGAAGTTTCCCAGGAGGAACTGGAACGTAATAACCAAAAGATCGTAGAATGTCTTAGAACATTCGATATACAGATTGAAAAGATCGTGGCTACACCCGGGCCCACGGTAACCTTGTATAAAATTGTGCTTTCTCCGGGGATCAGGATCTCCCAGTTTACCAGGCTGGAAGATGACATAATGCTTTCACTTGCCGCACGGGGTATGCGTGTCATAGCTCCCATTCCCGGAACAAATATGGTGGGCATTGAAGTGGCAAATGACAAGCCTTCCCTGGTTCCTATGAAGAGTGTTTTGGATTCTGCCAAATTTAAGGAATCCCGCTATGATTTGCCCATTGTGATGGGTAAAAGCATTTCCAATGAAATTGTGATGCTGGATCTGGCACGTCTTCCACACCTGCTGGTTGCCGGAGCTACAGGCCAGGGGAAATCGGTCGCTTTAAATGCCATCCTGGCTTCCCTTTTGTATAAAATGCATCCGGCGTATTTAAAATTAGTGCTGGTGGATCCCAAACGGGTGGAACTGAATTTGTATTCAAAGCTTGAAAACCATTTCCTGGCAAAACTTCCCGACGCGGAGAACCCCATTATCATAGATACCAAGAAAGTAGTATACACCCTCAATTCTCTGTGTATAGAAATGGATGCGAGGCTGGAGTTATACAACAAGGCAGGGGTCAGGAACATTAAGGAATACAACAAAAAATTCCTGGAAAGGGTCTTGAATCCACTGAAAGGACACAGGTTCATGCCTTTTATAGTAGTGATCATAGACGAGTTTGCTGACCTGATCATGACTGCGGGGAGGGATGTGGAAGGGCCGCTTACCCGTTTGGCCCAAATGGGAAGGGCGTGTGGGATACACCTGGTTATAGCCACACAACGACCTACCACAAACATCATTACGGGAACCATTAAAGCCAACTTCCCTGCCCGGATCGCTTTCCGCGTGGCATCCAAGATTGATTCAAGAACAATTATTGACGTGTCCGAGGCCAACCAATTGGTAGGAAGGGGCGATATGCTTATATCTGCCGGGAGCGATCTGTTGCGCGTGCAATGTGCTTTTATAGATACCCCGGAAGTGGAGAGGATGGTGGAATATATAGCAGGTCAGCAGGGGTATTCCGGTGCTTTTGAATTACCGGAATACTCAGAAACCGACAGGCAGGACGTGGTTGCTATTACAGAAGGCCAGCGTGATGAATTGTTTGAAGAAGCCGCCAGGTTGATCATTCAGAAAGGCGAAGGGTCCACCTCATTATTGCAGCGCCGCTTCCACCTGGGATACAACCGGGCAGGCAGGATTATGGACCAGCTGGAGCAAGCCGGCATTGTAGGTCCGCCGCGTGGAAGCAGTCCCAGGGAATTATTGATAAACAGCCAGGAAATGCTGGATGATTTTTTAAGTAAATGAGAATCAAAGGTCTTATAACGGGCATATTCACATTATTGGCAGTACTTACGCAGGCACAGACCACTCCGGGGTTGATGGAGGAGTTTGCTAACAAGATCCGGCAGGCTCCGGCAGTAGAAACCGGTTTTCTTTGGAACGGTTCGGTTTCCGGGACCATGATACTTCAGGGGGATATGTTCTACATACACATGGACGAGTTTTATGTGTATTGCGACGGTGAAATAAAATACTATTACAACGAAGGGACGGATGAGTGGCAGGAACTCTCACACGATAGAAATTCTCCTGACATCCTGGAAAACCCTTCCGCTTTCTTCAATCGTCTGAATGAAGATTTCTATTTCCCCGAAACACCTGTGCGTAAAGAAAAACCTGGAGAAGACCCTGTCTGGCAGGTCACCCTGGTCCCTCACTCGGTAAACTCTCCATTTACCTTTATTGTTATATCATTGACCGTAAAGGATCTTACCCCACTATATATCCGGTACGCATTATCAGACGGATCTGAATATTCCGTCGTTTTGACTTCGTTTGCCACTGTACCTGCGCGACCCGCCCGGTTCTTTGCCCCGGACACTTCACTTTGATCCCTGTAACAGATGTTTTCTCAAAAATCCGGTTGCTTTCTCAAAAGCATCTTCTGCCCGGACTGAACGTTTCAGCATAAAACAATGAAGCCCGTCAGGGTAATCCAGTAACCGGGCATCCACCCCGCATTCGATCAGTTTCTTGTAGTAAAGAACGCCTTCATCGTGGAGGGAGTCCCTTCCGGCAACAACGATCATAGCCGGGGGAAGTCCATTCAGATCTTCTGCCTGGGCATATACCGGTGATATATAAGGATGATGCCCGTCGGCTCCGTTCACGTAACAATTGTCAAAGATAAATGACATATTCCTGGGGATACTTCCCTTTGGATGCGGTTTCTCCAGAGCCGTCGTAGCCAGATCCAGGGGAGGACAATTTAGAAACTGACAGACAAAATTGATTTTCCCGGATTTTTTGGCTTTCATACAGGATATTGTGGCCAGGTTTGCCCCGGCACTATGACCGCCTATGGCTACCCGCCTGGTATCTATGCCGTATTCCCCGGCATGATCAAAAACGTGTTCAATTACATCGTAGATCTGCTCCACCGCACTGGGGAACGGATGATCGGGTGCTTTGGGATAATCAATGCTGACGATCCGGCATCCCGGATCGAGGCTCCAGGCGATATTCATTTTTTCATCCATTTCCGGACTGCCCAAAATAAATCCGCCTCCGTGCAGGTCTATCAGAAGAGGCGAAGGCGCAGGGTTGTTCAGCCCGTACCAGACAGTACGTATGCTGCCCCCGGCCGTTTCAACAACCACCTCTTTACGTAAGGCGGCGTTCCTTTTTTTCATAAGTGCATACATGGGGCCGGAGAAAAACTTCTCCATCTTGTGAAAGCGTTTTCCTTTTTTGCGGTATTGTTCCGGAGTCATAATTTTCATCTTCTTCATGACAGGTATGTTTAATCAGTTGTATTTATTCGTTCCGCAGGCATAAGTATCCTGCGGGATAACGGATGCAGGTTGTTGGAACGGGATCCCAGGTTTTTGACAAAACCCAGGGGCTTGTCGTCATAGATTATCAAAACCAATCCCTTTCCGGTGCCCGCCGGCAACACCAAAGGATCTCTGCGTAAAAAAGCAATGGCGCTGGACAGATCAACTCTGTAGTGTTCAAAAGCATTTTTCTTCAGATCAAGCGCCAACGCAAGATCTGCTGTCGGCACCCACGCATTCCCTTTTCTTTCAGCTACGGCAATCCCCGAATGCACTACGTTCAGGGTTTGTTCAAGGGCTGTCATCTCTGCCTGCCATGATGCAGGGAATGCCTTTAGCAACGTTCCTTTCATTGAATACGCGTAACCTTCTTTTAGAAAGCCGGGTATTCCGTAGGGAACATGATCCTTTCCGGAGACACCTTTCTTTCGGGGCATGCCGCCGATCTTTCTCTTTCCGGCATCGGCGGGATTACCTTGCTTTTGGAGCAGTGCCATGAAAAAACCTTCTCCCCTGATGCGATGCGGAAAATATTTATCCGGGCCGAGTAAGACGCGCGCCCCCAGATGGCTGACCATCCATTCCACCTGATCTTCATCTTCTTTCCTGTTAAAGGTGCAAGTGCTGTAAAACAACAGGCCCCCTTCCTTCAGAGACGGCCACAGGTCTGTCAGTATCCTCCGCTGACGCGATGTACAAAGATCCACTCCGGCCGGAGACCAGTTGTTTCTGGAAAGCGGCTCTTTACGGAACAAGCCTTCCCCGGAACAGGGAACATCGGTTACCAGGACGTCAAAATACCCACGAAGCCTTGTAAATGCCCCGAGATCGTTTTGTGTAACCACAACGTTGGCGTATCCCCACCGGGCCATGTTCTGAGTAAGTACAGGTATCCGGGAAAGGATGGTTTCATTGCTGACTAGCAGTCCGTCTTCGGGCATGATATCCAGCAAAAGGGTGCTTTTGCCTCCGGGAGCGGCACAGGCATCCAGCACGCGGGGTGCCTTCATGGATTGTAAGTAAGGTTTCAGTTTCCAGAGAGACATTCCGGAAGCTTCCTGAACGTAATAGGCTCCGGCATGAAAGCGCGGATCAAGTGTGAATACCGGTCGCTCGTTAAGGTACCTGCCTGCCGGACACCAGGGAACGGCTTCTGCGTCCGGAAACAGTTCCTTGTCTGTTTTCCGGATATGTTGCCGTATGCTGACGGGCGGGGAAGAATCCAGTGAAGCCAGTAAAAGGTTAATTTCTCCGGGGGGCAGGGACTCTTCCAGTATTCTTCTGAAGTCCTTCATCATAAGACCCGGATTTTTGGACACTTACCGGTTCAGTCCTTCGGCCAGTTGCGTTGTAAACTGATTTATAAAATCTTTCAGCTTTCCTCCAAGCATCATTTTGATCATCATGCTGAGTTCGGCATCCAGTTCCAGTTGTAATTCGCAGCCTTCTTCAAGGGGATGGATGTGCAGGTTCAGGTTAAAGGTAAACGGAACGCTTCCGTATTGCTCCATAACTATCAGTGTAGGCGCTTCCCTCCGGGTAACCTTTACACCCAGCTGCATTCCCTGGGTGTTAGCCAGTATCGTGTCTTCGGTTATTGTTATTTGGTCTTTTTTGTCTTCAGGTAAGCGGTCCGCAAATTTTGAAAAGTCGGAAAACAATTCAAAAACGGTCTCGGCGGGTTTGTTGACGTAACGTACGTCACCGGTAACGTGTGTATTTCCCATAATTATCTTCCCCAGGTATTAGGAGTCAGACGCCATATTTTCAAGGTGTCCAGCTGCTCTTTGTTGACGTAATCTTTTTCCGCAGCTTCCCGGATTAGTGTGTCGTAATTGGTTAATGTATGTAATTCGCAGTTGCTTTTTTCAAAAGCCCTGCGCGCAATATCAAAATTATATGAAAAAATGGCCACCATGCCCAGTACGTTGGCACATGATTTCTTAAGACAGTCAGAGGCTGACAGTGCGGAATGTCCCGTGGAAATCAGGTCTTCCACAACAACCACTTTGGATTCAGGTTCCAGCGATCCTTCTATCTGCGCGCCCGTGCCATGGTCTTTTCTCCGGGGTCGTACGTAAATAAAGGGTTTTCCCAAGTGGTCGGCTACCAGGGCTCCCATGGCTATGGCTCCTGTGGCCACCCCGGCTATTACCTCCACTGAAGGATAGTTGTGCATGATCAGTTTACAGAGGGTGTCCCTGATAAAAGTCCTTACGTTGGGGACCGACAAGATTTTCCTGTTATCACAATATATGGGAGACAACCATCCCGAAGCCCAAACAAAAGGTTTTTCAGTATTTAGCTGTACGGCCTGAATTTCCAGGAGCTTTTGTGCCACGATTTTTTCCGCAGTTTCCATAATTATCACATATCTTTGTACAAATGTACAGTATTTTCTTCAATAATAGGCGTCTTCAGTTATGTCGTCCGGACAGCCCCGTATGTTTACTTCCTTCGGTAACTATTGCCCCTGCAGAAAGATCCGGTTCATGGGAAGATCTGATAGTCGGCTTTGAATGCAATTCCAACATCAGTCACCTGGTGATCCCGGTAGAAGATCCTTCCGCATCATTTAAACAGCTGTGTACACGATTTCTTCTTTTTCATGCTGCCGGAGGGATTGTAACCAATAAAAACGGGGAGATCCTGATGATCTACCGTTATGGCCGGTGGGATTTGCCCAAAGGAAAACAGGAACCCGGTGAATCTCTTAAAGAAACGGCTCTCAGGGAAGTAGCCGAAGAGACAGGCATCCGGGGTCTGAAAATTACAGGGGATCAGTTCGCCACTACATACCATACTTACCGTTTCCAGGGAAACAACGTATTGAAAATGACGGCCTGGTTTCGCATGACCGCAGAAGAAGGGAGCTTGTTAAAGCCCCAGACAGAAGAAGGAATTGAGAAAACGGAATGGGTTTCCCCGCTGGATATGGACAAATACCTGGAAGCAAGTTATGCCTCCATCAGACTACTGATCCGTAGTAAAGTACTATTCAATGGTGAAGATGTTGGTAAAGCCGGTCAGATCGAAGATATCCTTGATCTCAGCCCTGAGGTTCCGGACTTTTAAGGAACCGTTTTTTCCCTTGATGTTTTTTTGTAGCACCAGGAACTGACGCAGGCCGGAACTACTTATGTATTCCAGGTCTGAACCGTCAATGATCATGTCTTTTGTGGGGCTTTTCAGGAGAGGAGCTATGGCTTCTTCAAAAATAACCGTGTTGCCAGTATCCATCCTTCCGTTTATAGATATTACGGGTACGGGATCGTTGCTGATTTTTACTTCCATATTCTGTTGTTTTTCTTAATCGGATTGATAGTACACAAAGGTAAAAAAAAACCCTCAACCTCCAAAGTCATCAAAAAGAATGTGGTCTTCAGGAACCCCCAGGTTGTCCAGCATCCGGATAACGGCATCTGTCATAAGAGGGGGGCCGCAAAGGTAATATTCGTTTTCTTCCGGTTCCGGGTGATCTTTCAGGTAATGGTCCAGGATTACCTGGTGTATGAACCCGGTATATCCCTTCCAGTTGTCTTCCGGTTTGGGCTCGGAAAGAGCTATATGAAACGAAAAGTTGGGAAATTCTTTTTCAATATCCCTGAATTCTTCTTCATAGAAAAGTTCCCGGCGGGACCTTGCTCCATACCAGAAAGATATTTTGTCCGTTGTCTTCAGGGTATGGAAAAGGTGAAAGATATGGGAACGCATGGGTGCCATGCCGGCTCCGCCTCCTATGAAGATCTTTTCTGCATGGGTTTCTTTCAGGAAGAAATCGCCAAAAGGACCGGAGACCTTAACTTTATCGCCGGGTTTGCGGGAAAAAATATAGGAAGAACAAATGCCGGGGTTTACTTTCATAAAGCTTCCGCGGGCGCGGTCCCAGGGCGGGGTGGCAATACGGACGTTCAGGATGATGCGGTTGCCTTCAGCAGGATGGTTGGCCATGGAATAGGCTCTGAATCCGTACTCCCGGTTTGCCATTTTCAGGTTCCAAAGTCCCAGTGCGTCCCACTCGGCAAGGTATTCCTTTTCCACGGCAATGTCTTTGGCAAAATCCACGGTTACGGGCGGGACATCTATCTGGATATACCCCCCCGAACGGAAAGCCAGATTTTCTCCTTCGGGCAGTTTGATGACAAATTCTTTGATAAATGAAGCTACATTCCGGTTGCTGATGACTTCACATTCCCATTTTTTAACGCCAAGTATTTCCTGAGGGATCTCAATCTGCATGTCTTCCTTAACCTTCACCTGGCAGGCAAGGCGCCATTTATTCTGTTGTTCCCTTCTTGTAAAGAAACCCGTTTCGGTAGAAAGGATGGATCCTCCCCCTGAAACCACACGGCATTTGCACAATCCGCAGGTCCCGGATCCTCCGCATGCAGAAGGGAGGTATATGTTGTTGGCAGACAGGGTGCTTAGCAATGTTGTCCCCGGTTCAACTTCCAGGTTTTTTTCCCCGTTTACTTTCAAGCCCACTTTTCCTGAAGGGGTTAGCCGGATCTTTGCATAAACAAGTAACAATACCAGGATCAGAGTAACGATCAGGATCGCGGCAACTGCCAGCAACAGGAATTGGATCATTGTCATCATGCACACTTAAAATTGAATACCCATAAAACTCATAAACGCGATCCCCATCAATCCGGTAATGATAAAAGCAATACCCAGTCCACGCATGGGGGCCGGTATATTCGAATAACTTAGTTTTTCCCGGATGGCTGCTATAGAGACGATGGCCAGAAACCATCCGAATCCCGAACCCAGGGCAAAAGCCAGGACCTGCCATATATTCTGGTATGCTCTTTCCTGCATAAAAAGGGATCCGCCAAGAATAGCACAGTTGACGGCAATCAGGGGCAGGAATATTCCCAGGTTATTATACAGGGCGGGAGCGTATTTTTCCACGACCATTTCTACCAGCTGTACCATGGCAGCTATAACGGCAATAAACAAGATATAACTCAGAAAACTGAGATCTACCGTAGCCCAGGCCGGGTTGATCTGTGCCAAAGCCCCGGGGGAAAGCACGTAGCGATCCAACAGGTAATTTACGGGAAGTGTTATCAGTAATACAAAGATAACGGCCAGGCCCAGGCCCGAGGCTGTTTTCACCGTTTTGGATACTGCCAGGTATGAACACATGCCCAGAAAATAGGCAAAGATCATATTCTCTACAAAGACCGATCTTACGAATATGTCAATTATTTGTTCCATGCTTTTTTATCGTTCTTAGCATTCCTGGCGTTAAAAACCCATACGATCAGGCCCACAACTATCAGGGCCATGGGAGGCAGTATGAACAATCCGTTGTTTTCATAGAAACCGCCCCCGGCAACATACCACTTTTCAGGAATAAGCGGGTATCCCATCAATGTCCCGGAACCGAAAAGTTCCCTGAAAAAGGAAACGGCCACAAGTATGATCCCGTAACCCAGCCCGTTGGCTATTCCGTCAACAAGGGAGGGAAAGGGCTTGTTGTGCAGTGCAAAGGCTTCTATGCGTCCCATAATGATGCAATTGGTAATAATAAGTCCCACAAAAACAGAGAGCTGTTTGCTTATGGGATAAGCAAACGCTTTTAATATCAGATCCACCAGAATTACCAGGGTGGCGATCACGATCAGCTGGACTATGATCCGAATACGATCCGGGATGGTATTCCGCAGCAGGGAAAGGATAAATCCGGAAAAACCGGTTACCAGAGTCACGGAAAGGGCCATAACCAGTGCAGGTTCCATTTTTACGGTAACCGCCAAAGCCGAACAGATCCCCAGCGCCAGTACGGAAACGGGATTGTTTTTAAAAAGCGGGTCCAGGAAGATGCGTTTATTCATAATGTTTCAAAAAAGGAATATAAGGTTCAATGGATTCGCGTATCATGTTTTCCACCCCGCGGCTGGTCAGGGTGCCTCCGGAAATGCCGTCAACGGCGTTGGGATTGCCGGCGGATCTTCCCGGTTTAACAACAGACAGGGAAACAAAGTCGTCTCCCCGGTAAAGAGATTTTCCACCAAAAGGATCGCTGAAAGACGGGGTGGCAATTTCGGCACCCAGTCCCGGTGTCTCGGCTTCATGGTCAAAAACGGCTCCGTAAACGGTGCGAAAATCGTCGTTCAGGGCCAGGTATCCGTTAATGGATCCCCACAGGCCCTTTCCTTCCAGGGGAATGATGTATTTTCGGGCTCCGTCATCCAGGGTACAAATAAACAGTGGCAAATGCTCAGGACCGGCCACGGTATCGGTTATGTATTTTTCGTAGGAACGTCCTTCCAGGTGAACCGACCGAAGAATGGTTTGCCGGGTTTCTTCCATGATATTGGCATCCCGGCGCGGTTTGAGGAACTGTGACACAAAAGCCAGTACTACGGCTACAATGATAACCATAACGGCAGCATACACAACCGTGTATAAATTCCCGTTCTTTTTTTTCTTATCCATTGGCAGCGATTCTTTTCATTTTCCGTTTCACATGGACGGCCACAACGTAATGATCTATCAGGGGTGCAAACGTATTCATAAGCAGGATGGCCAGCATCATGCCTTCCGGATACCCCGGATTGAACAGGCGTATGATGATAGTCAGAACACCTATCAACGCTCCGTATATCCATTTTCCCGTTTCTGTCTGGGGACTGGAAACCGGATCGGTGGCCATAAAGACACACCCAAAGGCAAAACCGCCCATAACCAGGTGGTAATGGACGGGAATATCTCCCAGTAATCCGGCCAGAGCGGCACCGGCCAGGCAGGAAACCATGATTTTCCAGCTGGCCACTCCCGTGTATATAAGTATGGCCGCCCCCAGCAGGATGCATACCACAGAAGTTTCTCCCACGGATCCGGGAATAAAGCCCAGGAACATATCCATCCAGGAAGGCATCGGTTGGGTTGCAGTTGCCTGTTCTGTCCACAATGCCAGCGGAGTGGCTCCGCTGAAACCGTCAATCCAGATCTTATCCCCTGTCATGTAGGCGGGGTATGAAAAAAACAGGAAAGCCCTTGCCAGCAGCGCGGGATTCCAGATGTTCATTCCGGTCCCGCCAAAGATCTCTTTCCCAATGAGCACGGAAAAAGCCACGGCCGTAGCCAGCATCCACAGGGGGATGGTTACCGGAACGATGAGCGGAATGAGCATGCCGGTTACCAGGTAGCCTTCATTGACTTCATGCCCTCTTATCTGGGCCACTGTGAATTCTATTCCCAGACCTACTACATAGGAAACGATCACCAGCGGGATTACCCTAAGGAATCCATACCAGAAGATCTGAAAAAATCCGGGAAGCTCTGCTCCCGGCCCCATGGCCATGTAATGTTGCAACCCGGTGTTGTACATGCCAAAAAGCAGGCAGGGCACCAGGGCTATTACCACCACTATCATTACCCTTTTCAGGTCGTTGCAGTCACGTATGTGGGAGCCTTTGCGGGTAACGGTGGCAGGAACCAGGAGAAAAGCTTCAAATGCATCAAAGGTGGAGTGCAAAAAACCCAGTTTGCCTCCTTTGCTGAATACGGGTTTGATCCTGTTTACTATTTTTTCTATTCCTTTCATTGCATTTCCTTTATCATCAGGTCTATGCCCTGTTGGAGAATATCCTGGATCTCGATCTTGGAAGGACAGATGAATTCGCATAAAGCCAGGTCTTCCGGGATCATTTCATAGATGCTGAATTGTTCCATTTTTTCTATGTCTTGTGCCAGTATGGCTTTGATCAGGAAAGAAACGAAAATGTTTGCAGGCAATACCTTCTGATATCCCTGGGTGAGCACAAAAGCTCTGGCACCTCCGTTGGCGTTTGTGTTTAGGGAAAAACGCCCGGTCTTGCCAAGTAAAGGCGCCAGGTAAGAAACATAGGTCCGTGCTGCGCTGAATTTATTGAGTCGCAGCGGCCTTGCCCATCCCAGCAATTCCCTTGAATGGCCTTCCTCTAAGAAAGTGATTTGTCCGTGGTGAAAACCAAGAAATCCTTCCGGACCCACATTGTCACCTGTCAGGGGATTCCCGCTAATGACACGGACTTCCCTGTTTTTGTCGTAAGGAAACCCGGTGAGAGCATTTACCTGAATACCTGATGGGCAGCAGATATAGCCGGTTTTAAGCAGGGCGGGCCCCGTTACGGCTATTGTTCTTGTTGTGTCGTAAACACCTTTCAGGAAAAGTTCCCCGATCACCGAAAGCCCCTGGGGGGTCAGGGTCCAGACTATATGGTCTCTTCCGATAGGAGAAACATGGTGGATCTGAATTCCCGGATTGCCTGCCGGGTGGGGACCGGAGAAGGTATGGACCCTGGCTTGCAGACGACGGAAAACACTGTGAGGAGATGTTTTGTCCGACAGCCCCAGGTGGATAATCCCCGGGCAAAGCCTTTCCAGGACCCGGAGTCCCATTTCAAGGGCTTCTTCGCGGTTTGCGAAGGCATAGTCCAGATCCGGAGCCAGTGGCGCGGAATCAAAACAGCTTATAAATACTGCTTTTGGGGTTTCCCCGGGGTCAGGGGTAATTCCGTACGGTCTTCTGATAATAAAAGGCCAGCAACCGCTTTCTAGCAGAAGTTCTTTTATTTTTTGTACGGACATTATTTCAGGAGCCTCTGCCGGAAATTTAAGGGATTCATTTTTACAGTCGGGAAGGATCTCAATGGCTTCCAGCCTTCTCTTATCTCCTCTAACTACAGTCTGAACGATTCCGCTTACCGGAGAAGTGAAACGTACTTCCGGCCGGTTTTTGTCGCAAAATACCGGGCTTCCGGCTTTAAGGGCATCGCCTTCCCGCACAAGGAGTTTTGGGACAATGTGTTTAAAATCAATTGGTTTTAGTGCGTAAAGAGCAGAAACAACGGGGGTTTCCGTGATCATATCTGCTTTGCCTTTCAGGGGTATGTCTAATCCTCTACGCAATTTATAATGGGCGCACATATACTGTTTTTAGCAGATACAAAGATAAAATTTTCGACGGCTTTTCCCTATATTTGTCGCTATGAAGGAGAACTATTTGCAGGAGTTGAACCAGGCCCAGAGACAGGCAGTAGAAGATATCAAGGGGCCATCATTGATCATCGCAGGCGCAGGAAGCGGAAAAACCAAGGTATTAACATGCAGGATCGCCAATATGCTGGACCGGGGAATACCGGCCCGGGAAATATTGGCGCTGACCTTTACCAACAAGGCAGCCAAGGAGATGAAAGAACGTG
This sequence comes from Bacteroidales bacterium, assembly GCA_011620605.1. Taxonomy (GTDB): domain Bacteria; phylum Bacteroidota; class Bacteroidia; order Bacteroidales; family UBA932; genus DMER64. The sequence goes on along the minus strand of WOYW01000013.1, from coordinate 4,964 downwards.
TATCCTCACTGGCCGGTGAAGACCAGGTGCGTTATTTATGGATGGGTACTTTCCACTCGGTTTTTGCCCGGATCTTACGAAAGGAAGCCGCTGTGCTGGGGTTCCCGGAAACTTTTACCATTTATGATAAAGCGGACAGCAAATCAGCCGTTAAAAGTTGTATAAAAGATTTGCAACTGGATGATAAGACATACCCCCCTGCGGAAGTGATGTCTCGCATATCCAAAGCCAAGAACAGCCTGATGACGGCTTCTGCCTATGCAGCCAATGATGAGTTGATGCAGGCTGACCAGGCATCCCGTAAACCGCGTATAGCAGACATTTACGCGCTGTATGCCAAAAAATGCAGGCTGGCTGGAGCCATGGATTTTGATGACCTGCTGCTTTTTACCAACGTGCTTTTCCAGCAAAATCCCGAAGTGCTGGCCAGTTACCGCGACAAATTCCGGTACATACTGGTAGACGAATACCAGGATACCAACCTGGCGCAATACCTGATCATTAAGAACCTGGCGCTGATGCACCGTAACATTGCAGTTGTGGGTGATGACGCGCAGAGCATTTATGCATTCCGGGGTGCCCGTATTGAAAATATTCTGAATTTCAGTAAGGATTTTCCGGAAGCCAAGGAATACCGGCTGGAACAGAATTACCGTTCCACACAGACAGTGGTCAAAGCCGCCAACAGCCTGATCAGGCACAATACCCGCAGAATGCGAAAAGAATGTTTTGCGCAGTCGGAAGCGGGAGAGAAAATTGAATTGCTGAGTGCCTATACAGATGCCGAAGAAGCGTTCCAGGTGGTATCTTCCATACTGGGTAAAGTTTACGGCACGGGAGCAGGCTACGGAGATTTTGCCATTCTGTACCGCACCAACGCGCAGTCAAGGATTCTGGAGGAAGCTCTCAGGAAAAGGAATATTCCTTACAAAGTATATGGGGGCTTTTCCTTTTATGAACGGGCCGAGGTGAAGGACCTGATGGCCTACCTGCGCTTAGTGGTAAACTCTAACGACGAGGAGGCTTTCCGCAGGGCGGTCAATGTTCCTGCGCGGGGCATCGGAGGTGTTACCCTCCAGAAACTCGGTTCGGCGGCTATGTTTAACGGCATGTCTTCGTTTGCATACATCCTTCAGGGAGATGCGGAAGCCGCCGGCCTTAGGGGAAACATTGTCCAAAAATTAAAGGCCTTCGCCGAGATCCTTCAGACCGCACAGGCCATGCAGGAACAGGGTAGCAATGCCTTTGAAGTGGCCCTGGCTGTGGCAACCATGTCCGGGTACCTTCCCATGCTCCGCCAGGATAAATCCATAGAGGGTATGTCCAAACTGGATAACGTTGAGGAATTGCTGAACAGCATCCAGGCCTTTTGCGGTGTGGCGGGCCAGGAAGTGGAACTGGAAACGGAAGTGACCGTCCCCGATGAAGGAGAAGGCAAGCCCACCCTGGAACGGTTCCTGGTAAACGTGACTTTGCTCACGCAGATGGACGAACAGGATACTCCTGACAAGGAAAGGGTCAGTCTGATGACGGTCCACTCTGCAAAAGGCCTGGAGTTTTCCCATGTTTATGTGGCAGGCCTGGAGGAAAAGCTTTTCCCGTCTTTATTGTCCAGCAACACGATCACGGAGCTGGAAGAAGAAAGGCGGCTCTTCTATGTGGCCATGACCCGGGCCAGGAAATCCCTCACGCTCTCTTTTGCACAAACGCGTATGCGCTGGGGTTCCATGGAATCCAATCCTCCCAGCCGGTTTTTACGCGAAATTGATCCCGCCTTTTTGAACCGCACCCTTCCGGAAAGTTCAGGATCTTCAGGTTCCCCGGATCAGACAGCCGGACAATGGGACAACACGTCATGGGGAAACAATGCGGGACGTCGTTTTGGGGATCAGCATAAAAAGGACACTGCTGCAGGCAACGGGAATACATGGAGCTCCCGCCGCAATTCGTTTTATTCACGGCAATCCGCAGGCGGCAGGAACGGTTTTGCGGAAAAAGAAATCACCGCCTCGGCAAAAATCCCGGAAGGCTTCCGGAGCGTGAGATCCGCCACCGGGGCTGCTGCATCTACGCCTGCCGCGTCTTCCCGGGAAAATTTTCAGGCAGCAGATCCCGCTGCCCTGACCGTAGGCATGATGATCGAGCACAACCGTTTTGGCCGGGGACGCATCCTCTCCCTGGAAGGCGAAATGCCCAATGCCAAGGCAGTAATAGAATTTGAATTCGGCGGGTCCAAAACCTTACTGCTCAAATTTGCAAAGCTGCGCCAATTATAGTGCAACGCACCAATTGTTCGTTTGCCTGAAAATCAGCAACTTATTAATTTCAACCCCCCAGGGGTCGATTTTGCTAACTGTCTGTAGATCTGAGAAAAGAATGAAGTGTGCGTTGCACCCTTTGCGGCTGCTCCAGGATATGAGCATGAGAGGCTCCCTGGAAGGTGTGCATACGGGAACCGGGAATCAGGCTTTGAAAAAGGGCGACGGTTTGCGGGTGAGCCTCGTCAAATTGGCCGCAGGTAAGCAAGACCGGCAGGTTCAGAAAGTGGAGCTGAGGGGTCAGGTCGGCTTCCTTCAGGGTCCCTGTCATGGTGAATTCGCTCGGTCCCCACATATACTGATAGACATCCATTCCCATGCCTTCCATGGATAGCAGGAGTTCCTCGGGCCATGGATCCATGCGGCAAAGATGGATTTTATAAAATTCCATGACGGCGTCCTGGTAATCGGGATTGGTGAAGTCTTTGCTGGCTTCGCATTCCAGGATGGTTTGTCTGGACTTTTTGGGTAGCTGTTCAATCCAGTAACGCTGGTCTTTGGCCCACAGGGGACTGCTCAGGTAAGGGCCCGACAGAATGAGCGATTTGATACCGGCGGGTTGTTTGCGCAACAAATACTCAACGGCCAGCATGCTGCCCCAGGATTGTCCCAACAGGTGCACTTCCTCCAGGTTGAGTGTGTTTCGCAGGATATCCAGTTCTTCTACAAAACGTTCCACCGTCCAAATATTTCTGTCTTCGGGCTTGTCCGAACGGCCGCAACCCAGCTGGTCGTAAAAGATCACCGGCCGTTGATCTGCCAGTGCCTGCAGGGGATTCAGGTATTGATGGGGTGCTCCGGGTCCACCGTGTACGGTCAGAAGAGGGATGCCTTTCGTCCCGGCTCCCACGATCTTATACCAGATGTTGCCACCGGGAACTTTTACGGTGCCTTCACTGATTTTCTGATGCCTGTGTGCTGTATCCATTTTATTTAGATTTTAATAAAGTATGCCCGTCTTTTTGGAGATCGTTAATGGTTTGCCCGCTGTTAAGCCAAATTTCCTGTAAACCCAGGTTGTTCAATGAATACAGCTGAGTTAGAACGTTATTCAGAGACACATCCAGCTTTATAAGGTTATTCTCCCGGCATACCAGGGATGTCAGGGCTGGTGTTCCTGACAGATCCAGAGAAGTCAGATGATTGCGGGAACAGTCCAGAAACATTAACGATACGGCCCCGTTAAGATTGAGCGTTGTGATCAGGTTGTCCACACATTCCAGGCGTAATAAGTTACGATTGTCGCTTACATCAAGGGCGGTTAGTTGGTTATGATCACAGATAGCCCACAGCAGATCTATGTTTTGGGTCAGGTCCAGTACGTTTAGCTGGTTGTAACCGCAAAACAGGGTTTGCAGGACAACGTTAGCGGATACATCCAGGGTTTTGAGTTGGTTGCCTGTACAGTTCAGATCGTGCAGGGCTTTGTTTTTGCTGATGTCTATTTGGGATAAGCGGTTGTTACTGCAATTCAGGTAGGTTAGCTCCGTGTTTTGACTTACATCAAAAGTTATCAGATCGTTGTCGCAGCAGGAAAGGTTTTTTAATGATGTAAAATATTCAATTCCTTTTAAGGATTTGATGTTGTAGAAAGGACATTTTATCTCCGTTACAGACGCGGCTTCCTGCATTGAAATTTGATGGTCCCGGTTTGTATCAAACCATTGCAGGCAATAGCTTTTAAATCCCTCGTCCGGGATAAGGACAATTTCTTCCGGCCCCAGCAGGGGTTTTAGTTCGGGTTCCGAAACAGGTTCCGGCACAGGTTCCGGCTCGGGAGTGGTGAAAGAGACTTGTTGCCCGTAAGCAAACCCCTCAGAATTAACAGCATAGGCCCTTACGTAATAGGTGGTATTTGGAGTCAGTCCGTTCAGATGGGAGGCAAATGCCCCGGCACCGTGCCCGTCGATGGTCACCCGGCCGGCTATAGTGGGATTTTGGGAAGTGCTCCAGCAAACCCCTCGTGCAAAAACCGTCAGGTTGAAGAGGGATACCACCATGCCGGAAATATTTGCCGAGTTGGAGGAAATGCCCGTCACCTTCAGAGTCCTCACCAGGGGCGTGATGCGGATCTTATAAGATGGGGAGGCGTCCGGTGCCGGGGAAGGATCAGATGTGGCAGTGCGATCGGGTATGGCGTTAATAGGGGTTGCATCTATATGATCGTATGTGTGGTTAAAAGCAGTTGAATCAGTGTAACCGACTGCAGCAGAAATGCGGGTTGAATCCGCGTGACCAAATGCAATCGAACGGCTGGTAGATACGGTTATGGTAGAATCGGGGATTGTCTGTGATCGCAGCACCAATGGCGCTGCAGTTATCAGTCCTGTAATCAGCATTTTATAGAATATGCCTTTCATGATAGATAGCCCTGCCGGAATGCTAAGATAACGAAAAATTTGGGGTGCGTTGCACACATTGTTCGTTTAATTGATTATCAGGCAAATACGAAAATCGACCCCCGGAGGGTGGATTTTGCTAAGGCGTTGATTTTCAGCCAAACGAACAATGTGTGCAACGCACCCCTTTTTCCCCGCCATAGAAAAAAGCCAACCAGCTTTTTATCAACTGATTGGCTTCTTGTGGAGCGGTCCGGACGGGACTCGAACCCGCGACCCCGTGCGTGACAGGCACGTATTCTAACCA
>WOYW01000004.1:4497-27878 GCA_011620605.1 Bacteroidales bacterium | reverse complement strand
TGTTTTCAGATAATGTTTTCAGATAATACAGAATAGGATTTATAGAGGAAATATAGCAAGAGTGAAGCAAATTTCACTCGATAATTCGTTCTTTTTTAAATGGATAACGGGAAGGGTGGTTCTTCTCGTTAGTTGCTTTTGATGCCTTCTTGGTGGAAGCCTGGGCAGTGGGTTCAGGGGAGGTCCTTTTTGTGGTTGATCAGGGTGATGAAGTGGGGGAGGGAAGTCTCGTCTTTGATGTCAAGGATTAAAGGGATGAGTTTCCCGACGGGCTTTGCCTCGGCAAAAAGGGTTTTGATTTCGGGGGAAAGGGGTAAGTTGAGTACCCCGGGGCGGGTCTTTTGGGTGAAATAAAAGCCGGCTTTGATCAGGTGTTCCCAGAGGGAGATCCAGACGACTGTTTTTTTCCTGAAGGTGGCTTTTCCCAGCCAGGCGTTCCCGTCTTTATAGTACCGCCATTCAAGGTCAATGCCTGCATCGGTTAATGACCGGTGGATCTTTTCCATGACCCGGAAAAGGGTGGGGGCCAGGATGCTTCTGAACAGGGCTTCATCGGGTTTTTGTTCCGGGTCCCTGAGGAGTTGTAGTGGGGTTTGTTCTTTCATATGATAATACTTGTCAATTCCACCAAATCCGCGTATCAGTTTATTGTTCCGAGTTGTTTGAATAAAGTTGGTCAGCCTTTTGGTGAATTCCCCGGGCCGGTTTCTTGCGCTGTCTATATAGGCAATCCGGATTCGTTTATAGGGGTCTGAGAATTTTAAAAAATTATTCCAGGCCTCTTTGTCCCTTTTTATTTCATCTAAAATGTCTGTGGGAAAAACAAATTCCCGGGAGATAATTTCCCGTGCTGTTTCTGCAAATGCAGGATGAATCAAATGGTTCGCGGCCAACCATTTCAATCGTTCAATGTTGGGTTGTGAATAGTTGCTGTTGGCTTTCCTGGGTGTGAACCGTTGCATGGTGTGGTCCTTGTCAAGGGATTTGTTTGTGCTGTCTATCCAGCCAAAACAGAGGGCTTCTTCAACGGCATCGTTGTATTGAATACGTTCCAGGCCGGTAGATTTTTTGGCATAAACCAGCCAGATTTCGCTGCGGATGTTGAAATTCTGCAGAAGCCAATTCCTCCACTCGGCTCGTGTTTTAATATTCAAAATACACTCCGGTTTCATTCTCTACCTTTTAATCCAAATCAAGAACTATAAGAATATTTTCTTTTACTTTTTCAACAAGATCAACCGGGAGCTTTCCAACCTTATTTATCAGTCGTTTGTTGTCGATAGCACGAATCTGGTCTATCAGTATATCACAATTCTCGTGCATATTTGCTACATCTTCTTTTATGTGTACCCTCAATATATCTGATTCCGTAACTATATTTGTTGTTATCGGACAGATTAATGTGGATGGATGAGAGACTTTATTCAACAGGTTTGTTTGTATGATCAACACCGGACGTGTTTTCCCCGGTTCTGTTCCTATCTGTGGATTCAAATCTGCAATCCAAATCTCAAATTGCCTGATTGCCATAATCGACAGATTCAAATTCGTTTAACACCCGAATGGATTCATCTTTAACCAATAGAGATTCCTCTCTCAATTGTTTTTCAATCAGCTGACGTTTCTGAATCTTATTATAAAACGAAACAGCCTCATTAATATATCTGTTGCGAGGTTTTTTTATACGAGTCAGAATGCTCTCCGTCTCACAGAATGTTGAATCGTCTAACTTCAAAAGTACTGTTTTCATAGGATGAATATTTACCACAAATATATACTATTTGTATATACTTTCAAATATTAATTTGTGTGTTTATTCAAAATTTGAGGTGTAGTTTTCTTTTCTCAGCTTATTTACTTCTTTTCTGGTGTTTCTACGGTAAATTCCCAGATCGCGTCTGGCTGCGCATTAGTCGTTTTCAAAAACAGGTCCTTTACCCACTTCAAATTTGCCCTGGTAATATCGATTTCTAATCTCTATGGCTTCCTCTATCCATTTATCTACGCCATGAAGCTTCATTCGACAAAGGTTATACACTTTCATATTGTGAGGAAAATCCGCGCCTTGTAGGGTAGGCGACAGCAATTTGCAGGGGAAATCATTACACTCATAGCAATAAGTTACTCCTTTTTTCTGTACACAGTCTCAGGTGGCACAATTCTTACCTTTAGCAAATTTGCAATGACCTTCCTGGGCTCTACAGCCTTTACACGGAGTTTCATCCAGTGGTATTTTCAAAAATTCAGAAATCCGGGTTTTGTATTCTTCTGTAATGTTGCCCTCATATGAAGGACAGTTAAAGCAATCTAACCCACAGGGTGCTGTCAATACTGTTTTGTTCAATTTTTTATCTTTTTAATTGCCTTGATAATCAATAAGATTATGGTTATTAGCCATCCGGTTCAGGCGAGGTTCTTTTTGTGGTTGATCAGGGTGACGGATTTCCCAGGGGGCTTCATCTGAAAAGCTTTATATAATTATCAAATACATATACTCTACTTCTTTGACCACCAGTATTTTCTTTCAATACATTAAGTTTCTCTAGATCTGAAATCAATTTGTAAGATGATGGCATTGAAATCGAAGCAACCTCACTTACCGTATTCGATGTAATCATTGGACGTTTATACAGATAGTCGATTACTTTCCTGGCCTTTAATGCTCTACTGCCTAAAGATTGAATGTCTATATCAATTTGCTTTTGAAGTTGCAATATATTATCAAAAGTGATAATTCCATTTTTAGCCGTTTCAATCACTCCTACAAGAAAAAATTTATACCATTGTTCCAAATTATTTTTTTCTCTTACTGTTATTAAGTTATCATAGTACAATTTTCTATTTTTCTCAAAAAAATCAGATAAATACAAAACTGGTTTTTGCAATATTCCTTTGCTTACCAAATAAAGTGGAATTAATAATCGTCCTATTCTGCCATTTCCATCAAGAAAAGGGTGAATTGTCTCAAATTGGTAATGAACCAGTCCGATTTTAAGCAATTCAGGTATATGAAGCTCCCGGTTATGAATAAATTTATCAATATCACTCATAAGATCAGGAACAGAGGAGTGAACCGGAGGAATAAAAACGGCATCTTTTATTGTTGCTCCACCAATCCAGTTTTGACTAATCCGAAATTCACCGGGTTGTTTTTTTTCTCCTCGCACACCTTGAAGTAATACACGATGAGTTTCTCTTATTAGTCGTGATGAAAAGGGTAATTTATCAAGATGCCCGATAGCCCATTCCATAGCTTTTATGTAATTCTGAACTTCTTCCCAATCATCTCTTTTGTCTAATGGCAAATCCTCTTTCTCTAAAAGGGCTTCGTCCATATTTGTCTGTGTACCTTCAATTTTGCTACTTTGAGTTGCTTCCTTTAACACATGCATGCTGATAAACAACTCTATATTGGGAATATATTTTGAATACATGTCCAATCGGCCTAATTCTCTATCAGCTTGGCTTAACAATTGCAATACTTCCATATTATCAATATGCAGCTGTCTATTGATAAACTCAGGTTGAAAGCTTTTATAATAACCCTGACTAATATATTGTCCAGATTTGAACTGTTTCATTGTATATAATTTTAAACAAAGATAATTCTTATTTAAATATTTATCAATTGTCTTAAATAAGCAGTTTTGTTATTTAAGAAATCAGATTTTTCATAGATTCAATAAACGTGTTTCCGTAACCCCAAATTTCGGGTATAGCTTCACATTTTTGTGTATAATATTATTCTTAAAATCATCCCAACTTTCAATCTCCAAAAACTGCCTAATAGGGTAGGACCTCTACCCATCTTTTTTCAACCTACTATACACAGCCAAATCCGTAAAAACCCCTCCTGTCAGTAGTTCCCCGGCACGTTCTATGCCTTCCAGCTTAAAGCCCAGGCGTTGGGGGATGTTGCGGCTGTGGATGTTGGCGAGGGCGCATTTTATCTGGATGCGGTTCATGTCCAGTTCCCGGAAGGCAAAGTCGCAGAGCGTGCGGACCGAGCGGGTCATGATGCCTCGGTCGGTGAATTCCCGGGAGAGCCAGTAGCCGATCTCAGTTTTTCTATTGGCGCGGTTAATGTCTTTCAAGCCAATAAGGCCGGCCATCCGGCCGTTTACGCGGATGGTGAAGGTGTATTCCAACCGGTCTTTGGGGGAGTTGACTACGGATTCCACAAAAGCCGCCGTGTCTGAAAGTTGTTTGGTGGTTTCCACAAAGGGCAGCCAGGGGCCCAGGTGTTCGCGCTGGGTGTCTATGGTGTTGAAAATGTCCGGCGCATCGCTCAGCTCCAGCTGCTTAAGCACAATGTTTTTGTCTACCTGTAGGTTCATCTGTTAACTGTTTACCAATCCTATGAATTCTCCTATGACCGTGAAATCGTCTTCTTCCTCTATCACAATGGGGCTGTAATCGGGGTTTAAGGGCTTCAGGACGATGCGTTCGTGCTGCCATTGCCCGGTATCCCTGTCGTATGTTTTTTCGCTGGTGTAGGTTTTGATGGTGTAGCTCCCGTTGTGGTCGGGGTCGTACAGCCCGCGATGCTGGACCAGCACGATCTTGTTTTGGCGCGATCCCACCACGTTGGCACGGAAGACGCAGAGGCTGCCGTCCGGAACCCTCGGTTCCATGGACCGGCCTCGGGCCTGCACCACGAACATGTTCCGGTTCAGGCGTCCCAGGCCTTCCACCTTCACCCAGCCCGTCTCCTCGGCATATTGTCCTTCCCCGAAAGTGCCGCAGGCGGCCTTCAGCGAGTAAAGCGGAAGGAATTCGATGAATTTTGCCGAGGCGTTCACCTCGGCTTCTATCCTCGGCCCGGAAGGGATCTCAGGCTCGCTGATCAACGCAGAGGCATTAAGACGTGCATCTTCCCCTGAATCGGCAGATGTCTGTGGGCGGGCAGGGGAGAGCCGGGAGGCAAAGTGGTCGCGCAGGGCGGTGTCGCAGAAGTAGACGTAACAGCCTTTCATGCCGCGGGTCAGGAGGGTGCGGTAGGTGTTTTTGATGATGCGGTCGGCCACGTGGCGGGCTTCCTGCGGGTCTTCCCTGAGCATGGTTTTGATGCCGAAAATGGAGCGGTCCATGGATGAGCGTTGTGCCACGTCGGTGATCACCCGGCCGTTTTCAAAGCGCAGGTCCGGGCCCACGATCACACCCACGTAATCCAGCTCCAGGCCCTGGCAGGTGTGGATGCATCCGATCTCGTTAACCGAGTCCGGGGCAATGATCCAGGTGCTGTGGTCCTTGGTCAGGTTCCAGCGCATGCGGAAGTCGTATTGGGGGAACGTGATGTCGTATGCCTCGGGGTCCTTCTTGCTGATCCAGTCCCAGCAGTACCCCGCCACCATACGGGATTTGTTGTTTGCCGGGTTTTTTGCATCGATGAGGGTTCGGAGCTCCGCCGGGGTGTCCACGATGCGGAAGTCAAACTCCTGCGGGGAGAGCCGGATGTTGGCGGTTTTCTTGATCTGGAGGGTGTTTTCCAGCCAGGCCAGGTAACCGTCCGAGCCGTTGCAGCGGAACTGGGATTTGAGTTTCATCCGCTGTACTTTTGCGCCTTCTTGTTCCGCCCAGCGGGCTATGAGGTTGGCTTCGCCAATGTCTTTTATGTGGATTTGCTGGTCGTTGTCCACGAAGAAGATGGTGCATTTGGCGGCCCGGATCAGTTCCAGTACCTGGTTCTCGCCCCGATTCTGGTAGAGTCCGCTTTTCAGGTTCAGGCGGTGGGCTTCATCCACTATGAGGGTGTCGAATGTGTTTTCCTGTATATCGCAGTAATCTCCGCTCCCGCCAAAGAGGTTGTCTATCATCCGCTTTTTGAGGGTGCCGGTCAGTTTGGCCTTGTAAACGGCCCGCGGGGCTGCGTTCTTGGATACGTACCGGGTAATCTGGCCCCGTTGGGTAAGCTCGGCAAGCAGGTTCACGGCCACCACGCTTTTCCCGGTTCCCGGACCGCCTTCCACTACCAGCACCCGTTTTTTATCGCTGCGGGCCTGTGCAGCCATGGACAGCGCCGTTTCATAAACCCCCTTCTGCTCGTCTATCATGATGAATTCCCGGTTGCCCCGGATCATGGAAGCGATGCTGTCTGCCAGCTGTTTGGAGGGCCTCAGGCGGCCGTTCTCTATACGGTAGAGGATGTCCTTGTTGTCCCCATATTTGACGAATTTCTTGATGAACTCCCTGAGTTTTACGGCATCGGCTTTCAGAAAAACGGGAGCCTTGCTGATGTGATAGCTGTAGAAGGGATTGGTGATGACGTTGTCCGGGTTGTAATTGTGCAGGTAGGCGCAGGGAACCAGGTTGATCTGCTCGTCCCGGACAGTCTGGTTGTAGCTTTCTATGAGTGCGGCGTAGGACCAGGCCTGGTAGGAGGGATGCACGGTCTCGGTTTCTCCGTGCTGGAAACGGGTCCGGACCATGGCGTCCTTGTCTGTCAGCTGGGCCTTGGACCATTGCTTGAGTTCAATGATGATGACCTGTTCTTTTTGGAATTCGTTCAGGCCGGTGATGATAAAATCTATACGCTGGGAAGTAAGCGGGATCTGGAATTCAATGGAGATCCCCGCATCTGATGCAATTTCCCTGTCCATAAGCACGTTGCTCATGTGCATCATGGAGTTGGTCCACGACAAGACCTCGTTGGGCGAAGTGTGTCTGCCCAGGTGGTCGTAAAAGGCCTGGTTTATCTTGGTGTCAATCTCGTTACGGAGCACATCATCCAGAAAACCTTCCTTCGTGGACTGGTAAACGATCATAGCTTGGTGTTTCTCATAGTTCAGTATACTTTAGCCGTTCTTCCGTAAGTAGCGGTTTCCGTCATCTCAGGCTCTGCCCCGGGCTAAGTATTTTTTATAGTTCGGTATATTTTTTCGCCGTTCCCCGGGCTTTTTCCCGGGGGTATTTTTGTCCGTTCTTAATCATTTTCTCTTCCACGATCTGGAAGATGTCCAGGTTGTACTTGTGGGCCAGGAAAAAGGAATACGTCAGCACATCGGCCAGTTCTTCCTTGATGCGTTCAATGTCAATGCTGTCAATCTCATCCTCTTTCTTCCACAAAAACAGCTCGTTCAATTCGGCTGCCTCCAGCATCAGCGCCAATGCCAGGTTTTTGGCATCGTGGAACTGCTCCCAGTCCCTTTCGTTCCTGAATTCAATAATTTTGGTAATGATCTCTTCATACCTTGTCATAAAACTGTCCGATTTAAATATTTACTGATAAATAATTGTGGCTTCCTGGTTTTGGGTTGCAGTTGCAGTTGCCCTTGCGGTTGTGTTTGCAGTTGCAGTTTTGGTTGTCGTTGCCGTTGCCGTTGTGGGTTGCGGTTTCATAACAGAAAAATGGGCGCACTAACTCTTTTACACCCAAAGCAGTGTAAAGTTAATGACTTTCTTTAAAGATAAAAGTGAAATCCGGAACAATGTTCACAATTGTCCTAATAAATTGACGGAGGGGTTGGTTTTAACGATATCATTATGTTACAATATAAAACAATAGTTTGTTATTTAATAAAACATTTTGCAACTTGTAGAGTTTGGTTAAAGAGAAAAATATGAATACAACCGTAACACAACAGGAAATAGGTCAGCGAATTGCCGCTTTGCGTAAACGTAAAGGATTGTCGCAGGCGGATCTGGCCAAATTAATTGACATGTCCAGGCCTTCGCTCACTCAGATTGAATTGGGCAACAGGAATCTGGATGCCTTTGAATTATGTAAACTATCCCTGGTTCTAGGGTTTTCGATGGATGCATTGATGGCCCCGGATTTTTCATTGTATGATCTTTCGGATCATGATCACTTAGATGAGAGGACTGTTCTGAAAGAGCGGATTTCCTTGCCTGTATTGCATGCAAACAAATTTAAGAACGTCCTGCTTTATATATTGGAGAAATGTGCCGGCAAACCCAATGTGGGGGAAACAGTGTTGAACAAATTGCTTTATTTCTCGGATTTCAACTATTACGAAGTATATGAGGAGCATTTGACCGGAGCGACGTATCGTAAATTACCTTACGGCCCGGTTCCTCAAAACATGGATTCGGTGATGGATCAAATGGTCCGAAAAGAGGAACTCAAACGGATCACAACCGAATATTACGGTTTACCTCAAACCCGTTACATTCCTTTGATTAGAAGTGACCTTACCCAACTCAAAGCCAGTGAAAAAGAAGTCATTGACAGGGTCATTGACCAGATGAGCGATTGGTCCGGAACAGCTATCAGCAACTACTCACACAAAGACATGCCCTGGCTGGCATCCAAAGAGGGTAAAGACATTGATTATGAATTGGTCTTTTACCGCGAAGCACCATATTCCGTACGGAACTACAATGAAGAAGAGGAGTAGTGATGGATTTTGATCAATTGCCGGAATTTGATAAGGATTTAAAAAAGCTATTGAAAAAATACAGAACTCTGAATGACGATTTGCTTGTTGTCAAAAAGGTTCTGGAAATCTTTCCGGATGAAAAAGCTCCATTCAGTTTCAGTATTGATAATCTGGGGATTTCCACCTGTGTTATCAAGATTAAAAAGATCGCATGCAAATCTTTAAAAGGGCGTGGCCGAAATTCGGGTTTGAGATTGGTTTATGCTTACTTTAGAGATGAACAAAGGATCGTCTTCATTGAACTATATCACAAAAACGTAAAGGAGAATGAGGACCGGCAGCGGATCCTGAAGTATTTTATCTAAAGTAGCTGCTTCTTAATCCAGTCGTTCCGGGTAGGTTTTAGGCCTGTTTGGCCTTACCAGATACGAAAACAGGGGCAAAAACCCCACAAAAGTGCCCCTGATGGGGTTGTTTCGGGCCTGACCAGGGGCAAAAACCCCGCAAAACTGCCCCTGGTGGGGGTGTTTTAGCGCTGACCAGGGGCAAAAACCCGGGGAAAGCGCCCCTGGTCATATTAATAAAAAATGGGAAATTTTTCAAGTGATTCATATAGAGCATCTTACAAAATCACCTATTGGGCAGGCAGATACACCAGGGGCAAAAACCCCGCAAAACTGCCCCTGGTGGGTGTGTTTTCGGCCTGACCAGGTACAAACATCCAAGGAAGATACCCCCCCCCAAAAAATTACCCATTTTGTCTTTTATATGATAATTTTACTCAAAATAATATCATCTATGGAAATAAAACGGCAAATAATATCAAAGTGGTTTTTACTCAATCTGGGTCTGATGTTGTTTTCTGTGGTTGCCTACGGACAGCCAGACCCTTACCAAAGCCTAAACACATTAAGGTTCCGGAACTTTGCCCCCGCACCTCCGCTCGGGTGGAACAGCTGGGATATCTTCGGGACCACCGTTACCGAACAGCAGATCAAAGAACAGGCCGATGCCATGGCAGAGCACCTGCTGCCCAGCGGGTACGTGTACCTTATCGTGGATATTCATTGGTACGAACCGGAATCCAGGCGCCACTTTTACAACCCCAACGCGGTACTCTCCATGGATGCGTACGGACGCCTGATCCCCGGGTTGAAGAAGTTCCTCTCTGCGGCCGGAGGGAAAGGGTTCAAACCGCTGGCCGATTACGTGCATTCAAAAGGCCTCAAACTCGGCATACATATCATGCGCGGTATTCCCCGGCAGGCAGTGGAAAAAAACACTCCGGTCCTTGGCACCAACGTCCGGGCGGCTGACATTGCGCTCACCGGCTCCACCTGCCCCTGGAACCCGGATATGTATGGCGTGGATGCCACCAAAGAGGAAGGCCGAGCCTATTACCGCTCCATTATTGGGATGTATGCCGGGTGGGGGGTCGATTACATCAAAGTGGACGACATCTCCCGCCCGTATGACGAAGTACAAAAAGCCGAGATCGAGGCCATTCGCGAGGCCATTGACCAGACGGGCCGTCCCATTGTGCTGAGCCTGTCCCCGGGTGCCACGCCCATACGGGCCGGGGAACACGTGATGCACCATGCCAACCTCTGGCGCATTACCGATGATTTCTGGGACCGGTGGGAATTGCTGTACGCGATGTTCGAATGGCTGGATGTGTGGACGCCCTACCGCGGTCCCGGCCACTTCCCCGATGCCGACATGCTCCCCATTGGGGTGATAGATTTTGGCCGGCCTACGAACTTCATTAAGGACGAGCACTATACCCTCATGAGCCTTTGGGCCATCGGCATTCAAGGTCCCGCCCGCGTAACAGACCTATGGCACCACAAAGACCTCGGCGTATTTAACAAAGAATTCAGCCGGAAAATCCCCTTCCACTGCGCCGGACTGTACCGGGTAAGTCCTGTGCGGTAAAAAATCATTATTCTTTAGCCCTTATCCTTTGCGCAACAAGTGTAATGGAAACACCAATTGCCATCCCCAGTGCAATGATGATCCAGAATTGGGCCTGGGAAGGCTTGCAGGTAAAACGGGAATAGAATCCTATGTAGACCCCGATCGGCCCCAGCAGGATCAGCAGAACAGTAAGCGGCAGTTTTTTCATTTTCTTAGAATTATATGATTAAAAAGTCAGATGGCAAACGGGCAGCAATGTACAATTATTTTCATTTCATGTTTACTGCTTCCTGAAGAACCATCTTCAAGCTGCCGCGCCACTTTAGAAAAATCTCAGAGATTTTTCACATAAACGCAGCCACCAAACCCATTAAATTTCCGGCCATATGGACAACGACGGCATAGGAGAAGTTGTTGTGTTTTTCCTGGTAGTAGCCTGCAAAAAGTCCTAAAATGGTGGTGAAGATCACTATCCGGGTTACAAACATGATGCTTACACCGGTGGTCAGCAGGATCAGGTGAATCAGGCCAAAGACCACGGCACTGATGATCACCGGCAGGCTGAGCTTCTGCCGGAATACGCGGATCCCGCGAGCACTGAGAGGGCTGAGAATGTTCTGCAGAAACCCCCGCAGAAGCAACTCCTCGGCAAGGCTGGCGTAAATAAAAATGAAGAGGAAGGTCTGGAGCGGGGTAGAGGCCTCCAGCAGGGGATGGGCCTCGGCTTTACCTCCGGTGGCAAGGGTTACGACGGTCAAAAGGATGTTCACGATCACCGCTGTAAGGAAGCCGAAAAGTATCGGTTTCCATATGGTCTTGAAGCGGGGCCAGGCGATCCTGAAGGGAACGATCTTTTTTAAACCCACAATCACGACAATAGACAGGACCAGCATGACGGAGTGAGTCAAAAAAGATTTTGGAAAGAAGTCGCTGTTTAGCGATACTTTGCTGCCGGCAAGGGTGGCTATGACAAAGATCAGTACAGTGATCAACAGTCCGTAAAGAAGACGCGCGTTGTTTTTCATGATCATTTCAGATTAAGGGATCGGTTATTCCTTGTAAATCTATGAAATATATGAAATATATTATAAATTTACACGATCCTGTTCTTGAAATAGTTACGTAATCACATAATAATTGATTCTTATGAAAACTCCATGACGATATAGACGTCCAAGCGAATGAAAAAGAGAGGTAATCGTATCTTTGTTAGCAATAAAACATAAGAACGATGGACCCTCAAATAAGTTTCAATCAAGTCGTATCCAGGGGATGCGGCATAGATGTCCACCAGAAAGTGGTGGTAGCCACGATAAGTGGCGAAGGCCTAAAGCAGGAAACCCGGGAGTTCGGGACCTTTACGCGCTCTTTGACAGAACTGAAAGACTGGTTATTGGAAAACGGAGTCACACACGTGGCCATGGAAAGTACGGGTATTTATTGGAAGCCTGTTTATCATGTACTTGAACCGACATCCTTAAAGGTATGGATAGTTAATGCCCGTCACATCAAGTATGTTCCGGGACACAAGACAGATAAACAAGACAGTGCATGGATCTGCAAGTTACTTTTAGCCGGGTTATTGAAGCCCAGTTACATTCCGGCAAAAGAACAACGAGAGTTACGGGATTTAACACGCTTTCGCACGAAGATGATCCAGGATGTAGCCTCAGAGAAGAATCGCATAGTGCGTATACTGGAAGATTGCAACATCAAACTATCAAGCGTGTTGAGCAATACCCGGACTGAGTACAAAAACAGTAGAAGATCTTGTAGCAGAAATCGGCTTGGATATGAGCGTTTTTCCAACAGAGAAGCAGTTAGCTTCATGGGCAGGCATGTGTCCGGGCAACAACGAGAGTGCGGGTAAAAAAAAAGTGGAAGAACAACGCACGGGAACAAGCAGGTTAAAGCAGTAATAACGGAAGCAGCGTGGGCTGCCACAAGGACCAAGAATACATTTTACTCAGCCAGATATCATCGGTTAGCAGGCAGAAGAGGCAAAAAGAGAGCCTTGATAGCAGTAGGACATTCGATCCTGAAGTCTGTTTACCATGTGATAAATGGAATGGAGGGGTATAAAGAACTTGGAGCAGATTATGTAACCCAACGGGTAGAAAAGAAACGGAAGCTATACCTGAAAAGAGAACTGGAAAAACTCGGTTACGCAGTCCAGCTCACCCAGCCGGCCCCACAAGCAGGATAGAAAACAAACTAAAGGTCGATTTTTACTGGGACCCGCTATTTACGAATATCCAGGAACCCGATTATGAAACTGACCTCAACAGCTAAGCGGCCAAGACTGTGACAAAGAGCACGTGTATGAAATTTTATATTTCTTAGCTGTTGTAAAACTAAATCGCCGAACCAATAACCTTGCATTCATCAACCTATGAGTGCTCTTTTGGCTTTTGTTTAAACCGAATGGTTTAAAATATAATGTATTGAAAAAGAATTATATAGCAGTAATGCTACTATTAAAAATTTACGTATGAAAAAAAGACAAATACAATTCATTCAGGTTGCCGTACTGTTTCTGATGGTATTGTCAGCTTGTACACGTGAAAATAAGATCTGGGATCTTGTTGAAACGAATCATGACATTTCGTCCTACGAATATTATCTTGAAAACTTTCCCGAAGGGGCGTATGCCGATAGCGCAAAAGTGTATATAGAGGATATAAAAGCGTTGCATAAAGAAAAGCCCCCGATCATTGTAAAGATTGTGCCTACGCCTGTGGCATCCTGGGACAACAAGGTATGTACAGAGATAGGGTTGAAAATTTCCGTTGCTTTTCCCAAGGCCTCGGAATTGGAAAAAGCGTACAAAGAAAAAGGGTTTGAATTGCTGAAAGGTTATTTTGAGAAGAGAGGGATCAGGATCATACCCTTACACAAAGATTGTGAAACGCAATTACTGGTTGATTTAAAGATCAGATCACTGGGAAATTCTTATTACAATCTCGGGTATTTTTACACGGGTTACGATATCCAAGGTTCATTTTTATTGAAGACAGAAGATGAAAAGCCCATCAAATTGACCGTTTCCGAAAAAAAGCCCGTAGCAAATCAGGTAACAAAAAAGACCGAATACGGCTCTACGAAATATATAGCAGATTCTTTCGGGAGAGCCGGACGCGAGCCTGCTGCACCGCTTCCGCAGTTGAAAGACTTGTTTCTGAATCAGAACTTCATGTCCCGGTTATGGGAAAAGCAGGATTCGTTGCTTTCCGGAGAGCAAATTGCCGATTATTACACAAATTACCTTTACAGATGCTTTTGCGATGCCAATAAATATGAAAGAGGACGTGCAATGAGTGTCATGACGTCAGAAAATTTTGAACGCAAACCCGGGGAAATGATCCAGTTAATTACTTACAACCTGAACCATTTTTGTCTGAATGAAGCTGATATTGAGCCCTGTAACCTTGGATTTAAAATTTTGGAAAAGATGGGAGGGGATGCCGTTGATGCCGCACCTGTATTGATTGAATATATGGCTTCCAGGAAAGACAGATCCCTGGACAACAGATATGTTGAAGGGGTATTGGAAACGGTCACGGGGCATAAGAATGAACTGAAAAATGATATTAGTGGTTGGAGAACGTGGTGGTTTCACCATAAAACCCGGAAATGACATTGCCGTTGCGCAGAATCTCTGAGATTTTTTACTTTTGCACCCTATGTTTAATCCCACAGAACAACAAGAAAGGGAATACCTCAAAAAGATCAGGAGCATTATCCGCGACGGGATCGACAGCACCGATGAATCTGTGGAAGATCACGTGCAGACGCTCAAGGAGTACAAGGAGTACCTGTGGGACAACAAAGACATTGATGTCCAGGAGAAACGCTCCATGCGGGAAAGCATCCTGAACCTGCTGGCTGTGGGCAACAACCGGATAGCTGCCCGTGGCAGGCTGGAAAAGCAGTACGATTCGCCTTATTTCGGCAGGATCGATTTTGCTCCTGCCATCACGCAGAACCCGGACAGCATTCAGAACCCGGGCAGCCCTCAGAACGCTGCCCTCCCCATTTATATTGGAATTCATGCCTTATACGATCTGAAACATCGTAAAAGTCTGATCTACGATTGGCGGGCGCCTGTCAGCGGCATGTTCTACGACCACGAACTGGGGGATGCATCGTACCAGGCGCCGTCCGGTCGCATTGAAGGGCGCATTTCGCTCAAGCGCCAGTACCACATTCGCAAAGGGATCCTGGAGTACATGATTGAAAGCTCCCTGACCATCAGGGACGATGTGTTGCGGCGGGAGCTGAGCGGCAATGCCAGCGACAAGATGAAGAACATCGTGGCCACCATCCAGCGCGAGCAGAACGCCATCATCCGCAACGAAGAAGAACAGGTCCTGATCATCCAGGGCGTGGCCGGCTCGGGAAAAACCTCGGTGGCCCTGCACCGGGTGGCATACCTGCTTTATGCGCACAAAGGCGAGATCTCGGCAAATGACATTCTGATCATCTCGCCAAGCAAGGTCTTTTCCGACTACATTTCCAACGTGCTGCCGGAGCTCGGTGAAGAGACGGTCCCCGAAGCGAGCATGGATCAAATTCTGTCGGGTATACTGGACAAAAAGTATAAATACCGTGATTTTTTTGACCAGGTTGCCGAGTTGATCGGCAAAACGCAACCCGGTTTTGAGGAACAGATCCGCTTCAAATCGACCGTGGAATTCGTGAATCTGCTGGACCAGTACATTCTGTACCTTGAAAATCAGTGCTTTGTGCCGCAGGACGTGCCGCTGAACCACCTGATAACGCTTCCTGCCGAGTATATCGCCGAACAATTCCGGCGCTTTCACAGGTATCCCATCCGGCGGCGGCATACAGTCATGACAGACTACATACTGCAAATTGCGCAGACACAGTACAAAGTTACGGTGGATACGGCCAAACGCAACATGCTCCGGGAACGCATCCGGAAAATGTTCACTGCCAACAACGACCTGCAGGCGTACAAAGATTTTTATGAATGGGCCGGGAAACCGGAAATGTTTAAAATGCGCGCCAACCGCACCCTGGAATACGCCGACCTGGCTCCGCTGGCTTACCTGCACATGGCCCTGGAGGGGTATAGCGCGCGTTCCGATGTCAAACATCTGCTGGTGGACGAGATGCAGGATTACACGCCCATCCAGTACCGCGTCCTTCAAAAGATATATCCCTGCGCCAAAACCATCCTGGGCGATGTCGGGCAGTCGGTCAATCCGTTTGGTTCCTCCTCGGCCGAAACCATCCGGAAAGCGTTGAACAACGGGCATATCGTGCTGATGAACAAAAGCTACCGGTCTACCTGGGAGATCACCGCTTTTGCCCGCACCATTTTGCCCGACACGCAGGCTGAAGTGGTGGATCGTCACGGCCAACCGCCCCGGATACTGCACTACAAGACCGCCGAAGAAGAAGTGCAGGGGATCGGCCGGCTGATCACCCGGTTTAAGGACTCCGGCTTCCGCTCCCTGGGGATCATCTGCAAAGACGAACCGCACGCCCGTGCCCTGCACGAAAAACTGAAAGAGCAACATCCCGGGATCATATTCCTGTCTTATCAAAGCACCTCGTACGAACACGGCATCATGGTCACCTACACCCACATGGCCAAAGGCCTGGAATTTGACCAGGTCATCATCCCCCACGTGACAAGCAAACACTACCACACAGATCTGGACCGCAGCCTCCTCTACATAGCCGTCACCCGGGCCATGCACCGTTTGACGCTCACATATAGTGGTAGGAGTAGCAACGTGCTCAGCAGCGGTGTATCTTCAAGCTGCCGCGCCATATCACTTGACGCAAAACCGTAACATCCATACAAACAGGTTTTTACATTTTTTTAGGGTAACAAAGTGGCGCTGTATCTTGAAGATGCGTACATTTACACCTATGAAAAAATTATTCTTTTGTATAGCTATGACACTCATTTCCTGCACACCGCGCGTGGATCCCGCGAAGAAAGTCTGGGCCTGGATGGCAGGCAAAACCACTATGACCACGGAGCAATGGGATTATTATTTCCAACACGCGGCAGAGGCGGGGATCGATGCCATTTTACTGGAATGCCACGGGGGCTACCCGGAGGTGCTGGAGGATCCGTCTGCAACTAACGCTGCATCACAAACCGTTACAGTTGCGACAACATCTTCTGATGGCGCATCACCGACCGAAGGGACCACTCCGGACACCGCACAGTCTTTCCGGGACAATGCGGCTATTCACATCATCAAGGCGGCGTTGCCCCATGCCCAAAAGTATGGAATAGAGCTGCATGCGTGGATTTGGACAATTAATCGGACAGAAATGAGCCTGCGGAACGCACATCCCGAGTGGTACCAGGTGAACGCCCTGGGCCAGTCCTGTCTGGATATAAAACTCTATGATCGTGAGCATTACCGATGGCTGTGCCCGTCGCGTCCCGAAACCGCGCAATACCTCAAGGACCGTGTGGCTGAGCTTGTGCAGATCGAAGGCCTGGCCGGTGTCCACCTGGATTTCATCCGCTACCCGGACGCCATTTTGCCTTACGCGCTGCACGAATCCCGCAACGTGGTCCAGGATCGCGTGTATCCGCTGTGGGACTTTTGTTACTGTGATGTTTGCCGAGCCAATTTCAAAGCCCAGACCGGCGTTGATCCCATGGACCTGACCGATCCCACCTCCGATCCACGCTGGATGCAATACCGCTGGGATGCCCTCTCGGCCGTGACCAGCGAGGTGTGTGCCGAGATCAAAAAGCACGGGAAAGTGGCTTCGGTGGCTGTTTTTGCCAATCCCGAGGAGTCCCGCAAGCTGGTCCGCCAGGATTGGCCGCGCTTCCAAAACGTGGACATTTTCTTTCCGATGATCTACCACAAGTTCTACAATTGGGAAGACCCGGCCGTGTTGACCGCCACTGCTGAAGGCGTGCAGGAATTGCAGGATGTCGGCAACGAAGGCATTCTTTGCTCGGGTTTGTTCGTCGGGCACGTACCCGCAGACCGGATCCCCGAATTCATACAACTCGCGCAGGACGGCGGTTCCACCGGCATTTGCTTCTTCTCGCTGGAAAACATCGACCGCACACCCGGCTATTGGGAAAGCCTCGGCAAAGCCATCAAGGAATTCAAAGGACAATAATTTGGACAAAAAACAGACAGAATTCTGACAAAAATTCGCACCACAAAAGGACCAAAATTCGGACCAATATCACACAACATAGGATGACTGCAGAAAACGTAAAAAAAGAGTTGCGCGTCTTTGCCTCGGCAGAACGCAAAAAAGCGGTGGAATGGTATTTCAAGACCGGGAAAGGGCAGTACGGCAATGGGGACATTTTCGTAGGCGTGACCTCACCCGATATGCGCAGGATCTCCCGCAAATTCCTGGACCTTCCTTTTGCCGAGTTGCAGAAACTCATTGCCTCGCCCATCCACGAAGAACGCAGCTGCGCCCTTTCGATCCTGGTGCAACAGTTTGAAAAGGGTGGGGAGCGTGCGGATTGTGGGGAGCGGCAGGCGCAACACAAAAGCCCGCTGCCAAAGACGTCTACCTCTACAAAAGCCTCTAATTACGCCTCTGATGAGGGAGAACGCAAGGCCATTCTTGATTTTTATTTGCGAAACAGGCAATACGTAAACAACTGGGATCTGGTGGATTGCTCGGCCCATAAGATCCTGGGACGTGCCATATATGACGGTCTTCAGGATGTTGCGATCCTTGACCGGATGGCGGTTTCGGACATTTTGTGGGAACGCAGGATCGCCATCATTTCCACCATGTACTTCATCCACAAAGGCGTCTTGGAACATACCTTCCGGCTGGCAGAGCTGCTTCTGGCAGATCGCGAAGACCTCATGCACAAAGCCGTCGGTTGGATGCTGCGTGAAGCCTGGAAGAAAGATCCCGCCGCTGTGGAAGCCTTCCTGAAGAAACACTACCCGCAAATCCCCAGAACCGCCCTCCGTTATGCCATAGAGAAGATGGAAGAAAGCAAACGTCAAAGGTTTTTGAAAGGAAGATTTTGAATTATAAGGAAAAATCGAATCCATATCTAATATTGCAGCGCACTGGGTAGGGGATTGGTGGTAATTTGGTTCACCAGGGGCAAAAACCCCGCAAAACCGCCCCTGGTGGGTGTGTTTTAGGCCTGACCAGGGGCAAAAACCCCGCAAAACTGCCCCTGGTCATAATATTCAAAGAACGCATATTTTGTCAAAAGCCTCATTCAGAGCATCTTACAAAATCACCATTAGGTCATCCAGATGCACCAGGGGCAAAAACCCTGCAAAACCGCCCCTGGTGGGCATGTTTTTGGGCTGACCAGGGGCAAAAACCGCACAAAGCTGCCCCTGGTGGGCAAGTTTTGACCCCCACCAGGTACGAAAACACTGCAAAACTGCTCCTAGTGGCTACAATATAGGAAGAAGCAGATGCAATATGGGCTTGAACCTGGGCGCACACTCCCAAAGCAGGTAGAGTAAAAAAAATCCTTTATATTCGCTATCATTTTGTCTCTGAGGCTCATAATAAACATCACAAATAATATACAATATTGAATAACAACAATATCCACAAAGTGACGTACAAATGACGCATGAAATACCGCCAAAATATTTGAATAATTTTTAAGTTACATATAATCTTGTCACGAATTCGAATGAATCATGAAACAACCGGACTTAGGTAAGAAGATCACTGAATTGAGATTGGCAAAGGGCTTGACCCAGGGAGAACTTGCACAAAAATGCAATTTGAGCCTCAGAACCATTCAGCGTATTGAATCGGCTGAAGTCACTCCCAGGAGCTACACCGTGAAACTGATTTTCCAGTGCCTGGATTACCAAATCTACGATTCATTCGGCAAATTCTCCTACAGGCTGGACAGACTGGCCTACAGGACACGAACAGGACTCGGACATTTTTCCAAAAATGTATTGGATTTATTTAACTTAAAAACACACACCATGAGAAAGATCACTATTTTATCGTTACCCGTTATTGCCACCATCCTGCTTTTTTTATTCATAGGAACCGAATCAAAAGCCCAGGATCGTGATAAGATCATCACCGGGATCGCTGCACAGAATACCAAATTTGCCGAGTGGTTCAACGCCGGGCAGTTTGACTCCCTGGCATCGGTATACCTGGAAAATGCGTGCATGATCCCCTCCAACTACAGGGAGATCCATGGCAGGGAAAATATAAAAGGGTACTACAATTTTCTGTACGCCACCGGATTCCGGTTCACGGAAAACACCTCGAAAGCACTCGTCATATCAGATTCCATACTGGTAGACAGGGGGGTCTGGAAAACCGACCAGATGACCGGAACGTATCTTACCCAGTGGAGACTTTGTAAGGACGGTGAATGGTATATCGAAAATGAGATGACGAATACGGATATTGGGGCCGAGTAAAACACTTGAAGTCTGGAACAAAATCCTGCTGCCGAATACGCCATCAGTACAGGAATACACTCATTCTGGCAGATTAGATGCACCATGACGAAGACCATTTCTGTAACTCGGCAAAATTCCCTGCGTTCCTAACATTTACAAATAATCACTGCTTTCGGTTGGATATAATTTGGCTGACCAGGGGCAAAAACCCGGCAAAACTGCCCCTGGTGGTTACGTTTCAAGCCTGACCAGGGGCAAAAACCCCGCAAAATTGCCCCTGGTCATAAATTTCTACAAATAGCCGAATAGTTAAACTCTTCACATATAGGGTTTTAAAAAAAATCCATTTGGTCGGCTGCATACACCAGGGGCAAAAACCCGGTAAAACCGCCCCTGGTGGGTATGTTTCAAGTCTGACCAGGGGCAAAATAGCTGAAAATGAGCACATAATAGCCGCAAATGGCCATAATAGCTGGAAATGGGCATAATCTCTGGAAATAGGAACAGTTTTAAAGGTTGGTCGTGTAATCAAATACATCTATCTACCACCATTCAGAGCTGTAGAGAGACAAACGGCGGTTTCCTCATTTTCCAGCCCGTTGATCATTGCCCTGCCTTCAAGGATCTCGGCCATGACCGTTGGAAGGATATAGACCTGATCATCAATGGTAATGGCGATCATTTTCCCGACGTTGTTCCGTGTCATTTCTGCCCATTTCCTTGAGCCTTTCAAATTGAAATTGATCTCCACAACGTTTTTGTTAGGCTTTGTTATTTTTAGATCTTCGTTGGTCATTACGGGCTGTTCCTTAACCGCCACAAGGGCATAATATTGTTGCTCCGGATCGACCGGGTTTGTGGTGCGCAAAAATTTGACCTGACTGTCCGCAGGAGCTTCAATGCTAAAGGTTGAGTCTACGTGCGCATAGGCAACGATCGCAGAAACAGGATCCTCATTCGGGATCAGGTTTTCTCCGATGATTATTTGCCGAGGTGAACCTTCGGCGGTGGATCCCGGCTCGGCGGCCATAGTGAACCCCGGCAGATCCTGAACCATTACCGTCTCATAGATCCCGAAGGATACTGTTGACTGATCCCCTCCGGGATTGTTGTTGCAGGCGTATGTCGTCAGCAACAAGGCAAACATAAAAACAGATAGTTTTTTCATAATTATTTTTTTATTTGTTTGAAATATTCCTCAATAGCAGCTACGTACTCCTGGTAGGCGTCCGTCCCTTTGTCTGTGATCCGGCAGGTGGTCAATGGGTAGTTACCCCTAAACGACTTATCTACATCAACATACCCGGCCTCTTTCAACTTCCCGATCTGGAAGCTCAGGTTCCCTTTGGTGGTGCTGATATTCTCCAGAAGCCAGGAAAACTCGGCACTCTTCACACCTATCAAAAGCGACATGATGGCTAGGCGCACCTGCGAATGCAACAACGGATCCAATTCTTTAAACATGGCAGGCAAAGCGTTACTTGTTACGTTTGGCGAACAATATATGTCCCGGGACAATAAATGCGATCACCCAGGCAACGGCTTCCAAAAGCAATTGTTCCTTTAAGCCGAGGTAGGAGGCAGTCAGCGCCAGTGCTCCGAACACCACACCCCCGATGATGATCAGCCGGTGCCGCAGGATCCCTCCGGTAACGGTGACGGCAAAGGCCATCAGCACCATGAACAGCGGGTGCTGCAATTGGAAATTGATGCTGTGGAGCACATTCATCTGGATCAGGTTCACCAGCACCGTGGACAGGAAAAAGGATATCCAGACATACCTCAGCGATACACCTATGTATGTCTGCACTTTTTTCCGCTGCTTTATCAGGTAGTATATCGTAAATAGGGCAGCAGCGGCAGCCAGAATAATCCCCAGACGGCTAATAATTCTGTTCATCTGAAAAGTCATGACCAGACTCCGGGTTAAATACCCGCTAAATGACACATAAAAGAGTACCCACCCCCAGACAATAAACAAGATCCCGTCCTGCCTGAGCTTGATCCGTGAAACCGCGATCATCTCTTTGATCACCGTAAGAGACTGATTTTCATCAATAATGTTTGATTCTTTATTGGTTGCATCCATAGCAGTATGATTTATAAAACAAGTTTGTAGTACAAACCTAATAATTATTTTTGAATTATGTACCTTCAGGCAGCATAATTGTGTAAATTATTCTTGATTTGTAATAAAATGGTCCTGTCAGCTACTTTAATATAAAGCCTCAAAACATTGCAGATGAAATCGATCAACGACGAATTTCTGGAGATCATAGCCAATTACCAGGGGATCGTGCACAAAGTGAATCTGGTGTACTTCCGTAGTGCCTCGGAAAGGGAAGAGAACTTTCAGGAGATCATGTACCAGCTCTGGAAATCATTCCCTGAACTTAAAAATCGGGAAAGTATAGGTTCCTGGATATACAAAGTGGCCATAAACACATCCATTTCCCGGATCCGTAAAGCATCACGCATTGAATACCGGCCCAAGCTTCCCAACATCTGCGACAAAACCGTCGATGCGGCCGAAGCCATATCCCGGAACACGTCTTTGCAAATCCTACTGGAAGCCGTCAGCAACCTGGATGAAATTGACCGGTCCATCATGTTGCTGTGGCTCGACCAGAACAGCTACGACCAAATAGCCGGAATAATCGGGATCTCTCCGTCGAACGTCGGAGTGAGGATCAACCGCGCCAAAGAAACATTGCGTAAACTAATGAATACTGCGAATCACTAATGAACTCTACGAATCATGGAAAACAATGAATTGCAAGCCATATGGAAGACCCTAAGCACCGAAGGGCCAAAGAGAAGCAAAGAAGAACTGCAACTGCTGCTCCGTTCAAAAGCACGGCATACCATGAACCGGTTTGTTACAGAGACCCTGATATCCATACTGATATCCGCCGGTTTGTTTGTATACCTTATTATTACATCCATCAACAGGGCGGATGACATGTACTATCTGACGATCAATATCATACTTTTGGTAATTACCCTTATATCACTCGTTTCCGGATATTTATCCTGGAAAACTCTGCGCGGCAGCCCCTCGGATCAACCTTTGAAAGTATGGCTGGAAAAACGCACCCGCGTCTTAACCAAATGGCTGTACGGAAGATACTGTAAACTCCACCTTTACTTGATCGCGCCGCTCTTCATCCTGATCCTGCTTTCCATTCACGTGTATTTCGAATACAAACCCTTCCTGGAAGTGTTGAACAATGCCGAGTCGGTCACCGGGTTGCTAGTTGCCCTGCCCATCGGACTGTTCGTCTCCTTCTTCACCGCCCGCAAGATCCGTCGCCTCCGCAAACAGCAGCTGGAATTCCTCCTGGACCTGCAAACCCGCCTTTACGGCGTCTGACATGTATTCCGAGTTTTACTTAGCATGGTACAATACCATTGTGCCGTGATAAAACACACCAGATAAGTATAATTTGGTCGACCAGGCACGAAAACCCCACAAAACTGCCCCTGGTGGGGTAGTTTTAGGGCTGACCAGGGGCAAAAACCCAGCCAAACTGCCCCTGGTGGGTACGTTTCAGGCCTGACCAGGGGCAAAAACCCAGCAAAACTGCCCCTGGTCATAATTTTCAAAGAACAGGTGTTTTGTCAAAAGCTTCATATAGAGCACCTTATAAAATCGCCTATTGCGCAATCAGATACACCAGGGGCAAAAACCCAGCCAAACTGCCCCTGGTGGGTACGTTTCAGGCCTGAC
>WOYW01000004.1:0-4397 GCA_011620605.1 Bacteroidales bacterium | reverse complement strand
CAGGTACGAAAACAGGGCCAAAGTGCGCTTGGTCTCAATTTGCATATAAAGCGAAATTCACCAAACTTCACATATAGAACTACTTACGAAAAATCCGTTATGCGCTCTGCAAGCACCAGGTACGAAAACACCCCAAAAACGTGCCTGGTGGGTATGTTTTTAGGCTGACCAGGTACGAAAACCCCGCCAAAGTGCGCCTGGTGGCTCTTTAGCTTTCCAAGTCAATTTCAGATTTTAGACAAACTGATTTCTGTATTCTTTGGGGGTGAGATGGTATTTTTTGGAGAATTCCCTGTAAAAGTATGCCTTGTTATTGAACCCGGACTGATACATGATCTCCTGGACAGTTTTTGATGTGGTTTTCAATAATTTCTCGGCATGATTCAACCGGATGGAACGAATATATTCTGTAGGTGTCATACCAAAAACTTCCTTGATCTTCCTGTAGAGTTGTATTTTGCTGATTGCTATCTCGTTGGCAATGAAATCCATGGATAGATTTTCATTATCAATATTATCGTAAACGGTTTTGATAATGTGTAACAACAGTTCTTTGTCCTCTTTGTGCATGATTCGACCCTCAAATTGTTCCAGGGCAAAAGAAGGAGAATTTGAATATTCGCTCAATGTCTTGGTCTTGTTCAGCAAGCTTGCAATCAGGACCTCCAGATGGCGGATATTGAACGGTTTGTTCAAATAGGCATCTGCACCTATTGCATACCCTTCTATCTGGCTTTCGATATCGCTTTTGGCTGACAGGAATATGACCGGAATATGTTTGATATGGTCATTCGACCTGATGTTTTTTACAAACTCTACACCATTCATCACAGGCATAATGATATCGCTGATAATAAGCTGTGGCAGGTATTGTTCCGTTATTTCTATGGCTTCCTTTCCGTTGGAAGCTTCCAGGATATTGTAACGGTCACATAGGAATTCCTTTATCATAGAGCGGATCTGCAAGTCGTCTTCAACAATTAGGATCAAGGTAGCTTTAGGGTCAGAGATCCCGTTTTCGTCTGAAAGCGTAGTTCCCTGGTCTTCGGGTAGTTCTGCCATGACTTCCCGGGCAATTTGCGTTCTGTCGACAGGTCGTTCATCTACGATCAGATCCGGTTGTGGCATAAGCGGTGCCTTGGGCAAATGTACAATGAAAGAGGTATAGGTCTGTCCGTCACTTTGTACTTTAATATCACCTTGTAATACCCTGGTGATGCTTTTACACAATGCCAGCCCAATCCCATGACGAGACTGCTTACTATAAGAAACCTGCTCTTCAAACCGGTTCAGCACTTCAAACCTGTCAAAAATATACTCCTGGAACGCCGGTTTTATGCCAATGCCCGTATTGGTTACCCGTATGGAAAGCACACTATCCCTAACATCAGTGATAACATCAATTTTTTCGTTGTCAGGCGTATATTTTACGGCATTGGAAAGCAGATTGAAGACTATCTTCTCAACACTGTCACGGTCTGTTTGCCAATAAATATTACCGGGAATTGATGTAACGGAATACCGGATCTTTTTCTGCTCCAGAATATCTACGAAATTGTCCAGCACAAATTTTATAAGTTCCAGAATGTCAATTTTTTCTATGTTTAACTTTAGGTGACCGGTATCTGCTTTTCTAAATTCTATCAATTGTTGGATCAGATGTTGCATCCTTTCTGAATTGGACTTGATGATCTGTACATATTTTTTTGTCATCTCATCCGAAGATTTTTCTTTCAGGAGTTTTTCACAAGGGCTGTATATTAATGTCAGTGAATTTGAAAATTCGTGAGCAATGTTCGTGAAGAAGCTAAGTTTTGCCTGATGGATCTCTTCGGCTTTCTGTTTTTCCATTTCTTTCAACCTGATGTCATTTCTTACCTTGATCCGGTAACACATCATTCTTCGCGCACTCCAAAATAAAAGGATGCCTAAGAGAGAGTAGATAACATAAGCCAGATTGCTGTTCCACCAGGGAGGATTGACCTTAATCGGCAGGGTGAAGCAGGTTTCGCCCCAGACCTTATCGGCATTGCTGTTCCTGACTTTCAGGACATACTTTCCCTTGGGCAGGTTGGTGAAAACAATGGTATTGGATGTTCCCAGCTGTACCCAGTCGCTTTGGTAGCCGTCCAGCTTGTAGGATATTTCACACTTGGGTCCTGTCAGGTAGTCAATATGCGTAAAATGAAAACTGAGCGATTTGTATTTATATGAAATGGTTAAAACATCCTTTCCTTTCTTCTGAATTAAAAAATCTGAAAGGTTGTATTCTTCATTGTCAACGTAAAAAGCATCCAGTAAAAGCTTTGGAATACTGTCATCGTGTATGATCGTCAGCGGATTGAATTCATTAAATCCGCTGATACCGCCAAAATAGAACATAGAAGTATTGGGGCTTGCATAATACGCACCATCAGAAAATTCATTGTTTTGCAATCCGTCGCTGGCATAATACGAAATGATCTTGTACGGGTCTTTGTCGCGCGACAATTTGGCTATACCGTTATTGGTACTTACCCATATATTGTTTTTTTTATCTTCCAGTATACCGTGTATGGTATTGTTAGGCATGCCGTTTTTTTCACTAAAATTTTCTATGTGCAGCATGCCGTAAGGATCCCGGCTCATCCTGTTCAGCCCCATGCTGCTACCGGCCCAGAGATCTCCCTTTTGATCTTTATAAAGGCACAGTACATCATCGCTGCTGGAGTAATCGGGATTGTTTTGCGAGAATTTGAATGTTTCAAAGGTCTCGTCAACGGTATTGAAACGATTCACGCCACCCCCCCTGGTCGCGATCCATAAATGAGAAGAATCGTCCCGGATGATGGAATAAACAATATTATTGCTTAATGAGGATCGGTCCGCACGGAACACGTATTGTCGATAATCCTTTATTCTGTATGGATGTCGAGAATTATCCAGCTCCAGCCGGTACATACCGTAGCCACTGGTCCCCGCCCACAAAACATTATCATCGTCCGGCAACAATGCATAAACAGAAGACAGGTTGATTCTCTCTTTCAGGCCCTCAGATGGAATAAGCTTTCTTATCTGTTCCGAACTGCTGTCATAGTAGTTGATCCCGTTCCCGTCTGTTCCAATCCAGAACGTATTTTTTTTCCCCTCAGTAATAGTAAAAACCGAGTTGCTTGTCAGTCCATGCTCTGTTTTGTAATTTTTATGTAAAACAAGTCTCCCGCTTTTCTCATCCCGCCTGAAATTATATATACCACTTCCTTTTGTGCCCACCAACAGGTTACCTTCCGTGATTTCGCAGAAAGTTCTTACGGCACTGTTCCCGAAGTCAGGAACGTTCTGTAAGGAATATGTAATAAATCTTTCCTGAGACGGGATGATCTTGAAAATACCCTGCATATCGGTTCCCATCCACATGATGTTTTGTGTCCCGCAATGAACCGACAGAACGGAGCAATTGCCTATCATCTCCAAAGTGGTGCCGCTTCTAAGATCATAAGTATACAAGCCTTTGTCTGTACCAAGGTAAAGGACAGAATCCCTGCAACAAAGATCCCTGACCGTTCCCTTGTCCGGGAGGGTAAAAGCCGTGTCACTCAAGGTTGCTGACTGATTGTCATACATATACATCGTGCCCCCAGTTGTTTGCATCAACAGGCCGTAGTTATCAACATAAAAAACAGATTCTACGTCAGAAATCAGGGAAAACCTGCTAATTTCTCCCGATCCCGGAATGTCAGCTCCTCCTTTAAAAAAGAGTTTATGGAGTTCTTTCTCTTTTGTCAATATCCAGAGTGTGTTCTGGTCATCAAAAACCATGCTTCTGATATTCAGGTCCCCGGCAATTTGCATACGGTGGAATTGCTTTTCTTCCGTATGGTAGCTATACAAACCTTGCTGATAGACCCAGGCAAAGAGCCGGCCCGACCGGTCAAAGGCAATGTGATAGGAATGCTCGTTGGTGATCCCCGCTTGCAGAGTATCTACGAAAAACCTTCTGAAAGCCTTATCTTTTAATGAGAAACGGTTTATCCCGACGTCTGTGGCGATCCACAATACATCTTCACTTACCTGGATGATGTCCCGGATAATGTTATTACTGATGCTTTGCGGATTCCCGGGTACTGGTTTGTAGACTTTGAAATTACTGCCGTTGTACATATTCAAACCATCCCACGTTCCAAACCACATGATCTGTCTGGAATCCTGGAAAATGATGTTTATGGAACTGTTTGATAATCCGTCGTTATTTGTCAGACGTTGTATATCGTAGGTATCCGCGAAGAGGGGGACCCACAAGAGGACAACGCCTAAAAACAACAGCCTTTTTTCCATTTATACCAACAATATTTTTGTCTTTAGTCTCAAACTTACATAAAATTCGTTGATTTTACGTCCGTTCCAATAAAAATCAAGAC
>WOYW01000015.1 GCA_011620605.1 Bacteroidales bacterium | reverse complement strand
TCCGGACGGGACTCGAACCCGCGACCCCGTGCGTGACAGGCACGTATTCTAACCAGGCTGAACTACCGGACCCTGATCGTTTGGGAGTGCAAATGTAGGGAATGTTTTTGAAACTGCAAAAAAACTGAAATATACGTTTCCGTATTTTTTTTCTTTCAGGAAACCGGGTGCCTCTGAAAAGGAATATTTTGCGGGATGTTCCAGGATCAGAAGGCCGTTTTGCTCCAGGATGCCTGCATTGAGGATCTTTTCCGGAAGATTGCCGAGGCCGGGAAGGTCGTAGGGAGGATCGGCAAAGATCACGTTGTATTTGAGGGAGCAGATCTTCAGGAAATCGAACACATTGTGGTGGACTACTCGGATCTGGGAAGACAGGCTCATTTTTCCGACCGTGTCCCTGATGAACCTGGCATGTGAGGCGTTCATTTCAACACAGGTTGCCGAGGCGCATCCGCGCGAAATGAATTCCAGGGAGATACCGCCGCTGCCGGCAAAGAGATCCAGTACGCTGATGGCCGTCATGTCCATGCTGTGTTCCAGCATGTTGAATAGTCCTTCCTTGGCAAAATCGGTGGTAGGTCGTGCCTTGAAAGATCGTGGCGGCAGAATGTTACGCCCTTTGAGACTTCCTCTTATGATACGCATACCGGGAAAAAATGAGGTCCGTAAAGCAGGTTCAGTGCTTCTGTGGAAAAAAGATATTCTTTAGAGGTGGCAACGGTAACGGACGGGAAAAAGGAACACAATTGTTTTATGTGCGAGGGTTTGAAAAGACCGCTTATATAAAGGCTCAGGCTTCTGGGATTCAGCTGCCATTGCTTAAGTGCCAGGAAAAGGAAATACAAGGCTGTACTGAACCGGTCCACGTCATATGAATTACATAAAAGAAGACGTTCTCCCTGCATCAGTAACAAATCTACGTGTGAAGGAGTGAAATGCATGAGTGCCCGGGAATATTCACTGCGTCCCATGATGTAACGCAACAAAGGTATTACCGAAGCGTAAAAACCGGCTTTGTGCTGGTGTTTGAAAACTGCAGCGTTTACAGGTGCCGGAAGTGCATAAATACATGTAGCGTCCAGGGTATCGACAGATGAATAATTCACTTCGTCCAGATCTGCGGTCTGGAATAATTGGTCGAGGACTTCCAGCGACTGGTCGGGTTGAAAAAGAGAGGAGGGAATGAGTGTGTGCTTGTGGGTGTCTATCATGACATTGCATAGGGAAAAACGTTTCTGCAGGAATTCTTCCTGATGGAACACGTGCCCCACTTCTTTGGCCCATTCATTATAATCACCACCCGGAAATGAATAGAAATAGTTGCGCCACAGCAAACACTCGTGTGTTTGGGTGTCTTCTACAACAAAAGAAAGTCCATTCACGCCAATATGAATGGACAATCTGTGATGTGCCTGCGGTATTTTACTGATCGCAGACATATTATTATTCCCAGTTACCCGCGTTGTTGTTGGGTTGATCAATGCTGCCCACCTTCAATCCGGGATAACGGTCGGTAATCCTGCGTTCTTCGTTCAGATTCACGATTAG
Organism: Bacteroidales bacterium; assembly: GCA_011620605.1. Lineage (GTDB taxonomy): Bacteria > Bacteroidota > Bacteroidia > Bacteroidales > UBA932 > DMER64. The sequence continues at coordinate 229,426 of WOYW01000015.1, read as the reverse complement.
CTGGCGGTCCAAGCCTTTCAGCAGAACGTCGAAAGGTGTACAAGCTTCAAAAAGAGGAACATCCACCCCGGACACTTTCTTAACAACGGCCCTCATTTCAAATTCTTCTCCCACTAATGGAACCCAACGCAATGAATCAATGACAAAATTGGGACGATTGAGCAATGTATCCTTAACGGCCATTTCCATACTGTCACGGACAACACGTCCTTGGGCAACAGCAACCGAGTCGTCAAACGATCCGATCTGACGTACAATGGTTATGGCCCCGTTGTTATAGAAATTTTCCAGCGAATCAAAATTGGGGGCATATTTCCCGAATTCTGTTTTGTAGGTGGTTTGCAGGGTACGAATATCTTTCAAGCGCTCAATAGCCAGTTTCTCACGGAATGTGCGTTCTTTTTCAAAATTTATGGGAGCCGTGAGACTCCGGATGATTGCATAGCCCAAAGCAATGATTATCAAGGGCAGAATGACAATAGTTAATATTTTTTTCATTATTGAAATATTAAATAATCTAAATGGCGTTCTGCAAAATTAGGAAAAAAAATAACCTCTGCAATAATTCAATTATATTTGCATCAATATCTTTATTATGAAGGACCTGTTTCCAAAAGAACATTTTGACAATTGGCAGAAGGCTGTTGAAAAATCCCAAAAAATCGTACTGGCTACCCATGTCAATCCTGACGGTGATGCCATCGGTGCACTGATGGGTTTAGGACACTTTATGAAAAAGGAAGGATTTGATGTTACCCTTGTAAGTCCCACAAGGTATCCGGATTTTTTGTCCTTTCTTGATTTGGACAATGAGATTGTAGTCTATTCGCATGACAGCCAAACCGCGGTGTATGCCATAGAGGAGGCAGATATGATTGTGGCCCTGGATGTAAGCGGGTTTTCCCGTATGGAGGAATTGGGAAAGATCATGCTGGATTCAAAAGCTTATAAAGTGTTAATGGATCATCATACGGATCCTGTCATCCGGGAATTCAACCTGGTATTTTCCGCCACCCGAATCAGTTCAACCTGTGAGTTGACTTACCGTATGATCAAAGCCTGGAAAGCGGATCCCGTTTTTTCAAAAGACCAGGCAACTGCTTTTCTGGCCGGGATCATAACAGATACAAATCAATTTGCCAACAGTGTATATCCCGAAACGTTCAGAGTAACTTCCGAGTTGGTGGCTTTCGGGGCTGATACCGAGTTTATTTACGACCGGATATACCGCAACTTTTCCTACAACCGCATGAGACTAATGGGATACGCGCTCCAGAACATCCACCTGCTTCCCGAATACAAATGCGGGTACATAGTCCTTACCCGGGATGTTCTGGAGAAATTCGGCTACAGTAACGGGGATACAGAAGGGTTTGTGAACCTCCCGCTGGCCATAAGCGGGATCTCTGTCTCGGCCTTTTTTCTTCAAAAAGTGGATCACATTAAAGTATCTTTAAGATCCAAGAGAGACATTCCCGTAAACGAAATTGCACGGAAGTTTTATCAGGGTGGAGGCCATTTGAATGCCTCTGCAGGAAAGATGGAAGATTCCATAGGAGACATTGAACCGTTGCTTAAAAAAGCACTGGGCACAATAATTGCATAGTACGGATTTACTATGAGAACAGGGTTGATTTTGCTTGCCGGACTTATACTTACAGCGATTTCCTGTACCAAGGAAGACCGCAAACTGACGTTGATCCGTCAGGAGGAAGCCATAGACCAGTTTGTACAATCATTGACCAAAGACACGGTATTTTACCGGAACGGAGTGGTCCGGGCGGTGCTTGAACCGGGATCTCCGGCCGATAAGGCCGATACATTGGCCCCCGGGGATACGGTATATTTTTATTATGCCGGGCATATTTTCTCAAAAGGAAAAGGGGAATTGTTTTATACCAACTTGGACAGCGTTGCTTTAGCTTACAACAGATCACCCGGTACGGAAGAATCGCAAGTGCGCTCGGGTGTAGTGGGAGAAGGCCGGTTTCTGAAAGGATTGGATAACGGGTTCCCGGGTATGGCTCCCGGAGAACATGCTTATATAATTTTTAATGCGGATTATGGGTTCGGGAATAAGAAAGTGGGTTTAGTGCCGACAATGTCCCCATTGTTGTTCGAAATATGGATAGAAAGGATTGTAAAAAAATAGATACCTTTGCACGGATGAAAAAAATACGCTTCCTGATTGTAACAGTTGTAACCGGAACGGCCGTCTTCCTGACTTCTTGTGCGACCGAAACCACTGAGTCTTCCAGGGAAATTCATGAAAATTTGCTGGCAGCACACGTTAAGGTTGTTCATAAGGACACCCTGGAAAAAACGGAATCGGGATTGTACTATACTGTTCTCCGTCAGGGTTCAGGAGCTGCCACAACGGATTCATCCATGGTGTTTGTAAAGGAAACCGTCCGGGATCTCAATTATAATCTTCGGGGGAGTACCGAAGAAGATATTGCTCACCAGTTGGGCATGTTCAGTTACGAAGATGCCTATATACCTCTGTTATGGTATATGGATCAATATTCCATCATGATTGGACTGGAAGAAATGTTGCAACAGATGCGTGAGGGTGAGGTTCGCCGGATATGGTTGCCTTACTGGTTATCGGCTTATGCAGAAGGTGGCACAAGTGAAAATTCCGTGACCATGGTGTATGATCTGGAACTGGTGAAGGTGGTGGATGATATCATCAGTTACGAAATTGATACTCTGGAAGCTTTTCGTGACAGGCATTATCCAGGGCTCGATTCCCTGGAATGGGGATTTTACAAAATGACCATTGTTCCAGGGACTGGAGATTCACTGGAGCATGCAACTAAAGTAGACGCATATTACATAGGGAAATTTCTTAACGGGCATGTCTTTGACACCAATGTGGCAGATACGGCGTTGAAATACAATATTTACAATTCTTCCTCAAATTATTCGGAACTGAAAGTCACCCTGCCCGATAAAGAGGTTCCGGATGATTCGGAAAATACGGAAACTTCGGAAGAAGGCTCTGTGGTGGAAGGGTTCAGCAAATGTATGCTGGATATGAAATACGGGGAAGTAGCCATTTGTTTCTTTCATTCCGATTATGGATACACATACGAAGGTAGTTCGGCCACCTCTTCAGGGTCATACCTGGGAGGAGGAATACCTGCTTATATGCCACTGTTTTTCTGGATATACGTGCCTTTGGAAGAGTGATCAAAAAAATGCAGAAAAATCATGCAGGGGTATGCAACGTTTTTGCATGCCCCTGCATCTATTATATGGTTTTAGGTTTATAGGTTTCAACGGTAGAGGTTGGCTCGGTTCTCGGGCCATCCTCTTGTTGTTTTACCACACTACTTCCTGAATCAATTCCAGGCCGGGTTCACCGAAATAACTTTCAATGGTTCTGCCTTTGAGCCATACTTTCCGGCCAATATTTCCCGGGTTGCTTAATAGATTGAGCTCATCCCGTATGGCACCGTCCTGAATTTTAATGGACAAGGTGTTGCTTTTAACCGTCTCGCCCGCATTGTCGGCCAGGGCCAGGTTGGTTTCGGAATCTGTGCCGCCGGGTACAAAATTTAGTGCTGAAACGTAATAACCTACAATATATCCCGTAACCCACACGTCAGTCAGCCCTCCTTCCAGGGTTCGGGCTTCGGCAACTGAATACGCGGTTTCCTGCTCTGTCCCTTTATTGGAAGTAATGCCCAGATCGTTCCATACATCAGAAGTCCATGTCCGGGTGGTATCAACAGAAATGGTAAATGCAGGCTCCACATTATCCTGGGTATTTCCGGTTTCTTCTACATGGAAAGAGTACATATACCCGGCTGCCAATTCTTTTGTTACAGAACCAAACAGGCTTTGGTCTGTCCATAGTGCAAGCGTGGTTTGTCCCGGATTAAAGAAACCCCACGCATTTGTTGTGGTATTGTCGTAATCCAGGGATCCGCAAGCCCCACTTACGTTCATTTTATAAGTGGTACAGGATTGTTTAAATGCTTCTGAAAAAATGATCCGGACACCGCAATTTTCCTGTTTGCACACGATCTGAACTTCACACGTTTCACCTGCGACCACATTTGCCATTTTATATCCGTAATAATAAGGATGCTCAAACGCAGGTTCAGGAAACAGCATATTGTAGACAATGATATGATAAATTCCGGGCGTAAGTGATATTGAGTTTCCCGCAATTTCACCAACCGTACAAAAAGACAATGTGTCCGTCGTGTTATCCATCAGCAAAAATGTGTAAGAACTCAAATCATCGCTTTTGGTCTTTACCCCAAAAGATGTTTCCACAGACACATTCACAATAAGATCCCCTTCTGACCCGGGAACTATTTTCAGTCCGTCACAGGACCATGCTGCAGCAAGGAGTACACACCCCGCCAGCTTCATAATTTTACTACACATAAGACTCCTTTTTTTAATTAAACAACGGATGTGAATTTGGATGAAACCCTGAAGAATTCAGGGACAAATTGTATAAATCTATTAAAAGATTCCTACATTTGCTATTCATTTATAACAATCCTATCAGTCAAGTTATGTCGTCTATTAAGAACCATCCGATTCTCCCTATCCCGGAAGAGGATAAAGTGGCTTTTTTATTTGAAGGGAAACCCGTTTACGGACAAAGAGGCTTCACCATTGCTGCCGCATTGCATCAGGCCGGTTTACTAGTATACAAACACAGCCTGGAACATCGTAACAGGAGTTTGTCCTGTGGCATTGGTAAATGCGGAGCCTGCGAAATGCTGGTTGACGAAAAAGTCCGTCGAATCTGTATTACCAAAGTCGATAACGTTAAAGAAGTTCGCCGTATTCCCGACGGTTTTCTTTCTTCCGAAGAAACCGTTCCCCAGGCAAAACCCCTGAAAGTCTACAAAACACTTGTAGCCATCATAGGTGCGGGACCTGCGGGTCTGGCAGTGCGTGAAGAACTAAACAGGGTGGGTGTGGACAACCTGGTAATTGATAACAACACACGTATAGGAGGTCAGTTTAATATGCAGACCCACCAATTTTTCTTTTTTGAAAAGGAAAAGCGTTTTGGAGGTATGCGCGGTTTTGAAATTGCCGCTACCCTGGCCGGTGAAAACCATAAGGGCATACTGCTAAACAGTACCGTCTGGGACATTTTTGACGACAAAAGACTGGCCGTTAAAAATATAGAAACACAGGAAATATTTTACGTAGATACGGAATACCTTGTTATTGGCACCGGCGCCGTTCCTTTTATGCCGGCCTTCAAAAACGACGATGTCCCGGGAGTTTATACAGCCGCCGTATTCCAGAGAATGATGAACAATGAATTGACACTTCTGGGGAAAAACATACTTACGGTAGGAGCTGGAAACATAGGCTATCTTACTTCATACCAAGCTATGCAGGCGGGCGCAAAAGTTAAAGCCATAATTGAAGCCATGCCGAACGAAGGGGGATTTCCCGTACAGGCAAACAGGGTAAGGAGACTGGGTATTCCCATCATTACTTCACATATGCTTCTGGAAGCGATACCAAACAGTGATTATACCGGGATCACAGGTGCGATCATTGCTGAATGTGAAAATTTCAAAGTCATACCTGGCACGGAGAAATTGCTGGAAAGCATTGATGCCATTAACATATGTACGGGACTGATCCCTGACGATCAATTATTGACCAAAGGTCGCGAAGTATTTGGGTTCCATTGCCACGGTGTTGGAGATGCCATTCGCATAGGTGAAGGAACATCTGCCGTTCTGAGGGGAAAACAGTGTGCTTACGAGATCATGCAACAAATGGGTATCCGTACCAGTTACGATGACTACTTGGCTGTGTCTAAGGAATACATTGATTCCCAGCAACATCCGGTCCGGATACTGGATGAACCCACATTGCCATCCCCGGAACGGATGAAAGCCAGGCCTTTCGTGATGATCGATTGCCTGTATGGATTTGCCTGCAATCCCTGCACTTTTGCCTGTAAATTCGGGGCCATAACCAAATCGTCTACATCATCCGTCCCCTATGTGGATTACGATAAATGTACGGGATGTATGGCCTGTGTAAGTCAGTGTCCCGGTTTGGCAATTTTTGGTTTTGACCTGTTAAAAAATACATTGTTCCTGCCTGTTGAATACGAAGTAGGGGAAGGTGCCCAAGTTTACCTGGTGGATAATAGCGGAACCAAAAAAGCAGAAGGTGTCCTGGAAAGGGTTTTGCGTAAATCCAATAAAACAAATGTTGCGCGGGTAAAGGTTCACGGATCCGACCTCGGTAAACTGCTTACCTTTAGGGGTTTTATTGTGAAGGAAAATTATCCCAAGCCTGTAAAGCTGACAGAGAAAAAAGTTGACCAGGATGCCAAAACATATCTATGTCACTGTGAAGATGTCAGCCTGGACGATGTGTTGCGACTTGTAGGTGACAGGACATCCATCACTGCCGATGAACTAAAGCACATTTCCCGGATGGGAATGGGAGTCTGCCGGGGAACCAGGTGCTTCCCCAGGGCGGTGCAGACTTTGCGCAATTACGGGATCCATGTGATATCAGACCTTACGCCGAGAGGACCCATGGCCAACCTGGTTCAGATGGGCGAATTACTTCCCTCCGAAGACCGGCAGGAGATCATACTTCCCGATGGGGTTAAAAGCGGGATGGAAAGCGAAGAAACGGGCGCCTTTATTGCCGGTGGAGGCATTGCCGGAAGTGCCTTGTTCCGTTACCTTGCAGGGGAGGATTTCAAACCCGTGATGGCAAACAACGACAGGGGCAGCTCATGGAGAAACATAGCAGGTGGCCGACCTGCTTTCAGCCTGCCGGCACTGGCAGATATTTCTTCCCGCAACCTGGAGATTTTCAAGGAACTGGAAAAGATCAGCAGCATTGATTTTCATCCTTCCCGTTATGTAAACTTTGTTCACGATGATATTACTTACCGTAACCTGGAAGCATCAAAAGCCTGGTCCGATGCTTACATGGTTGAAGCAAAGGATTTTCGTAAAGAAGTGTCTCCCGGGTTCAATCCGGATCTGAAAGTGTATTCTCACGCCTTGATCACCAACAATTGCTGGCAGGCCAGTCCGGGAAAAACGCTGGATCTTATCAGGCATTTGGGCATTATCAAGAGAGGCCGCATCCTGGAACAGACAAGGGTGGTTGATGTAGAGAAGCAGGGGGATACGTATTACATACTGGTACTGGATACGGGGAACAAATATAAAATGTATCGCACCAAATTGTTCATCAATGCATTAGGTCATAACGGGGAAGCTTTTGCCCGAAAACTTGGATACATGACGGGCATATATCCCGTCAGGCACCAGGCCTTCATTACCAAGCGCATGCCTCTTTTTGGAAAAGACGGGAAAGCCCTGGACATGTTGATTGACCGTCGCAAGTACAAAGGATTCTCGGCAGTTTACGGACAACAACTCACTGACACAGGACAGATCATAGGATGTGCGTCCCCAATGGTAGACATGCAGGAATCGGGGAAAAACCTGAAAGTCAACACCGGGGATTTTCTGAATATTGTTGCCGAGGTGTTTATACAATGGATTCCGCAGATAGCGAACGTCGGATTCCAGGCATTCTGGAGCGGTTATTATACCGAACCCCGTTACATAGTAGATCCTGCGCGAGGTTTGTTTGTGGGTATGCGCGGGCACGGATTCATGCTGGCGCAATACCTGGCAAAATTATACGTTGACAGATTACAGGGCAGAAAAGTCCCGGACTATTTCGGGCAATTGGCCCTTGACGGTCCGGGACTGAGCGAAATGGCGTTTAAATAAAGGACCGGCTTAACCGCCGCAACATTCAAGTTGTCGGCTTAAGTAGGTTCGCATGTTTCTATACAGGGAATTGATAGCAGCATCGGTGCGAAGCACGTAATTGTCCACATACACTTTCCGGATATTTCCACCTCCGTCCACAAAGAAGAAAGCCGGGAAAAAGTTGTTTACTTCTCCCGTTAACAGGGCATCTCCGTAGAACAACCTTGTTAAATCATTTACCTTTCTTTCTTCCAGCGGATTGAAAACAGGACGAAATTCCCACCAGATCTTGTTGCCGGTCGTTTCATCAACATCATTAAGGCCGTTATTGTTTACGTAATCGTAATATTCCTGTTCCCGTCCTTCAATTTCCATGAACACCCCGTAAATCTTGAATCCGTGAGGCGAAAATTCCTCATATAATTCTTTGACTTTAGGCAGAAAATTGCTGCAATCAGGACACCATGAAGCCGACATGTACAACAAAGTTATCCGGGCTCTTCTATAAACATAACTGAATGCCAGGTCGGAATCCGGCACACCCGGGACGGATAAAGTAAAATCGGAAGTGGGCGCACCAAAATCATGCAGGCCCATCTGATCGAAAGATATGGATGCTGAAATGGATCCTCCGGCGGAGGCCGTTACGGTCCCCTCACGTCCCTCGGGACGATCAACATCGGCTACGTAGATAAACAAAGTATCATCTTTCCTTTCTGCAGTGAGCCATTCACGGGCATCTTCCGAAACAAAAGCGTTCCACGATGGAGTATTGGTGTTAACCAGTAATTTAACAGGCTCTACATCCCGGGGATAGACAAACATGGAAGGATTGGGATCCCCGTAAAATTCCAGGAAGTAATTCAATCCGTCTTCATCAGTCTGTTCTACTTCAAGAAATTTTTCAAGTCCGGAAACAGATGTAACGGAAAAAAGAGCTATTCTGGGCCAGACATCAGGCATTGGGGTAACAGTTACTGTTATTTGTGTCTCACCGGGAGTGCCTTTGTCGGGGTATACGGTACACCAGTCTTCCTGGCCGACCTGCTCCAGGAACCAGCTTTCGCTGGACCTTACTGTAACCGTTCTGGTAGCAGCGACAGGAGCCATATCAAGACGAACCGGGGCAACGACAAGGTACCCTGTTTGATCCGAAGGATCGCATGAATATAGCATAGTCAGGCTCAAACAGATGAGCAGGATGCTTTTTAATTTGGATGTCTTCATTTGTTTATGGGTGTTTAGAGGGGATAAAGTAAAACATTTTTAGCGACACGACAAAACATCTTCTAAATGCTTACCTTTGCAACAACAATTCCGGATAAATATGCCTGTTGTTACCGTAACAAGTGATTGGAATAAACGTGACTTTTATGCCGGAGCCCTGGAGGGAGGTTTACTGGGAGTAGCCTCCCTGTTTGAAGTGACTCATCACATCAATCACTTTGATGTAAGAATGGGTGTTTTTGTCTTACGTCAGGCTTATTCAAGGTATCCTTCCGGCAGTATACACATATTGGCGGTACAGGCCCAGGCAACGGATCAATTGCCTATGTCCGTAGCATATTATGACCATCATTATTTCATAACCGTTAACGACGGACGTTTTTCCCTGCTCTTTGACAGCGAACCCGAATGGATTCGTGCCGTATATACGGCACAGGGAACGTTTTCTGAATTGGATGCTTATATAAAGGCGGTCCGGGCAATTGTGGAAAAGAAGCTGGAAGACCTCACATTACCGGCCGTAATGAAAACGGAAGTCAGACTGTCTGCAGTCGCAGAAAAAGATTATATAATGGGTCAGGTTATCTATATTGATTCCTATGGGAATGCCGTTACTAACATATCCCGGTCCCTGTTCGAAAAAGTGGGTTCCGGCAGAAAGTATAGCATATACCTTCAAGGACCATATACGAAAATTGAAAAAATATCTGAAGGATATTCAGGTGTGCGTCCGGGCGAACTGCTTGCATTGTTCAACAGCGCCGGATTGATGGAATTAGCCGTGTTTTTGGGGAATTTATCTTCCTTGGAAAACATAGGTCTTTATGATGAAATACAAATACAATTTAATAAATGAACACGAACAAAAAAGAAGTTTTAAACCGGTTCGGGAAACTGCTTGATATTATGGACCGGTTGCGGGAAGAATGTCCCTGGGACAGGGAACAGACGCTGGAAACCTTACGCACACTTACGATAGAAGAAACCTATGAGCTGAGTGAAGCCATTTTGAAAAAAGATTTGCAGGAAATTTCCAAAGAATTGGGAGATATCCTGTTACACATTGTTTTTTATGCCAAGATTGGGCAGGAACAGGGTGCTTTTGATATCGGAGATGTTATAACGCAGCTGTCTGATAAACTTATATACCGTCATCCGCATGTGTTTGGAGACGTGAAAGCTGGAAATTCAGATAAGGTGATTCAGAATTGGGAGCATTTGAAAACAAGGGAGAAAAACGGCAACAAATCGGTTCTTTCCGGGGTTCCCGCCGGTTTGCCCGCCCTGATCAAATCTTTCAGGATACAAGATAAGGCAAGGGCCATGGGTTTTGATTGGGAAGAAAAAGAGCAGGTGTGGGATAAAGTGGACGAAGAAATCTCTGAATTTCGTACAGAATGGAAAAACGAAGATCAGGACAGGATGGAAGCCGAGTTCGGGGACCTTTTGTTTGCCCTTGTAAATGCAGCCCGCCTGTATGGTATAAATCCGGAAAATGCCTTGGAGCGAACCAATAAGACATTCATATCCAGGTTTAACTACTTGGAGGAAAAAACAATAAAACAGGGCCGTTCGCTTAAGAAAATGACGCTACAGCAAATGGATGAAATATGGGAAGAAGCCAAAAACACACAAAATAAATAATGGAGCATTGGCTGAGTCGTTCCGAGTGGCTGATAGGAAAAGAAGGGCTGCAGACCCTGCACAATAGTACGGTGATGGTAGCCGGTCTGGGAGGGGTTGGTTCATATGCTGCCGAAATGCTGGCACGTGCCGGAACAGGTCATCTGATCCTCATTGACAGTGATTTGATTACAAATACCAACAGGAACCGTCAATTGCCCGCGCTTACTACCACAACCGGGCGATTGAAAACGCAGGTTATGGAAGAAAGGCTCCTGCAGATAAATCCCGACATCCGCCTGACGTTGATAGATCAATACCTGGATCTGGGATCCATTCCCGGACTGTTGTCCGGCCTAGAGCCCAATTATGTGGTGGATGCCATTGACACACTGTCACCTAAGATCGCCCTGATATGTTACATTATGGAGCGAAAAATTCCACTGGTAAGCGCCATGGGCGCAGGAGCACGTATGGACGCCACAGCTGTAAGAATTGACGATATTTCCAAAAGCTACAATTGTCCTTTGGCGTTTATACTACGGAAGAGATTGCGTAAGCTGGGTGTGAGAAAAGGCTTTAAAGTTGTCTTCTCTGTAGAGCTACCCAATGAAAAGGCCATTATTCCATATGAGGGCAAAAACAAAAAATCACAGGTTGGAACCATTTCTTACCTTCCGGCTGTATTCGGGTGTGTTTGCGCACAGACCGTCATCTGTGATCTGTTGGAAATTCGTACATTTGTAAATGGTAAAAAACAAAATAATGAAATTTGAGATCAGGGAAATATCCACGCAAAAGGAAATGAAGCGCTTTGCACGTTTTCCACTGAAACTTTATAAAAATCATCCTCAATACGTTCCCCCATTGATCGCCGATGAGATAAAAAGCATCCTGGATTCACCCAGCCTGGCCTATTGCAAACGCAAGATATGGATCGCCTGTGATGAAAAAAATAATATTATTGGCCGGATTGTGGGGATTATCAATCCCCGGGCCAATGAAATATATAACAACAAACGGGTCCGGTTCGGATGGTTTGATGTGATAGAAGATTTTGAAGTGGCACAGGCACTGATAAATACAGTGGCTGAATGGGGTAGCCGGGAAGGAATGACAGAAATTCACGGTCCGCTGGGTTTTAATACCTGGAACAAGCAGGGAATGGTTGTAGAGGGTTTTGAAAACCTGCCCCAGTTCAATTGTCTGTACAATTATTCCTATTATCCCGAATTTCTTGAAAAACTGGGCTTTACCAAGGAAGTAGACTGGATCCAGTATATCATGCCGGCCAAACAACCCATTCCCGACAAGGTGGAACGGGTAAACGAGATGATCCTGAAGAGGTACAAACTCAGGGTCCTGAAATGGAAAAACCCCAGGGACTTTAAACCTTATCTGGATGATTTTTTTGAGATGTATAACAGAAGTTTCATGACGGTACACAATTTCATTCCCCTGACACCTGAAGAGATTGAGGCCAGCATTAAATTTTACATAAAACTGATCACTCCGGCATTGTCCTGTTTTGTGGTGGACAGTGAAAATAAAGTGGTTGCTTTTTCTATTTCATTTCCCAGCATCTCACGAGCATTGCAAAAGGCAAAAGGACGCATTTTTCCCTTCGGGTGGTTCCATATTTTAAAGGCTTTTTTATTCTATAAAGACATAGACCTGATGATGAACGGAGCGCATCCGGACTGGAAAGGAAAAGGATTGAGTTCCATTTATCATTATCACACCAATAAAACGGCTATCCGGAAAAAACTCAGGTGGGCTGTCACCAATCCGCAGCTGGAAACGAATCATGCCATAGACGTATGGAAAGAATACGATACAAAACTTCATATGCGAAGACGGTGCTATATTAAATCCATTGAAAAATAGTATCGCCGCTCCGGGGATCCGTTCTCTGCGGAAAAATTGATGCAGATGACAGCGTGAAATATTGTTTTGCATCTGATCTGATGAGTGGCGTACTAACTGTGTGCCGGTCCGATTTCATGTTGATCACGGGATTATCCAACATGCAGAGTATCAGGACCGCCGAAATGAGTGATCTGAAATACGTCCTGATAGTACGGGACAAAACCCCGACGCCGGAAATGGTTGGACTGGCGGAAGATAACGGCATTGTATTAAATGTCTGTCCCTATTCGTTATTTAAAACATCCGGGATATTATACAAAGCCGGCCTGAAAGGAGTATATTAATGAAATTGACGTTTCAGATCCAGGGAGGAGATTTTACTTCTGCAGGAACGGCTTCATCCAAAGTACGTCGTACCCTCAAAGAACCGGGAATTGATGCCTCGGTCATTAAACGGGTGGTAATAGCTCTTTATGAAGCAGAAGAGAATATTGTGGCCCATGCCTGCCAAGGACAAATATAGGCCTTCATAGATCTGGAACAAGTATTTTTAAAACTGGTAGACCAGGGTCCAGGAATTGCCGATATTGAACAAGCCATGACACCCGGTTTTTCAACGGCATCCCAGCAGGTAAGGGAAATGGGTTTTGGAGCCGGGATGGTGCTTACCAATATTTACTGGAATGGTGTGTTTGATTGCGGAGAATGTTTTAATGTATACCCGGTGAAAGCCATTGTTGTGGAAGATGATGACATTTCACAGATATTCAGCTACAAACACAGAATTCTGTTGGTCCCTGCTATCTTTTTTGCCCAGTTTGAAGATAACCTGACCTTAGATGCCATCAAAGAGACCCTGTATGAAATGGGATTCACCGAACTATGCACCGTTGACCAGAGTGCCGACCTGCTGGTAGATGAAATTAATAAATATATCCAGGAATTTGAAGGGGAAAAACCGGTCATATCATCGTTCTGTCCGGCTGTTGTCAGGCTGATCCAGGTCCTGTTTCCATCCATGAAAGAAGAATGGGCCATTGTGATACACGGCCTGGAAGATGTGGGCATTTTCTATGTTACACCCTGTACCGCAAAAATTGCAGCTATTAAAGCTCCCGTCGGGGGATACAATTCCCCTATCAATGGAGTGATCAATATGTCTGAATTGTACAACAAGGTCTTTCTGAAATACAAGCAGAAAGGTGCCAACGAGAACGAATACTGTAATCTCATTCATTCTTCGTTATCTTCTGCGGGTGTGCGCTGGGCTACGACAGGAAGGTCTTTGGCGATTGACAGTATGCCCAATGTGATCGATTTCCTGGAACGATTTGAGAATGAAGAGAATAAAGGTGTAGATTTTTTGGAACTGCTTAGGATTTTACCGGATATTGATTGCGGCGCCTGCAGAGCCCCTTCCTGTGAAGCTCTGGCAGATGATATAGTATGCAACAGGGCTACATTGGAACATTGTGTACTGATGCACGCCCATGAGGTGGATCCGGACATGATGGAAAAAATATAGGGGAAAGAACGTTTTATTAAAAAACATGTTAAGAAATGACAGTTAAAGAAGTAATTGAATCATTACAGTTAAAAGTTTTCACAGGTGAACAGGGGCTGGATAATCAGGTGGAAAGTGGTTATACATCCGATCAGTTAAGCGAAATTATGGGATATGCCGATGCCGGCAGGATGTGGATCACCCTTCAGACTTACAAGAATATTATGGCTATAGCCTCCCTCAAGGAACTGTCTGCCGGATGAGGACACGATGGCACTTGCCCTAAAAGAAGGAATTCCGATCCTTGGAACTACTGAACAGGCATTTGAGATCTCGGGACGTTTGTACGGGCTGCTCAATCCCTGATTATGTTAGTCAAAGCCGATCATAATTCAACACTTCAGGGGCCCGAGGTCCGTCGACTGGGGCAACGGGAGGGAGTGGAGGTATTATGCGGAGCCGAGATAACCACCCGGGAAGAAGTGCTTTGCCTGGCTTACGTAGGAACGGAAGACAAGAGGTTAAAATTGCAGCAATACCTTGAAAAACATTTGACTTCGGTCCCAAACGATCCGGACATTTTCGGCTACCAGCTATGGGTAGATGAAAATGAAAAAGTGCTGGGGTAGGCACCATACCTGTTGATCTCGGCCATAAACCAGACTATTGACCAGGTGGAAAAATCCTACGAAATTACAACCATTCAGTTAAAGGATGCATTGGATAGAGCACCCCTTAACGATTTGTACATCATGGAAATGGTTGAGGAAATGATCAGGGAAAATCAAAATGATCTAAAAGTTTGCCGAATTGAATAATTTGGGCTTATTTTGCGGATTCCTTTTGGAGACTTTATATAAAAAATAGTTTATTGATATGACAAAGATTAAATCATTGGACGATTTGAGGCAGAAAAAGCAGCAACTCGAACAAGGTATGGACATCAGGGAAAAGAGCGACCATCCTGAGAACCTTGTACAAATCAAGGTCGCAATGGCAACGTGCGGAATAGCTTCCGGGGCCCGTACGGTAATGAACACACTGGTGGAAAAAATGAAAAAAGAAAAGATCGCTGCCGTGGTTACACAGACCGGTTGTATGGGTTATTGT
The DNA here is from genome assembly GCA_011620605.1 of Bacteroidales bacterium. Lineage (GTDB taxonomy): Bacteria > Bacteroidota > Bacteroidia > Bacteroidales > UBA932 > DMER64. The sequence continues at coordinate 214,336 of WOYW01000015.1, read as the reverse complement.
TATGCCGAACCGACTGTTGAAGTAACAAAACCGGGAATGGATCCCGTCGTGTTTTCCTACGTCGATGTCAAAAAAGCAGAAGAGATTGTGGACAAATATATTCTAAACAATGAATTGCTCGACGGAATTCTGCCTAAAAATTATCAGACTATTTAATTTATTCCCTAATAAAGAATCATAATGTATAAAATGCAATTACTTGTTTGCAGCGGGACCGGATGTCGGGCCTCCGCAAGCGCAACAATTGTAGAAAAGCTGAATGAATCACTTAAAGCTCATCAACTGACAGAAGAAGCACAGGTCGTTACAACCGGATGTTTCGGTTTTTGTGAGAAAGGACCTATAGTGAAAGTGATTCCGGACAACACATTCTACACACAGGTTAAACCGGAAGATGCGGAAGAGATAGTCACCGAACACATCCTGAAAGGAAGGAAAGTAAGCCGTCTGCTGTATGAAGATCCCGAAAACAAGGAACATATAATTGATTCCAAGCACATGGGGTTCTATCAGAAACAAATGCGTATAGCTCTCAGGAATTGTGGCGTGATTGACCCTGAAAATATTGATGAATATATAGTACGGGATGGATATTCTGCACTGGCACAGGTCGTTACAGATCTCACTCCGGAGCAGGCCATTGATATGGTAAAACAAAGCGGATTGCGTGGAAGGGGCGGAGCCGGATTTCCCACGGGATTGAAATGGGAGATCACCAGCAAATTTTCATCAGATCAAAAATACGTTGTCTGCAACGCCGATGAAGGAGACCCCGGAGCTTTCATGGACCGTTCCATTCTGGAAGGAGATCCCAACTCAATTATTGAAGCCATGGCTATCTGCGGATATTGTATAGGCGCTACAAAAGGCCTTGTATACATACGTGCCGAATATCCACTGGCCATCAAACGTCTTGAGATAGCTATAGGACAGGCCCGTGAATACGGTCTGCTGGGGAATAATATATTCGGGTCCAAATTTTCTTTTGACATGGAACTGCGTTACGGTGCAGGTGCATTTGTCTGTGGTGAAGAAACAGCCCTGATAGCTTCTATGGAAGGAAAACGCGGGGAACCCAGGGTTAAACCTCCTTTTCCTGCAGAAAGCGGCTACATGCACAAACCCACCAATGTGAATAACGTGGAAACATTTGCCAATGTTCCCGTTATATTTTTGAAAGGCCCCGAATGGTATTCAGCCATTGGAACAGAAAAATCCAAAGGGACCAAAGTGTTTGCCCTGGCAGGGAAGATAAACAATGTAGGACTTATTGAAGTTCCTATGGGCATTACCCTTCGTGAGATCATTTATGAGATCGGCGGCGGAATCAAAAACGGCAAAAATTTTAAAGCCGTTCAGACTGGAGGTCCTTCAGGAGGCTGCCTTACAGAGGCACACCTGGATACTCCCATTGACTTTGACAGCCTGGTAGCTGCCGGTTCCATGATGGGGTCGGGCGGTATGATCGTCATGGACGAAGATGACTGTATGGTTTCCATCGCCAAATTTTACCTGGAATTTATTGTTGAGGAATCATGTGGTAAATGTACGCCTTGCCGGATCGGCAACAAGCGGATGCTTGAGATACTGGAAAAGATCACACAGGGAAAGGGAAGTATGGAAGATCTGGACCACCTTCGCAACCTCGCTTATGTGATCAAGGACACTTCTTTATGCGGATTGGGACAATCTTCTCCCAATCCGGTGCTTTCCACACTGGAAAATTTCTATGACGAATACGTGGCTCACGTTAAGGATAAGAGGTGTTTTGCCAAACAATGTAAAGCAATGGCCAAATACACTATCAATCCAGATGTTTGTACAGGATGTACTATTTGCGCACGGAATTGTCCCGTGGATGCAATTACCGGAGAAAAACGAGAACCTCATTTCATCCACCAGGAAATTTGTACCCATTGCGGTGTATGTTACCAGAAGTGTAAGTTTAATGCAATCAATGTTGAATAAGCGAGAATATGGAAACTATAAAATTAACTATAGATAACAGACAAGTTGAAGTGCCCAAGGGAACGACCATACTCCAGGCGGCACATCAGGCCGGGATCAATATTCCCTCCCTGTGCTATATGAACCTGCCGTACCTGGCCCAGGAACACAAACCGGGGAGTTGCCGGGTCTGTGTGGTGGAGATCCCAGGCAGAAAAAACCTGGTTCCGGCATGTGCCACAGAATGTACAGACGAAATGAAGGTGTTGTCACATTCATTACGCGCCATCAATGCCCGCAGAACTGTAGTTGAATTGCTACTGTCTGACCACCCGAAGGATTGTTTGATCTGTCCTTCTTCCGGGAATTGCGAACTTCAAAAATTATCCATTACAATGGGGATCCGGGAGATCAACTCCGTGGAAAATGCAGCTATGTCTACTTATAGAAAGGATGCCTCACCTGCACTGAACCGTAACATGGATAAATGTGTGATGTGCCGCAGTTGTGAGACTGTATGTAACGAGATCCAAACTGTTGGAGCTCTTAGTGCCGTGAACCGTGGTTTTATGTCGGTTGTGGCACCAGCCTTTGAACAGGAACTGACCGATTCGCCCTGTACTTTCTGCGGACAGTGTGTGGCCGTTTGTCCTACCGGTGCACTGACGGCAGTAGATAATACATTCCACGTAATCAGGGCTTTGGCCGATCCCAATAAATATGTTGTTGTCCAGACGGCACCGGCCGTAAGGGCTGCATTGGGAGAAGAGTTCGGTTACCCTCCTGGAAATTCAGTTACCGGCAAGATGGTGGCAGCGCTCAGATCTATAGGATTTGATCAGGTTTATGACACCGATTTTGCTGCCGACCTTACCATCATGGAAGAAGGGACTGAATTGCTGGACAGACTTTCCCGTTTTCTGGACGGAGACAAAAATGTCCGCTTGCCAATTTTGACATCCTGCTGTCCCGCCTGGGTGAATTTCTTTGAAACGAATTATCCCGATATGCTGGACGTACCTTCAACGGCACGTTCTCCCCAGCAAATGTTCGGGGCGATTGCCAAAACGTATATGGCAGAAAAATTGGGGATCAAGAGGGAAGACATGGTAGTTGTTTCCGTGATGCCCTGTCTGGCTAAAAAGTACGAGTGCCAGAGGGACGAGTTCAAAGTGGACGGCAATCCGGATGTGGATTACGCCATAACCACCCGTGAACTGGCACACCTGATAAAAATCGGGAACATAGATTTTAATACCCTTAAAGAAGAAGACTTTGACCGTCCAATGGGTGAATCCACTGGTGCAGGTCTGATCTTTGGTGTAACAGGAGGTGTCATTGAAGCTGCAACGCGTACCGCATACGAACTGTTTACCGGGAAAAAACTGGAGAAGGTTGATTTTCATGAACTCAGGGGAATGGAAGGGATTCGGACAGCCTCGGTGAATTTTGACGGAACTTATATTCACATAGGGATTGCACACACACTTGGAAATGCCAGGAAATTGCTGGACGGGATCCGTAAAGGAATGTATAATTTCCATGCCATTGAGATCATGGCATGTCCCGGGGGATGTATAGGAGGTGGCGGACAACCGCTGCACAGGGGCAATTCCATTGTATTGAAAGCCCGCATGGATGCTATCTACAAGGAAGACTTCAACAAGCCTATCCGTAAATCACATGAAAACCCGGAGATCATTAAGCTTTACGAAGAATTCCTGGGTAAACCGCTCAGTGAGAAATCGCACAAGTTGTTGCATACCCATTATTTCAGTCACCCGAAAAAATAACCATTAACTTCTATTCTTATGACCAAGTTTGAAATAAACGATTGTCACAAAAAGACAATAAAAGAGATATGTGAATCTTTCGGGAACAAGAGAAGTGAACTGATAAACATCCTGCACAAGACCCAGGGTCATTTCGGTTATTTGCCCGAACCGGTTCAGCTAGAGATTGCCCTGAATTTGAATATGCCACTGGCAAAGATTTACGGTGTTGTGTCTTTTTACTCTTTCTTCACCATGACACCCAAAGGCAAATTCCCTGTGTCGGTATGTATGGGAACGGCCTGTTATGTGCGCGGTGCCGAGAAGATTGTGGAAGCTCTTGAAAAAGAGTTGAAGATCAAGGTGGGAGGGGTAACACAGGACGGAAAGTTCTCACTGGACTGCCTGCGTTGTATAGGCGCCTGCGGACTGGCTCCAGTAATTATGATAGGAGAAGAAGTTCACGGCCGTCTGGAGCCCCAGATGATCAAGGATATTATTAAAAAATACGAATAATTCCGGTCATCATTTTTTATTGGGGGAGTGTTCCGTACCGGGACGCTCCCTTTTTGTTTCCCTGAAAAAAAGTATCTTTGCGCGTTAAACAAAAAATATGTCCGAAAACTCATTATTGACAAAACTGGAAGGTATCCGCCGGAAGTACGAATCCCTGCAGCAGCAATTGTCGGATCCGTCACTGGTTCAGGATATGAAACGTTATATTACCCTGAATAAGGAATACGCCGAGATCGGCCCCATTATCCAGGCTGGGGAAAAGTACAAAAATGCCATAGGGAATCTGGCCAGTGCCAAGGAACTCCTGTTAAAGGAAAAAGACGAGGAGATGCGGGAGTTCGCCAAGGAAGAGATATCTCAACTGGAAGAACAGATCCCGCATATGGAGCAGAGGATCAAACTGTTGCTCATACCGGCCGACCCCCAGGACGGTAAAAATGCCATCATGGAGATCAGGGCGGGTACCGGAGGGGACGAAGCCTCCATCTTTGCCGGCGATCTTTTCCGTATGTATACAAAATATGCCGAGAAAAAAGGATGGAAACTGGAGATCACCGGCATGTCCGAAGGCACCTCGGGGGGATTCAAGGAAATTATTTTCAAGATCACGGGGACCGGAGTTTACGGAGTTCTGAAATATGAAAGCGGGGTGCACAGGGTTCAGCGAGTTCCCCAGACCGAAACCCAGGGAAGGGTGCACACCTCGGCAGCTTCGGTGGCCGTTCTTCCCGAGGCGGATGAATTTGATGTGGAATTGAACGAGAAAGACATTCGCAAGGACACGTTTTGTTCATCCGGACCCGGCGGACAAAGTGTAAATACTACTTACTCGGCCATTCGTCTTACTCATATCCCGTCAGGGATTGTGGTGCAATGCCAGGATGAAAAATCCCAATTGAAAAATTACGACAAAGCACTGGCCGAATTAAGGACAAGGCTATACAATATGGAATACGAGAAGTATTTAAATGAAATATCGGCAAAACGCAAAACTATGGTCTCTACAGGAGACCGCTCGGCCAAGATCCGTACCTACAATTATCCACAAAGCCGGGTAACCGACCACCGGATCAATTATACGATGCATAACCTGCCAGTTTTTATGGACGGAGAGATACAGGAAGTCATAGAATTATTGCAAATTGCCGAAAATTCCGAAAGATTGAAAGATGACTCGTCAAGCACTTAACCGGGAAATTCACAACAAAAAGAGCTGTCTGTGTGTGGGACTGGATGTCTCTCCGGTATCACTTGAGTTGAATAAAAGGATCATAGATCAAACGGCTCCTTATGCGGTGGCGTACAAACCCAATACTGCTTTTTACGAATCGGCCGGATGGGAAGGATGGAAATGTCTGGAAGAGACGGTGTCGTACATTCGTTCCCGATACCCTGATCATTTTTTGATCGCGGATGCCAAAAGAGGGGATATAGGTAATACGGCGCGGGAATATGCCCGGACTTTCTTTGAACGGATGGATTTTGACGCTGTGACCTTGTCTCCTTACCTGGGGTACGATTCGGTTGCCCCTTTTTTGGAATACAATAATAAATGGGTAATACTCCTGGTGCTTACCTCCAATCCTTCTGCAGGGGATTTTCAGACGTCTGAATTAAGCAACGGGCAGCCATTTTTCAGGAAAATTATTGAAACGGCAAATACATGGGCCGGTAACGACAGAATGATGTATGTTACCGGGGCAACACGAGGAGAAATGATAGGTAAGGTGAGAGAAGCGGCTCCGGACCGTTTTTTGCTCATCCCGGGAGTTGGTATGCAGGGTGGAAGTGTAGAGGAAGTAATGAAGTTTGCCAAGACAGATCAGGGAGATGTTCTGATCAACGTGTCACGTGCCATCATTCAGGCTCCTGAAGGACCTGCCGCAGCGGCAAGATCATTTGCCGGGATTATGTTACCGTTTTTTTCGTAATCGGGTTTATTGATCAGAAGGGCTTCGTATTGTCTGTCAATTTTACCGCTTTTACCTTTTTGAAGTGTTTGGTACCACTTTTGTATGTTAATAAGAGCTTTGGGTAAAAGCGATTCCACATTGCACTCTTTTCCTGTTTCCAAAGCGATGGATGTGGGATTTGGGGCACCCCGGAATACTGTCTGGTTGACATTGATGCCGAACCCTATTATACTTGCTGTAAGTTTATTACCTGAAAGCTGATGTTCTATGAGGATCCCGCAGATTTTATTGGGTCCTATGTAGATGTCGTTAGGCCATTTGATACGGGGAGCCAACCCCAGGGTACCAAGAAAATCGCAAATAGCCAGCGCCGTGCACTTTGAAATAAGGAATTGTTTGTTAGCTGGGAGAAATTCCGGGCGCAGCAAGAGAGTAGCCAACAGGTTCAACCCTTTAGTACTTTCCCAGTTATGCGTGTATTGTCCGCGACCGTGTGTCTGGTATAAAGTGGTCCAGACCGTACCCTCTCTGGCATTGGCCAGGTTTCTGTGAGCTTCCGTGTTGGTGGAGTCGATTTCTTCAAACCGGATAATATGCCATTCAAACATGGTCGCAAAAATACTAATTTATCCTTACCTTTGTAAGGGTTTGAAAACAATATATGAAAGAAGTAGAGATTATAGCTGCGGCTATGCTTGAAAAGAAGGCACAGGGTGTCTGTAGTATGGATCTGAGAAAACTGGGTACCTCAATATGTGATCATTTTGTTATATGTCATGCCGATTCGGGCGTCCAGGTGGCAGCTATAGCAGATCATGTGGAAGAACAGATGATCATAAAGGCCGACCGGCGTATGCGGAGAAGCCAGGGAAAAGAAAACCGTTTTTGGGTAATTCTTGATTACTCAGATATTGTGGTACATATTTTCCAGACCGAATATCGCATGTTTTACAGACTGGAAGATTTGTGGGCAGATGCGGAAACGCAACATTACAACGATTAATTATTAGCACTATGAACGGAAACGTCCCTAACAGAAACAAACCCAATAAACCACCCCTGCTTACAGGGAAAAAAAGGCTGAATCCCTTCTTCTGGGTATATATTATTTTGATAGCGGTTATAGTCTATTTCATGTTCGCAAACCGCTCCGGAGATCCGGTAAAGACGGAATGGATCACAGTCAAAGAGCAGATGGGGCCCCGTGGAGAAATCGAGAAACTGGTATACATAAGCAATATGCAACGTGCCGAGTTGTATATCAGGCCCGATGCACTGGAGCAGTACAAAGCCAAATTCGGAGACAAGGTCCCCAAATTCGCACCTCAGTTTTACTTCATTGTAACCGATAATTTCGATGCGGAAACACAATTTGAGGAATTACGCAATGCATTACCTGAAGAGCAACGTTTCAAGTTTGAAATTGAACAGCGTTCCAGTTATTGGGGCCGCATAATAGACTGGCTTCTGTTCCCTGTGTTGCTGATACTGATGTGGGTCTTTATGTTCAGACGGATGTCCCGTGGCTCCGAAGGATCCGGCGGGGGTGGCGGCATCTTCAACGTGGGACGTTCCCAGGCAAAGCTTTTTGAGAAAGACAAAACAGTCGCCAATATCTCGTTTAAAGACGTCGCCGGATTGGAAGAGGCCAAGGTAGAAGTTATGGAAATAGTGGACTTCCTGAAAAGTCCCGAAAAATATACAAACCTTGGGGGTAAGATCCCAAAGGGTGCTTTGCTGGTAGGTCCTCCGGGAACCGGAAAGACTTTATTGGCAAAAGCGGTTGCCGGAGAGGCCAACGTCCCGTTTTTTTCTATCTCGGGCTCTGATTTTGTTGAAATGTTTGTGGGTGTAGGGGCGTCGCGGGTCAGGGACCTGTTCCGCCAGGCCAAGGAAAAAGCTCCGTGTATTGTATTTATTGATGAAATTGATGCCGTTGGCCGTGCCAGGAGCAAAAACGCCGGATTCACTTCCAACGACGAACGTGAAAACACGCTTAATCAATTGCTTACAGAGATGGACGGTTTTGGTTCCAACAGCGGTGTTATCATTCTGGCAGCAACCAACCGGGCTGACATTCTGGACAAAGCGCTTATGCGTGCCGGACGTTTTGACAGGCAAATTCACGTAGATCTGCCCGAATTGAAAGAACGCCTGGATATTTTTAAGGTGCATTCCCGCACCTTGAAACTGGAAGAAGGGTTTGACCTGGAAATTCTGGCCAAACAGACTCCCGGTTTTTCAGGAGCCGATATTGCCAATGTTTGTAATGAAGCAGCTTTGATCGCTGCCCGTAAAAATAAAAAAGCCATCCAAAAACAGGATTTTCTGGATGCCATTGACCGTATTGTGGGAGGTCTGGAACGCAGAAGCAAGATCATAAGTCCCAACGAAAAAAGGACTATAGCCTTCCATGAAAGCGGGCATGCAACGGTCAGCTGGATGCTCAAACATGCCAATCCCTTGTTGAAAGTTACCATTATCCCGCGAGGACGGGCTTTGGGTGCTGCCTGGTACCTTCCGGAAGAAAGGCAGATAACAACTGTGGAACAAATGATGGACGAAATGGCCTCGGCCCTGGGAGGACGTGCTGCAGAAGAGTTGATGATAGGACAGATATCATCCGGCGCCATGAACGATCTTGAAAAAGTAACCCGTCAGGCTTATGCTATGGTTGCTTATTTGGGAATGAGTGAAAAGATAGGGAATGTATCTTTTTATGATTCTACAGAAAATGCCGGGTTTAATATCGGGAAACCTTATAGTGAAACAACGGCACAGCTCATAGACAAAGAGGTTAAAAGGATCATTGACCAGGCCTACGACATGGCCCGTAATGTTTTGAAAGAAAATAAAGAAGGATTTTTGAAATTGGCTGCCATATTGCTGGAAAAAGAAGTAATATTTGCCGATGATCTGGAGGTGATATTCGGAAAACGTCAGGTTCCGGACTATCAGCAGGACCGGCAGGAACCCGGAAACAAAGAAAAAAAAGAAAGTGAGCACGCTCATTAAAAGGACTTTAAGCGGACTTGTGTTCATAATCCTGATGATAGCAGGACTTTTAGTTCATCCCATTGGATATGCCGTTTTGATGGCTTCCTGTATAGGGATCATGTTCATTGAATTTTACAGGATGACATTGGGGAATCAAAACAAAACCGGCCAGATATTTGGGTTTTTTGCGGGGATTCTGCTTTTTGTAACAACATATATTATGGGACGTTACGGATTTTCAGCTGCCCGTTTCTGGCTGATGTCCTTATTGATTCCCGTAACGGCTGTCTGGATCTCTGTTTTGTACAATCGTGGAAAAGATTCTTTCAGGAATGCGGCATTACTTTTTTTACCACTGCTTTATATAGCCGTTCCGTTTTCAATTTTTAATTTTCTGGCTTTCAATCCCCTGGGAATGTTCCAGGGAATATACCTGCTTGCCCTCTTTCTCATACTTTGGGCTTCAGATATTGGAGGATACCTTATTGGAATGGGATTCGGACAAAAAAACGGGCACAAACTTTTTCCCAGCATTTCTCCAAAAAAATCCTGGGAAGGGTTTATAGGAAGTCTTATCTTTTCACAGGGTATGGCATTTCTCCTTTTTAAATTGAACATGATACCCTTTGCCTGGTATCATTGCGTACTTTTAGCACTAATTATTTGTATCTTTGGAGTTATAGGAGACTTGACAGAATCCGGGATGAAACGTTATTTTGGGGTAAAAGATACCGGATCCATTATGCCCGGTCACGGTGGGTTGCTTGACCGTTTTGACGGAGCGCTTATTTCTTTTCCCATAGCTATTACATATATTTTATTGTTTTTTATAAACTGATATGAGGATTCACAAAGAAGGAAGAACGACTATACTGATAGTAATAGTGACCATAGCCGTGATCCTGGCCCTGATCATAGCCTTCTCTCTGTATAATTTCTGGATACTCACTCTTTTAGGAGCGGCATCCCTGCTTGTACTTTTACAAACACTCATGTTTTTCAGGATACCACAACGGGATATCCTTATAAAAGAGAACAGCATAGTGGCCCCGGCAGACGGCCGGATAGTTCTGATCAAAGAGGTAGAGGTCAATGAATACCTGCATGAAAAAAGATTACAGGTATCCATCTTTATGAATATGTTCAATGTACACGTCAACTGGTATCCCTGTGCCGGTGACATTGTTTATTACAAATACCACCCCGGAGACAAAATGGTAGCCTGGCATCCCAAATCTTCAGAAAAGAATGAACATACGACAGTCTTTTTAAACCAGGGAAGGCACATTATTGGAGTCAGGCAGGTAGCGGGACTCATTGCACGCCGGGTAATCTGCAAAGCACGTATAGGCAAACAGGTTTTGCAATGCAGCGAACTGGGGATCATTAAATTCGGTTCCCGGGTGGATATACTGCTTCCCCAGGATGCTGAAGTCAGGGTTAAAAAAGGTCAAAAGGTGTGGGGCTGTGAAACGCTTATAGCCGATCTCAAATGATGGCCTCTATGGCAGCTGCAGGATCTTCTGCCTGGAAAACACAATTACCTGCTACCAGAATATCTGCACCATGTTTGTATAATTCAGAGGCATTAGTGTCATTTATCCCGCCGTCTACCTGGATCAGGAAATCCAGATCCTTTCGGGTTCTCATCTCTTTCAATTCACTTATCTTTTCCAGGCTTTCCGGAATAAAGACCTGGCCTCCAAAGCCGGGATTAACGGACATGATCAGAACCAGATCAGCGTAGTGAACTGCCTGTTCCAAATGACTTACCGGAGTAGCCGGATTGACTGCGATTCCGGATTTCATACCCAGACGCCGGATTTCCTGCAAATCCCTGTTTAAGTGGGGGCAGGTTTCCCAGTGAACTGTCAGCCAGTTGATCCCCAGGTCCCTGTATCTTTGGTAATAGCGCGACGGAGCTACTGTCATTAAATGTGCATCCAGTGGTTTTTTTGAGTAACGCGAAACCGCTTCAATAAAAGGGAATCCATATGAAATATTGGGAACAAACACACCGTCCATAATGTCCAGGTGAATGCTCCAGGCATTGGTTTGGTTGATCATTTTGCAGGAATCGGCCAGATGTGCAAAATCAGAAGACAAAAGAGATACAGATACTTTTCCCATGATTATACTTTCCTGATGATTTCCAGTAAAAGATCCCAGAATTTACCCACTGTTGCAATTTCAAGCCTTTCAGTAGGGGCGTGAACTCCTTGGAGCGTAGGCCCTATGGATATCATGTCCAGATTGGGGAATGCATCCAGAAAAATACCGCATTCCAGCCCGGCATGAATGGCCTTAACCTTTACTGGCGTTTTAAATAATTTTAAATAGGCTTCTTCACATATTTTCAAAACGGCGGAATCGGGGTTTGGAGCCCATCCGGGATATTCCCCTTCGTGGGATACCTGTGCCCCGGCCAGGCGAAAGAGGCTTTCAATACGCTGAGCCGCGTTCTTTCTTGCCGAGTTTAGGGCACTACGCTGGCTGCTGCCAATGCGGATCATCCTGTTTTTCTGATCCATCCGGACAGATGCCAGGTTGGTAGAAGTTTCCACCAATAAGGGAATATCCTTGCTCATGGACAGTACCCCGTGCGGACATGCGTACAGGGAGGCGGTCAGGTTCGCGGCCGTTTTGGTATCCATCACCGTCAGGGGCATTTCACATTCTGTAACGGAACTTTCCAATTCAGGGTCGGTGTGTTTGTGCTCTGCCGTCCATTCGGAAGCCATAGATTGGAACATTTGGTTAAATGCAGTACGATCTGAATTACGGATAACGCATACGCCAACCGCTTCCCGTGCTATGGCATTCCGCTTGTTTCCTCCGGAAATGAAACCAATGTCAAAACTGAATTTCTGCTGTGCATTCCACAGAAAACGGGCAAGCACCTGAACGGCATTGCACAGATCCTTATGGATCTCGTCCCCGCTGTGCCCCCCGGTAGCTCCTGTAATGCTGACTTTCAGGGCTGTGACTCCTGCTGTAGGTGCTGGTTTTTCTGTATAGGTAAAACTGGCTGTAGTATCAATACCTCCGGCGCATCCAATAAATACTTCCCCTTCATCTTCCGAATCCAGGTTCAACAGAATGGAACCTTTAATGAATCCCGGAGCTACTGCTCGGGCTCCGTCCAGTCCCGTTTCTTCAGATACGGTAAACAGGCATTCCAGGGGGCCGTGTACCAGTGAATTGTCATCCAGAACCGCCAGGGAGGCGGCAACGCCTATTCCGTCATCGGCGCCCAGTGTAGTGCCTTTTGCTTTTAACCAACCGTCTTCCACATATGGTTGAATGGCGTCTTTCGAAAAATCAAAAACAGTATCTTCGTTTTTTTCGCACACCATATCGGTATGGCTTTGAAGGATCACGCCCGGGCTGTTCTCTTTTCCCTTTAAAGCAGGTTTTCGGATAACTACGTTCCCCGTCTTATCGGTTTGGTATTCCAGGTTACGGTTTTTGGCAAAATTTTCAAGGAAACGGGTCATTCCCGCTTCGTTGCCGCTTTCCCGCGGTATTTTGCATATTTCAAAAAAGAATTTAAAAACTGATGAGGGTTCCAATATATTCATGGTGATGGATTTTAACCGTTTTTGAGTCGTTTCTCAATGTCCGTCACATATTGGCGGAACATACGGTCGGTATCCATCAGATTGCATACGGTATTGTAAGAATGCAGTACAGTTGCATGATCTTTGCCTCCAATCATTGATCCAATGGAAGAAAGCGAGTTCTTTGTGAGATTCCGGCTCAGATACATGGCAATTTGCCTTGCCTGGCAAATTTCCCGTTTGCGGGTTTTTGAAAGGAGATTTTCCTGTGTAATGCCAAAATAATGGCAGACGCTCTTTTGAATGTCCTGTACGGAAATTTCACGGGTAACCGAACTTACCAGCCGGTCGGTTATAACCTGGGCCAATTGTAAGGTTACAGGTTGTTTGTTAAAAGTCGACTGTGCCAGCAGGGAGCAGAAAGTGCCTTCAATTTCTCTGACGTTGGTAGTGACCTGTTCCGCAATGAACTCAAGTACTTCACGGGGAACTTCCACGCCTTCGTTATAGCATTTCTTTTCCAGGATAGCCAGCCTGGTGGCATAATCTGGAGCCAGTAATTCAGCAGAAAGTCCCCATTTAAAACGAGATAAAAGTCTGTCATCCAAATCCTTAAGCTCAACAGGGGCCCGGTCGCTTGTCAGGATCAATTGTTTCCCTGACTGGTGTAGGTGATTGAAAATGTTGAAATAAGCATTCTGAGTCCCCGGTTTGCAGGCAAATTCCTGTACATCGTCAATGATCAGCACATCTATCATTTGATAGAAATGCATAAAATCAGTCAGTTTGTTTTTGATATTGACAGCATCCATGAACTGGATCTGGAACAAGTTGGCAGATACGTACAAAACTACTTTTTCTGGCATCCGCTTTTTTATCTCGATCCCTATAGCCTGGGCAAGATGTGTTTTTCCAAGGCCCGAACCGCCGTATATAAATAATGGATTGAAAGGGCCTCCCGGTTTTTCGGCAATACTTAATCCGGCAGTACGTGCCAACCGGTTACAGGAGCCTTCTACAAAATTATCGAATGAATAAGCGGCATTTAGCTGGGGATCGATCTTTACCTGCCTGATACCGGGAATTACATAAGGACTGGCTAATTCTTCCTGGTTGCCCCTGGAAAATGGAATGGCTTTATTTTGAAATTGACCCTGCCCCTGGTGAGGCACGGGGACCCCTTTACTGAACGAATCCACTTTTACGCAATATTCCAGTTTAGCCATACTGCCAAGTTCTTTTCTTAAACAATGGCCAAGCAGGTCAATATAGTGTTCTTCTATATATTCTCTGAAAAAATGGGAAGGCACCTCAATGGTCAGAACATTGTCTTTGAGTTTAACCGGGATAATCGGTTCAAACCAGGTGCTAAAACCGGATGGTTGAATGTTATCCTTAATAATATTCAGACAGTTATTCCAAACAATTTTGTGAGGAGACGGAGACATATTTAGATTTGGGGTTTATGTATACAAAAATGGTTAAAAAAAATGGTAAAAAAAAAATGAAAAACACTTGTATTTTTCAAAAAAATAATAATGCCTTAATAATCAGAGTGAAAAAATGCTTTATTGCAAATCTCTGATTATGAGCAAGGTAAAAACCCCAAATTGTGCTTTCTGTTGACAGGTGGGCATTTAGGACAAATATGAATAATTTAAAAAACAGTGATCCGAATGTATTTTTTAGGATTTTCGCTTATCAGTTGGATCAGGGAATCGGCTCTGGACAGAATATCGGTAAGAGAATGATACAATTCCGGATTGGATCCGATTTGCCCAAGGGTCCCTTCGGGATTGCTCAGATTTTCAAGTAATTTATGCAATTCTACCACGGTTCCCCCCAGATCGGCCCCTTTAAGTTCTGCAGATACAGCGTCAAAATTATCCAGGGTTCCCGAAAGATTCTTCATTGCCCGGTTTAATTCATCGGCCAGGGTATCGGCACCGGCCAGGATGTTATCTATACGGGAAGCATTGTTTCCAAGCGTTTCTGACAGTTGGTTAATATGGCTCAGGGATGAATTCAGCTTACCAAGACTCTCTTTAATGTTGTTCCGGTTTTCGTCATCCAGAATGTTATTAACGCGTAATATGGTTTCGTTCAGATTGGATGTTAATCCGGATATGTCATCTTTCAGTTCCACAAGTTCTGTTGTCAGAAGTGTGATCAGATCCTGTTGAACTGAGGCTTCAAGGGTGTCCCCGGAAGCATGCCATGCTGAAGAATTGCCAAGTATCAAACGGACGGCCTTTCCCCCTAATATGTCGGCACTATAGATCTCAGCCCGGGTCCCTTCAGGGAGTCTGAATTTATTTTTCAAACTGATCTTAACGATCATTTGTTGAGTTTCCTGATCAAAATCAATTTTGTCTACCGTTCCTGCCGTCAGTCCAAGTACAGAAACAGGGCTTGTGGGAGCCAGACCTTCCACGCTGGGATATACCGCATAAAAGGTATTTGTCCCCCTGAACAGATCATTCCCTTTCAGAAACTGGACTACAAAATATAAAACAACTATCACGATCAGTGCAAATAGACCGATCTTCAATTCACGAGACATTTTTTTGATTTTCATTGCGGTTTAATTAGCAGGAACCAATTTGCCATCCTTCACGGCGATCACAAAGGCATCCGGGAAATCACTTTTCCTGAGGTTGTTACAATATTCTTGAGCATCTTCCCTGTCAGGAAAGTTTCCCAACGTATACTTATATTTATATATTTGATCGTTACATACAACAAGCTCTGTTGCAGGAAAAGCTTTCAGTGTTTCGTGAGAGGCGGGAAGGGCTTCCCTGGTAGACAGAATTTGCACCCTGTATTGTATTTCAGGTACTTCTGTGTTTACGGCAGAAAGTCCGTTTTCTCCGTAGCTTTCCAGGTATTCCTCAAAACCAAGCATCAATTGCCGGGCAATATTCCTGCGCCCGTTCTCGGTACTCAGTATTTTGCGATCCGCGCTGCTGTTAAGAAATCCCATTTCTACCAGGATGGCTGGCATGGAACAATAAGCCAGCACTACAAAACCACCTTCTTTCAGACCCCTGTCGTTTTGACCGCCCAGGAAGGAACTCCGGCGTAATGATTGCTGAATACAGGATCCCAATATTCTGGATTGCCTCATTATGGCGTCTTTCTGGAAATTAAAGACGATCATGGATTCAGGATTGTCCGGGTCAAAACCTTCGTATTTAGCTTCGTAGTTTTCTTCAAACTTGATAACTTCATTTTCTTTCAGGACCACATCGTAACTGTCATCCTTTCTCCGGCTGCGGTCTCCTCCAAAAACCCAGGTTTCAGGACCTACCGGGACAGAGGTAGTCCTTTTAGCGGAATTAACGTGTATGGATATAAACAGATCCGCATCTTCCCGGGTAGCGAGAGTTCCGCGCTTGTCCAGGTCTACGGCCACGTCTGCAGTTCTGGTGTATATAACCTTAATATCCGAATACTTTTTGCTGATCTCCGCTCCAAGATGTTTTGCCACAGAAAGGTTTATGTCTTTTTCTCTCAGCTTCCTGTCCGGACTTAAAGCTCCGGGATCGTGACCGCCGTGCCCGGGGTCAATAACCACTTTGCGTACCACAGGGCCGGAAAATCCCTGGGCCATGATGGCATACGAATTGCAAACAGAGAGAATTACAACCAATACGGGAATCAGTTTTTTCATATATATTTGCAGCTTATGTCTGCGAAAGACAAAGATAAAAAAAGTATTTTGCATACCCTATATTGTCTGGTATTCCTTGTTCTGGTCGTATTACCCGTTCATGGTCAGCAGAAAAGGATAATAGAAAATTCCATAGCTCCCGTAAGCCGGATGTATAGACAATATCTGAATACTCCGGTAGTATCTTTACCGGACAAATCTCCTTTATCTGTAATGTGGGAAACATTGGGCAAATATACAGGATTGGAAGAAGCTGCCGTAGGGCTTTCTCCCGTAGACCTGGACAGCCTGGCACGTCTTGACAGTATCAGGGCACATACACAGCTGGAAGCTCCTGCTTTCTCTACGGCCAGGGATTCTGTTGTGGAAGATTTCAGGGGCGGGAAAACCATGTTGTATTACTACGGGGATGTAAAGGTCACCTATGACAACTTGGAGATCAAGGCAGAATACATGGAATATGATGACGATACAAGAACTGTCTTTGCTACGGGCGTAGTGGATTCTACGGGGGTAATGCAGGGCAAACCGGAAATGAAGGAAGGAAATAACAGTTATGTGATGGAGTCGGTCTATTATAATTTCGATTCCAGAAAAGCCAGGATCAATAATATGGTCACACAGGATGAGCAGGGGTTCCTGCACGGATCGCACCTGAAAAAAATGCCGGACAATTCCATTAATATCCACGGCGGAAAGTATACTACATGTGATGCCGAACATCCTCACTTTTACCTGCACATGACCAACGCCAAAATAACGGCAGATGAAGACGGGAACGTGGGACAAACTATTTTCGGGCCCTCTTATGTAGTTATTGAAGATGTTCCCACACCCATAATTGTGCCTTTCGGCTTTGTTCCTAAACGGCCCGAACGTTCGGGAGGGTTACTGATACCCTCTTACGGGGAAGAAGTTGCCCGGGGATTCTTCCTGAAGGATCTGGGGTATTACTTTGTTTTTGGGGATTACCTTGACTTTTCCGTTACAGGGGACATATATTCCATGGGATCCTGGGCTGTAAGGGGAACTGCCAGGTATAAGAACCGATATAAATACAACGGGAACCTAAATGTAAGTTATTCCAAAAACATAACAGGAGAAAAAGGTTCGTCTGATTATCAGGAATCGGGAGATTTTTCCATTCGCTGGAGTCATACACAGGATCCCAAAAAACGTCCCGGAACGTCTTTCAGTGCTTCTGTAAATTTTTCAAGTCCTACAAACAACCGGTTTAACAGTCGGTCCATTGACGAGGCACTGCAATCCCAGACATCTTCCAGCGTTTCCTATGCAAAAAAGTTTGCAGGCACACCGTTCAATCTCTCAATTAACCTGTTACACAGTCAGAACAACAGGGACTCTTCCTATGCTCTTACGTTGCCCAACCTGACATTTACCATGAGTCGTATCAATCCTTTCAAACGTAAGTACAGGGTGGGGAAAAAGCGATTTTATGAGGATATAACACTGAGTTACAATACTGCCTTTCAGAACAAACTGAATTTTAAATCTTCACAATTTGGGACTCCCGATTTCTGGAAAGCTTACAAAACGGGCATGCAGCATAATTTTTCCATAGGGCTTCCCAGTTTTACATTGCTCAAATATTTGAATTTTACACCTACCTTAAGCTATGGTATGAACTGGCATTTTATGAGTGAGACCCGCACATTTGATCAGGTGGAGCAAAAAGTGGTATCCACAACTTCTCAACCGTTCAGCGAGTTCGGGATCACACAGTCTTACTCGGGAGGGATTTCCATGTCTACACGTGTATACGGTATGTTCAATTTCAAACCGACAGGACGTCTCAGGGCCATTCGTCACATGATGACACCTTCGGTGAGTTTCAGTTACAGACCTGAACTTGGAACAAAAGCCAACGGCTATACGACACTGAATTATACCGATTCACTGGGGCGGGAATATTTGGTGGAATACAATAAATACAGCAAATCGGTATACGGACCCCCGTCCAAAGGACGAAATGCTTCCATCAGTTTTTCACTGGGGAACAACGTAGAGGCCAAAGTGTTTAATAAAAAAGACACCACAGAGAACGGCGGGGTAAAAAAGATCAAGATCATTGACAACCTGTCGTTGAACGGCTCATACAATTTCTTGGCAGATTCGATGAAACTTTCCAACATAAGCGTCAGTTTGTCTACTTCGGTCTTTGAAAAACTCGGCATAAATGCGAATGCCATGTTTGATCCATATGCCATAAATGAAAGAGGACAACGGATCAACACACTGAACGTGTTGAGAACGGGGAATCTGGCCAGACTGACCAATGCCAGTTTCTCGACTTCCTATTCTTTTAAAGGGGGAGACCGGAAAAGCAAGAATGATTCGTACCAGTTAATTTATGAAGATCCGCTGACCGGTGAATACATTCCGGGAGGATGGGTTTACTATATGGATCCGGAGATCCCCTGGTCTGTAAACCTGAATTACAGTTTTTCCTATAACCGGTCTTACACTTTCGCTAACGAGCAATTGAACACCAATCATAATTTTAACCAGACACTCGGAATTTCGGCACAAGTCAAACTCACCAGAGACCTCAGCATTAACGTCAGGAGCGGACTGGACATGATGAAATTTAAACTTACCACTACCCAGCTAAGTGCCACTTATGATCTCCATTGTTTTCAAATGTCTTTTTCCTGGGTTCCCAACGGTAAATGGGAAAGCTGGAGTTTCCGCATAGCCGCAAAGGCTTCTGCACTGGCAGATGTTTTGCAATACAAGAAAAACTCCAGTTTCTGGGATAATTAAATTTTTTATATATTTGTACCGTCTTAGCTTATCCTTAAGCTTTAACCCAATACTTAACATATTTTAAATGTACGACATTATTGAGCTTAGCAACAAGTCAATGGAAGAACTCCATAGAATTGCCAATGCATTGGAAATCAAAAAAATTGAATCCTATGCAAAAAATGAATTGATATACCAGATCCTGGATATACAGGCCGAGTCAGGGGCTTCTTCTGCGGCTTCTTCCGAGGATAAAACCAATACAAAAAAACAAACTCCACGCCGTACCCGCAAACCACGTTCAAAAACGCCGTCAACGGATACAAGAGAAAAACAGCCCGGGAAAGGAACTAATCCCAAACCCGCCACGGAGTCTAAACCCGCTACCGAGCCAAAATCAGTTCCGGAAGAAAAACCTGAGATCAAATCTGAAGTCAAACCGGAGGAAAAACCCCAGCCAAAACCCAGAAAAGGAAGACCCCGGAAAAAGCCGGAAACGGCACCCATACCAGTTGAGAGAAAACCAGATGAGTCTGTTAAAGAGCAGGAACAACACAAACAGGAACAAATGAAGCCTGAACAGCAAAAATCTCCTCAGCATAAGTCAGAACCGCATAAGCCGGAACAGCACAAACCCGTTCAACAAAAAGCGGAGCAACAAACCGGGAAGGCTGTTCACGACAAAAAAATTGAATATGAAGGAGTTGTCAGAGCTATTGGTGTCCTGGAAATGATGCCGGACGGGTACGGATTCCTCCGTTCGTCCGATTATAATTATCTGAATTCCCCCGATGATATTTATTTGTCCCAGCAGCAAATAAAAATGTACGGGTTGAAGACCGGCGATACGGTAAGCGGAGAAATACGCCCCCCCAGGGAAAGTGAAAAATTCTTTCCCCTTGTAAAGATCCATGAGATTAACGGACGGGAACCCGAATTCATACGGGACAGGATCCCCTTTGATTTTCTGACACCTCTTTTCCCGGATTCCAAATTTGACATTACTTCAAACGGACACAACACATTATCCAACCGCATAGTGGATCTGTTCACTCCTATAGGAAAAGGGCAAAGGGGGCTTATTGTGGCTCAGCCAAAGACCGGAAAAACGGTGCTGTTGCAATCCATAGCCAACGCCATTGCCGACAATCATCCGGAAGTCTATATGATCGTCCTGTTAATTGACGAAAGACCGGAAGAAGTGACCGATATGGCACGTAACGTAAAAGCGGAAGTGATAGCCTCTACCTTTGACGAATCGGCTGAACGTCATGTTAAGGTTGCGGGAATAGTCCTTGAAAAAGCAAAACGCCTGGTAGAATGTGGTCACGATGTAGTCATTCTGTTGGATAGTATAACCCGGCTGGCACGTGCTTTCAATACGGTTCAGCCGGCAAGCGGAAAAGTATTGAGCGGAGGGGTGGATGCCAATGCCCTGCAAAAACCCAAGAGATTCTTTGGGGCTGCCAGGAATATTGAAAACGGAGGATCCCTCACGATCCTGTCAACGGCACTAACCGATACAGGTTCCAAAATGGACGAAGTCATCTTTGAAGAATTCAAGGGAACCGGCAACCTGGAACTGCAACTGGACAGGAAACTTTCCAACAAGAGAATATTCCCTGCCGTTGATGTTACGCTGAGTTCAACGCGTCGCGATGATCTGTTAATGGACAAGGATAAACTCAACCGCATCTGGATACTCCGCAATTACCTGGCCGATATGAATTCCGTGGAAGCTATGGAATTTATGAAAGACAGGCTTTTGAGGACCCAGGATAATGACGAGTTTTTGATCACCATGAACAAGTAAGGGGAAACACGCTGTATCCTACAACAGATCCAAAAGCTCTGAAGCTGCCCGGAAAGAGTCCGTTTGTCCTTCTTTTACCTTTTGCTCCATCACAGGCAGTGCCTTTTTAATGCGGGGATTGTCGTAAAAACGTGATACCAGGTAATCGTTAATGCTTTCCCTCATCCAATAAACGGCT
The DNA here is from genome assembly GCA_011620605.1 of Bacteroidales bacterium. Lineage (GTDB taxonomy): Bacteria > Bacteroidota > Bacteroidia > Bacteroidales > UBA932 > DMER64. Next base: position 193,201 of record WOYW01000015.1, on the reverse strand, counting down.
TGTTCTGCCCGTTTCTTATGAAAATAACCGTTACACCGGGTCAGATTCATGTAAGAGTTAATAGATCCCAGTATCTTTTCCATCCCGGTGCCTTCCATGGATGAAGCTGTCAGTGCCGTAGGGATCCAACTCGAAGGAGAGGGTGGAAAAAGACGAAGGGCTCCCTGGTACAGGGTTCTTGCCTGGAGCGCTTTTTCCACATTATTACCGTCGGCTTTATTGATCACAAGAAGATCGGACATTTCCATTATACCCCTTTTAATGCCCTGTAACCCGTCTCCAGCACCTGCCAGCATGAGTAAAAGGAAAAAATCCGTCATGGAATGAACAGCCGTTTCTGACTGGCCTACACCCACGGTTTCTATGAAAATGGTGTCAAAACCGGCGGCTTCGCATAACAGGACCGCTTCCCTGGTTTTACGGGCCACACCTCCCAGGGAACCCCCGCTTGGAGAAGGACGAATAAATGCGTGTGGATTGTTGGCCAGGGTTTCCATTCTTGTTTTGTCTCCCAGGATGCTCCCTTTGCTGCGTTCGCTGCTGGGGTCTATAGTCAGAACAGCCAGCCTGTGGCCGGAATCGGTTATGTGCTTTCCAAAAGTCTCAATGAAAGTGCTTTTTCCCACTCCGGGAACTCCCGTGATGCCTATCCGGACGGAATTCCCCGATAAAGGAAGACATGCCGAGATAAGTTCATGTGCTTTTTCCCGGTCCTCCGGGCGGGTACTTTCTATCAATGTAATGGATTGGGCCAGCATCGAAATATCCCTGTTTTTAATACCGTCCAGGTATGTTGACAAATCCATGGTTTTGGCAGGCCTTTTTTTCAGGATATCACCTGCCCGCGGATTGACCTCAGGCGGACGGGGTATTCCTTTGTTGACTTTTAGCGCAGAATCCATACCGGTCAGGGATTAAGATTTCCGTACACAAGTAAATTTACCGTAGGCCTGGAAGGGGCATTGGTAGTGAAACTTATGGTAAAGATAACTTCTCCGGGAGATCCGGTTTCAGAGGCAGGGATAGTAATTTCAACCGGGACTTCGGCACCGGGGGCAATTTCACGTGCCGTTTTTACCCGGATACCCGGATGACTTGTATCTGTTTTATAGATGATCAGAGGTGTTTTTCCTTTATTTGACAAGTGGAAAGAGGCAACTATTTCAATCCCTGTTTTTGTATCTGCAAATTCAAATGCACTGCGGTCCATCTGAGGAATGGGAGCATTGGCTTTTTCAGCGCGACTCATCCCGGATGTATTCAGTTTAACGGATCCTTTTACAGTAAGTACATGCATAGGATCTTTCCGGTCGTTGATTATCAGATGTGCCGTGTACAACACATTGCCCCATTCTTCCTTTTTCCCGGTGTCTATGGTGTAAACCAGTACACCTTTCTCACCACCGTTCAATCTGGATGGTTTTGCTTTTACAGTCAGATTGGGATGCGAACATTCAAATTTCAGGAATACCGGGTATTCTCCTGTATTAATGATTTCTACCGAATCTTCTTTTACTGTTCCCTGGCGGATCTGGCCCAATTCCAATTCCCTTTTTCGCAGCCTAAGTGGGCCCATAACAATGGGATGCGTATCTTCCAGGGTGAATTTTTTCTGATGGACTACTCCCCTGACCCGTAAAACGTAAGGTTTGGCAGATCCTGTCACATAAACAGACAACATTTTATCGAACGGGTAGGGCCCCTGGTCGTTGGAATACGTAACGGTAATCGAGCCCTTACCACCGGGGAGTATCGGTTCTTTTGTCCATTCGGGGACCGTACATCCGCATGAAGAAATGACCGTTTGAATCACAACAGGGCTGTCACCGTTGTTGGTCATGGTAAATGTATATGATCTTGGACCGTCATCAATTTGAAAATCTCCAAAATCATGTACGGTTTTATCAAAAGTCACTCGATTATCTTCCCGGGCAAGAGATGGTGACGTGAATAAGACTGAAGCGAGTAAAAGAATGAGCAGTTGCATCTTATCAAAAGTTGTGATTGTACAAAGGTAGTAAGAATTTAATTCATATATTTGCGGAAATATTTACTATTAATATTCAAATTATCATGGCACACAGAATTACTGAAACTTGCACAGCATGTGGAATCTGCATTGATGAATGTTCCGTAGACGCAATTTCTCCCGGTGACATTTACATCATCGATCCCGATGAATGTATTGATTGCGGAGCATGCGCTGCAGTTTGTCCCGTCGGCGCCATTGTTGCCGAGTAATTTATAGGATCCTGTTAAAATCCTGAAAAGCATACTTCCGGGTATGCTTTTTTTATTGCCTTTTGATGGAAAAAATAAATTCCACACCGCCTCCTTCTCTTTTTCCGGCCCGGATGGTACCCCCGTGAAGTAAAATGGCATTTTTTACTATAGATAAACCCAGCCCTGTTCCTCCCATACGACGACTCCTGCCTTTATCTACCCTGTAAAACCGTTCAAAAATGCGTGGAAGATGAGCTTCATCAATTCCAATTCCGTTGTCTGCATAATTAAAAGTAAAATGATCCTGACCGGATTCGGTGAGCTTAACAAAAATGGTATCACATCCGGAGTATGTGATGGCGTTATCTGTCAGATTGCGAAAAACGGATTGTAATAAACCGTGGTTACCTTTCACAATTATCTCCTGTGGAATATCAATAACGGTTTTGATGTTTTTTTCCTGCAGGTGCGTGTCAAGATCTGAAAAAACATCCCTGATTATATCACTCGCGTTGAGTTCGGTTTTTTCAATGATCTCACTTGCTTCATCCATGCGTGTGATAGTTGATATATCATTCAATAACTGAGCCAGTCTGTCGGATTGTTTAAAACAGCTTTCAATAAATGCCTGCTTTTTGGAGGGAGGCAGCGACGGGTTATTGAGCAGTGTTTCCAGGTATCCCTGTATAATGCTGACAGGGGTTTTTAGTTCATGATTAATGTTTTGTGTAAGTTGTTTTTTTAAACGTGTTTGTTCTTGTTTTTGCTGTTCTACAACTCTGTGCTCGTTTTCCAGAGCCTCTTTTGTCTGTTTTAATTGTGAATACAGCTGAATTATATGATTGGAAATATCCCCCAGTTCATCTTTCGGGAATGGTCCAATGTCATGAAGGGGCTCCCCGTTGTCTGCCAGCATGGCAAATTTTCTGAGGCGTTTGATGTTGTGTCCCAAACGGCGCGTGAAAAGCAAAGCCAGTCCACTGACAATGATCGATATGCTTATCATAACGGGAAGAAATAATTTATCCGTTTTTAACACTTCCTGAAGGGAAACTGAATAAGGAATGGCAGAACGGACTACGTATTTTCCCGCTAAATTGGCGGCATAGAAATACTCTTTATTGGTAGTTTCTGATAAACGGCGTATTGTGTAGCCCGAACCGTATTTCATGGCACGCATGATTTCCGGTCTGTCGGCATGGTTAGCGAAAGAATCCAGTGGGTGTGTTGTGTCCGTGTCGTAGAGTACAGTGCCTGCAGTGTCCATGATGGTTACCCGTAAATTCCCCATCACGGATTGTCTGTTTTCCTTCACAATGGAATCAATAGCGTAAAAGTTCACCAGGTAATTACTCAGCCGTGTGTTGATGATCTGTAGTTCTGTATTTACCCGTTCGGCTTTGTACAATCGTTCCCTTCTGAACTGGAAGATCAAAAAACAAAACAGGAAAAGGCCGAACAACAATATCAGGATGAGGAAGAGCCTTATATGAAAGGAAATTCTATATTTCAAATCCGTACCCATATCCCAACCTGGTTACAATGTGTTTTCCGTAGTTGCCTATTTTTTTTCGCAGACGCGTGATATTTACATCTATGGTTCTGCCCAAGACAATGACGTCATCACTCCAGACCCGGTTCAGAATCTCTTCACGGGAAAGAATTTTATTTTTGTAACGGAGCAAAAGCGTCAGGATCTCGAATTCCTTTTTTGTCAGTGCTGTTTCCTGACCATCCACAAAACAAAGCTTTTTGGCCAGGTCAATGATCAGTCCTTCAAAAACCAGTATCTGACCGGGATCAGGATGCAATACCGGTTCGGTTCTTCTAAGTACACTTTTTACCCGGGCTATGACTTCCCGAATTGAAAAAGGTTTTAAGATGTAGTCATCCGCTCCCAGGTTCAATCCTGCTACCGTGTCGTCCTCCGCATCCTTGGCAGTGCAAAATATTATTGGCACCAATGCGGTTTTTTCATTTTGTTTTAAGATCTGAGCCATTTTGAAACCGCTTAGCGGTCCCATCATAACATCCAGAAGGATCAGAGAATAATTTTCCAGATTCATTTTGAGTGCCTGTTCGGCGCTGTAAGCCACGTCTACCCGGTACCCTTCAATTTCCAGGTTGAATTGCAGTATTTCACACAATGACTCCTCGTCGTCGACAACCAATATCCGAATTTTGTTTTTTTCCAAATCCAATGACTTAAAGTTTTACAAAGATAAGTGATTCCTTTAAAATGAGACGTGTTACAAAGCCTGTAGGCGTTATTTTATTTAATTGTAAAACAGCTGTATCGGTATTGTAACACAGAGCCGCCACTTTTGTCCCGTAATTATGAATAAGAGAATAAAAAAAGCCATCAAAGCCGCCGTGATCTTTCTGGTGTTACAACCGGGAATAATACAGGCGCAAACGATCATAACCGGACAGGTAACCGATGAAAGAATGAACGAACCGCTTCCCGGAGTATATGTTCTGGTCTCAGGCACTGCAAAAGGGTGTGTTACAGACAATGAAGGTTTTTATAATCTGCCCCTTCAGGAAGGCACCTATACGTTGGAATTCAGATACATATCCTACAAAACAACAGTTACCGATCCCGTTATAATTAACGGAGATTCCGGAAGTATCACCATGGACATCCAAATGGTCCCCGGAGAAATGTTACTGGACGAAGTATTTGTTACGGCCCGTAAAAACCTGGAAACCGAAAAAAGTCTTCTATCCGAAAGACGTATGTCTTCAACGGCCCTGGAGAATATGGGGGTAAAGGAAATGAGTGAGAAAGGGATATCTACGGTTGCCGAAGGCGTAAAAAAAATTTCCGGAATATCCCTGGCTGAAACCGGGCAGGTCTATGTACGGGGGTTGGGGGACAGGTACAGTACCACTACGCTGAACGGATTGCCCATAGCATCCCCTAATCCGGATAACAAGCTCATCCCGCTGGAACTGTTTCCTGTCGGGATTATCAGGAACGTTACTGTAAGTAAAGTATATAACGCTACATCGTATGCCGATTACTCGGGAGCCCATATTGACATAAGTGTAAAAGAACATTCAGGCTCTGATTATGTTAATGTAAATGCGGGTATTGGGGGATACTCCCAGTCATTATTTGCCGGTTTTTCCGGACGTAACAAAAACGGAGGGATGTTATTTACAGGGAACCTTTCTCCCAAGGTTATAGATATGACAGCCAATGAATTTTCTTCTTATGTAAGGAACAATGACCCTTTTGGGACCTCTTTTTCTGTTTATGAGAGGGTGCTCTTTCCCGCGATCAATGCTGGACTCGGACTCGGGAAAACATGGACTGCGGGACGTCATAAAATGGGACTGCTGGTTTCTTTGAACACCGGTTACTCGGGTAATAAAGAACCGGATTCTTATGTTTCCACCATTAATGCACAGGGAACTGTTTTAAATGAATTTAACTACGACAGCTATACAACGAATCTGGATATTGCTGCACTGATGCACCTGAGTTATGAATTGGGATCAGCCCATTACCTGAGCTATTCACTTTTATATGCACGCAATGCAGAAGACAATTACAAAGAAAGGGAAGGATATGATTCGGAAGGAATCAGGCTCATTGGCAGTAACAGTGTTTTCCATGCATACAGTTTGTTGAACAACCAGATCCTTTATTCCTGGACAACCTCTTACAGATGGTCGGTCAATGCGGCTTTTTCTTACGGCATGACCGGCAGCTATGAACCTGACCGCCGTCAGGTTATATTCCGTCAGGATAACGGCACATTATCCCTTTTTAAACTCAACAAACAGGAAACCATGCGTTATTTTGGAGAATTGGAGGAGCAGGAAGCTGCTGCGCATGTATACGCTGTTTTCAGGATGGGTGAAAAAGGGTCCCTGAGGGTTGGGGCTTCTTACAAAAACAAGGCACGGAACTACTCATCGGTTCGTTTTTATTACAACCTGAACAACCTCAATCCGGAAATTTCGGATATCTATAATACGGATCCCTATCTGAATAATGAAAACATTGCAGACGGGACCATAGTTATTACCAAGGATGCCCAGCCAAAATCCTCCTATTATGCCGGTCAGGATGTTGGGGGTGTATATATGGAAGCCGATATGCTCCCTATAAGGAATATGAATGTGAACCTGGGATTACGTTATGAACCTTACCTGCAATGGGTTCGCTATTGGACAGATGCTTCTATTGAAAAAGTGTCTTCATTAAAGGGACACGATATTTTCCCGGCAATTAACATTAAATATGGATTTGGGACTGATCGTTTCCTGAGACTTGCGCTTTCCCGGACAGTTACCCGGCCTTTGTTCATTGAAATGGCCCCGTTTCTTTATAAAGAATCTTACGGAAGCGCAGAAATAAGGGGTAACGAATCCCTGGTGAACGGGTACAATCTGAATGCAGATCTGCGTTACGAGATCTACGGAAAAAACGACAATCTTTTTTCGGCAACCCTTTATTACAAGAACCTGAAAACCCCAATAGAAAGGGTTCAGGAATCATCGGGTGGCTCGGCGGTGCATTCGTTTCGCAATGCCCGGGAAGGCATGGCGGCCGGAGTAGAGGTCGAAACCCGAATCAACTTGTTGCCGGGCCTTAGGATAGGATGTAATGCTTCTTATATGTATACCAATGTAATACTTCCCGAAGGAGGCGGTATATATACGGATTCCCGCAGGGCACTACAGGGAGCCTCCCCGTATTTACTTAATGCAGATCTGGCGTACGGATGGAAAGTGAGAAAAAAAGATCAGGTTACCCTGACAATGCTATACAATTTGCAGGGGCCCAGGATCCATGCAGTAGGTATCTACGGGATGGGCAATGTGGTGCAACAGCCCATGCACACGCTGGATTTTGTGGGTATTTACAATGCCGGCAGCCAATGGAACATTAAAGTTTCGGCCGGAAATATGCTGGACAGCCGTATCCGGTTTATCCAGAAAGTCAAGACTACCGGAGAATTTGTTACAGTTGAATCCTACCAGCCGGGAATGTCTTTTCAAATAGGGTTCTCTTATACATTTAAAAAGAAATAAAAAAATGAAACACATGAATTGGAAAATGGCCGTTATGGCACTGGTAATCCTATTTCTGACGGTTTCCTGTGAAAAAGGAACGGATCCGGAAACTGAATCTGCTGACCTGGCAGGTGAACTAACCGGGGCAAAAACCCTAAAGACAGGAATGACTTATACCTTGTCAGGAGGACTTCACGTTAAGGCAGACGGTGTTCTTACCATAGAACCCGGTGTGATCATTGTGGCAAAGGACGATGATATTGTAGATTACATACTTGTTGAGCAGGGTGGAACGATTCTGGCACAGGGTACGGCCCAAAAACCTATAGTGATGACCTCGGAAAAGAAAGAACCCGGGGCCTGGGGAGGGGTTCATATTTGCGGCCGGGCTCCCATAAATGTGACAGGAACCCAGTCAAAATCGGAAATAGGAGATGCATTGTACGGAGGTAATGATCCTGCCGATAATTCGGGTCGGCTGAGTTATATCCGGGTGGAATATACGGGATATGCTTTCAGTGAAGAAAAAGAAGCCAACGGATTCACTTTTTACGGTGTAGGTAACGGAACCGTTGTGGATCATCTTCAGTCATACAAAGGATCGGATGACGGTTTTGAATGGTTTGGCGGAACAGTCAACGTGAAATACCTGGTAGCCACGGATAACAGTGACGATTCGTTTGACTGGACTGAAGGCTGGAGAGGAAAAGGCCAGTTTCTGGTTGCTGTTCAGGGCGCGGAAAGTACCATAGGGTATGAATGTGATTGCTTGATTGAAGCCGATAATAACAGCAAGGATTTTTCAGCTGAGCCGGTATCATTCCCGGTATTGGCAAACCTCACGTTAAACGGGAACGGGTCCAACCTGAATAAACGCGGGATCCGACTGCGTGCGGGGACATACGTAAAGCTTTACAATACATTGGTTTACGGGAAGCCAAACAGCCTCACAACAGAAACGACGGAAACGGAATCTTCCCTGGTAAACAATATTTCCGTCCTGGGTAATATATACCTTTCCGGGACTGTTTCACCTGCTGCCGGTCTTTATTCGGAAGATTTGTTTTTGGCCGGTCCCAATAACGAAATCAACTATGATCTCACTTTTATGAACGGGTATGCAGGATCGGTTCCGGGTGGTATTGATATGAAGCAGGAAGATCCTTTCTTCACTTCAACGGATTATGCCGGGGCAGTGCCTTACGGAAACGACTGGACCAAGGGCTGGTGTAAATAGGAACCTTGCAGGAGCCATGTCTGATATCATGTTTATTGACAATAAAAGTTTAACTTTGTAAACTGTCTAAAAATGAAAACACCAAGACATGGCTTCAGTTATAAATATTATAGGTAAGATTTTTGGGTCCAAATCAGATAGGGACCTTAAGCAATTGAGTCCTTATGTGGATAAGATCACACAGGAATATGACCGGATTGATAAACTGGATAACGATCAGTTACGTCAAGAATCGCTAAAGATCAGACAGATCATTAAGGATCATATAGCAGAAGATGAAAAGGCCAAGGCTGCTCTCAGGGAGCAATTGGAGGATGTGGAAATTGAAGTGGAGAAAAAAGAAGCATTGGCTACAGAAGTCGACAAGCTCACCAAAAAGATCGATGAAAAAATTGAAGAGGTTCTTGACAAAGTGCTCCCTGCAGCCTTTGCCATTATGAAATCCACGGCCAGGCGGTTCAAGGAAAACCAGACACTTACCGTATCGGCGACCGATTACGACAGGCAGCTTTCCGCTAATAAAGATCATGTTGAAATACACGGAGATAACGCTGTCTGGCGTAATTCATGGATGGCCGGAGGAAACATGATCACTTGGGATATGGTGCATTACGATGTCCAGTTGGTAGGAGGCGTGGTTCTTCACCAGGGAAAGATCGCAGAGATGGCAACAGGAGAAGGAAAAACGTTGGTGGCCACCCTGCCTGTGTTCCTCAACGCACTGGCGGGAAAAGGAGTGCATATAGTCACGGTAAACGATTACTTGTCCAAACGTGACTCGGAATGGATGGGGCCGTTGTATGAATTTCATGGTTTGCAAGTAGATTGTATTGACAAACACGAGCCCAATTCGGAAGAGCGTAAAAAAGCATACAGGGCCGACATCACTTTTGGGACAAACAACGAATTCGGGTTTGATTACCTGAGGGACAATATGGCTATCAATTCCCAGGACCTTGTGCAACGAAAGCACCATTATGCCATCGTGGACGAGGTTGACTCGGTATTGATTGACGATGCGCGGACGCCTCTGATCATCTCAGGACCTGTCTCCCGCGGAGAAGACCAGCAGTTTAACGAATTCCGGCCTATAGTGGAACAACTGTACCAGGCACAGAGAACACTCGTTCAGCAATACCTTGCCGAAGCACGTAAACTGATCTCGGAAGGAGATGAAGAAAACGGCGGGAAAATTTTACTCAAAGCCTTTAAGGGTTTACCAAAATATACACCTCTGATCAAGTACCTGAGTGAACAGGGAATCAAACAACTGTTGCAGAAAACGGAGAATTTCTATATGCAGGATAACAATAAACAGATGCACCTGATAACGGATGATCTGTATTTTGTTATTGAAGAACAGCAAAAATCCGTAGATCTGACAGAAAAAGGACACGATCTGATTGCCAAAAAGATGAGTGATGCCAAATTCTTTATCTTGCCCGATATGGGGAGCGAGATATCGGAACTGGAGAAACAAAATCTTTCTGCAGAAGAAAAAGCAGCCGCAAAAGATGCCTTGTTAAGCGATTACGCCGTAAAATCCGAGAGGGTACATACGGTCAACCAGTTGCTTAAAGCCTATGCGATGTTTGAAAAAGATGTGGAATACATTGTAGTGGACAATAAGATCAAGATCGTAGACGAACAGACCGGACGTGTTCTGGAAGGAAGACGTTATTCTGACGGTTTGCACCAGGCCATAGAAGCTAAGGAAAAGGTAAAAGTGGAAGCAGCCACCCAAACATTTGCCACCATCACGCTACAGAATTATTTCCGTATGTATCACAAACTGGCCGGTATGACCGGTACAGCTGAAACAGAAGCGGGGGAATTCTGGTCCATATACAAACTGGACGTAGTAGTGATACCCACAAACCGTCCGGTCATAAGAATTGACGGAGACGATCTTATTTACAAAACTAAACGGGAGAAATTCAATGCCGTGATAGATAAGATCACTGAACTAACAAAAGCCGGCCGGCCGGTACTTGTGGGAACCACCTCAGTAGAGGTTTCTGAATTGCTCAGCCGCATGCTTAAGATTCGTGGCATAAAACATAATGTCCTCAACGCCAAACAACATGCGCGGGAGGCTGAGATAGTTGCCGAGGCGGGTCGTGCCAGAGCGGTGACCATTGCCACGAACATGGCCGGTAGGGGAACGGATATAAAATTGAGGGAAGGAGTCCGGGAGGCCGGAGGTCTGGCCATTGTAGGAACGGAGCGTCATGACAGCCGCCGTGTGGACAGGCAGCTGCGGGGTCGAGCCGGACGCCAGGGAGACCCCGGGTCTTCCATTTTTTTCGTATCCCTGGAGGATGATCTGATGCGGTTGTTCGGAAGCGGTCGTATTGCCTCCATAGTGGACAGGATGGGCATGAAAGAAGGCGAAGTGTTGCAGCATTCTATGTTGTCCAGTTCCATTGAAAGGGCACAAAAAAAGGTAGAAGAAAACAATTTTGGGATCAGGAAACGTCTCCTGGAGTATGACGATGTGATGAATTCACAGCGGGAAGTGATCTATACCCGTCGCCGGAATGCATTGTACGGTGAACGGGTGGACGTGGACGTAGCCAACATGATGTCCGATTTTGCAGAATCGTTTGTGCAGCAGATGGAAGGAATTGATTATGAAGATTTTATACATGAATTGATTCGCCAGATATCCATTGACCCAGGTATTGACGAGGAATTATACCGCAAACAAAATACCGCCGAATTGTCACAAGCACTGGCTGAACAGATACAGAAAGTTTACGGAAGAAGGGCAGAAGCTTTGGTGGCCCAGGCCTGGCCCATAATGAAAAATATTTACGAAACGCAGCGGGCTACTTATGAAAATGTTGTGGTTCCGGTAGGAGACGGAAAACGTATCTACCAGGTTATCGTGAATATTAAAAAAGCATACGAAAGCAAGGGAAAAGAATTGATCCGGGCTATTAACAAGACCATAAACCTTGTAATGATAGACGAGTACTGGAAAGAGCATTTGCGTGACATGGACGATCTCAAGCAATCGGTGCAAAACGCTACTTATGAACAAAAAGACCCGTTGCTTATCTATAAATTTGAAAGTTTCAAACTTTTTAGCGAAATGCTGGAAAAAATCGCCCGGGAAGTGCTGGCTTTTCTGCTAAAGGCCCATATACCTCTGCGTCAGGATCAGGACAAACTGGACAAAGCAGGCAATGAAAGGCGCCGTACAGATCTGAGTAACACACAAACATCACGTCCGGATTTACTTACACAGTCGGCAGAGCCGCATTCCAACGCTCCTGTACACGTAGAAAAACAGGTTGGAAGGAATGATCCCTGTCCGTGCGGAAGCGGAAAAAAATACAAACATTGTCACGGGAAAAATCTATAATCACAATTTAAATAGTCTATGAGTTACGATCTAATCATTATTGGATCCGGTCCGGCAGGATATGTAGCGGCCGTAAGAAGTGCCCAATTGGGTTTTAAAACCGCAGTTATTGAAAAAGCCCTTCTGGGAGGGGTTTGCCTTAATTGGGGTTGTATTCCCACCAAAGCCTTGTTGAAAAGTGCTGAAGCACTCAACACGACCAGGCATGCAGAAAACTACGGTGTGAAAATTACCGGAAGTGTGGAGCCCGATATCAAGTCCATTGTTGAAAGAAGCCGGCAGGTAGCTGCTCAGATGACAAAAGGTATAGAATTCTTATTGAAAAAGTATAAAATTGATGTCATACACGGGCGCGGCAGTGTTCAGGCTCCCGGAAAAGTAGCGGTAGGTGATCAGGTACTGGAAGGGAAAAATATCCTGATAGCCACCGGATCAAAACCCAACTCACTTCCAGGGGCATCCATAGACGGGAAAAAGATCATTGGTTACCGCCAGGCTATGGTCCCGGGATCCATACCCGAAACCATGGCAGTTATAGGATCCGGTGCCATAGGATCGGAGCTGGCTTTTTTCTACATTTCACTCGGCACAAAAGTGACACTGATTGAGTACATGGACCAGATAGTACCTACCGAAGATACGGATGTTGCTGCCCAGTTAAGCCGTTCATTCCGTAAAGCGGGTATAAAGATCATGACATCGGCAGCTGTGCAGTCGGCTGAAAAATCAGCCGACGGGTGCCGCCTGGCCGTTCAGACCAAAAAAGGCATTGAATATGTAGAGGCTGGTGTTGTTTTGTCCGCGGTGGGTGTTTTGCCGGTTACGGCAAATATGGGACTGGAAGAAGTGGGTGTGGAAATGACCCGAGGCAGGATCAACGTAGATAAAAACTTTATGACAACGGTTCCCGGTATTTATGCAGTTGGAGATGTATTAAACACACCGGCTCTGGCACACCTGGCTTCTGCAGAAGCTCTCTGTTGTATGGAAAAAATGGCAGGTCTGGATGTTCCCGATGTGGATTATGACAATGTACCGGGATGTATTTACACAACGCCCGAGATCGCATCGGTTGGATTGCGGGAAAAAGATGCCGAAAAGAAAGGCATTAAAGTGAAGATCGGGAAGTATCCTTTTACAGCATCGGGTAAGGCGGCCGCTGCCGGAGAACGGGACGGTTTCGTCAAACTGGTTTTTGATGCTGAAACACAAAAATTGCTGGGTGCCCATATCATTGGGGCACACGCCACGGAAATGATAGGCGGACTGGTTGCGTCCCGCGGTATGAAGATCACGAGTCACGATCTGATACATTCCATTTTTCCCCATCCCACCATGAGTGAAGGGATCATGGAAGCCGCAGCTCTTTCATGTGATCAGTGTGCCAATATGTAAACGACTATGTACAGGAAAAATCTGGCTTTGGTAGCCCACGACAACCGGAAAAACGATTTGATCGAATGGGTGGAATTTAACAAGGACCGTCTGATCAAACACAAGCTCGTCTGTACCGGAACTACGGGACGTATGGTTGAAAAAGCAACCGGAATTGATGTGACCACACTCAAATCAGGGCCCCTGGGAGGCGATCAGCAAATGGGAGCTTTGATAGCCGAAGGGAAAATTGATATTCTCATCTTTTTCTGGGATCCAATGCAGCCGCAGCCACATGATGTAGACGTTAAAGCATTGTTACGAATTTCAAGCCTTTACAACATTCCTACTGCCTGTAACAGGTCTACGGCGGATTTTCTGATCTCGTCCCCTTTGTTTGAAAGTTCGTATATACCTGCGCCTCAGTCATTTGATGAATACCTAAACCGCCCACTGTAACGGATCAGGGCTCTTTGCTGCAGACAGCAAGAGTTTCAACGTGTTGGGTATGCGGGAACATGTCATAAGGCCGGATGTAAGTCCGGCTGTAAGAATCGTTTTTTTGATCTCGGTAAGTGTTCCGCTTCTTGGAGGATCCAGTACGATCAATGACGGTTTTCCGGTCTGAGCCGTGAAAGAAGGGGTAAAAGTCTGGAGTATGTCCCCGGTAATAAAGTTTGTTTTGCTCAAACCATTAAGAAAGGCATTGTCCAAGGCATCCCGGACAGCATCAGCATTACCCTCAATTCCGGTGATGCAGGCCCGGTTATATTTTTTTGCCAGAGTCAGTGCAATGGTACCAACACCGGCATAAAGATCGAAAACGGGAGAACTATCAGAGACAATATCGTCTGCCAGTTCCGCTATATGGCTGAAGATCAGCTTAGCCTGCAGGGGGTTGGGTTGATAAAAAGAAGAAAGACCGTATTTAAGACGTAACATTCCGGTGTGTTCTTCCAGATGATGATCTCCTTTATAGTGGTAAAAGACAGGAGCGTAAAACCGGGCATTACCGGATGGATCCCATACGGTATAAGCCCATGAGGATATGCCGGGAATATGTATCCCGTATTTATCCAGGGCACGCCTGAGGATGTCTTTTTTCCATTCCAGCCGTGCTTCATACTTCAGATGTTGCCAGGGACATCCGCCGCAAATGCCGGCATGTGTACAAAAAGGGACGGTCCTGTCCGGAGAAGCTTTCAGTATATTAACGGCAATAGCGCTGCGGAACCCTTTACCCCTTTTGGGAACAACCTGAACACGTTCCCCGGGGATGCCGCCGCTTACGTAGATCTTTTCCTGCGAACAGGCAAGCCCGCCTGAATGGAAATGAGTAAGTTCAACGTCTTTCAGAGATCTGGTAGTGGTTTCTTTCTGTTGCATTACGCGAGATCAATTCTCCCAGAAAACCGACAAGGAAAAGCTGCATACCCAGAATAATAGCCAGAAGTGCCAGGTAGAACAGGGGTTGGTCGGTAACCTGACGGTAAGGGAATCCGTGTGATTGCCAGTATAATTTTTGAATAATGAGCCAAACGGCTATGACCCCTCCGGCAATGAACATCAATGATCCGAAAAGTCCGAATATATGCATTGGCTTTTTCCCAAAACGGGCAAGAAACCATAGACTTAGAAGATCCAGGTACCCGTTTACAAAGCGACTCAGACCGAATTTGCTTTTTCCGTACTTGCGACGGGAATGGATGACAGTTTTTTCACCAATTTTTGAAAAACCTGCCTGTTTTGCCAGGTAAGGAATGTAACGGTGCATTTCCCCGTACACTTCTATGTTTTTTACCACTTCTTTTCTGTAGGCTTTCAGCCCGCAATTCATATCGTGGAGTTTTATGCCCGTAACCAGCCTGGCCGTAGCGTTGTATAGGTGGGAAGGGATGGTTTTGGAAAACAATCCGTCTTTTCTTTTCTTTTTCCATCCGGAGACCAGGTCGTACTCTCCGGATAGCACCATGTTGCAAAGCGCGGGGATCTCGGCAGGATCGTCCTGAAGATCGGCGTCCATGGTGATGACCACATTTCCCCGGGCTGCTTCGAACCCGCAGTAAAGGGCAGCGGATTTCCCGTAATTCCTGCGAAAGCGGATCCCGTGGACCCGCGGATCCTTATCGGCTTGTTCCGATATGTAATCCCAGGATCCGTCGGTGCTGCCATCGTCAACAAAAATTACTTCGTATTCAGGCAATGCAGAGGAATCTTCACGTAAAGGGACATCCAGAACGGAACGGATACGCTCCAGTAACTCGGGTAATGAATCCCGTTCGTTATATAATGCAATAACAACCGACAGGTCCATATAAAAAACGTTAGTTGTCAAAGGGAGATGCAGTTACTTTTTGTTTGGCTCCGTTTGCCAGGATGGAAGACCATAAAAGACCAAGAATGTTGAAATAGATAAATTGAGAAACCATCATGATAACGGGCAGGCGTGCGATGAATTTATCCGTATTGAAATCTTCGGAGCTTATTCCGGCCTGTTCAAAGCCCATCATCATGGCATTTGAGATCTGGGACGTTGTATCCGGGAAAATAAACATGACATGGAAGTAGTAATACCCGGCAGCTATTATGGAAGAACAAAAAGAAACTGCTATTCCGAATTTAAATGCATCTGCATAGGAGTAAGATTCCTTTCCGGCCTCGAAGTCTTTCATGAAATAGAAAAGCAGACCGAGTGTTCCGGCCAGTTTTACCATCCATAATACAATGTTCATCCATTTGGCAGGATCCAGGACCGGCTGGATGACCATAAAAAAAACGGATACAAGTGCCAGGACAATACCGTACATGGCAGCTTTGTTCCAGAAATTATGTTTCATCGGTAAATCGTTTAGTTTCGGTCACAAAGTAACCAAAATTTTTAAAAAATACCTAACTTTGTAAGTTAGAATGAAAACGAACCTTATAAATTCAGATCATGATAATTATTACTTTTCCCAATGGGAAAACAAAACAATACGAATCCGGCATAACGGGATATCAGATAGCGCAGGATATAAGTCCCCGGCTGGCAGCCGAGGTGCTTGCCGTGAAAGTGGACGGGAAATTGACTGATATACAACTACCTCTGACACAGGATGCCTCTGTCCGTTTCCTGAAGTGGGAAGACGAGGAAGGCAAACAGGTGTTCTGGCACTCCTCATCCCACCTTATGGCCGAAGCACTGGAGGTGTTGTACCCGGGTGTCAAGTTTGGGATAGGCCCTGCCATAGAGAACGGCTTTTATTACGATATAGATCTGGAAGGACGCCAATTGTCAGAAGATGACCTGGGGCCCATTGAAAATAAAATGCTGGAACTGGCCAGAAGCAAACAGCTATTTGAAAGGAAGGAAGTCAGTAAGGAAGAAGCCCTGAAGATATACCGGGGAAAAGGCGACCCGTATAAATGCGAACTGATAGAAGACCTGGAAGACGGGACCATCACTTTTTATTCCAACGGTATGTTTACAGATCTTTGCCGGGGACCTCACATTCCCGACACTTCCATGATCAAGGCCATCAAGCTTACTTCCATTGCCGGGGCCTATTGGCGGGGAGACGAAAAACGTCAGATGCTTACGCGTATCTACGGGATTACTTTTCCAAAAAAATCATTGCTGGATGAGTACCTCAAAATGATGGAAGAAGCCAAAAAGAGGGATCACCGCAAGTTAGGTAAAGAATTGGAATTGTTCACTTTCTCGCAACGTGTAGGGCAGGGCCTGCCGTTGTGGCTGCCTCGTGGAGCGGCTCTGAGGGAGCAATTGGAGAACTTTCTGAAAAAAGTGCAGAAGAAACATGGGTACCAACAGGTGATCACCCCTCATATAGGTCAAAAAGAATTGTATGTGACCAGCGGCCATTACGCAAAATACGGAGCAGACAGTTTTAAGCCCATCAAAACACCGCAGGAAGGGGAAGAGTTTTTGCTTAAACCCATGAACTGTCCCCATCACTGCGAGATATACCGCTCAAAACCGCATTCTTACAAAGATATGCCTGTACGTCTGGCTGAATTTGGGACGGTTTACCGTTATGAACAAAGCGGTGAATTGCACGGACTAACACGCGTCAGGGGATTTACCCAGGATGATGCACATATTTTTTGTCGTCCCGATCAGCTCAAAGATGAATTTTGCAAAGTAATAGATATTGTACTGTATATTTTCAGGACTTTAAGTTTTGAGAATTTTACGGTTCAGGTGTCCCTGCGTGATAAAAACGACAGATCTAAATATATCGGTTCGGATGAGAACTGGGAAAAAGCAGAACAGGCCATTATTGAAGCTGCTGCTGAAAAGAACCTGGAAACCATTGTCGAATACGGTGAGGCAGCTTTTTACGGACCAAAACTTGATTTTATGGTTCGGGATGCCCTCGGAAGAAAATGGCAACTGGGAACCATCCAGGTAGATTACAATTTACCCGAACGCTTTGAATTGGAATATATTGGGTCGGATGACAAAAAGTACAGGCCGGTAATGATCCACCGCGCTCCTTTCGGGTCCATGGAACGATTTGTGGCTGTTTTACTGGAACATACAGGCGGGAAATTCCCATTATGGCTAGCTCCCGACCAGGTTGTAGTCTTGCCTTTGAGTGAAAAATTCAATGAATTTGCAAAAAAAGTTTGTGATTTCTTGAATAATTCCGAACTTCGCGCCTCGCTTGATGACCGCAATGAAACAGTTGGTAAGCGCATAAGAGAGAATGAGTTGAAGAGGATTCCATATTTGTTGATAGTGGGAGAGAAAGAGGAATCTTCCGGAACCGTATCTGTACGTCGTCAGGGTCAAGGAGACCAGGGAATCATGAAACCGGAGGAATTTGTAGCCATGCTCCGGAAAGAAATAAATGATTTAACGAACTAAAAAAGGAGGAATAAATTATCGGAACACCTTACAAGCCACAATTTTCACCTCATAGAAGGAACAATCAGGGAAAATATTACAACAGGGCACCAAAACATGATGACGGTGCCAGGATCAATAATGAAATTGATGTTCCCCAGGTGCGTGTTGTGGGAGACAATATTGAAAAACCGGGAATCTATCCTATTGCACAGGCCTTGAAAATGGCTGAAAGGATGAATCTGGATCTGGTGGAGATCACGGCACAAGCTGATCCGCCTGTATGTAAGATCATTGATTACCAGAAATATTTGTACCAGAGGCGCAAGAAAGCAAAGGAGATGAAAGCCAATGCCTCCAAGGTTATTGTCAAGGAGATCCGATTTGGACCAAATACGGATGAACACGATTACCAGTTTAAACTGAAACATGCCATAGAATTCCTGAAAGATGGCGCAAAAGTTAAATCATACGTGTTTTTCAGAGGTCGTTCCATCGTATTTTCCGAACAGGGAAAAAAATTACTACTCAGGTTTGCCGTTGATCTGGAAGATTACGGAAAAGCTGAACAGATGCCCAAACTTGAAGGCAAACGCATGATCATGATGATAGGACCATTAAAAACAACAAAAAAGAAATAACAACCAAATATATATAAACAAACAAGTATGCCCAAAATGAAAACAAATTCCGGAGCCAAAAAACGTTTTACGTTGACAGGAACCGGAAGGATCAAGCGGAAACACGCTTACCACAGTCATATTTTGACAAAAAAAACTAAAAAGCAGAAACGTAATCTGACTTATTCCTCTTTGGTAAATAAGGCAGATGAAAAGCGCATCAAAGAACTGATTTGCGTCTAGAACTGCAATATATTAACCAGATTGCCCAGCAGGAAAAGAATCTCAAAGGAGGAGAACGCTGACAATCGCAAAGAATTTATATTATGCCAAGATCGGTAAATGCTGTGGCCTCAAGGGCCAGGCGAAAAAAAATTCTAAAACAGACGAAGGGTAATTTTCTGGCACGCCGCAACGTCTGGACGGTAGCCAAAAACACGTATGAAAAAGGGTTAACCTACGCATACCGTGATCGTAAAAACAAAAAACGCTCATTCAGGGCTTTATGGATACAGCGTATCAATGCGGCTGCCCGTATGCACGGAATGTCCTACTCACAGTTCATGGGAAAAGTGAACAAGTCAAACATAGGCCTTAACCGTAAGGTTCTTGCAGACCTGGCTATGAACAATCCCCAGGCATTTGAAGCCATAATAAGCTCCATTAAATAATTACGGGGTTTTGAACCGCTGGATAAAATTTTCACTGGTTGCCGCCGGTTACCTGGTATGGGTGATCTGGCTGGGTAACTTTTGGTGGCTGTTCGGGCTCATTATCATATTGGACCTGTATATTACCAAAAAGGTCAAATGGGCTTTTTGGAAAAAAACCTATAAGGAAGGTGAAAAGAGAAATGCTGCCCTGGAATGGGTAGATGCGATCATTTTTGCATTGATAGCGGCCACCTTTGTTAAGTCTTTCTTCTTTGAAGCGTACATGATCCCGACATCTTCCATGGAAAACACCCTGATGACGGGCGATTACCTGTTTGTGGGAAAATTGAAATACGGTCCCAAGAGGCCTCAGCACCCACTCACCATTCCGTTAACGCATAACGTAATATTCGGGAAAGAATCCTATACAAGGCTTATTGAAAGACCTTACAAGCGGATGGCCGGGTTTTCACAGGTAAAAAGAAATGATATGGTCGTGTTCAATTTTCCGCACGGCGATACCGTCCTGGTAAATTATCCAACCGATGATTATTATACGCACGTAAGGCTGAACGGCAGAAAGAGTACCCTGGAACATTACGGTCCGGTCAAATCACGTCCGCCGGGTAAAGAAGACAATTATGTCAAAAGATGCGTTGCCGTTGCAGGGGATACCCTGGAAATGACAGATGGGAAAGTTTATGTGAACAGCATTCCCCAGCCTGATTTCTCCGGAATACGAAACACCTATACCGTTGTTACCGACGGACAGCCACTAAACCAAAGGATCCTGGAAAAATACAATATTTCTCCTGCAGAGACCTATTTTGACAACCGTATTCCCGGTTATCCCACCTTGCCCTTGAATGAAGAGCATGCCGGGGAACTTGCTGCCATGAGGAGTATTGTTTCCATCAGTCAGAATATTGATGTCTTTCCACCGGACTACCCCGATTCACAACTGATGTTATTCCCCTTTGTTACATCACCGGATTTTCCCTGGACCAGGGATAATTACGGACCGCTGTGGATACCGAAGGCAGGAACATCCGTAACACTCACACCGCAAAACCTGCCTTTGTACAGGCGTATCATTACTTCTTACGAAGGACATACACTGGAAGAACGTGACGGGGAATACTATATTGACGGGGAGGAATCTACGGAGTACACTTTTGAACAGGATTATTTCTTTATGATGGGAGATAACCGTCACAATTCGCTGGATTCACGTTACTGGGGCTTTGTACCGGAAGACAGAATTGTAGGGAATCCCGTTGTTGTCTGGTTTTCCACGGATAAATACAAATCATTCCCCTCCAACATCCGCTGGGATCGTATATTGAAATTACGTTTCAAATAAATTTTGGGTTTCCAAAAAAAATGCAGATATTTGCAGCCCTTTAAAAATGAATAAATCACAAAATTAAGATACCATGGCACGAGTTTGTCAAGTTACAGGTAAGAAGAGAATGGTAGGGAACAATGTGTCTCATTCAAAACGTCGCACAAAGCGTGAATTTGCTCCCAACTTGAAAACCAAACGTTTCTGGTCGGAAGAAGAGGGCCGTTTCATTACTTTAAAAGTAACTGCCGCCGGGATCCGTACCATTAATAAAAACGGACTGGCTGCCACATTGAAAGCTGCCAGAGCAAAAGGTTTGATTGATATTGTATAATATTTCGTCTTATGGCAAAGAAAGAAAACAGAGTACAGATCATTCTTGAATGTACCGAACAGAAAGAAAGTGGAGTTCCGGGAATGTCCCGTTATATCACCACAAAGAATAAGAAGAATACCACGCAGCGTCTGGAACGTAAAAAATACAATCCTTTCCTGAAGAAAGTGACTGTTCACAGAGAAATTAAATAGATAAAAAGAGAAAGTTATGGCAAAAAAAGCGGTAGCAACACTTAAAGATAAAACGGCAGGAAAAGGCAGTGTTAAATGCATTCGTATGGTCCGCTCACAACGTACCGGAGCCTATATGTTCCAGGAAGACATCATTCCCACGGATAAGGAAAAAGATTTTTTTGCCGGAAAATAGTACATGATCTTTTCATTTCTTAGATTCGACAGAAAGGTCTTAAGATAAAAGCTCCCCCGGGGAGCTTTTTTGTTACTTATGGCACCCTGCTTTTTCTTATATTTGCACTCTTATGAACGACAATATTCTGGATAAAGGACTGGAAAAAACAAAAAAAGGATTGTTCAGCAGGCTTTCCAGGACGGTCATGGGCCGTTCAAAAGTGGATGACCTGGTGCTGGACGATCTTGAAGAAGCACTGGTTGCTTCGGATGTGGGTGTGGATACAACGCTTAAGATCATTGACAGGATCCAGGAACGAGTCCGTCGCGACAAATACGTGAATACCCAGGAACTGAACCGCTTGTTGAGGGAAGAAATTGAGGCGCTTTTAATGGAAAACAAGTCTGCCGGTCAGCTGATCCCGTTTGATTTTTCAAAAAAACCTTTTGTAATCCTTGTGGTTGGTGTCAACGGGGTGGGAAAAACAACTACCATAGGTAAATTGGCTTCCCGCCTAAAAGCTGACGGGAAAAAAGTCATGCTGGGAGCTGCTGATACATTCCGTGCCGCTGCCGTGGAACAATTGACCATCTGGAGCGAGCGGGCCGGGGTCCCCATCATCAAACAGACTATGGGCAGTGACCCTGCCGCCGTAGCTTACGATTCCCTGTCGGCGGCCATAGCCCGCCAAATGGATGTGCTTCTGATAGATACTGCGGGTCGGCTTCACAATAAAGTGAATCTGATGAACGAATTGTCCAAGATTCGCAAGGTCCTTCAAAAACTAATCCCTGATGCCCCGCATGAAGTGTTGCTGGTATTGGACGGATCAACGGGACAAAATGCTTACCAGCAGGCCAAAGAATTCTCCAGGGCTACGGACGTGACGGCCCTGGCAGTGACAAAACTGGACGGTACGGCAAAAGGAGGAGTCGTTATTGGGATCAGTGACATGTTACAGGTCCCGGTCAAATTCATAGGCCTTGGAGAAGGTATTGACGATCTGCAGGTATTTGACAAAAAAACCTTTGTAGCAACATTATTTGAATAATCACATAGTATGAAGATCCTGTACAATTGGTTAAAAGATTATATTCCGTTGGACATGAACGCGGAACAAACTTCCCGGGTACTCACGGACATAGGTCTGGAAGTGGAATCCCTTGAGGTCTCCGAATCAATTCCCGGAGGACTGAACGGAGTGGTAACTGCGCGCGTGATAACATGCAGTCCGCATCCCGGTTCCGATCATTTATTCCTTACAACCGTAGACACCGGCAGCGGAGATCCCGTTCAGGTCGTGTGCGGGGCCCCAAACGTGGCAGCAGGGCAGAAAGTGCTTATGGCAACGGTAGGGACCCAATTGACTTTTACGAGCGGAGAACAGGTGAAGATCAAAAAAAGTAAAATACGCGGAGCCGAGTCTTACGGAATGATATGTGCCCAGGACGAGTTGGGGATAGGTACTTCCCATGATGGGATCATGGTCCTGCCCGATGACACCCCGGTGGGTATCCCTGCAGCAGAATACCTGGGTCTTCCCACATATGCCGTCTTTGAAATTGGCCTGACACCGAATCGCATAGATGCCGCTTCTCATATTGGTGTCGCTCGCGACCTGGCGGCCTGGTATGCCGCGCAGGGTAAGGAAATTATGATCAATAAACCCGGGGTAGGATCTTTTAAAGAGAATCCTTCCGGCAAAGGAGTGCAGGTCACTGTGGAAGCACCGCAGGCAGCTCCCCGATACAGCGGCATAACCCTCAGCCATATTACCGTAGGACCTTCTCCGGCCTGGATGCAGGATCGTTTGCGCCTGGCCGGGGTTCGACCCATAAACAACCTGGTAGATATTACCAATTATGTTATGCTGGAAACGGGACAGCCCCTTCATGCTTTTGACAGGGAATTAATAGAGGGAGACCGTGTGGTAGTGCGTTTTGCCCGGCCGGGAGACCGTTTTGTTACCCTTGACCAGGTTGAGAGGACCCTGGGCGGTGAAGATCTGATGATCTGTGACAAAACAAAACCCATGTGTATTGGAGGGGTATTCGGCGGGTTGCAGAGCGGTGTGACCGAAAAAACAACTTCCATATTCCTGGAGTCGGCCTGCTTTCATCCCAACTTTATCCGGAAAACTTCCAGGCACCACGGTCTAAAAACAGACGCCAGTTTCCGTTTTGAAAGAGGAGCGGATCCCAAGGCCACTTTGTATGCACTCAAAAGGGCAGTTTTGCTCATGCAGGAAATCTGCGGAGCGCAGGTTGAAGGACAGATTGTTGATCTCTATCCCTCCCCTGTCAACCCGGCCCGGATAGAGTTGAATTATAAACGCATGTTTTCCCTGATGGGCAAAGATATTGGAAGATCAACCGTAAACAGGATACTGCATGCATTGGAGATGAACAT
Organism: Bacteroidales bacterium; assembly: GCA_011620605.1. Taxonomy (GTDB): domain Bacteria; phylum Bacteroidota; class Bacteroidia; order Bacteroidales; family UBA932; genus DMER64. Next base: position 169,405 of record WOYW01000015.1, on the reverse strand, counting down.
TATCCGGGAAGAACAGGAACAGGTGACCATAGAGGTTCCCGCCTACAGGGCGGATGTGCAACGGGAGTGTGATGTAGTGGAAGACGTGTTAAGGATCTACGGCTACAATAATATTGAAATTCCTGAAAGAGTCCTTTCTTCCATGGCACAGGTACAAAAACCGGAACCGGACCTGATCAGGGAAAAAACAGCCGATCGTCTTGCGGCCATGGGATTTCGTGAGATAATGTGTAATTCCCTTACCCGCGCTGCGTATTATGAAGGACTGCAAACTTATCCTGCCGGATCTTCTGTTATGATAATCAACCCTTTAAGCAGTGATCTGAATGCCATGAGGCAAACACTTCTCTGGGGCGGGCTGGAAGCCATTGCCTATAACGTCAACAGGCAACAATACGACCTCCGTTTCTTTGAACAGGGAAATGTATACCAATTGACCGGATCGGGAGAATCATTGTCAGGATATCGCGAAAGCCGGCGCCTGGCAATGTTTGTTACGGGGAATGACAGAACCCAGAATTGGCACACTCCTTCCCGTCCCGCCGATTTCTTTGTGCTAAAAGCTTACGTGGAACATATTGCCCGGGTATTCGGGCTGGATCTGAACCGGTTGGAATGCACCAATGCTCCGTCCGATCTGTTTGAAGAAGGGATCCGGTACAAGGTAAAGAACAATGTTCTGGCCGATCTGGGAGAGGTCAGCCGGTCCTGTCTTACGGTGCTGGATATAAAACAGAAAGTCTTTGCTGCGGAAATTAACTGGGACCTGTTCTTCAGTATGATACGAAACACAAAAACCCGTTATACAGATTTACCGCGATTTCCTGAAGTTCACAGGGATCTGGCACTTGTTGTGGACAATAATGTGACTTACAAGAAGTTACATGCTATAGCATTTAAAACGGAAAAACGTCTTTTAAAACAGGTTAGTCTGTTTGATGTTTATACGGGTAAAGGCATTCCGGAAGGGAAAAAACAATACGCACTGAGCTTTGTATTTCAGGATCCGCAAAAAACACTGACCGATATTTATGTGGAACAACTGATCAACCGCATGTTGGAAGCTTTCACGCGGGAAACGGGTGCTGTTTTACGGTAATTTCCACCACCTTCGCCATAATTGACGGAAGGTATTGAATTCTTCCTGGTAAACGAATCCTGCCCCGTTACGTTGTGTGTTATCCAGGTAATTGGAATACTGATCGGCAGCATGGCTGAAAACCTTCAGCCGGAATTTCCCTTTTTCATCCAGTTTCAGTTCTATGTCCACATTGCCTATCAGATCGTTTTCATTGCTTGTATAGGGATTGTTGCCCATATTCCCGTTGATCACCACCCGGTTGTTGAAAAGCTGAGTGGAAATGGCCACATCAAAAACATCTCCGCTTTGACCAGGCTGGTAATTGAATCCCACATCCAGAGGAATGTTCAGTTGGGCGAAAATATTGTTCAATTGATTGGAAAGGATCTCGGTGGCATTGGAATAAAGAATGTTTGAATTGTTAACGATCCCGGATTCTTGTTCGGGCATGAAGCTGCTGGAAATAAGCAACGTAACAAACTGACGCATCATTTTGTCATCTGTTGACAAGGCACTTTCAACACGCGCCCTTGTCATGGGATCAATATCCTCAATTTCAATATTGAAGCCTAATGTGGGATTCATCAGGTTCCCTGACATAAGGATCTGACAGTCTACATCCCTGCGGTTACTTACCATTGTGGTATCTGCAAGTAAAGTGTTCAGGGATGCTTTTGTCTTATAGGAAGCTGTGAGGTTTAATTGTGTATTTTCTATGTCTCCGTTGAACGAAATGGTTCCCCCGGGAACTATCTGGAAACGTTTGGAGATGATCCCCTGGAGACCAAAGAGGTAATTTCCGCTTTCCACGGTACAGTCTCCCAGGATGGAAAACGAATCGTCCCTGGGATCTACGTCCAGGTTGATAGCCCCGGTTCCTCTTGCCGCTATTACATCACCAGTCATTTTGTTAATTTCCAACAGTATCTCTGCCTCAGGGGTCAGTTCGGTCTTCATATTGAACGTGAACCGGGAATTGTTGGTTTTGTCTTTCTTCTCCTCCAGAGCAGCCAGAATGTAAGGATCCCTGCCTGTATAGCTTATATCCGGCTGCACAAAGGACAGCAGATCGGTTTGCTTGACTTCCGATGCGGAAGAAAGGGGAATGTGAATAGTGGTGTTCGGTTCCGGCCTTATGGAAAGATCCATAAAGATATCATCCAGGGGGCCTTTCAACAGCAGGCTGCCTGTGGCAAAAGCCTGTCCGTACAAAATATCGTTTTCTTTTTCAGTCAGGTTCAGACCATGCAGGTTTACAAAGTTTAAATCCAGATCGGCCGAAATATTTCGGAAATGCTCATACTTGAGTCCGCCCTGTACGATGGCATAATGGCCGTACGAATCCCGCAGCGTGTCTTTGGGCAGGTACAGTCCACCCGTTGTCAGGTGAACAGGTCCGGAAACCGAATAGGGCACACCTGTATAATCTATGGTGAATGCCAGGTCGTTTACGGTAGTATTGTCGCTGGTCAGATCCAGATAGGGCAGTGTTCCGGAAAGCAACATGTCTCCCGAAATTTTTCCGTTTACGTCCGAGACCTGCCCGCTGAGAAAAGGAGCTACAAGTGCCGCCTCAAAATCCCGGAAGGAAACGTTCATATCTACCCGTTTTTTTGAAGGGCTGTAGGAACCCGTTGCCATCAGAGGTTTTTGTCCCCCGGGCAAAGTTGTACTGGCTCCCAGTTTGAGGTGTGCCGCCTGCTTATCCCAGGAACTCAATAACCGCAGATTGCCTGCCAGTGTATCGTTTATATACAGATCATTTCCCTGTATGTCTGCAAAAAAATGACGATTGCCGTAAAAATCCGTCACATAACCGGTCCCCGTAAACGAACCTCTGAAAATGAAGGGATATTCAGTAGGCATCAGGGTGTTGAACATACCGGCATCAAAGCGCGAGAGCTCCACGCGGAGCGTATCTTCCGGGAATTCGGACAGGGAGCCGTTTATTCTCAGAGATTCTTTACCGGAACCACTGCCGGCGTGTTCCAGGATGACATTGTTCAGTGCCAGGTCCCGTTGCGCGATCACAATACTGTCGGATAGAAGTTTCCAGTTTTTTCCGTTTATCATGATCGTATCGGAAGAAACTACAGCCGTTATGATAGGGGAAGCCGATGATCCGGCCCGGGAAAAATAAAGAGCGGATTCCAGTTGTGCATAATTCGCCTTTCCGTCATTGCGGTTGTATTGCAGGTCCAGGAACACCCGGTCGTCACCTGCAGCGGTTTCCAGGAAGAGGGTGTCTGCCTTGATCTGTCCCAGGGTCAGGTTGCCGCACCCCAGTTCCACTTGCAATTCCCGGGCCCCAGACTCGGCAAGAACGTTCAGGTGACTCAGGTTATGACGGAGGTAACCTATGCGTTCGGAGCGGATCACAGCACGAACGCTGTCATTTCCACGGTCCTGCAGGGATATGGTTGTCCCGGGAGAAATATACAGGCCGGGTAAAAGCAATTCTTCAAAAAAGACGCTGTTTCTGACGATCATATCCAGGGCAGCCCGGTTTTGTGGAAGCGGGAGGGAAGTTTCCGGGGGCTTATACCATGTAAAAAAAGCAGGAAGGTAACGGAAAAGATTCCTGGACGCTATTCGTGACAAGAAACTCATGAAACCCTCAGTTCCGGAATAATCGGCTTTCAGTGCATCGGATTCAAGGGTGAGTGTATATGCTGTGGAATCACTCGAACGTTTACTTTCCAGGGAAAAGGAGTCAAGGTTGTGAGTGCCTCTGGAGTTTACAAAAGACAATCCGGTTGCCTGAATGGTGCCTTCTATGTCACCTATCGTATTGATGTGTGAAAAATCGGCCCGAACCAGTCCACTCAATACTGCCGTGGAGTCGCTCTTATAAATATTCAGACGGTTCAGGTCCGCATAGGCAATGTTGGCAAAAAAATTTGCAGACGTCCCCGCCGAACGGGTCAGATTTGCTCGTCCCTGGAAAAGAAAATGAAGGTTTGGATCCGATGCGCTCATCCTTCCGTCAAAAATACCGTTACGTAATTCCCCCATCATTTTGAAATCCCTGAATGTGTAATTATTGAATTCCAGGCTGGAAACGGAAAGGGTATCCACACGGACATGCAGGTCCCTTATGCCGCCCTGCCTGACGGCTGCATAAGTTTGTGTATACAGGGAACATTCCTTCAGGCCCGGAATGCCCGTGAATTTACCCAGATCCAGTTCTTGTGTACGGATGATCCCGGATAGCAGTACCCCGTCGGGATAGGCGTTGTTGTTAATGATCAAATCCAGGGAAAGGCCTCCAAAGTCACCTTTCAGATCGCCGGCTACGACAAAATCCGTAAGCAGCCCGGCAAGGCGTCCCCGGAATTGAAAAGGGGTTCGGCTCCCGGCGTTGTCTTCCAGGAATTGCAGATCTACCTGAGCAATGGAATATAATATTTCGTTGAGATCCCCTATTTCGGAATCGATCTTTTCAATATCAATTTGCATGGTACTTTTTTCAACTTCAGGGAGCCCCATGAGTTTAAAACCGCACAGGACTTTTGTTTTGCCTGACGGAGAACGAACATCCAGCTTTTCGGCTCTCAGGTTGCTTACCGTTCCGGTTACTTTGCCGGTAGCCCGCAAAGACAGGGTAAAATATTCGGGTAAGGTACAGGCATAGTATCGGATGGTCTTAAAAGAGAGGAAGGCATCATCCATGTCAAGTTCCATGATCACCCGGTTTATGTAATCGGCAAGGTTTTCAACGTTCCCGTAGTGCATCAGGAAATAATTGGCTTTAATGTGAGAAAAGTTATCCTGGATCACAAGGTTCTCCACCCGGGCTTCCCGGTTATCCACACTCACGTCTCCTTCCATATGACGTATCAGGTATCCGGACCTTTCCCTTCCCATAAGATTATCCAGCCGGGCTTCCAGCAGACCGTCACGGAAACGGACATCACGGATATTGATCTCGATATCCCCAATATGCATATCCATCAAGTCAATGCTTTCGGGATTGTTGTGTGAGGGTCCCTGATCCCTGTCTGTCATGTGATAGGCAAAGTCCTCCAGATCCACATTGCCGGCGGTAAATTCCCATGAAAAAGGTTTCCTGACCGTATCCTGTTTCTGAGAGGCAGGAAAAATGCTTTCAATGTTGGTCGTATTGTTTTGCATGATCAGATGGAATGATCCTTCGGAAAGCAGGATCCGGCTGAAAGCAATACGTTTTCTTAGAGGATTGAATCTTGACAGGCTCACGGAAAGCTTTTTTGTGTGCAACAACGTGTCGGTTGAGGAAGTTTTAATGAGCAGATCGTTGATTAACAATTTGTTGAATAAGAGAAAATTTACTTCTCCAATAGAAACCTGCGCTCCTGTTTTTTGGGAAAGCCATTGTGTCGCGCTGCCGGCAAGACGGCTTTGCACCGAAGGGATCTGTATGGCTATGAAAGCTCCCGCCAGAGTGATGACGATGATAAAAAGCAATGTGCGCAATATGTTTTTAAGCGTCCTCATGGTTGATCCCCAAGCTAACAAAGTTACAAAAAAAATACCCACATTTGCAGCAGCAAACAACGCCAGAATGGCTTATATTTTAGGAATAGAATCATCGTGCGACGACACTTCCGCCGCAGTATTGCAGGACACGCTTTTACTCTCCAATGTGATGGCTTCGCAGGAGGTACACAAAAAGTATGGAGGGGTAGTTCCGGAATTGGCCAGCAGGGCGCATCAGCAGAATATTGTGCCTGTGGTCAGCCAGGCACTGGAGTCAGCCGGTGTAAGCATGTCTGATATAAATGCCATTGCTTTTACACGGGGTCCGGGTTTGTTGGGATCTCTTTTGGTAGGCACTTCATTTGCCAAAGGATTGTCCCTGTCTGCAGGAGTCCCCTTAATAGAAGTGAACCACCTGACAGGACATGTGTTGAGTCATTTTATTGACGTTTTGTCAGAAGACGGAAAAAGCACCGTGCCGGCTTCCGGCAGTAAACCTGAATTTCCTTTTCTCTGCCTGCTGGTATCGGGAGGTCATACACAAATATTAAAAGTAAAATCCCCCCTGACGTATGAAATTCTGGGACAGACTATTGATGATGCAGTGGGTGAGGCTTTTGACAAAGGAGCCAAATTACTGGGACTGGAATATCCCGGAGGACCTCACATAGACAGGCTGGCCTGCCTGGGAGATCCTGCAAGATATGCTTTTGCAAAACCACGGATCAATGATCTTGATTTCAGTTTCAGCGGCGTAAAGACATCATTTCTTTATTTCCTGCGTGACCGGATGGCAGAGAACAACCGGTTTATTGAAGAAAATAAGATCCATCTTGCTGCTGGTTTTCAGAAAACACTTGTAGATATTCTTATGGAAAAAGTCATTCTTGCAGTCAAAAAGACCGGCATTAACCGGGTGGCTCTGGCAGGAGGCGTTTCCGCAAACAGCGGATTGCGGGACAGGATGATCCTGGAATCAAAGAAAAGAAAGTGGAATATTTTTATTCCACCTTTACGTTTTACCACAGATAATGCAGCCATGATAGCGATCACAGGCTACTACAAATGGCTGGAAGGAAAAATAGCGGGACTGGACATAGCCCCGGTCACAAGAAGCAGTCTCATGCCCGGAGAATGATCCTGGAGCCGGATAGAGATCAACTGCAACCGCTGCACCCGTTGCAGCTTCCACTGCAGGAAGATGCGACACGTTCTCCGTAAAGGCCTTCTGTGAGTTCCTTTTCGGTAGCCTCACGGATATCAACTACTTTTCCTTTAAAATTCAGTTCACATCCGGCAAGCGGGTGATTAAAATTCATTTTTACCGAGTCTTCGCCTATTTCTTCTATCACACCGTTCAGGCGGTTTCCCCGTGAATCCTGCATGGGCAGCACTTTGTCCTTTACAAGCAGGCCGTCTTCTATCTTTCCGTCTACTTTAAATATATCTTTGGGAAGTTCCACGATGGCGTTGGGGTCTACCTCTCCGTATCCCTGGGCGGCACTTAAATTGAATTCAAAGGCATCTCCTGCCTTTTTCCCCTGGATCTTTTCTTCAAAAGCCGGAAGCAGGTATCCCAGGCCATATATGAATTTCATGGGTTTTTCTTCGTTTACGGTTTCAATAACATCTCCATCTACTACCAATGTGTAGGACAATGAAACTACCTTTTCTTCAGAAATGGTCATAATTCGTATAAATGTTTAGTTGGTTAATTTTCTTATTTTATAGCCTATTGCTGCTGCAAACAACGAGAAAAACGGAGTGATCAGGTTGAAAAAGCAATAGGGCAGGTATGTCATGGTAGCCACGTTCAAAACAGTCGATTGTGCTACCGCACAGGTATTCCAGGGAATGAGGACCGAAGTGACCGTCGCCGATTCTTCTATGGTGCGGGACAACAATTCCGGGGCAAAGTTCTGTTTTTTGTAACTTTCTGAAAACATGCTGCCCGGAAGGATTATGGCCATATACTGATCTCCCAGTGTCATATTGAAAAAGATGCATGTCCCCAGTGTGGCTCCTATGGTGGAGATCGTGTTATGCATCAGTTTCAGTAAATTTTCGGTTATGACATGTATCATTCCCGAGGCCGTCATTACCCCTGCAAAACTTATAACACATAAAATGAGCCAAACTGTATTCATCATGCCGGCCATTCCTTTTGTTGAGGTCAGATTATTCAGTATTTCATTCCCTGTCTCAATATTTACATGGGTGCTGATCATAATTATGGCGGCTGAGAGTTTGCCCGAAGCAATTTCCTCACAGATCTGCGGCTGAAAGAAAACTGCGGCCAGGGCTCCTGCAATGGCCGACAGGAAAAGGGTAATAAAAGGGGGCACCTTTTTAATGACCAAAACAATGGTAATCAAAGGAATAAGAAGAAGCCACCCGGATATGTTAAAGGTGTTTTGCAAAGCGGTCAATTGCGCCTGAACGTCTATGGTATTTTGTGTGGGGATACGAAATCCGGCAATGGAATAAATTACCAGGCAGATCAAAAATACAGGTACCGTATTGACCAACATATATTTTATATGTGTAAAAAGAGGGACCCCACAAAAAGAAGCCGCCAGGTTGGTTGTATCCGATAAAGGTGACATTTTGTCACCAAAATAAGCCCCCGATATGACGGCACCGGCAAGCCAGGGAGTGGGAATGCCTATCATCTGTCCGGCTCCCAGCAAAGCTACCCCAAAGGTCCCCACGGTACTCCAGGAACTCCCGGTGACCAGGGATATGATACCGCTTATGACAAAGCATAGAGGCAAGAAGATCATAGGATGAATGATCTTCAGCCCGTAAAAGATCATTGAGGGTATGATCCCGCTGCTCATCCAGCTTCCCGTAAGTGCTCCAATGGCTATCAGGATCAGAATGGAAGGGTAGGTGTTTTTCAGGTGGGAGATCATGGCTTCCTCGGCCTTTTCCCAGGTCAGCCGGTATTTGAACCGGGCTATGCCGAAAGCGATGATCGCCACCAGCAGCAAGGTAAATTGAGAGGGACCCGCCGTAACCTCATCCCCGAAAAGCCGGACACAGGTAAAAATAATTACTACCAAAAGGATAACGGGAATGAGGCTGACAAACAGGCTTGGTTTTTTCATGGAGATCTTTTAGAGTCCTGCAAACTCAATGTTATCAAATAAAAGAGAAGGGATCTGCCAGGCTGTTGAGTTGAGGGCGTCGTCTGCGGTTGCCAGGAGTTTTTGCCACAGATCCAACATATTGCCGGTCATGACCATTTCATTTACAGGGTGTGTGATCTGACCGTTTTCTACCCTGACCCCTTCAATTCCGTAAGAAAAATCTCCGGTTGCCGTATTGCAGTTACCTCCAATAAATCCGGTTACAAAGATGCCATTTTTCAACGAACCTGCAAGCGACAGGGCATTCCCTTTTCCCATGGGTACGGACAGTAGTGAAGGCGATGAAATGGTGGGCTTCATTTGCATTTTGTTGGCGTAATAGGTATTCAAAAAATACATGGAAAGCCGACCTTGCTCTATTACGGTTCTTTTAACGGTTGCCATTCCTTCATTGTCAAAAAAACGGTATCCGGGAGACCCTTTTCTGTGCGGGTCGTCAACCAGGGTCAGGACAGAGGCTGCAATGGTCTTGCCCAGTTTGCCCAACAAGAAAGAATTCTGTTGTTGCAGGGAACCTCCCGAAATAGCCTCTATAAGGGGACTGAGCAGGGTGGAAGTTATCCGGTTTTCCACCACTACAGGGTACCTGCCGGAAGCGATCTTGCCGGGATTTCGTTTGTTCAATGCACGTTTGCAGGCACGTTTGGCACAGTCAGATGGTGTTTGGGATCCGAGCCCTATGGACTCCGGGGAAAACCCGCCTGAAAATTCCCAGTCGGAAGGCCTGGTATCGCCACGTCCTTTAACAGCACATTCTGCCGAAAGGCTGTACCATGTTTCTTCTGAGCTGCAGTTTAAACCGCTTGAATCCAACGTGTGCAGCCAACGTTTGTAATCGGCATAATCCGCCGTTACGCTGATCAGCGAAGGTTCTTTTCCATAAACGCTCTTAACACAATCAAAAAGTAATGATTTTTTTGTTTCGGTGCTGATTTCCCTATGATCGGCCGCCTGTAGAGGAGGCCCTTCATACCTGAGTCCGGCAGGTACCAATATCCGGCAGGGATCCGGTGCCAGCAGTCTGACGGAAGACAGAGCCTGATCGATCAGTTTATCAATTTCAGCAGGATCTGTCCGGTTGGTGGAGCAAGATCCGTAACGTCCCTCTGTGAAAAACCGGATCATCAGAGAGGATTCCACTGCACTTTGGATCTTTTCCAGGGAGTCGTTCAGTACAGTCAATCCGTTGGACACATCCCTGACGGCCGATACCCTGACCTGCCCGGCTCCTTTTCGGAGAGAAGATTCCAGGGCATACCGGCAGGTTTCTTCTAACCATTCTTTTTCATTCATAAGCGTCCTCCCACGGTCAGTGAACTCACAAGAACAGAAGGCATTCCGCATGAAACTTCACAACTTTGTTCTTTTCCGCAAGTCCAGGTCCCATTATCTATAAGGCAATTGTTTCCTACTCCCGTGATCTTTGCCAGAGTCTGGGGACCATTGCCAATTATATTGGTATCTTTTACGGGTTGTGTCAATTTCCCGTTTTCTATCAGGTATCCGCTTTTTACAAAAAAAGTAAAATCGCCTGCCCCGATCTGCACCTGCCCGTTACTGAATGAATCCACGTACAGTCCTTTTTTTACCGAGGCTATCAGGGATTCCTCCGAGTCCGTGCCGTTTTCCATGTAGGTGGTCCGCATCCTGGGAAGCGGCATATACCGGAAAGATTCCCGCCGACCGTTTCCGGTAGGCTGCACATTGAAAAAACGGGCCGAGATCCTGTCGTGCAGAAAAGAAGTCAGGATACCGTCCGTAACCATGTAGGTTTTTTGTCCGGGGACGCCTTCGTCATCTACGTTCAATGCACCGCGATTGGCCGGGATGGTGCCGTCATCGATAACCGTGATACCTGGCCGGCAGATGCGTTTTCCCATTTTATCCGAGAAAATGGATGTGTTTTTTCTGACAAAGTCGGCTTCAAATGCATGACCTACGGCTTCGTGTAACAGGATCCCCGAGCTGCCTGCGGACATGACCACGGGCATTACTCCGCCATGCGGCTGTCCTGCCCCGAAAAGAAAAGCGGTACGCGAAACCACTTCCCTGGCAAGTTCTTTGATCAGATCCGGGCGCAAGAATTCAGCTCCCATTCTAAAGGAACGGGATGCCGATGCCGTTTCCCGTTGGCTGTTTTCCTCCATAATGCAGGAAACCGAAAGAGAAGCGAGCGGACGTATATCGGTACAGTGAATTCCCAGGGAATTGTAATATTCTATATGAGAGGTTGAATCGGCCAGGCGGGCGGTTACTTTTTTCACACGCTTATCAGCGCTGAATATCAGCTCGTTAAGTTCGTAAAGATAAGGCATTTTTTTCTGGGGGGAAATACTGTCCCAGGGTGTCAGAATGTTGTACCTGTCGGGCAGTTTCAACGTAGTGAACCTCGCCGGGCCTTTGGGGGTTATGGTTCCGTCTGCTATGTATGAGGCTGTTTTGGCCGCTTTTTCCCTGTCGTGGGCAAACGAAGATTCCGTATAGGCGTATCCGGTATTTTGTCCCTTAACCACACGAATGCCAAGGCCTCCTTCGCTGTTGGTATCGGCAGCATTGACTTTCCCGTCCCTCAATATAATTTCATGGAACAGACTCTGTTCAAGATAAAGATCGGCATAATCGCCTCCTTTACCCAATGCCAGCTCCAATAGTTTTTTTTGATTCATGGGAAACAAAAGTATAAAAAAAGTGTTACTTTTACACTGTACGATATATTGAAATCCTTAACACTTAAATTTTACGATCATGAAAAAGTATGAATGCAATTTGTGCGGGTACGTATATGACCCTGCAGAAGGAGATCCTGATAACGGAATAGTTCCGGGAACCGCTTTTGAGGATCTTCCCGAGGATTGGGTATGCCCGCTTTGCGGTGCAGGAAAGGAAGATTTTTCACCATTGTAAACCTTTTTACGTAAGGGGTCGGCAAGGAAGGTTTTTTTGGTAATGCGGAAGCAGTATCGAAGGTTTAGGTGCATTTATAAATAAAAAACCAAGTCTATGAAAACTGTCTTTAATTTACTGCTCATAACCGCCCTTGCCGGACTTTTCACTTATTCGTGTTCCAAATTGAACACAGATTCACCAATTGAAAGAAAAAATATTGTCCTGACTAAAGTCCAGCAGGAGATCCTGGATCAGGGCAATGAATTTGCTGTTGACCTGTTCCGGGAAATGTGCCTGGAAATGAACGGTGACAATATTTTTATATCTCCTCTGAGCGCATCCCTGGCCGTATCTGCCGTAACCAACGGGGCACAGGGGACCACCCTGGATGAAATGAAGGGAGTCTTAGGTTTTGAACCGTATTCCCTGGAAGAAATGAACGCTTTTTACCACCATCTGGTGCCGGCCCTGAAAGAAGTGGACAACACCGTCAGCCTTCAGATAGCCAATGCCGTGTGGATAGAGGAAAAGTTCCCGGTTAAGACGCCTTTTATTCAATCCCTGCAACATTACTACGATGCCTCGGTAACAAACCTGGATTTTTCGGACCCCGGGGCGCCGTCTGTCATCAATCAGTGGTGTGCCGACAATACAAATGACCTGATCAAAAAAGTGATTGACCAGCTTGATCCCGACGCTCGGCTGATCTATACCAATGCCCTTTATTTCAAGGGAAAATGGGAATCAACTTTTGATAAAGAGGTCAGCTGGAAGGGTTCATTCACAAACCTTTCAGGATCAACCGGACAGGTTACCTATATGGAACAAACCCATAGTTTTCCTTATACGACAAGCCAAGGCGTTGCAATAGCTGAAATCCCTTATGGGAACAAAGCTTACAGCATGGTGATCGTACTGCCCGATACCGGTGTTTCCGTGATGGATGTGGTTTCCGGACTGACCCTGGAACAATGGGATCTCTGGACTTCCGGTCTTTATACCACCGAACTGAACCTGCGAATTCCCCGCTTTAAAGTGGAATTCGATTCCAGGGAAACCATGATACCCGTTTTGACACGTATGGGAATGGGAACAGCCTTTGATCCTTTCAGGGCAGATTTCAGCCATATCAGCGACATCCCTTTGTTTATTGCCTTGCTTAAGCAGAATGCTTTTATCCAGGTGGATGAAGAGGGAACAGAAGCCGCTGCCGTAACCACGGTAGGTTTCAATGTAACTTCTGTAGGGCCGGGACACACCATCCCGTTTCATGTGGACAGGCCCTTCCTTTACTTCATTAAGGAGAAAAGTACGGGAACCATCCTGTTTGCAGGACTGATGACCGGTCTTTAGAAGGATATGATCTCGTGATATACACGAATGGCAAAATTGTCTGTCATTCCCGCAATGTAATCGATTATTGACCGCCGATATTGAGATCGGTCCGCCAGATCATAGATGATATCGTTATTGAAACAGGCCTTTTCCCTTTCTTCCGGATCGGTTCCGCTATATTTGATCAGCCATTCACGGAAATACCTTAACAAAACAGGAAATTTGGACATGTCTGCCGAAATTTTTGGCAGCATGTCTTTTCCGTAATACCCGTCCAGGAAATCAAAAATGGTGTGGATGATACACCGGGCATATTCCTGGTAGTACACCAACCGGGGATGGTAGTATATGTTTTTGTAATTGAACTCTTTGACCTTGACCAGTAATTCGTAATAGCGGGGAGAGAAGTGCATGCCTTCTTCAGGGAATGAATGCCTGCACAAGTCTTTGATGAAAAGTTCTATCAGGGCCGTATTATTCACAACGCCTTCCGAATCGGGAATGCTTTTCATTAGTTTATTCAGTTCATCCAGGCGTTCCTGTTCCAGAAGGTTCAGTTCAATGGCATCTTCAATATCCCTGCCCAGGTAGGCGATCTTGTCCGAAAGTTTAACTACACAACCTTCCCATGTGTAAGGTTGGAATTGATTGGGACGTGTTATTTCTTCCAGGTCTATGGCTTCATCCCGGGGAAAAAGTCCGTTTTCGTCTGCTTCTCCGCAATGGGAAATAATCCCGTCGCGGACAGCATAGGTCAGACGGAGGTTTTTATGAATACCCGAGGCATTGGGTAAAGTGGCTATCTTGTCTGCCGTATACAACCCGTTTTTTTCATGCCAAAACGTGCCGTTCCATTGTTGCATGATCTCGGACAAAAGGGTTTCTCCTTCGTGACCGAATGGACTGTGCCCCAAGTCGTGCCCCAGGGCTATTGCCTGTGTCAGTTCTGTATTCAGCCCCATGAACTTGGATATGGTATAACTGATGGATGCCACATGGTTTACATGCTCCATACGGGTGCAAATATGGTCGTTCTGTGTGGCAAAGAAAACCTGCGTCTTGTGCTTCAGACGTCGGTAAGAAGTACAATGCAGGATCCGGGAATAGTCCCTGTAAAACTGGGTCCGTGTATCGTCCGGTTTTTCTTCAGGCGGCAGGAATTCACCACCACGCTGCATGGATTGGGCCCATTTAACATGAGAACTATCTGTCTTCTGGTTTTTAAAACGTTCAGGTATCAGTTTGTTTTTCATAGTGAAAAATTATTTTAATCTACGCAGTTTCTTCTCCCAGGCCCATGCATTGGCCAGTGTTTCTTCCACGCTACGACAAGCTTTCCAACCCAGCACACGGTTGGCCAATGATGTATCTGCCCATACGGCCTCCACATCTCCTTCCCGCCTTCCTGCGATCTTATACTTCAGGGGTACCCGGTTTATTGCCATGAACCTCTCCACCAGTTCCATAACCGAAAGAGGCCTTCCTGTTCCTATGTTGAACACTTCGCATGAGCCGTCGGGGTTGTGACCTGTCATTCTTTCAAATGCCGAGACATGGGCAGTGGCCAGATCGACAATATCTATATAATCCCGCAGAGCCGTGCCGTCCGGGGTAGGGTAGTCATTCCCGAAAATCCTGAGTTCCTCTCTCAGACCGGCGGCCGTCTGCGTTATGAAAGGAACCAGGTTGTTGGGAACGCCCCGGGGCAGTTCTCCTATGAGAGCCGAGGGGTGTGCTCCTATGGGATTGAAATACCTCAGAATCATACCTTTCAGAGATGGATGCGCCTTCACGGCATCCAGTAGGATGTCTTCACATATCTGTTTGGTGTTTCCGTATGGACTGGTAGCCGGTTTTCGCGGGGTGTCTTCTGTTGCCGGCAGCTTGTCAGGCTGTCCGTATACAGTGGCGGAAGAAGAAAAAACTACACCACCGCCCCCGTTCTCAATCATTACTTCCAGCAGTGTAATAAAGGATAACAGGTTGTTACGATAATACATAAGAGGTCTATCCACACTTTCTCCCACCGCCTTAAAGGCCGCAAAGTGAATAGCCCCATCTATACGGTTTTCCCCAAAGATCTTGCGCATATCTTCTTTTTCGCAACAGTCCGCTTTATAAAACGGGATCTTTTGCCCGGTTATTTTTTCCACTCCTTCCAGGCATGTAGTATCTGCGTTGGAAAGATTGTCCACTACGATCACGCCATACCCGGCTCCAATCAGTTCAACGGCCGTATGACTTCCTATGAAACCCGCGCCTCCTGTGATAAGTATGTTTTTCATACTGACAAAGATATGGAAAAAAAAGCTCCCCGCGGGGAGCTTTAAAACAAATTGTACAGCGCACGATTATTTGCCTGTCTGGATAGCGGCCTGAGCAGCTGCCAAACGTGCTATGGGAACCCTGAAGGGCGAGCAGGAAACGTAGGTAAGTCCCATTTCATAGCAGAACTTAACTGACTGCGGATCGCCTCCGTGTTCTCCGCATATGCCGAGTTTGATCTTGGAATTGGTGGCACGGCCTCCGTTGATCGCGATTTCGATCAGTTTTCCTACCGATTTTTCATCTATGTGTTGGAACGGATCAAAGGGCAGGATCTTTTTCTGGATGTATTCGCCCATAAACGACCCGATGTCGTCCCTGGAGAACCCGAATGTCATCTGTGTAAGGTCGTTGGTCCCAAAAGAGAAGAATTGTGCCGTTTTGGCCATATCTTCCGCTACCAGTGTAGCCCTGGGGATCTCTATCATGGTGCCGTACAGGTAGTCAAATGTGATCCCGAACTGATCCTGGACTTCTTTATGGACCCGGTCGGCGATCACTTTTTGATCATCCAGCTCTTTGACGGTCACAGTTACCGGGATCATGATCTCGGGTTTGGGGTTGTGTCCTTCTTTGATCAACTCGGCAGTTGCCGTAAAAATGGCACGGAACTGCATCTCAGAGATCTCGGGATAGGAAACACCCAAACGTACACCGCGATGACCCATCATGGGGTTCACTTCGTGCAGGAGTTCGCCGCGCTTGATGATCTCTTCCACGGAGATGTCCAGTTCTTTGGCCAGTTCTTTTTGTTTATCGGCAGTCTGGGGTACAAACTCGTGGAGTGGCGGATCCAGCAAACGGAAAGTCAGCGGCAACCCGTCCATTACCCGGAGGGTTTCTTTGGCTGCATTTTTTACGTAAGGTGCCAGTTCGTGCAATGCCAGTTTTCTTTCTCCCACGTTATTGGAAAGGATCATTTTCCGGAGTTTCCCGAGGGGAGCTTCCGAGTGTAGGCCGTAAAACATGTGCTCAATACGGAACAGACCTATGCCTTCGGCACCAAAATTCAGTGCCATTCGGGCATCTTCGGGTGTGTCGGCGTTGGTGCGGACACCCATGGTACGGAAAGAATCCACCATTTTCATAAACTCCTGGAAACGGGGATTCTCAGAGGCATCCATGGTGTCAATAGCCTTGTTGTATACAAATCCGCGTGTTCCGTTCAGGCTGAATACAGTTCCTTCCGGGTATTGTTTTCCGTTAATGGTCAGTATGCGTTTTGAAAGGTCAATATGAACGGCTTCACAACCTACAATGGCACATTTTCCCCATCCGCGGGCAACCAGGGCTGCGTGTGAAGTCATTCCCCCGCGTGCTGTCAACAGCCCGTCGGCGGCGCGCATTCCTTCAACGTCCTCGGGATTGGTCTCTTCCCTTACCAAAATGACTTTTTTGCCATCTTTGTTCCACTTAACAGCATTTTCTGCCGTGAAGACGATTTGTCCAACGGCACCGCCAGGCCCGGCAGGCAATCCTTTGGCGACCACTTCAGCTGCCTTTTCGGAAGCAGGGTCCAGGATCGGATGAAGGAGTTCATCCAATTGCGAAGGAGCCACTCTCATAACAGCGGTTTTGCGGTCAATGAGCCCTTCCAGCAACATGTCCATGGCCATGTTCAGGGCTGCTACACCGGTGCGTTTTCCCACGCGGCACTGAAGCATCCACAATCGGCCGTCCTGTATGGTAAATTCTATGTCCTGCATGTCGCGGAAGTGGGCTTCCAGGTTCTTCTGGATCTGGTTGAGCTCCCCGTAAACCTTAGGCATGGAGATTTCCAGAGAATGCAGGTGCTTGTTTTGTTCGTTCTTGGTGGATTCGTTCAACGGGTTAGGAGTGCGGATACCTGCTACCACATCTTCACCCTGGGCGTTGACCAGCCATTCACCATAAAATTTGGCTTCCCCTGTTGCCGGGTTTCTGGAAAAGGCGACTCCTGTAGCGGAATTGTCTCCCATGTTCCCGAATACCATAGATTGTACGGTTACGGCTGTACCCCATTCGTCGGGAATGCCTTCTATCCTGCGGTATGAAATGGCGCGTTTTCCGTTCCATGATTTGAACACGGCACCGATCCCGCCCCAAAGCTGTTCCATGGCATCGTCGGGGAAAGGTTTGCCCAGAACATGTACCACTCTTTTCTTGAACATATCGCAGAGAGTCATCAGGTCTTCTTCGGATAACTCGGTATCGCTTTTATAGCCTTTTTCGGCTTTCATCTGATGAAGCAGGCCATCCAGCTGTACGCGAATGCTTTGTCCTTCGGCCGGCTCAATGCCTTCGGCTTTTTCCATGACAACGTCTGAGTACATCATGATCAGCCGGCGGTATGCATCGTAGACAAACCGCGGATTGCCAGTTTTTTTGATCAGTCCCGGGATAGTTGCCGAGCAAAGACCAATGTTCAGTACGGTTTCCATCATGCCGGGCATGGAACTTCTGGCGCCCGAGCGGCAAGATACCAGGAGAGGGTTCTCCGGGTCACCAAAACGTGTTCCCATAATATCTTCAGTTTTCTTCAGGGCTTCGGCCACTTCTTTGGCCAGATCCTTTGGGTAGTTGCATCTCAGAGCGTAATATTCGGTGCAACATTCCGTTGTTATGGTAAAGCCTGCAGGAACGGGAATTCCCAGGAGGCACATTTCCGCCAGGTTAGCACCTTTGCCACCCAAAAGATTTTTCATAGAACCATCACCGTCGGCAGTTTTCCCGCCAAAGCTGTAAACTCGTTTGATTTCTGACATAAAAAATTGTATAAGGTTAGATTTGAGATAAATATCTTGTATTGGGCTGCAAAATTATAAAAAAGTTACAATATATTGCCTGCTACCTCTGCAAGGCGGCTCCTTTCTCCTTTAACCAGGTTGACATGGGCAAAAAGATCTTGCCCCAACATCTTGTCTGTCAGATAGGTGAGACCGTTTGAGTGCATATCCAGATACGGTTGGTCAATCTGGTAAATGTCACCGGTAAAGACAAGCTTACTGCCTTCTCCGGCTCTGGTAATAATGGTCTTGACTTCATGAGGTGTCAGGTTTTGGGATTCATCCACAATGAAAAACACTTTGGAAAGACTTCTTCCGCGGATGTAAGCCAGGGGAGATATCAGCAATTTTTCGGTTTTGAGCATTTCTTCTATACGCATATGTTCCCGGCTGTTTTCTCTAACACTGCCTTTGATCACACTCAGATTGTCCATCAGCGGCAGCATGTAGGGAGCCAGCTTTTCTTTGATATCACCCGGGAGAAATCCCATTTCCTGGTTTTTCAGGGGGATAACGGGGCGGGAAAGCAGGATCTGGTCAAAATCGTCTTCCTGGGCAAGTGCTGCAGCCAGGGCCAACAGCGTTTTACCGGTACCGGCAATACCTGTAAGGGATACAAGGCTTACAGAAGGATTGAGCAAGGCGTCCAGAGCAAAATTCTGTTCCTGGTTTCGGGGGGTGATCCCGTAAGCCCGGTGGTTGGGAACCGGAACAAGACGTTTTTTTGAAGCTTCATAACGGGCCAGAGCGGCTCCGTCTTTATTTCTTAATATGTAATACTGGTTGTTGTGAGCTCTTTTCAGTCTTATGTCTTTGGCACTCAACCCCTCCGGAGTCTGGTACAATTTGGCCATTGTCTGGGGAGTGACCCTGTTTATTCTTACCACTCCTTTTGACAGGCTTACAATGCTTTCGTCCCGTACCTTATCGTTCATGTAATCCTGTGCTTCTATGCTCAGGGCTTTGGCTTTAATGCGCAGGTTTACGTCTTTGGTTATGAGAATAACCCGTCTTTCCGGGTTGTTCTCTTTCATGTACTGGGCTACTACCAGGATCCGGTGGTCCGGTGTGTCTTCATAAAAAGAGTCCTCCATCACTTCAGGGAAAGGATGTCCCAGTTCCACTTTCAGACGGCCTCTTCCGGGACCCATGCCAATCCATCCGTTCAGCATTTTGTCGCCGAGTATTTTATCCAGTTCCCGGGCAAACTCCCGGGCATTAAAATTGATCTGATCGTTTCCTTTTTTGAATTTGTCCAGTTCTTCCAGCACGATAATGGGAATAACAATATCGTTCTCCTGGAAATTACTAAGCGCTTTGTGGTCGTGCAGGAGCACATTGGTGTCCAATACGAAAATTTTGGGATTGTTTGACATGTTCTAAGATTTTTAATCTATAAAGATAGCAAAATTTTTGTCTAAATTCGCACCGTTATGGACTACCGGCAAGCTGTATCGTTTCTGATATCTCATTTTCCCCAATATCAAAAAATAGGGATTGAAGGGTATAAGCCTTATCCGCACAGGATGCTGTCCCTGGCTGAATGGCTGGACAATCCACAGGAAAAATATCCGTGCATACACATAGCCGGCACAAACGGAAAAGGATCGGTAGCCCATATGCTGGCAGCAGTATTACAGCAGGCAGGACTCAGGACGGGATTGTATACTTCCCCGCACCTGCTGGATTTCCGCGAACGGATTAAGGTCAACGGACAGATGATCTCCAAGGAAGATGTTGTTTCCTTCATGGAACGGTTCAAAAACGAAAGAATGGAATCTCTTAACGGGGAACTGCCGTCATTCTTTGATATGACCACAGCTATGGCATTCCGTCATTTTGCCGACCGGAAAATAGATGTTGCCGTCATAGAAACCGGCCTGGGGGGACGATTGGATTCCACCAACATCCTGAAAGAAAGATCAGTAGTGCTATCCATTATCACCAATATAGGTCTGGATCATTGCGATCTTCTGGGAGATACTATTGAAAAAATTGCGGGAGAAAAGGCAGGAATAATAAAAAAAGGAGTGCCTTTGGTTGTAGGGGAGTATGATCCCGTAGCGTTTCCCGTCCTGGAGCAAAAGGCCCGGGATGTGGGGGACCCGTTGTACAAGGCTTTTGAAAGACCGGATGAAACATATTCTTTGGAAGGAAATACTTTGTACCAACAGAAAAACCTGCGAACTTCGTTGTGTGCCATAGATGTACTGCGCAAAACCTCTCACGTCTTTACCCGTTTACTGACCCGTGAGGTTGTAGCCGGGGGATTGGAACGTTTTGAAACCCTGACCGGATTGCACGGACGGTGGGAACGTCTGGGAAAGCATCCTGCCGTAATTGCTGATACGGGACACAATGCCCACGGAATGCAATACCTGAAAGATCAACTGGAAGCGGAATCTTACCGGAAACTTTTTTTTATCTTTGGAGTGGTACAGGAAAAAGACCTGACAAGGATAGCACCTCTGTTACCACGGGATGCCTATTATTTTTTTACACAGGCCTCCATACCCCGGGCATTGCCGTACCGGGAGCTGGCTGACTGGGGGAAAGCCCGGGGATTTCAGGGAGAGGGAGTTCTCTGTGTTACTGAAGCTTTTGAGAAAGCCTGTAAGGCAGCCTCCGGGGAGGATCTGATCCTTGTCGGAGGAAGCACTTTCACGGTCGCCGATCTGATGGAAAACTTTTTTTGCAGGGAAGAAAATTAAATTTATCTTTGCAGTCCCATTTGGGAGCATAGCTCAGCTGGTTTAGAGCACCTGCCTTACAAGCAGGGGGTCATGAGTTCGAATCTCTTTGCTCCCACAACCCAAAACCCCTCATCATTTGAGGTTTTTTTCTGTTTCTACCCTTAGCACACAATCCTGCCAGCCCATGCCGTTGATCATGCGCATCCAGTGCCTGGCTTCTCTCCTGGTGCTGAATACCCTGGACACGTAATGGTAAAGACCGTCTTCTTCCAGTCTTACTGAAATGTTCAGGTTGGGCAATTTCTTTGTAAGTCGTTCAAAATAACGGCTGCCATCTTCCAGCGGACGGCTTAAAACCAGGAATTGCAGGCGGTAACCTTCCGGTGCCGACAAAGCCTTAGCCGGTTCGCGACCTGGGATAATGGGCCTGATATCAGTAACCGTAAGAGTGTCCTTAACCGTGGGAACCTGTTTTTTCACTTGTGCCGGCACTATATCCCGGGTTACAGTTGTAGGTTTTTCAACCGGTGGAGTCACGCGTTTTTCAACGGGTTTCTCTGCCGTAGGTGTAGCCGGTTTCTCTTTAGGTGAATTGGAACTGATAGTGAATTCCAGGTCGTAAATGTAATCCCCGTCCATGCTGGGTTCAATGGTAAAGGGTATTTGGGCGGGAGATGCTGTCATATCCAGCTTTCTCATCTGTTCCGGATCAATAACGGCTGTGTATTCCCCGGGAGCCAGCCCCATATATGTGAAGTATCCGTCAGATTCTGAAAGTGTGCTATGAATGAGCACGTTGTCCTTGTTGTAGAATTGGACGGTGATCCGTCCCTGGCCGCGGAGGGTATTCCCGTCACGCAGGTATACCTGTCCAGAAGCTTCTCCCACTACAACAACCGGGATCTCAATACGTTTGAACTGGTTGGGATCTACCACAACGCTCAGAGTCCGGTTGCGCATTCTCCAGGTAATGTTGTCAAACTTGCTTCCGTCCAGGGTTACCAGGTATTCGGCATAGGGTTGCAGGTCAAATATCCTGGTTATAGTATCCCGTTCTTTGTATTCCACACGACCGCCGTTAACCTGGACTTCCATCCCGAATGCCTTGGGTTCCCATTCATCCTTTATCCCGTTCCAATTCATGTCCAGGAAGGGATAGAGTATCATACCTCCCTTCCCTACACTGCTACGGTTGTTGACGCCAATATACCCGGTAGGAGCATCTACCATGAGACTTCCGCTGGCTGTTTCCACGAAAGAATAGGCTTTGTTGCTTCTGCGGGCAGTAAATCCCATTTGAGCAAAAGAGAAGTCGTAACGCATACCCACTTCCAGGTTCGTAATATTATTGGCAAAATTACGTTCGAATGAAAAGTTCAGATACCCGTTTTTGAATATTCTTTTTTCCAGTGCTACACGGGCGGAAACAAAATTTCCCTGGGTATAATTAAACTGTGCCTGCGGGGTCAGAATAAAAGATGCCGGCAACCTGAGCGACATGGATAATGAGCTGTATATATTGGTTTTTGAATACTGAGAAAAAGTGGCAAAAGTAGTCAGGTTGGTATTTATTCCCCAAAAATTACCCGACAGCAGCAATTCAGCCGATGTGTACCGGGTGTTGGGCATAATGATCTGGTTCAGAGCTATCCTGGAAAACAGCGAAAAACGGCGCATGCGGACGGGAATGGACATGGTAATACGCCTTTCTTCCAGGTAATTGGTGTTAATAGCCGCCTGGTCTCTGTCGTAGCGGGTGTAATTCACTTCAAACTGGATATCGGAAGGCAACCGCCAGTTGAGAATCCCTTTGGCATTCACCCCGTGGGTGTATTCTCCGCTTAAAAGCAATCCGGGAGCTATCTGCACCGATGTATGTACAAATGGCATGAATTGGCCGGAAGATACAGACGATAGGTATTCCACCCCGGCTCCTACGGTCATAAAACGAGTTATCCCATAATCCAGATCTGCTCTGGAAAATTTACTAAACAAGGAATCTTCCACCACCCCTGCTGATACACGGTACTCAAAATTCCCGGCAGGAAGAAAATTGTATGGAATATTCAATGTCTGTTCTTTGGACCGTTCTTCTCCCCAGGGCCCGTAGAATTGAAGCTTTACATTTGTATTCCCATAGACCAGTGGAACTTCAAAAGTATAAAACCCCGAGGCGTCGGCCTGTTGGTAATCCACCAGGACGTTGTTTACGTATAGTTCCACGGTCCAGCCCGGTTCGGTAACATCACTCAGGGTATAGGTGCCGAAAGACTGCCGGTAAGTAGTGGGAGTATTGGTTACCTGGATCCCGACAACAGGAGAATTTATGGTAGAGGTGGAGAACGTACTGATCTTCCCCAGGATCACCTGTCGTAAGGCTTTGTGTGTATTGTTGGCGTAGCGCCACTGGTAAAACTGGTTTTTTTCGCTGAAAGGAGTGTTGGTGTTGTAGTTAAGCCTGATGTCAGCTTCTCCTCCCGCTATGACACCACCCAGGTTGAGTGAAAGACGGGCTTCCGAAGGGCCCCGCACTTCCTGTGTTAGAACGGCTGACCAATCGGCCATTCCAAAATGAATGAGAGGGAATTTTCTGCCAATAGTGGTATCTGCCTCGACCTCACCCCTTATCCGGCCCAGGCTTTTGCGCATTTGTTCCTGCCTCATTTCCCTGACTACGGGAAGTTCAATGCTGGTATTCATGGTGACAGACAGGCTTCTGAAGCTGAAGGAGCAATCCAGTCCGAATATCTGCCCAAAATAATTGGATTTCAAATAAAGATTGGTTTCGGTACGTATAATGTCTCCGGGTTTTAAGGTGAATTCTTTATCCCTGAAAGTGATAATGTTGTTAACACGGTCAATATTGTAGGGCGCGTCTTCTGTGATGAAAAAGCCATAGATGGAATCAAATCCGGCGGTGTAGGTGTTTTTGATCTTTAGAAAGTCAAATAACTCGGGAACCGATAAAAAAACATCATGCTCCCCAATAACGGCTGAAATATCGGTACCTCCTATGCGCGGTACGGAAAAATAAATGACCATTTCTTCCAGGTACTCTTCCTGAGCCAGTGCTTTGGCGGGATGCATCATGTCTGCCGTCAAAAGCAAGACGGTAAAAACACGCACCCACAAACCCGGAAATTTCCGAGCACCGGTTTGATTAAAAACGTGTGGATGGTTGGGCATCAAGCGCTTGAATGACAGGTTACTGTAGCACAAAAATATATTGTAAATTTTACAAAAGTAGTTAAATTTACAATATATTAGTGAAAGAACCTTGAGAGGTCCGGTCAATTGTATGCAAAGACAACGGTGTAAGACCCTTCATACAGGCCGGAACGTTGTTCTCGCAATGTATTGACATTACCGGTCAATTGGAGTGTCTGGTCACCGTCTGTGTGATGTAATTCACTCAGTTTTCTCGATTCTTCTCCAAAGCGTTGGTTCAGGGAAGTATCCATAGTCAGGAGTTCCCCTTCGGAGCCCGATACCGTTGCGGATTTTACTACAATATTGCATGCTACATCAGACCCTGAACGGACCGTGACTTCTCCCAAAAGAACATCATCATTAAAGAACTCATCTGTTAAATCGGGGGTTTTGTAAATTTCAAAAGCAGAAACACTCTGCGGAGAAATACTCGCAGCATCCACGATCTCGGCTGTGACGTGACCTGTTACAACAACCTGAGCCTTTGCCGGATATGCAAAGATCAGGCAAAGAATTGATAGGATAATGAATGTTTTCATAGCCGTAAGGCTAAACGTACATGTCAAATATAAGTAAAATATTTTTTAAAAACAAATAAACCTAAAATGTCTTTGTAGTTTTTTTATCTTTGTTTACGTATGATTACTGTTATTATATCGACATTCAATCAACCCGCCTGGCTGGAACTTGTGTTACGTGGTTATGTCTGTCAGACTTTCCGGGACTTTGAATTGATCGTTGCCGATGACGGATCCAATGACAGTACCCTGGAGGTCATTGAACGGATGAGACCTGAGGCGTGGTTTCCCCTCAAACATTTATACCATGAGAATCAAGGTTTTCGCAAATGTACAATACTCAACAAAACTATTTTGGAAAGCCGGGGGGATTACTTGATCTTCAGTGACGGAGACCTTATTCCCAGGAAGGATTTTGTGCAGGTGCATGTGGCAAAGAGCAGAGCAGGAAGGTTTCTTTCCGGAGGGACGGTTAGGTTGCCGGCTGATCTGTCTGCAAAGATTGGTGCTGAGGAGGTCAGATCCGGGATATGTTTTAACAGAAGGTGGCTGGAAGATAATGGACTCGGCAAATCTTTTAAAAACAATAAATTAAATGCTTTCGGACTGAAAGAAAGGTTGTTGAACCTGGGCACACCTGCCGCTGCCACCTGGAATGGAGGAAATGCCTCGGCATGGAAAGAAGACATTTTTGCCGTCAGGGGATTTGACCAGCGGTTGCGATACGGAGGAGAGGACAGGGAATTCGGAGAAAGGCTGGAGCGCCTGGGTGTGAAAGGGAAACAGATCCGGTATTCTGCCATAACCCTGCACCTGGATCATCCGCGTGACTACGTGCACCTGAAGGAACAGCAATACAACAATCAGATACGCAGGCAGAACAGAAAGAACGGAATTATTAAGACTGAACACGGATTAATTATTAACTAACATTCTTGATTATGCAGATCATTGACAACATTCCCGAATTTCGCAGAGAACCTATTGTTGTTCTTCTCCTGGGATTCATTACCTGCGGCCTTTACCTTATTTACTGGAATCTTCAGGCGGCTAGAGTATTCAACGCCCTGGCCGGACGTGAGATCCTATCTTCTGTCGTGGCTGTGTTTGCCGGATGTATCTGGCCGGTGAATATGTATTTCTTTTTTGTTGTGGGAAGGGACGGATTGCCCGTGCTGGATGAAAGGACAGGGACACTTCCGAGGGACCAGTCCATACTGCTGATGCTGTTAGGCTTTTTCTTCCCCATGGTGGCTGCCATGATTGTCCAGAGCGAGATCAATAAATTGTACAGATAATATTGGTGTCTTACAGGCGGAAAATAACCGAAGTAATCGCATTGTTCCTGTTCCTGGTCATGCCCCTGCTGATCATTTTGTCTGATCCGGGTGCTGATCAGTTGCAGGAAAGCCAGTCGTTTTGTCCGTTCAAAATGCTTACGGGTCTGCCTTGTCCGGGTTGCGGGATGATCAAATCCATGGTAAGTTTATACCGGGGAGATCTGGCCGAAAGTTTCAGGTACCATTTGTTCGGACCGTTTCTGGTGCTGTTCTTTACTTCCGCTTTGTTTGTTATGACGGCCGAATTGATACGCGGACGCAATTACCGGATCAGTTGGCTCTATAACATGAAGCTGGCATACGGGGCTGCCGTTTTGATGGGAGATTATCATCTTGTCAGGATCATCCTTTTTGTCACTTCACACAGTTTACTGGAGATCCTGCACGAATCCATATGGTTTTAATTATTGAACGGCTATGAAACAGTTTAACGACGAAAATTTTCTTTTACAGACAAAGATGGCTCAGCGGAGACCATTACAAGTGGAGGGTCATGCGGGCCAACGGCATAGAGGAACGTTACATAACGGGGAAAGACACTACCGATTGGGAAAAATTTGAGAAGTGGGCTCAGACG
This sequence comes from Bacteroidales bacterium, assembly GCA_011620605.1. GTDB lineage: Bacteria > Bacteroidota > Bacteroidia > Bacteroidales > UBA932 > DMER64. Next base: position 143,065 of record WOYW01000015.1, on the reverse strand, counting down.
GTTCCCGCGATATACGAAAAGTGCAACGAATATCTGCAGCAAAAGGACTTCAGTGCCAGGGGTTTGATCGAAAAGTACGGGGTGGAAACACTCTGTACAACGGACGATCCCGTAGATTCCCTGGAACATCACCGGAAGATCGCCGCGGACGGGTTTCCGGTGAAGGTCCTTCCCGCCTGGCGCCCGGACCAAGCCATGGCGGTAGAGGATCCGCCTGTCTGATCACGGGATCGAGGAGTTTTTTGCCGAGGAGTATACCGCCTCCGGGTTGGAAGCCGTTTTCCAAAAAGTGATGAGCGGGAAACAGCCGGAAATTCAGGAGATACGCATGTTCAAAACGGCCATGCTCACCGAGTTCGGGATCATGGACTGGAAAACGGGCTGGACGCAGCAGTTTCATTACGGTGCCCTGCGCAATAACAATTCACGTATGTTCCGGACCATTGGCCCCGATACCGGGTATGATTCCATTGGCGATTTTACGGTTGCACGGTATATGTCACATTTTCTGGACAGCCTGGACAGCCTGGACCAGAAAGAAGGCATGGAAAAGCAACTCAATACAGGTGGACTGTTTGTATGATGTTGTTTTTTGCAACGACTGTTAATTATATGGACCGTCAGGTATTATCACTTACCTGGATGGATTTCATTGCGCCGGAATTTCACTGGACCAATGTCCACTACGGAAAGATCACGGGTGTTTTTTCAATTATGTATGCCATAGGTGTTTTGTTTGCCGGAAGGATCATAGACCGCATAGACACTAAAAAAGGCTATTTGTGGGCTATCGGGATATGGTCTGTGGGAGCCTGTCTGCATGCTTTGTGTGGTGTTATTACTGAGGCCGCCGTGGGATTGGACAGCGCCTGGGCGTTGCGTATGGCCAGGGGAACGGATATAGTGGCCCGGATAACGACCGTGAGCGTTTCGCTGTTTATTTTTGCCCGAAGCATTCGGGCGCCGGGGATGGGAAGCTGCTTTTTGATCATTGGGGCTTTAGGCTTTATCTGGATGGGCCTCTGGATCTTCATATATAAAAAAACCGAGGTTCACCCCAAAGTAAACCGGGCTGTTTTCACGCCTTCCAGGCAGGTTTCGGCGGCACTCCGGCTGACAGCAGGAGTAATTCCGGTCAAGTGAAACCATGTAGCATCCCGTAAGACTTCTTCCCAACGTATCATTTTGGAAAGTATTTTCGAAAAAGAAGAATTTTCCCTGTCGTAGATCACTTTAGAAGCCCTGGCTGATGCGCCGGTATCCACTCCGTAAGACCGCAATTCTTTAAGACACCATGCGGCAAGGTCGTTGTCAGGCAGCCTGGTTATAAAGGATGCGGGTATTCCGTAATTTGCCAGAGAAACGGCCACATTGGCTTCACCTCCGCCGAATGTTGCCTTAAATTCCCAGGATTGTCCCAGTCGCAAATGGTCAGGAACGGCCAGGCGCAACATGATCTCTCCGAATGTGACAACTTTTCCCATGATTTTTGTGTTGTAAATCAGGACAAGTATACAAAAAACGGGAAGTGCCGGGTAATCAACGTCTGGAAAAGAGGGTAATGTAATAGAATAAAGTGGCAAGGGAGCTTAGGGCTGCCACAATGTATGTGTACGCAGCTGATCTGAGAGCATTTTTTGCCATGGGATACGTTTCATAATTGGTGATCCCGCTGTCGTTGAGCCAGGCAAGTGCGCGACGGCTTGCATTGATTTCCACCGGCAGGGTAATGATGCTGAAAAGCGTAGTCAGTGCATACAGGATGATGCCAAAGAGCATCAGCTGAGGAAATGTTCTTATTAGCAACATGCCGGCCAGGATTACCCATATAACCCATTGTGAGGCAAAGCTGACCACAGGTACCAGCGTAGATCTCATTTTCAGAGGAACATATCCGCGGGCATGCTGTAACGCATGGCCGCATTCATGAGCCGCAACGGCTGCCGCCATAATGCTGTTACTGCCGTAAACGCCTTCGCTCAGGTTAACCGTTCTTGTCGCCGGGTTGTAATAGTCGGTCAGCCTGCCCCGGGTAGAAGTGACCTGAATATCGTTTATATTGTTGTCCCGTAGCATTTTACGGGCAACCTCTGCTCCGGTAAGTCCGGATGTGATCCGGATTTTTGAATATTTTCTGAATTTTGACCGGAGCAGGGTTTGAACTATCCAGCTTAGCAAAACGGTTCCTATGAATATAATCCAGTAGTAAGATACAGTTGAAGCGGGTTCCATTATTCAGTTTTTTTAGATTTTAATAGCAAATACAATGCCGAGCACAAATATTTGTACATTTGTATAAATAACCAAATGATTATGTCACTCTTACACAAATTTACTACTGCCGTATTGACACTAGGCGCAATTGGTGTCATACTTTCGTGCGGACCCCGTTACTCATATCAAACTGTAGAAGGGGATCCGTTGAATGCACGCATATATACCCTTGAAAACGGTCTTAAAGTATATATGACGGTCAATGATGAAACTCCCAGGATACAGACTTACGTAGCTGTAAGGGTGGGAGGCAAGGACGATCCTTCGGAAACAACAGGACTGGCTCACTATTTTGAACACCTGATGTTCAAGGGTACTTCAAAGTTCGGAACACAGAATTATGAAATGGAAAAACCGCTTCTGGATCAGATAGAGGTTCTGTTCGAGGAATACAGGGCGACCCGTGACGAGGAAGAACGCGGAGCTATTTATCACCGCATTGACAGTATATCCCTTGAGGCTTCAAAATATTCCATCCCGAACGAGTACGATAAACTCATGTCTGCCATAGGAGCTACCGGGACCAACGCCGGTACGGGTTATGACCAAACCGTTTATATTGAAGACATACCATCAAACCAGATTAGGAACTGGGCAAAAATTCAGGCCGAACGTTTTTCTGACAATGTGATCCGCGGATTTCACACCGAACTGGAAACTGTTTATGAAGAAATGAATATGTATTCCACCATGGACAGTGAGAAAGTGAGTGAAAAGCTTTTCACCGCACTTTTTCCCACGCATCCTTACGGTAAACAGACAGTTATCGGGACACAGGAGCATTTAAAGAATCCCTCCATTACCAACATTAAGAATTATTACAAGACATATTATGTTCCCAATAATACAGCCATCTGTCTTTCCGGAGATTTTGACCCCGATGAAATGATCGCCGTCATAGACGAATATTTTGGTGACTGGGAGCCTAACCCCGAATTGCCTGAGCGTACTCTTATCCGGGAGGAACCCGTTGAAGGACCTCTTGAAGTGGAAGTTTGGGGACTGGAATCCGAGTACGTAACACTGGGTTGGCAGGGGCCGCACATAACTTCCACGGAAGACGCCTTGTTTACCGTTATGGGGGAGGTCCTCAGTAACGGTAAAGCAGGGATCATGGACCTGGAACTTAACCAACAGCAAAAAGTGTTGCAGGCAGGAGCTTATGCTTACATGCTGGCAGACAGGAGTGCTTTGATATTGCATGGCAATCCCAAACAGGGTCAGAGCCTGGATCAGGTAAAAGACCTGATGCTGGAGAGCTTGGATAAGATCCGCAAGGGAGACTTTGACGAAAGTTTACTCAAAGCCATAGTCAATAATTATAAATTTAATATGATGCGAAGGCTTGAAAGTAACAGGGGACGGGCCAATATGTTTGTCAGCTCATTCATCAACGGCATCCCCTGGGAACAACAGATCCGCTTCATTGACAGGATGGAAGCTGTAACTAAAGATGATCTGGTGGCTTTTGCGAACCAATATTTTAAAGACGATAATTTCGCGATCATATACAAACGCCAGGGTCCTGATAATACTTACAAAAAGATCGAAAAACCTGCCATTACGCCCATTCATACAAACAGGGACAAATCTTCTGATTTTCTGCAGGAGATACTGGCCTCTGAAGCAGACCCCATTGAACCGGTCTTTGTTGACTTTGAGAAAGACTTTACAAAACACACTATCCGGGAAGGAATGGAACTTGTCTATGTTCCTAATACCGTGAACGATCTTTTCACCTTCTCCATTGTATACGAATTGGGCAGTAATTATGACAAGGCCCTGCCGGTGGCTATTGATTACCTGAATTACCTGGGAACATCCGAAAAATCGGCTGAAGAAATAAGCAGATCGTTTTACCAGCTGGCTTGTTCGTTCTATGCCAATGTTTCTCAGAACATGTGCTCCGTTACTTTAAACGGATTGGCTGAGAATATGCAGCCGGCACTTGAACTTTTGGCTGAATGGATTACCAATGCTCAACCCGATAAAGACGTTTACAATTCACTTGCCGGGAATATTCTGAAAAGCAGGGACGATGCAAAAACAGACCAGAGAACCAATTTTCAGCGTCTACAGCAATATATGCAGTACGGGCCGGTGAACCCGTCCACACACATCATGACTGAAAAAGAATTAAAACGTGCCGATCCTGCTTCTCTTTTGAAAAAAATTCAGGATCTGCTGTCCTATAGCGCAGACGTTTATTATTACGGTCCTTCAGCCATAGAGCAGGTAGGTGCTCTTGTGGAATCTTCCTGGCCTATGGCAGAGAACCTGAGACCTGTGCCGGAAAAAGAATATTTCAAACCGGTCATTGATACCAAAAACAACGTATACCTGGCACAATACGATGCCAATCAAATGTACTACGCTTCTTACTCTGCCAGGGGAAACGAAACCTATGAAAATGTTCCTTATACAGAGGCACGTATGTATAACGAATATTTCGGATCTTCCATGAATGCTATAGTTTTCCAAGAGATGAGAGAAGCAAGGGGTTTGGCTTACAGCGCAAGTGCCAGGTTCAGTGAACCGTCTCTGAACAAAGAGGGATTTCCGTATATTTTTAGCAGTTTTATAGCCACACAGAATGATAAGATGGTAGAAGCCATGGAAGCTTTTGAAGATATTATCAATAATATGCCCGAATCTGAAAAATCTTTTTCACTGGCCAAAGAAGGTCTGATCTCTATACTGAGAACAGAAAGGATCACGGGAAGAAGCTTGCTGAATTTCTACCGTCAGGCCAAGGAGAAGGACCTTTGGAAAGATATGAGAAAGGTGGTTTTTGAAGGTGTTCCGGATCTGACGCTGGAAGACATTGCCGACTTTCAACGGGAATGGATAAAAGACAGACCTACCGATTATTGTATTTTAAGCGATATCAAGGCGTTAGACCGGGATTATCTCTCCCATTACGGGAAAGTTGTCCGTTTGTCCCCGGAAGAAATATTCGGATATTAGATTATGTTGATAAAAAAGGGCCGTTCGTAGATAAAATTACGGGTTATATAGATAAAAGCCCCACCCGGATAAATTCTCCTTGTAATATTGGTTTAGGGGGTTTATCTTTGCGAATAGGATAAATAATGAATGGTTTTTTGAACTAAAAACGTACACAAAAAAGATGAGAAATCTTTTTTACAGGTGGGAGATCTAAATCCCGCCTTTTTTTTTATTTATTCTTCATTAAATCGTATCTTCGTATACTATTTCCCTTATGGTAAAACAGAACGAATACGAAATCAATAAAGAACTCAGGAAACTACGGCGGCTGGAAAATATTACCCTGTGGAGTATAATAGCCGTTGCTTTTCTAAGTCCGTTGTTGATACAACAACACGTTCTGTCACTTTGGGCCATATTATCCCCCTTTTTTGTAGGACTTCTGATCCATCATTATGTTTATGTACCGGTTTTTCTGTTGAAGGGAAATTATTTCACATATTTTTTCCTGGTCTTCATTTTATTATTGGGTATTGTTTTCGGGTGTGAGGCTATCATTGAAATAATGGATGTCCGCTACGGAGCTTCCTGGACCAAATTCATCCCATATGAATCTACCCTGTTGAGCAATTTTGTCATTGCTCTCATGTTGATGGGTATGGATGTGGCTATTCGCATGGTATTTAATAATATCAAAACAAAAATGCTGGCTCACGAATCAGATAACAAGCTGATGAAATACAAAATGGAGTTTTTGCAATTTCAGATCAGTCCGCATTTTTTGATGAATACGCTTAACAATATTCATGTTTTAATTGATACTGACGAGGAAAAAGCCAAGGATGCCATTGTGAGTTTGTCCCGTTTGTTAAGGCATATGCTTTACGAAAGTACCCCCGACACCAAGGTTTCTTTTGAAAGACAACTGGAAGTATTCAGGGCTTATTGTAATCTGAATCTGCTCAGGTACGGAGAAAATGTGAAGCTTAAAATTACAGTTCCCCGGGATATTCCTAACGTTCAACTGCCTCCTCTGATCATGATCGTTTTCATAGAAAACGCTTTCAAACACGGAATCGTTTACGGGGAAGAAACACATATAAACATAAATTTCTGGGTAGAACCGGGTTGGTTCCATTTTTCCATATCCAATACTATATTCCCGGATAAACTTAAAACTGTAAAACAGGGCGGATTGGGTATAAAGAATGTGAAAGAAAGATTGAATCTGTTATATGGAAGCAATTACAAACTGACCATGGAACAGACTAATACAGAATATATTGTACATATGCAGCTCCCCCTATAAAATGAAGAACCTATGAATATAAGGTGTATAGTTATAGATGATGAGCCGCTTGCCTTACAGCAAATGGTGTCGTCCGTGGGGAAAATTCCTTACCTGGAACTGGTAAAGGCCTGTTCCGGCCCCACGGAAGCTATGGAAGTGATGGCTACTGAAAAAGTAGACGTGATTTTCACGGATATTGAAATGCCGGATATCAACGGGTTGGAATACATACGTTCTCTAAAAGATAAGCCTATCATTGTATTTGTGACAGCGTATGCTAATTTTGCCGTTGAAGGATTTAAGGTGGATGCCACGGATTATTTGCTTAAACCTTTCAGCCTGACCGATTTCATGAGGAGTGCAGAAAAAGTGAAACAACAATTTGAACTCAGACATGCCACTCCCGCTGTTGCTCCGGTTTCCGGCAGGGATAAACCGGACAACGGGAAGGAAGAGGAAGCCGAAGACACCGGGTTCAGGCATACTTCCAAAGGATGGGACAGCGAATATGTTTTTGTCCGAGCCGATTCAAAGACTGTCCGCCTGAAAATATCAGATATTCAGTACATTGAAAGCAGGAAAGAATACGTGGTAATCTTTTCCGAGAACAGCATTCCCGTAATGACACTTTTCAGTCTGAAATCCATTGAAGAAAGATTGCCCAAAGACATTTTCATGCGTGTCCACCGTTCTTTTATAGTGAATCTGACCAAAATAACCGAAGTAGTACAGAACCGAATAGTGTTTGGCAAGGATGCCTCGGTTCCTATAAGTGATCAGTATAAGAAGGATTTTCAAAATTTTCTGAACCAGTATTTTCTCAAGTAAAACGGAATGTGGCCTATACTGCAAAGCACCAGACCGCGGACTCTTCCGTTATCCATGTCGGCGATCCTGGCCGGAACATTACTGGCCAGGCCGTCAGGGTGTTTTTCCTGGGATTTGTTTCTTTTGTTAATAATGACCGCAGTATTGCTCCAGATCTTGTCTAACCTCTCCAACGAGCTGGGGGACTGGAGAAAAGGAACAGATCGTGCACAACCCGGAAGGAAAGCATTGAGTCTGCAAAGCGGGAAACTGAGCGAAAAGCAACTTATGCAGGCTATTGTTATCACGGCCCTGCTGGCAGCAGTCTGTGGCACGTTGCTTATATATATGGCATTCGGAACTTTTGCGGGCCTCATTCCAATTCTCTTTCTTGGATTGGGAGCGTTGGCTATAGCCGCTGCCGTTTTGTATTCCACGGGGAAAAAACCTTATGGATACCGTGGAATGGGAGACGTTTCCGTATTTCTTTTTTTTGGATTGGCCGGTGTCAGTGGCAGTTATTATATTTATACAGAATCCCTGGATCCTGAGATCCTTTTGGTAGCAACATCCATGGGCCTGCTCTCCGCTGCTGTTTTAAATGTTAATAATATCAGGGATTTTGAGAATGACAAACGTTTCAACAAAATAACCTTTGCCATTATGTTGTCCCGTTTGTACAAAACGGATTCAACCCGTCCGGCCAAGGTCTACCAGGGAATTCTGGTTGTTTTGGCGGTGGTCTTGTCGTTTGTTTTTTCCTCTGTTTCCAAAGGGGGTTCTTACTTCTTTTTAATATCGCTCCCTTTCTTTGCGATACATCTTGTGTGGGTCAGAAAAAACAACAGAGCAGGACTTGATAAAGCCCTGAAAATTCTGATAGCGGGGATATTGGTCTACGCGCTGTCTTTATTTTAGCCTTTTTCTTTTGGGATATGTAATTCGGGTATGATACATCTCCTGGATCTGGACCTTTAGAGTTTCCTGGATACGTCTCAGATTCCGGTAGGTGATGTCTGCGTTGTGCAATTGATCCCCCGAGATGCGTTGTTTTACCATCTTTTCCACCATTTCCGAGATGCTTTCCGGAGTATAATCCTTCAGGCTTCGGCATGCGGCTTCAACGGCGTCTGCCAACATTACAATGACGTGTTCAGGTGTGACAGGCAACTTGCCTTCGTAAGTGAAATCTTCCACATTTGCAGGATCTCCCCCTTCATTGCACCAGGTATTGTAAAAATACTCGGTACGGGTTCTTCCGTGGTGTGTTTCAATGAAATCAACGACCAAGGAAGGCAGTCCGTATTTTTTTGCCAGGGTTTTTCCGTCTTCAACATGCTGGATCACTATCCGGGCACTTTCCCGGGGATCAAGCAGGGAATGAGGATTGAAACTGGCAGTTTGGTTTTCTGCAAAATACTGGGGATTGTTGATCTTTCCCATGTCGTGATAAAGAGCTCCCACCCGGCACAAAAGGGCATTGGCCCCGATGGTTCTGGCAGCCGTCTCGGCAAGATTTGCCACCTGTAATGAATGTTGTATGGTTCCCGGGGCTTTTTCGGACAATTCCCGGAGAGCCTTGTTCCCTGTATCGGCAAGGTCACGCAGGCGTGAAAGGGATACAAATCCGAAAATTTTCTCAAATAAGAACACCAATGGATATGAGGCTATCACCAGGATGGATGCAATTCCGTAATTTCTGAATACCACACCGTTCAAATTGTTAAACGTTCCTTCGGAAATGAGATGAAATGCCAGGTCTATTGTCAGGTATGTTATAAAGATAAGAAGTGCAGACAGAAACTGTTGCCAGCCTCTTCCCCAGTAACGGAAAACGTAAACGGCCACCCCGCCCACTACAATGTTTATAAGCACCGGTTGGTAACTGTCTGTTACTACTGCCAGAGGTAAGAGGAAAAGAATGTATAAAGGAAGAGAAAGTCTTGTGGGAAAAAATGAATCCAGAAAGAGAACAATCACAGGGAACGGCAAAAGATATAGGGATAAGGGTTCAATTTTGTAACCGAAAGAAGATCCTGCAACTACCAGAACAAAAAGAAGAAGTGTGAAAACCAGTTCCGGAATTTTGCGAAGCATTTGTGGGCGAATTGCTTCCATGAGTATGAAAGCTATGAATACAATAAGGATGATCATCAGCGTTTGGCCTGTCACAAGAAGTATTATATTTCCGGAAAAACCTATCTTGGAATTGTATTCGGCACGGAGAGAATTCAGGATCTGTTCTGTTGTCCCCGTTACTACCTCTCCCTTACTTATGATGCGTTGTCCTGTATGTACAATCCCTTTTGTCAGTGATACATCCTGAAGACTACTTGACTGCACTGCAAAAGTGGTACTTTCATCGTATATAAGATTGGGAATAAAGAAAGCGGCATAATTGATGTTGGCAGAACGAACAGTGTTCCGTTCCTGCGCTGAAAGGGTTTCAGTTTTTTCTAAAAAAGCCTGGTAGGCAGAAGCGGTAGAAAAAACTTCTGTATGGGCTTTCTTTTCGGCCATTTTCCCCTGTACCACCACAAGCCCGGTTTCCGGCTTAAGTTCACTGTGCCGGACTTCATCCATGACACCCAGGTTATATATATTTTTGAAAAAGGACAGAAGTTTGCTCTGTAATTCATCCGGGAGCTCCGCACGGGTGGCCTCAGAGGTAAACGCTCTGAGCTGTTCTGCTTCAATATCGGGTCTGAGAACAAAGTACGGGGTAAAGCTTTCTGCCAATCTTTCCCTTTCCAGGCGTAATTCTTCGTCAGTTTTCAGGACAGGAAAATCAAAAGTGGCATCCAGATTTTCATACATCCAGGGGCTTCCTTTCTGATACTGGTACTTGAACTGGCCTTCCCGGGGCAAAGAGAAAACCATCAGAGCCGCTGCCAGCACAAAAAGCAGGGGAATGATCACTTTTTCCTTTTCTTTCTTAGTCATTGTATTTTTCTCTTTGACATATTAATACATAGGGACAATTCACGCAATTGTCCGGACAATCCGTTTGTCGGAACGGAATGCTAAAATTAAACATTTCTTCCAATAGACAGTTTAAAAGATTCAGAAACTCTTCTTTTAGAACTGGCAGATCTCCGGGATCGTCCAGGTCATTTTTGTTGAAACGTAAAAACCCCCGGGTGTTATCGGAAAAAACGGAGTTCAGGTAAAATAACAACGGAATCGGAAGTGTATTCCCGTCAGTGTGCGTTTCCTGTAAAAAAACATAACACAATATCTGGAAAGCATCCCTGTTTTTTACCGTCTTTGCGGGGTCAAACAGATCTTCAACTTTTACGAAAGAATTTTTTTCAGTACCTGTCTTATAGTCAATAATTTGTGTTTTCCCCTTGCAAATATCCACCCTGTCAATGATGCCTTTGATATTTACATTATTATACCTGCGTTTAAAAACTTTTTCAACAGCCGAGACAGTCAACGGCGCCCGGGTGGCATCGTGTCTAACGAATCGCTCCACATAAAGGGTTGCCACTTCTGAGAACAATATCCATTTCCCGGTTTCACGAGAATTGTCTTTTCCAAAATTTTCAATAAGGTAGTCATTGGCTATGCGAGACACTTTATTTCTGAAAACAGGGAGTGGTTCAATAAGTTTCAATATTTCCTCCCCCGATAGTGTCCTTCCAAGATAAGGGCTGTAGAGCCGTTCCAGTATACTGTGGACGATGTTTCCCAGATGAAGGGGATCAGCCTCATCCGCAACATCAAGAGGTTCTTTCAGTAATAAGATATTTTTAAAATAGAAACTCAACGGGCAGCGAATATACGTTTGAAGGGAAGAAGGACTTAAACATTTTTTGCCGTCAGGTTCCAGGTACTGGCACAAAAATTCTTTTACGGGTCTGTCTTTTGTGACGCTTATCGGTTTGATTTCCGGGATGGAATGTTCATAGGAAACAGGTGTAGTAATGATCTGTGAATCGGGTAATTCAAAGCTTATCTGGCGGACAAATCGGCTTAATTCACCTTTAGAAGGGCCTTCCGGATTGCTGTTCCATATCAGGAAAACGTTTGAGGCTCGTTGGATCAGACGGTAAAAATAATAAGCCTGAATGGCTGTATGCTGTTCAGAGGCAGGGAGCCCGAACGCCTTGCGGATATTAAAAGGGATCAGGGAATTGTCCTGGTAAGCTCTCGGAAGGATATTTTCCTGAGCAGATACAATAACCACGTTTTTAAAATCAAGGCAACGGGTTTCCAGAATACCCATAACCTGCAACCCGGTAAGGGGTTCTCCGCTGAAAGGGATGCTGCCAAGAGACAGATGCTTTTTCAGCAGTCTTGAAAAAACTTCAACAGGGATGTCAATGCCGGATTGTGAAACGGCAAGATAAAGTTTGTTCAGTTGTTTTCTTGTTTCACGTACTACCGGAATGAGCAACCTGTCACCGGCCGGCAAGGAATCTGACCGGTCGATCGCTTCCAGTACTGAAAACAGTTGATGGTATAAATCATCAGTGTTGGCCGGGACTGTTTTTAGCGTATCAGCAAGATCCAAAGTCTGAACGTAAGGATGCATTTCCACAGGTCTGAAATCACGGGTGGTTTTGGTATTGTTGTAATAGCGTAAAAGAGAATCAATAAGTGAAAAAAGAGATGTCTGACCAAGGGGAAACCCCATGGTTACATTTATTTCCTGTTCTGTAGAAGCATAATATCCAAGCCCGTACAAAAGTTGTAGGAGCAGATTCTCATCTGCAAGAACCACCGCGGTTTCTGTGCTATAGGGCAGTTCGTGTCTATTTAGCAATTGCGGTACTATTTTGGCCTGTAACACATATGAGGGGACCGGGATTACATGGATCTTCCGCGGATCCTGCAGAGGAGAGATATCTTTCACGTATCCTTCTGCCGGAGGGAATTCCCTGATGTTTTCGCGAAGAAACAAACCTGCCTCCTGAAAGGAATTCTCAATATAGTAGGGATCATAATCCCAGAAAAAAAGTGCCTTTCCTTTGTCTTTAAGGTGACGGAACAATTCTTTTTCACAGGTGTTCAAAGCATTGAATCCTACGAAGGCGAAACCCGGGTATTCGTTCAAAAAAGTAATGTCTTTATGGTCCTTCAGGCGGGTTGCCATATTCCTGCATATCATCCCCTGATAGGCGTACCCTTTTTCCCTGAGAACACGGTTGAATGCCTTATAAAGAGAAGGAAGTATTTCCCATAAAGCCATAAAATGAAGGTTCAGGGAGTGATTCGGATGCGCCTGGAACGAAGACCAGAAAGATTTAATTACTTCCTGTTGTCCCACACTTAGGAAACCGAAGTCCACGCTTATGCGTTTCAGGTCCCGGACATTATGAAACAACTGGTCAGGGTCCAGCATGTATTTATCGGCCTGATCAAAATCACAAAGAATAATATTACCCAGAGTATAGAATTCCTGGAGACTTTCCTCTTTTCCAGTCAAGGATATGTAGATCTTGTACAATTCGGTTAGCAGGATCAAATTGTCGGTTGCTTTTTCACCGGTGATTTCTTCTATCAACTGGTTGATAACCACGGTGCGGGGCATCCAAATGTCCCTTTTTATGAAACGTGATAATTCCTTTTGGAAAAAAAGGCCAGCCCTCCGGCCGGGAAACACAAGACAGCAATCGGCAATACTTTCTCCGTATTGTTGATAGAGTGATCTGGCGACGGAATTCAGAAATGAAGTCCGGCTCATCGTTTTATTCTGAAATATTCTGCAGTCCCTCTGATGCCCGGAAATGTGCCGGTATCTCCCAGGTAATAACCTACTGAAGATTTCATGTTATTGTAATAGAAGAACAGAAAATGCTCTGTCTGCATATCCAGGTCCGTAGGAATATAACGGGACTCAACGGCATTATTGTGCTCGTCATAAGTGTACAGGTATTTACCTACTTCCTGCCAGGTCCCTGTTTTCTGATCCCGTTTCTTTTCCGTTTCACTTATGACGTTTCCTTTTTTGTCGTAGGTATAAGTATATTGGAAAACGGGGTCCCATTCCCGCGTGGTTTTGTTCCAGGAATCAACCATTCCCCCAAGCCTTGTCCCTTCTTCATCATACAGGTAAGAATCCCTGATGAAATTCTCCCAGCCTACATCCGATGTTGTCAACCTGGCCTTAAGTGTAAATCTTCCGCGAAGTGTAATATCCCTTTCGACTTCTCCGGTATTCCATTTTTCACGTACAACATACAGAAGCCGGTTATGTTCGTCACGGATATAGTGGTCCTTAAAAGTATCTTCCCACAGTCCTTCGTCTGGGCGGCTTGTCTGATGAGTTTCTTTTATCAGGTGACCAGTATCTGTCCTGTATTCGCATACAACGCGGGTATGGGGAATCCATTTTCCTGTAACGTGATCTCTTTTTTCTTGCAGAGCCCCTGTCCGTATACCGTAAATATCATAAGAATAGGATATCCTGTAATTCCTTTTCCATGTTCCGGATCCTGTATCCCAGAAATCACCTGTTTCCGTGAACTTATTTCCCTGTTCATCGTAGATGAACTGAAACCGGCCCCGGGCCGTGTCTTCCGCATCGTAAGTAATGATGGTACGGGGTTCCCACCAGAAATTTTTGACACAACCAGTCAGGATCAAAGCCAATAAAATGAAATAAAAATTTTTCATGGCAGCCTGTTTAATTTAACCCGTTAAAAAAGTGGAGATGGGCGGACTCGAACCGCCGTCCAAACAGCGCATCCAAAAGTTTTCTACACGTTTAGTCTGCATTTTATTGTCGGGATAAAGACTGCCTGCAGACAGGCCATCTTTTCCTTATCTCCTGAATCTTGCCGCAAAGCCGGAGTTTCTTTACGACCAGCCCTTTGTAAATGATACCCCGTATGCCGTGATCCAGAAGGCGAAAACCACGGCGGGATACTCGTCATTCCGGGCCTGGCCCGGAGCGATTAAGTGATCAGTTTATAACCGATCAGGCAGCGAGTGCGTAATTGTTGTTGCCAGTTATGGCTTGAGTCCTGAGATTAAAGAGCAGGGACACGACGCTCCACGTGCTTACTTTCCAATGTCGTCTGCTGTCAAAACCAAAACATCCCCTTGGTAAGTAGATTACAAAGATAGGTAAAAAATTAATGAATAAGCGTACGCAGCAAATTTGATAATCCTTTGGCTGCCGCAAGAATGCCAAGGAGCATGATAGCCATCCCGGCAAACCGGTTGATGTTCCATAATTGCCTGAGCCTGAATTTTTTTCTGAAAAGATTAACGAAAGTACTTAATATAAACCACCATAATGTGGTGCCCAGAAAAACACCCAGTAATAACGCAGATATAATAAATGAGCCCGAACTCCTGTCTACGCTTGTTCCCAAAAAGGCAAAAACACCCAGGATAAGAAAAAGGCATCCCGGGTTGGTAATAGACATAAGGAAACATGTCAAATAATCTTCCCAGAATTTTTTTGATTCGCGGTTTTGCCGCAATTGTTTGACTGGATTGGACGAGAATATGGCCAGTCCAATGATCATCAGGGCCATCCCGCTTATGAGAAAAAGTAAATTCTTGTTGTTTTCGATCAGGGTCCTAATGAATGAAAGACTTAGAATTGCAAGCGCAGCATAAATGACATCGGACGTGGCAGCCCCCATACCGGCAACCAATCCTGACTTTGGTCCTTTGCTCAATGTTCTTTGAATGCAAAACAGACCTCCGGGACCCAGGGGTACGGACACCGAGAAACCGGCTATCATTCCCATTAATAAATTCAGGGGAAAATCATTCATGGCGCGCAAAGTTATAAAAAATCAGTTATTTAATAATAATTTGTAGATTTGTCTTATGAATTCCGTGCGTAAGAATCTTGGAATGTCCTTATTATCGGGCATTTTGCTAAGCATCCCTTTTCTTGTTCCTCACACCGGACTTATCCTGTTATTTGCTTTTGTCCCTCTTTTGTGGATGGAGCATATATTTACTGTAAACCGAACAAAAGGATGCTGGAAATATTATGCCCTGACATTTGTCATTTGGAATGCTTTAACTGTTTTCTGGGTATGTTACAGCACGCTTCCGGGAGGTATTTTTGCCGTATTGGGCAACGCATTTCAAATGTTTGTAGTTTTTGCGGTCTTCCGCAGGATCAAAAAATGGTTTATAAGGAAGGGAAAAACCGATGTCTTGGCGTACGTTTTTCTGGCTGTGCTTTGGGTTGCATGGGAGTTCTTCTACTTTGATGCTGAAATATCATTTCCCTGGCTTGTTCTTGGAAACGGCTTTGCAACCAACGTGAGCCTTGTGCAGTGGTATGAAGTAACGGGAGTTCTTGGAGGAAGCCTGTGGGTGTGGATCGTAAATTTACTGTTTTTGTTCTTTTTCCGCGAAAAAATCACCCAACGAAAAATCATCTTACTTGCGACCGCCCTTACCGTTCCCATAACAATTTCAATTGTAAGATTTTACACTTACAAAGAACAGGAGCGGCCGGTTGAGGTCGTAATTGTCCAGCCCAACATTGATCCCTGGAAGGAAAAATACAGTTCTATGACCCAGGCCCAGCAGGACACTAAAATCCTGACACTTGCACGCGAAAAGATCACTTCTTCCACACGTTATGTCATTGCTCCCGAGACGAGTGTTCAAGAGATCATATTGGGTAATTGTTTTGCGTCGCCTTCTGTAGTACTGTACAAGCAATTGGTGGATGAGTATCCCGGGACCGCTTTTATTTTTGGAGCAAATACCATTGGGTTTTATCCTTCTTCTGCCAAAAAGCCGTCTCCTTCCGCACGTCGCTATCAGAACAGATGGTACAATGTTTACAATTCTGCTTTGCAGCTGGATTCTTCAGATCGCATACAGGTATATCACAAATCAAAACTTGTAGTGGGAAGTGAAAAAATGCCCTATATAGACAAATTCCCGTTTCTGGAGAAATTATCTCTGAATCTGGGGGGAACTACTGGGACTCTTGGGACACAACCTGAACGGACTGTTTTTTCAAGGAGTGACAGCAGGGAGGCTACAGGGGTAGCTATCTGTTATGAATCTATTTACGGGGAATTTTTTACCGGCTATGTTAAAAAGGGAGCTAATTTTATGACCGTAATAACTAATGACGGCTGGTGGCGTAACACCCCGGGATACCGTCAACATGTCAGTTATGCTTCCCTCAGGGCCATAGAGACCAGAAGAAGCTTAGCCCACAGTGCCAATACGGGTATTTCTGCCCTGATAAACCAAAAGGGACAACGTATAATACAGACCCGTTGGTGGGAACCGGCCTCATTGAACGGGATCATTAATCTGAATGACAAACTTACGTTCTATGTGAAGTACGGCGATTATACAGGCCGCATATCAGTTGTGATCATGCTATTGATTGGTCTTTATTCACTGATCTGTGCCTTACCATTACGCAAAAAGGGATGAAATCTGAGTGAAGGAGAGGGGATGAGCTCCCCGATCTTTAGCCGTTCCCAGTAATTGTCAACTGCCTGGATGGTTTTCACGGACGAACAGCACACGTTGGGCCAGGTGCGAAGTACTCCTTTTTCTCCTTTCTTTTTTGTACAGGCATCAACAAACAAAATGCCGTTCTCGATTTTTACATCCCTTATGGGATCGGACTGATTGATCATCATCCACAAACAAAGGTCCCTGTCTTTCAGGTCAACCTCTTCATCAACGGCTATCATCATGCGAATATCTGAATGATACTTCAAGTGATCGGTTCCGGATTTATGAAAAAACTGAAATGGTTCTTTATCCGTAGACGGGATATGGGACTTAGTGCCGGCTTTTAGGGTGGCGTCTATGCACATCTTTCCTCCAAAACCCGCCTGAGGAGCGGAATGGTCTGTCATACTCAGCGGGCCCCTGCTGAAAAAGGTATCCTGGGAAGGGTTATAATATTTTTTTATGCATTCGTTCACTTCATGAAGATCGGAAACATCTACATGCTCGTCAACAATGATAAGCAATTTGTTAAGGCATGTGATGGGAGATCCCCAATATGCATGTGCCACTTTGTATGACTGACCCGGGTAAAATTTTCTGATGGCCACTATGGCTGCTGCACCGTTGTATGCAAAGTGAAGAAAACATATCCTGCGGACTTCCAAAGCAATGGTTTGTTCAATATTGGTTTCGGCAAAAACGGAGATGGCCTTGGTCAGGTGTCTCCTTGACCGGGTCACTCCCAATGAGGGTATGATCAGAGGCAATCTGGCGTTTTTCCTGTGTGTAATACAGGTTACGTGCATCAGCGGTTCTTTTCCTCCGGTGGAATAAAATCCGGTACTTTCCCCGCACGAAGCCGAGGAAACCTGTTGAGCATTTTTGTCTATGTACCCCTCAATGACCAGGTCACAATTTTCAGGGACTTCCAGGGGCTGGCTAAGACAAGAAACTTTAACAATGGCCTTTTTCCTCAGGTAACCGGCAAACAACAACGGGTCCACGTCTGTGGACCGGGGAACTATGCCGGTAAGGAGATATAAAGGATCGCCCCCGAAAAACAACACAACGGGAATTCTGGCCCGGGGAGATTCATTAATAAATAAAGAAGCCTGGGATCCTGGTTCAAACCTGAGCTGTACGGTTGTTTTTGAATGCCAGAGTATACGTGTAGATTCAATGGAATAAGTATCAAGGTAAGGATTCTTGATCAACAAAGGCACATCATGAAGGCTGTGTGCCTGGTCAAAGGCGCGATTTCTGAGGAAGGGGATCCTGTTCAGATCAGGAGGAAACAAAGCAATTTCCTGGCATGAACCTGCGCTTGTACTTTTGGGAACATACTTGTTGAATTCAGAGACCGGTGATCTTCGCAGAAACCTGTTGCTGGTGCGGCTTTGGGCTATGGCCTGATAGAAAGCCGAGATCCTGTTACAAACATCATCCAGGGTATCCATATCAAATGCCAGTGCAATTCTTTTTTCAGAGGAAAAAAGGTTGGTTATAATAGGGAAATCAGTCTCTGTATCCATAAAGAGAAGGGCTTTACCACCGTTGTGCCGGCTGGCCTGCCTGTCAGTAATTTCGGCCATCTCCTGATCCGGGTCAACGTGACGGGTTATGGTCAGCAATTCGCCTTTCTGATGTAATATTTTTAGAAATCCGTCAAAATAGTTGATCATTAGGCATTAGTTCTTTAAGTATGTAAGTGAGTGTCTCTACCGATACATGATCTGCAACTATTCTCTTGCTTTCGTCAAGAAGGAGGATCAGGGGAATGTCGTTGATATTGTAATGACGGTATATACGGTCATCCCCGGAAGGATTCCAGAGATTGATCCACCCTGTGTATCCGCCTTCTGCCAGCCATTTTCGCCAGGACTTATAATCGTCTCCTGTATATACGGCAGAAAAACAGATCTTCATGTCCCGTGTGCTTTCAAACAGGTCGTACAGGAGGTGAGTTACCATACCGCATGTAGCACAGGCGGGATCGTACAGGTAAAGAACGGTGTAAGAAGACTGGATATCATACAGTGCATAGGATTCCCCGTTTTCGGTTTCCAGGACCATATCCGGTGCTGCAGGCAAATCAACCTGTTCCCGTGAACGGTGATCCGTCATGATTTCATTTAGCGTTTCTGTCCCAATATCTCTTCCTATAATAATCTTGTTTCTATCAAGTAAATATATCCTGGGTGTACTCCTGACGTTATACTTTCTGTGAAATCCCGAACTGAGATCCGGATCCCAGACCGCAGTCCAGTTTCCGGGAAAGAAATCCGAATATTTTTCAAAAACATCCCGGTTATCCCCTGTATAAACAGCATAGAGCTGAACATCTTTGTTGTCGGCATTTTGGGAAAATTTAACAAGTTTCAACAATTCATCGCTGCAGGCCGGGCAGTTGTCTTCAAAAAAGAAAACCACGGTGTACGGAGCCCGGATCGCATACAGGGAAAGGATGTTCCCTGCCAGGTCCGGCAGCTCCAGTGCCGGCGCGTTCATGCCGGTAAGACACTGACTGTTGAATTGTACATAAGTTTCCATTTCCCGCAACATTTCCGGGTCGTCAGAGATAGTTGGGTCCTTTAAAAAATACTCGCTTGCAATATATACCGCAACGCGCTCCATTCCCATGATCTCGCTGGTGAAAAAAAGAGTGAACAAGTACCGGGCACAATACGCCCTTACACTGGGGTGCATGTCCTTTTGCAGTATAAGGTCGGTATAACGCATAAGTGTATCCGGTTGCTGTACCAGTTTCTGTGTAAAGAATTCCTTCAGTCTGACCGGAAAAATGGAAGTGTTCAGGTAGCGGGGATCCTTGAAATCAATATGATCCAGGTAACGCATAGGATCATCTCCGTCTGCATCTTGGGGAGTGAACACATTCCGGGCAATGATCCCAAGCATACAACTGTCAAACTGTCCGGCAAGAAAATAGGTGTATTCCCTGATGGTCCCCTCCAGCCGTTCTACTTCCAATAATTTTTCTTCCGGATTGGAATCTGAGTCCAGAATGTTGTTTATCACGGCGTATTTATCCTGGAGGAACCGGTAAAAACGCATATAGGCGTTGTTTTCTTCCGAACCGTCTATTTTTATATCTTCCGTTCTGCCTTTGTTTAAGGTAGCTATAAAACGTATGGTAACAGGTTCTCGCCGGGATATAAGAAAATTAAACAGCCTCCTGTTGTCCTGTACAAACATATACTGTCCGGGTTCCAGGGCCTTTTCCCCCATGAAGGTCATACACCCCTGAAAATCAGGAGATAACGTGTCTACAGGTAGCACGTGCTCTCCCTGCTGTAAAGCAAGGATAACCGGGGAATCGCTTCCCCCGTTAAGGCACAGAAAAAGGTTGTAGAAAACTGCCAGAAACAGAGACCACATAAGGGTATCCTACATTTTTAAATATTTATTCAAATCCACACCGGGGGGCAACATACATCCTGCATCCCCTCCGTTAAGGAGCACATCCCGTACCACAGTAGAAGAAATAAAGGAAAATTTCGGTCCCGCAGGAATAAAAATGGTCTGGATCTCGGGCGCCATCTTGGAATTAACCTGGGAAATGACCTGTTCCAGTTCAAAATCCGTGGTTGTTCGGATACCCCTGAAAATAAAACTGATGTTGTTTTTACGGCAAAAATCTATGGTCAGACCGTTGAACGAGCAAACTTCCACCTGCGTCATATCCTTAACGACATCTTTGATAATAGCCACACGTGCACTGGGAGAAAAAAGACTTACTTTCTGCTGATTTACTCCAACCGCGACAATGATCCTGTCAAAAAGTTTCAATGCCGAGCGCAGAACATCCAGGTGTCCGGAAGTAAACGGATCAAAAGAACCGGGAAAAACAGCGATCTTTTCCATGGAGATAAATAAATTGGTTAAGCACCAAAAGTAAGAAAAATATCGGATATAGCTCTTTACAAATGCCAGTCTATGGAGTCGATCCCCTTTGAAGTCAGGTAAGCATTCGTTTTGGAAAAAGGACGGGAACCGTAAAAAGCCCCGTGGGCAAGGGGTGAAGGATGCGCTGCTTCTAGGATACAATGCCTGGTCCCGTCTATGAGGGTCCTTTTACTGCGGGCAAAATTCCCCCATAATAGAAAGACAATATTTTCTTTTTTCTCAGAAACGGTCTGTATCACCGCATCGGTGAACTCCATCCAGCCAATGTTGCTGTGTGATGCGGGTTTTCCCGCCTCTACCGTAAGAATGGCGTTGAGCAGCATAACTCCCTGTTTGGCCCAGGCTTCCAGGCATCCGTGGGAAGGCGGCACTATACCCGTATCGGCGTTCAACTCGGCAAAAATAGTTTTCAGCGAAGGCGGGGGGACGGTATTGCGGGGCACGGAAAATGACAACCCGTGAGCCTGTCCGGGGCGGTGATAGGGATCCTGGCCCAGTAACAGGACTTTTAAAGCAGAAAAGGGAGTCCTCTCAAAGGCATTGAAGATCTGTTTGCCGGGGGGATAAATGATCTTGCCCTTCTTTTTTTCAGCATGAAGGAAGGAGGCGATGTTTTCAAAATACGGTTTTGAGAATTCCGCCTCCAGAACTTTTTTCCAACTTCCTTCAATATTTACATCCACGTTATAAAACGTATTTGATGACTTCGGATATTGTCTTCATGAATTTAAATTCAATGCCCTTTATGAAGTCGGGATTGATCTCTTCTATGTCTTTCCGGTTGTCTTCGGAAAGAATAATGGTTTTGATCCCGGAACGTTTGGCAGCAAGAATTTTTTCTTTTATACCACCTACGGGAAGGATCCTGCCCCGTAAAGTTATTTCTCCTGTCATGGCCACGCCTTTACGTATACATTTGTCCTTAAAGGCACTGGCAATGGAACATATCATAGTGATTCCGGCTGAAGGCCCGTCTTTTGGAATAGCCCCTTCCGGAACGTGAAGGTGAATATCAGTCTTTTCAAAAACCTCCGGATCAAGACCCAGAATACCGGCATGTGCTTTCAGGTACTGCTGGGCAATGATGGCCGATTCTTTCATTACATCTCCCAGGTTGCCGGTGGTGGTCAGTGTTCCTTTTCCCTTGCTGAGGCTTGATTCCACAAAAAGGATCTCCCCTCCGGTCTCGGTCCAGGCAAGCCCCGTAACTACACCCGGAAACTCATTCCCTTTCTGAATGTCCTGTATGATACGGTGGACTCCCAGGATCTCACGTACGTTTTCGGGTGTCAGGTTGGGATCGTACGTTTCCCCGAAGGCGATCTTTTTGGCAATATTGCGGGCAATTTTGGCCAATTGTTTTTCCAGGTTGCGGACTCCGGATTCCCGTGTGTATTCGTTGATAACCACATCTATGGCCTTGCGGCTCAGCCGGAGCTGGGAAGGGGTTAGTCCATTGGCATCCAGTTGCTTGGGCAATAAGTGTCTACGGGCAATGGTCCTTTTTTCTTCGGCCATGTATCCGTTTATGGGGATCATTTCCATGCGGTCCCGCAGGGCGGGTTGGATATTACCTATGCTGTTGGCCGTTGTGATGAACAAAACCCTGGAAAGGTCGTAATCCACATCCAGGTAATTGTCGTGGAACGAGTTGTTCTGTTCGGGATCCAGTACTTCCAGCAATGCCGAGGAAGGGTCTCCCCTGAAATCTATCCCCACTTTGTCAATCTCGTCCAGCACAATGACCGGATTTGAGGATTTGCTTCTCTTTATGCTTTGGATGATCCTTCCGGGCATGGCGCCGATGTAGGTCCGTCTGTGCCCCCTGATCTCCGACTCGTCATGAAGCCCGCCGAGTGATATGCGTGCGAAATTCCTGCCCAGTGCCCTTGCCACCGACCTTCCCAGGGAGGTTTTGCCTACGCCGGGAGGGCCGTAAAGGCACAGAATGGGGGACTTCATATCTCCTTTCAGTTTCAGCACTGCCAGGTGTTCCAGGATCCTGTCCTTGACCGTTTCCAATCCGGAATGATCCCGGTCAAGCACCCTGCGCGCCCTTTTCAGATCCAGGTGGTCCTTAGTATATTCTCCCCAAGGAAGATCCACCAGGAACTGAAGGTAATTGAGCTGGATCCCGTAATCAGGCTGGTGCGGATTGGCACGCTCCAGTTTTTGTACCTCTTTTTCAAAGATCTCTGCAATTTCCTTGCTCCATTTCTTCTTTACCGCCTGCTCCCGCAGGTTGTCGATATCTTCCATATCCTGAGACAATCCCAGCTCGTCCTGTATGGTCTTTAACTGGTTGCTCAGGTAATACTCTTTTTGCTGCTGGTCTATCTCACCCCTTACTTTCTGATGTATCTGTTCTTTGAATTTGAGCAGTTCCAGATGTTTGTACAACACTTCCAGTAATTTGGAGGCCCTGTCTTCCAGGGCATCAATGGCCAGAAGGTTGAGCTTGTCTTTGACACCTTCCAGGTAAATGTTGGAGGCAACAAAATTTACTAAAAAATCATCTTTTTCAATATTCTTAAGGGCAAATTCGGCTTCCCTGGGGATGCTGGGAGTAAGTTGAAAGATTTGGGCAGCCACTTCCTTTATGCCTTCGACAACAGCTTTGTAGTTGGTGTTGTCTTCCAGGGGAAGGATATCATGCAAATACCGGACTTCTGCCGCAAAATACGGGTCTTTCTGTACCATTCGTTCCACATGGAAACGCCGGCTTCCGTGCAATATTACGGTAATGCCCCCTTCAGGCATTTCTATGATCTTAAGTATTTTGGCCAAACATCCGTGGCGGCTGACAGCATCTTCATCGGGATCATCATCCAGTGGATTTGTCTGGGTTACGGTTCCGACCCATTTGTCACCTTCAAAGCTTTCCCTGACCAGTTTCATTGATTTTTCCCTGCCAACGGTAATGGGAATAAGTGTTCCCGGAAAAACGACGGCATTGCGCAGAACTAACAGGGGCAGTATCTGGGGGGAATCCTCCTGACTAATATTTCCCTGTTGTTCTTCCATATCCATCTCCATTAAGGGAATAACGGCCATCTTATCACTTAGAATTAAATTCATATCTGTTTCTTCTTCATTCATTCAGTCAATCTTCGTGCCACAGGACTTGACTGACAAAATGACCGATGTCTATATAAAAGGAACTTTAATGAAAAAAAAGAAATTTTTCCAGGACAAAAAGCCATGCTCACACTGTTTGTTCACCGAGTAGTCAATTCCTATGACCATATCGTAATAGGTCACCAGGTCTATGCCCAGTCCTCCTGCATAAAGAAACTGATTGCTGAGGGTATTCAGTAGGTAGTCCCATTTGTTATAGGCATATCCCATATCAAAATGCGCATTGGCATAAATGGTAAGATGGATCTTATTGAACTGCGGAAGGAACGAGAGCCAGTTGAGGGTAAATGTTCTTTTTTTTAGAATGTTGAATTTCAGCGTATTATTGGAAATGGCAAATACCTGACCGTCTGCGACGATGTATTCGTACCCGCGCATCATGTTGTTGTCATAACCGATTGCTTTTTCCAGGATATAGGCCTGTGTGTTAGCCAGGGAATACCCGCCGGAAAAGACTGTCGAGAAATACCACCGGGAATCCGGGATCTGTTTGAAGTACTGAAGTCCCAGTGTAAGCTGTGCGTAACGTACAGAAGCATCGGATGTGATGTAGGTGTTCATACCGGTCTGAAGAAAGTAACCGTTCAGGGGATAAGGATGGTAATCCCTCTGATCTAGCCGGTACCTGTAATTGAGCCTGAAAGCGTTTCGCTGAAGCCGGTCGTTTCCCCAGTAATGAGGATTTATTTTCAGTACGGTATCGGCAAGCATACTGTATTCATGCATGAAGGAAATATGGTGGAGGGTACGTATATCTGGACGGTACGTGTAATTGATCCTGGTGTCGACTGATTTTTCCAGGATTATATCCGGCAGGTTATACCTTGCCGGTTTGTCTTCTCCCGTAAAGATATCCAGGTTATGGCTGAAATTCCCCTGCATGTCCACGCTCATAAAATGCTTGCCTTCCCTGTCCAGGGATATTTCCCGGTACCCAAGGAAAACACCCCACTGGTAGCCACCGTGTGCCGCTATTACCAATTTATGTTTCAAGCCTAAGAAATTGTCTATGCGGGCACCCGCTTCTATGGTGATTTTTGAGAAATCCCAGTTTTGCAACCAGGTGCTCAGGTTGCGTTCCTCCAGTTTTACTTCTATCAAAGGCCATATATACCATCTTTCCTGTACCTGGATTATTACGGTTATCAAAGAGGGGTCTTCCATAGATCTGAGCGGGGAGATTTCCACAAAGTTGAACAGAAACAGGTTATTCAGGTTTTCCTTTGCCAGGCGCAATTGTTGCTCAAGATCATCCTCCATTATGATGTCACCCTGTGAAAAGGGCAATTCCCTCAGGATGATGAAATCTTTAGTAATCTTATTGCCTGTCAGTTCTATTCCGTCAATACGCAATTCCTGGCCCCATCCTGTCATGGAAAGCACTGAAAGGCAGAGGGTTAGAAAAACAATACGGAAAAAGGTCGGTTTCATAAGCCGGCAAAATTATGAAAAAAATCCATATACTTTTCTGTCAATCTGGAAACTGCATGCCGGGGAAGATCCTGACGGTCAATTTTCAGGTATTCCATCTGCAGGAGCAGTCCGTTGTTACCTGAACGTATCCTGTAAAAAACAGGGTATATGGTTTGATGAGACAATTTGTGCGGTTTGGATCTATATATATTAATAAGTATGCAGGACTTAATGTTAAGCATTTTGTTGAAAGCTTCCGTTTTGATCAATTCCGGGTAACCGGCGGGTGATGATGTTTCAATCAGGGGAAATTCGTACAACCCTTTCCAAATGTCATTCCCTTTTCTTTGCCTGATGAAGGTAGCATTACCGTCTTCTATGTCCAGGTAATGAAAGTATCTGATTCTGGCAGGTGACTTTTCTTTTTTAACCGGGATCACATCTGTAAGACCTTCAATATAAGCACGGCACGTCCGGGCCATAGGGCAAATCCCGCATACAGGATGTGGTGTACAGACAAGAGATCCGAAATCCATCAGGGCCTGATTAAAGGACGCACTGTCTTCCCGTGGCAGCAGCGATCGGGCCAACCCGGAAATTGTCTTTTTTGCTTCCGATGAATCAATAGGCAAATCAATGCCAAAGTACCTGGCCAGAATACGGTATCCGTTTCCGTCCAGGGCGGCAACAGTCAGACCAAAGGCAAAAGAACCTACTGCGGCCGCAGTGTAGGGCCCTATGCCGTCCAGCTTTTCTAACAAACTGACGTCTTTGGGAAATGATCCGCCGTATTCCCTCATAACCTTTTTTGCAGTCTTATGCATATTTCGTGCCCGGGAATAATAACCCAGTCCCTGCCATGTTTTTAACACCTGATCCTCCGGAGCTTCGGCCAGGTGACCAATGGTGGGAAAAGCTTCCAGAAAGCGGTTGAAATACATTTCTCCCTGTTGTACCCTGGTTTGTTGCAGTATGATCTCAGATACCCAGACTGGGTATGGGTCATTATATTCTTTCCACGGTAATTCCCGTTGGTTATCCCTGAACCATGCCAGCAGGAGGTTTGTGAAATCCATGGTGCAAAGATAGATAAAGAGATGTTTTTTTATGATTTTTTGCTTTAAACGTCTTGATATTAAGAATTAAATGTTACTTTTGCAGTCCATTTGGAATGCAATCATTAACCATTAACAATAACTCTTAAATTTATCGTATTATGACTAAAGCTGATATCGTAAACGAAATTGCCAAAACAACAGGCCTGGAGAAAGTTGCCGTACAGAAAGTTGTGGAATGCTTTATGGATAACGTAAAAAACTCTTTGGTTCAAAATAACAATGTTTACCTTCGGGGTTTTGGTAGCTTTATCTTGAAAAAACGTGCCCGCAAAACGGCTCGCAATATTTCCAAAAACACAACAATCGTAATTCCTGAACACTACATACCCGCTTTCAAGCCGGCAAAAGTTTTCATGAATAAAGTGAAAAACAGCGTTAAATAGATTTAATTATGCCAAGCGGAAAGAAAAGAAAAAGACATAAAATGGCGACGCACAAACGCAAAAAACGTTTGCGCAAGAACCGTCATAAAAAGAAATAAGCCATCATATGTCTCATGAACCAGGAAACCTAAAGCAACTTTTTTCGAAAAGACTCTTTAGGTTTCTTACTTTTACCACAGAATGGAGAAAGATTTAATTATTGATGTTACTCCTTCCGACGTCACCATAGCGTTGTTGGAAAACAACAGGCTTATGGAACTGCATAAGGAAGAGACAAGTGACAATCATTTCTCGGTGGGTGATCTGTGTCTGGGCAGGGTGAAAAAGATCATGCCCGCATTGAATGCAGCTTTTGTAGATATTGGAGATGATAAGGATGCTTTTATTCATTACCTTGACCTGGGATGTGCCTTTACGGCTGTAAATTATTTTACCCAGCAGGTAATTACCAGAAAAAACACTCCCCAGGAGATATATTCAAGCCTTAAACTGGGCTCGGTTTTGCCCAAGGAAGGCAAGATCTCCGAGGTTTTGAAGGTGGGACAGTCTGTTTTGGTGCAAATTGTCAAAGAGCCCATATCCACAAAAGGATCCCGTCTTACTTCCGATATTTCCATAGCCGGAAGAAACCTGGTTTTGCTGCCTTTCTCGGAAAAGGTAAGCCTCTCGTCAAAGATTACGCTCAAAGAAGAGCGGGGCAGGCTGGACCGTTTGGTCCAGAGCATTTTGCCACCCAATTACGGACTCATAGTCAGGACTGCTGCGGAAGGGAAAAAGGCGGCCGTTCTGGATTCTGAGTTGAATTCCCTAATTCACAAATGGGAAGAATCCTGGACTTTAATGCGTAAAGGGAAAACCCCTTCAAGATTGTTGACGGAGAATAGCCGTATAACTACGGTCATACGTGATTTGCTGAACGATTCATTCAACAGCATACACGTTAACGACAACGTGGTTTTTGAGGAGATATGCCTGTATATAGCTACCATTGCTCCCGAAAAGGAGAAGATCGTGAAGCTGTATAAAGGTAAGGATCCGATCTTTGACGCATTTGACATCAACCGTCAGATAAGAAGTTCGTTTGGACGGGTAGTCCCGTTAAAACAGGGTGTCTATATTATCATAGAACACACCGAAGCCTTACATGTGGTTGACGTGAACAGCGGGATCCGGTCAAAGATGGGAAGCGGACAGGAAGATAATGCATATGAAGTAAATATGGTCGTTGCCGAAGAACTTGCCCGGCAGTTAAGATTAAGGGATCTAGGCGGTATCATTGTAGTCGACTTTATTGACATGGACTCTTCCGAACATCGCCAGAAGCTTTATAAGAAGATGCAGGAATTGATGTCAACCGACAGGGCCAAACACAACATCCTTCCTCTTTCAAAATTCGGGCTTATGCAGATTACCCGCCAACGGGTACGTCCTGCCATGGAGATCAACACCAGCGAGAAATGTCCTACTTGTAACGGAACCGGAAAAATTGCACCCAGTTTACTTTTCACTGAAAATATTGAGAATCAGCTGACATTTTTTGCCAACGAGAAAAAGCTAAAGACCGTCTTACTGGAAGTACATCCTTTCATTGAAGCCTATTTAACTAAAGGCCTTGTTTCCCGGGCAAAAAAATGGTCCAGGAAATACGGATGCAAGCTCAATGTGAGAATTGCCCCTGATCTTGCCGTGACGCAGGCGCGCTGGCTTGATGATAAAAATGAAAAAATGGAAGTTTAGGATTTCATTGTTTTGGAAAATGAATCCTTCAGGGTGCAAATACGGTTGAAAACAGGTTTTTCCGGAGTAGTGTCGTAATCCGGCACAAAATAACCAAGTCGCTCAAACTGTATGCGGGTACGTGTTTCGTCCCTGCCCGCGACAGTTTTACAGGCGGTGTCCGCCGCATCCCTGTCTATCAGCCCCTGAACAACACTCAGGGATTCTGAATTCAAATAGTCTTTGTAATCTTTGTCTTCAGGGATACTGCCCATGTATGGTTCGGTAAACAACCTGTCAAACAAACGGATCTCACTCTTTACGGCGTGCCGGGCCGATAACCAGTGTATAGTCCCCTTGACGCTTCTCCATTCCCCGGTACCCGGTTTGGATGCCGGATCGTACGAACAATGCAATTCCGTGATCCTGTCTTTCTCGTCTTTGATCACTTTATCACAGCGGATGATGTATCCGTATTTTAACCGAACTTCTCCTCCCAGTCTCAGACGAAAGAATTTTTTCGGCGGATCTTCCATAAAATCATTTCGTTCAATAAAGATCTCCCGTGAAAAAGGAACGTTTCGTTCACCGGCGTTTGGATCTTCCGGGTTCAGGGGTGCTTTCATATACTCTTCCCCGTCAGCCGAATAATTGGTTATTACCACTTTTACAGGATCCAGAACAGCCATAAAACGGGGGGCTTTTTTGTTGGATTCTTCACGGATACACCACTCCATAAGAGAAAGATCTATTACGTTATCGCGTTTTGCCACGCCTACTTTTTCTGCAAAAAGACGTATGGATGACGGTGTATATCCTCTTCTTCTGAGTCCGCATATGGTTGGCATTCGTGGATCGTCCCATCCCTTTACCAGCCCTACCCGTAAGAGTTCCAGCAGTTTCCGTTTGCTCATAACGGTATGGGTGATGTTCAGGCGGGCGAATTCGTATTGGTGTGAAGGAAATATTCCGAGTTTTTCAATAAACCAGTCGTAAAGCGGTCTGTGAACGTCAAACTCAAGCGTACAAATGGAATGAGTAATATTCTCAATGGAATCGCACTGTCCGTGCGCATAGTCGTACATAGGGTAAATGCACCATGTGTTTCCCGTTCTGTGATGATCGGTATGGATTATGCGGTACATAAGCGGATCACGCATAAGCATATTGGGATGGGCCATATCAATTTTGGCACGCAAAACACGGCTTCCGTCGGGAAATTCCCCGTTTTTCATCCGTGTAAACAGATCGGCGTTTTCTTCAATGCTTCTGTTACGGTAAGGACTTTCGGTTCCGGGAGTGGTGATCGTACCCCGGCCCCGGCGGATCTCCTCCTGTGTCTGATCATCCACATATGCCAATCCTTTGGCTATGAGGTCATGTGCCCAAAAGTACAATTGCTCAAAATAATCGGACGCATAAAATTCTCCGGCCCACCGGAATCCCAGCCAATGAATATCTTCCTTAATGGAATCAACGTATTCCGTTTCTTCTTTTATGGGATTGGTGTCGTCAAAACGCAAGTTGGTTTTACCCCCGAATTTCTGAGCCAGGCCAAAGTTCAGACATATACTCTTAGCATGACCAATATGAAGGTAACCGTTAGGTTCGGGAGGGAACCGGGTAATGATGGATTTGTATTTGCCTTGTGAGAGATCTTCCTGAATGATCTCTTCCAGGAAATTCAACTGACGTTCAGAATTTGTTTTGGGTACTTCTTCGTTCATATGTCTGAAAAGTTTACGTACAAAAGTAATCATATTAATGTATATTTGTTGAAAATTTAAGCAAATGATACGTTCGATGACCGGTTACGGAAAAGCCGAAGCCTCTTTTTCCGGGAAAAAATATACCGTTGAAATTCGTTCAGTAAACGGCAAGACGGCAGATGTCGGTTTTAAAACTTCCCAGATCCCCAAAGAATACGAGTTTGATCTGCGGCAAAGCCTGATCAAAAGATTGCAACGGGGAAATATTGACCTTTTCATCTCCGTTGATCAGGAAGAAGAGATCATGGAAAGCACTTTTAATGTATCCCTCATCAGACAATATTTCACAGAATTGCAGAAAATCTTCAGAGATATGGGACAGGATGTCAGTTCAACCGACCTGGCAGCTGCACTTTTAAGGATGCCCGAAGTACGGGAAGTGCAGAAAAAAGAACTGGACCCGCAAGTCTGGAATTCTTTAAAAAACTGCATCTACAAGGCGGCCGAGGACCTGGATGCATTCAGAAGAAAAGAAGGGGAAAGACTGGGTGAAGATCTTGTATCCCATATAGACCATATTGAAACTTACCTGGAAAAAGCCGAAACACTGGACCCCGAAAGGATCGTTGCCATAAGAAAAAGGCTGGAGGATAAACTTGCCGGACTCAGCGAAGAGATTTCCATTGACAAGAACCGCCTGGAACAGGAATTGATATACTACTTGGAAAAGGCCGATATAAGCGAAGAGCGTGTCCGTTTGCGCCAGCACTGTGATTATTTCAGACAGACATTGCAGGAAGAAGAATTTGCCGGGCGAAAACTGGCTTTCATTTCACAGGAAATGGGAAGGGAGATCAATACCCTCGGGTCCAAAGCCGCACATGCCGGAATGCAGCAATACGTAGTTATGATGAAAGATGAACTGGAAAAGATCAAGGAACAGGTACTCAATGTACTTTAAAAAAGTATTTCTGCCATTATTTTTATTATTGATTCTGCAATCATGTATTAAAAGGGAAGACTACACCTATACATACGCAGTGGAAGGTGTTGTAAAAAACATTGTTAATCAGCCTATTGAGGGCATTACAGTGGTGATGTTCAAAACGTACGCATCTTCTGTGGAAGCCGATACGGCCTACACGGATGCTGAAGGCAAATATTTCGTATCCCTGACCCAGAGTTCGCCGCAACGTGTTTTTGTTGTGGATTATTCAGATCCCAACTTTAAATACAGGGATACGTTAAGGCATTTTTATTTTGAACTTCCCGGCAGAAAGACAGAACTCCATCAGCAATTTAAAGTGACCGACACAATGGTCCTTCCGTCCAGATCACCGGTAAATCCTTTCTAAGCAATAAGGACCGTTCAGGAAATTTTGCTAAAGTCCACGGTATGCCGGGACAGGACTTCCAGTTGTTCCTTTAATAGCCTGTTTTTTTGCGATTCCAGCAGCGGGTCTTCGTTCAGAATGTTGAGGGCTTCCATCCGGGCCCATTCCAGGATCTGACCGTCTTTGGCCAGGTTGGCTATATGCAGGTCGAACGCCAATCCGCTCTGGGCTGTCCCCTCCAGGTCGCCGGGCCCTCTAAGACGCATATCGGCCTCGGCAATTTCAAATCCGTTATTGGTTTCACACATGAGCTTCAAACGCTCTTTGGCTTCTTTGCTTAAAGCATTGCCGGTCATCAGGATGCAATAGGAAGTCTCGGCTCCCCGGCCTACCCGGCCCCGTAACTGGTGAAGCTGTGAAAGGCCGAAACGTTCCGCGCTTTCAATGACCATAACGGTTGCATTCGGAACATCTACGCCTACTTCTATGACAGATGTGGCCACCAGGATCTGCGCCTGCCCTTTTACGAACATATTCATGTCAAAGGCCTTGTTTTCCATTTTTTGTTGTCCGTGGACCACGGCCACAGAATAAAGGGGAGCAGGAAACGCGGCGGTAATGTCCCGGTATCCCGTTTCCAGGTTTTCATAGTCCATTTTTTCGGATTCCCGTATCAGGGGGTATACAATATAAACCTGACGTCCCTGGCGGATCTGTTTTCTCATGAAAGAATAGACCGTGCTGCGACGTGATGCGGGATAGTGAATGGTCTGCACAGGTTGTCTGCCGGGCGGTAATTCATCTATTACCGATACATCCAGGTCTCCGTATAGTGTCATGGCCAGTGTTCTTGGAATGGGGGTAGCGGTCATGACCATAATGTGAGGAGGCGAGCCGTTGGTTTTTTCCCAGAGCCGGGCACGTTGTTCAACCCCAAAACGGTGTTGTTCATCAATAACCACTAAGCCCAAATTGTGAAATATGACGGTATCCTGGATCAATGCATGGGTCCCTATGAGCAATTTGAGCGATCCATCCCGAAGGTTCTCATGAAGTTTTTTTCGTTCAGCGGGTTTGGTGGATCCGGTAAGCAGTCCCGTGGGAATGTCCTGATCTTTCAGAAATTTTGATATCGTGTTGAAATGCTGGTTGGCCAGGATCTCTGTGGGGGCCATCAGGCACGCCTGGTATCCGTTGTCCACGGCAATCAATGCACTTAACAGGGCTACCAGTGTTTTTCCGCTGCCTACGTCTCCCTGCAGCAGACGGTTCATCTGTCGTCCGCTTTTCAGATCTGAGCGAATTTCCCTGAGAACGCGTTTTTGTGCCCCGGTCAAAGCAAAAGGAAGTTTCCTGTAGCATTCGTTGAATGCTTCAGCCACTTTTGGAAAGGGAATCCCGTCCCCGGCCCGCATCCGGAAAGACCTTTGCCTTAGCAATCCCAGCTGGATATAAAACAATTCTTCGAATTTTAACCGGGTTTGGGCTGCCTGCAGGTTCTTCAGATCTTTGGGGAAATGTATCTCTTCCAACGCAATGGCCCGCGGCATCAGTTTTAAGTGCTTTAATAAATAATCGGGGAGAGTTTCGCGGATATGCCCTTCCAAACGGGTAAGCGTTTGGGATACAAGACGGGAAAACAATTTTTGCGTAAATCCTTTATCCCGTAAAGAGTCTGTAGATGAATAGACGGCCTGGAGGCCTGCAATTCCCGGAAGGCCCTGGCTGTCTGGTATGTCCATATCCGGATGGACCAGGTTGATCTTCCCGTTGAAAAGGGTGGGTTTCCCAAAAACGATGTATTCCGTATCGGTTTTTATCTTATCCTTGATCCACTTTATGCCTTTAAAAAAAACCAGGTCCAGTGTCCCTGTGGGATCGGCTATCATTACAACCAGTCTTTGTTTGCGGGAACCGGCACCTATGATCTTCATATCCCTGACCACCCCCCTGAGCTGTATATATGCCAATTCGGGATCTATCTGGTTTATGGCATAAAAACGGGTTCTGTCAATATACCTGAATGGAAAATGTTGAATAAGATCTCCGAACGTTTTAATATTCAAATCCTTATCCAGTTCCCTGGCACGTTTGGGACCTACTCCCGGAAGAAATTGTATGTTTGTATCCCAGACGGAAACCATAGCATACAAATATAAGGATAACTTGCGTATATTTGCGATATGAACGTTCTGGGAAACATCCTCTGGTTCTTGTTTGGCGGCATAATGATCGCCCTGGAGTATATCATTTCGGGCTTCCTTATGTGTATAACCATAATTGGAATACCCTTTGGAATACAAAGTTTCAAACTGGCGGCATTTGCGTTGTTGCCCTTCGGAAAAACTACACAGGTAGTTGAATCAGGCACTGGATGTCTGAGCTCGGTTTTGAATATCCTGTGGATCTTCCTTGGAGGTATCTGGATAGCCCTGAGCCACCTGTTTTGGGGCACAATTTTATACATTACCATAATAGGCATTCCTTTCGGGAAACAGCATTATAAAATGGTTTCCCTGGCTTTGACACCCTTCGGAAGGACCATAATCAATAAAAATTAACAGCCTTATGCATAAAAAGATCATAGTTGGAATAACACAGGGAGATACAAACGGAGTAGGTTACGAAGTGTTGATCAAAGCTCTGGCTGACAGTCGAATAAACGAATTATGCACTCCCGTGATATACGGATCATCCCGGCTGTTGGGGTTCTATAAAAAAATATGTGCAGGCATAGAAAATTTCAATATTCATATTACCCAGTCAGCTTCCGACCTGCATTATAAAATGGTCAACCTGGTGAATTGCGTGTCCGATCAGTTCATGGCGGAACCGGGAAAAATGACCGGGGACGGGGCTCAGGCTGCCTTACAGGCACTGGAAAGGGCCGTTGACGATCTGCGCAGCGGCAGGATCCATGTTCTTGTAACAGCTCCGTTTAACAAACAGAATATGAGCCGTGAAGGATTCGCTTTTCCGGGCCACACGGAGTATCTTGCCAACGCTTTTGGAGTAACCGACCCTTTGATGGTATTGTGTAACGAAAGTTTACGCGTAGGTGTTGTTACCGGCCATATCCCGGTAAGTCTTATACCTCAGGAACTGACAAAAGAAAAGATCCTACAGAAGATCCTCTTGCTTGACCGGACACTGAAACAGGACTTTACCATAGGAACGCCAAAAATTGCCGTGCTTGGACTCAATCCCCATGCCAGCGACGGAGGGCTTATAGGATCGGAAGAACAGGAAATTATAGCACCGGCTATTGAAGAAGCCGACAAATCGGGTGTTTTGGCTTTCGGACCCTATCCGGCAGACGGTTTCTTTGCTGCGGCAGAATACAGGAAATTTGACGCCGTACTGGCCATGTATCACGATCAGGGCCTGATCCCGTTTAAAGCCCTGTCTTTTCACCAGGGCGTAAATTTCACTGCGGGACTTCCCGTAATAAGGACATCTCCCGACCACGGAACCGCATACAGGCTGGCAGGGGAGGACAAGGCTTCTCCCGAATCCATGCTGGCCGCAATATTTATGGCTTGTGACATCTATAGGAACAGGCGCAGGACCCAGGAGATCGCATCGGAAAAGTTGCATGAAGGTTGAAATCTTTACAGACGGTTCTGCGTTGGGCAATCCCGGGCCGGGCGGTTATGGGGTAATATTGCGTTCCGGTAGGCATTACAAAGAGATCTCGGCAGGCTATAAACTTACCACCAACAACAGAATGGAACTGATGGCGGTCATCGTCGGTCTGGAGGCGTTGAAAAAACAAGGGATCGATGTATGCGTATATTCAGATTCCACTTATGTGGTAAAAGCCATGGAGGAGGGATGGCTCAACAGCTGGAAAGCCAAAGGATTTAAAAAAAAGAAAAACGTAGATCTCTGGAAACGTTATCTGGAAGCAGCCAAAAAGCACAATGTCCGTTTTGTGTGGGTAAAAGGCCATGCGGGGCATCCCCAAAATGAAAAGTGTGATCAACTGGCCGTTAAGGCAGCTTCCGCTCCCGAAGAAGAACTGTTGGAAGACGGCGGGTTTATTGAATCCCGTTTATTATTGCATCCAGAACATCCGGATGAAGAACCTGGTACGACGAACGGCTGAACAACCTGAAATCTTCCGCCCCGTTATCCCAGTAAAAAGGAACCATACCGTTATCAAGGGCCGCCCGGTTTACATAACCCGTATAATAGGCCCTGCATCTTTTGTGATCTTCCAGTGCCTGGCCGCTTAAAGAAGAACGGTAGAGAGCACCGTATTCCCCTAATACCACAGGGATGCCTTTGTCGGTGAATTTTTCCTTCATTTTCCCGAATTGCGTTTCCACCCAACTTTCCTGGCCCCAGGAGGTTACCGTTCCGGTCGCTACGGATCCCCACTGGGAATCGTACGGCTGGTCTTCCTTCAGTGCGAATTCGTACGGATCGTAATAGTGGACTTCCACCATCAGCCTGTCCTGTGTCGGATCGTTAGGAATGATCAGTAAATTGTATGCCAGGTCAATATTGGTCAGGTAACTTTGTACCACCAGCAGGCGTTTCAGGTTCCGGTCTCCCGTAGCCCTGACCGCATCTATAAATGTCTGGTTGAAAGAGTTCTGTACGGCAATGTATTCAGCAGGAGGGTTGGATGACCAGTCGTTTTCCATATGTACTTCATTGGAACCGGCAAAAATCAGTCGATCGTCGTACCCTTTGAAATAAGTGGCTATCTGGGTCCAGATGGCGTGGAGCTTGTCATTTATGGCTTCCCGGCTGCTTTCCCTGGGATCGTTCATCCATCCGTTGTCCCAGTGAATGTTAATGATGGCGAACATGTCGTTGTCTATCACATAATTGACAACCTGACCCACACGTTGCATCCAGGCATTGTCGATCTTATAGGTTACCTGGTCCGTGATGTGAACGGACCATGACACGGGGATCCTGATAGATTTGAATCCTGCCTGTTTAACGGTTTTTATCAGCTCCTGCGTTACTTTTGGGTTCCCCCACGAGGTTTCTCCCCCGGTTGCTTCCAGGGTATTACCCAGGTTCCAACCTATGCCCATGAGCTGTGCATATTCCATGGAAGTGATGTTGCGCATCCCGGGATCTTCTTCGTTATTTTCCCTGCTACAACTGCAAAACAAGATACAGGCAATGGTCAGAATTGTGAAAGTCTTCATAAACAATTATCTTTGAGTAGAAAATGATCGATAAAAACAAATATATGAAAAAATGGCTATCAGTTCTTTTTGCGGGACTTTTATTGACTTCGTGTAAAGGTGCTTTGATAGTAAACAGGGATAGTGTAGTGGTCACGATCTCCGATCAGTATAAAGTGCGCATTGAACCCGTAGGTGAAAAAATACTGCGTGTATCTGCCGTTCCGGCCGGGGAAAAATTTTCAAAAAAGCCGAGTCTGATGCGTTCGCAGGAAGACCTTCCTTCCGTGCCTTTTGAATGTACGGAGGAAGAAAATTTTGTAACCGTAAAAACCGGGTCTGTCACTGCCCGGGTGGATCGCCGTACCGGTGAAGTGGTTTTTCTTGATGAAGAAGGAAATGTGGTATTGCAGGAAAGTAAAGGAGGCGGAAAATCATTTTCTCCCATAGAAGTGGAAGGAGATAAGGGCTATAGCGTAAGGCAGGTCTTTGAATCCCCCGCGGACGAAGCCTTATACGGACTGGGACAGCATCAGTCCGATGAATTCAACTATAAAGGGAAGGACGAAATGTTGTACCAGTACAACACCAAGGTTTCCGTTCCGTTTATAGTTTCCGATAAGAATTACGGGTTGCTGTGGGATAACAATTCCCTTACAAGATTCGGGAATCCAGGGGATTACCTGCAGCTGGATGTGTTAAGGCTGACAGATGCCCAGGGGCAACCGGGAGCATTGACTGCCGTCTATTCCAGCCGTGACGGAAAAACGGAATATTTAAGAAGGCGTGAATCCGTGCTGGATTATTCGGATCTTGAGAAAGTAAATAATTTCCCGCAAGAAATCCCATTCAACAATGCCAGGATCGTATGGGAAGGAACCGTTGCATCCGATGAAAACGGCACACATCGTTTTTTACTATATTATGCGGGTTATACCAAAGTCTTTTTTAACGGGGAAGAAGTAGTGGAAGAACGCTGGAGAACGGCGTGGAATCCCAACAATTACAAATTCCAGGTGGAAATGGAAGCCGGCAAAGAATATCCCATACGCATTGAATGGATCCCCGACGGTGGAGTCTCCTACCTGGCCCTTAAGCTGTACACTCCCATTGATCCCGTGGAACAGGAAAAACAATCCTGGTGGTCGGAAATGGCCGATATGATAGATTATTATTTTATTAAGGGCGACAACGCGGACGATGTAATAAGCGGTTACCGTCTGTTAACCGGAAAATCCCAGATCATGCCCAAATGGGCCATGGGTTTCTGGCAAAGCCGGGAACGTTACAAAACTTCCGATGAGCTGCTGGGGGCACTCAAGGAATTCCGGGAACGTAACATCCCCATTGACAATATCGTACAGGATTGGTCCTACTGGCCTGTTGATGCGTGGGGCAGTCATGAATTTGACAGCGAAAGGTTCCCCGATCCCAAAGCCATGGTGGACAGCGTGCATGCTCAAAATGCAAGGATCATGATTTCCGTATGGCCCAAATTCTACCATACTACGGAGCATTATAAGGAATTTGAAGAAAAGGGGTGGATGTACACACGTGCCGTCGAGGACAGCATCCGGGACTGGATATGGCCGGGATATATCGGCTCGTTTTACGATGCGTACGCCGAGGGAGCCCGTGAATTGTTCTGGCAGCAGATGGAAGACCATCTTTATCACCTTGGTTTTGATGCCTGGTGGATGGATGCATCCGAACCCGACATTCTTTCCAACGCCAGCCTGGAATACAGAAAAGCTTTATCTACACCCACTGTACTGGCCCCCTCGACGCGTTACCTGAATGCTTATGCACTGGTTAACGCGCAGGCCATATACGAAGGACAACGGGAGGAAGATCCCGATAAACGGGTGTTCCTGCTGACCAGAAGCGGATTCCCCGGTTTGCAGCGATATTCAACGGCTACCTGGAGCGGGGATATCGGAACCTGTTGGGAAGACATGAAAGCCCAGATCACTGCCGGCATCAATTTTAGTATATCGGGGATACCTTACTGGACTATGGATATCGGCGGCTTTTGCGTACAAAGACGTTTTGAACGGGCACGTGAAGGTTCGGAAGATATGGAAGAATGGAGGGAATTGAATACCCGCTGGTTCCAGTTCGGGGCATTTTGTCCACTTTTCAGAAGCCACGGACAGTACCCTTACCGCGAAATATTCAACATAGCCCCGGAAGATCACCCGGCCTACAAAACCATGCTGCGATACGACAAGCTGCGCTATCATTTGATGCCTTATATCTATACCCTGGCAAGCCGTACCTGGTTTTCCGATTATACCATCATGCGGGCACTGATCATGGATTTCAACGGGGATACAAACATTACCGACATTTCCGACCAGTATATGTTCGGGGAAGCGCTCATGGTATGCCCGGTATATGAGTACAACGCCAGGGATCGGGATGTGTACCTGCCAAAACAATGTGACTGGTACGATTTTCATACCGGCAAATACCTGTCCGGGGGAAAATGGATCAAGGCCGATGCCCCCCTGGAAAATATGCCTCTTTTTGTCAGGGCAGGGACCATTTTACCGTTTGGGCCGGAAATTCAATATACGGGTGAAAATCCCGGTGCTCCGCTGACATTATGTGTCTATACAGGAACAGATGCCCGGTTTACACTGTACGAAGACGAAGGAGATAATTACAATTATGAAAAAGGGTATTACAGCAATATTCCTTTTGACTACGATCAGCAAACCGGGATTTTGACCATTGGTCCCCGTGAAGGTTCGTTTTCAGGAATGCCTGCCGAAAGGGTTTTCCATATAAAAAAGATCACCCCGGATAATGCCGCAACACCTTATCCGGCCGGAGAAACTGTGGTTACCGTTCAGTATAGCGGAGAAGAACAAACCATTCAATTGTAGTATTATGAAATATGTATATGCCTGTCTGGCTGTTTTGCTTACGGTTACTTCATGCTACCGGGAACCGGTTCGTATAGTCTCGGATTTCAACCGGAACTGGGAATTTGCACTTACTCAGGAGATCGATGACCAAGTCTCCTGGAGGGAACTTGATCTGCCTCACGACTGGAGTATAGAAGGCAGTTTTGATAAGGATCATCCCGCGACTCCCGGGGGAGGGGCGTTGCCCGGCGGCAAAGGAACGTATAGAAAATTGTTCGTTTTAGGTCCTGAAGCCGAAGGGAAACGGGTATTTCTTGAATTTGACGGGATCTACCGTGAAAGCCGGGTCTTTGTCAACGGTCAACCGGCCGGTTACAGACCGTGCGGGTATTCGTCGTTCAGTTATGAGATCACTCCTTTCCTGAACGAGCCCGGGGAAGAGAACCTGGTAGCGGTAACGGTTGATAATTCCCGGCAGCCTAATTCCAGGTGGTATTCCGGGTCCGGGATATACCGGAACGTCAGACTTGTGATCACTTCACAGGTGCACATTCCTTACTCGGGTACTTATGTTACCACTCCCCGGGTGGAACAGGAAAATGCACAGGTTAGTGTGCGCACGGAAATATCCGGGGCAACGGGTCAGGAAAAGAACATCTACCTGCTGACTAAAATTCTGGATCCGGACGGAAAGACCGTCACCGAAGACTGTACGCATATTGACTTTAACGGAGAAGCGGAGATCTTCGTGGAGCAGTCCCTGGAAGTAAAGGATCCCGCCTTGTGGGACGTGGACAATCCCATTTTATACACAGTGGAAAGTAAGGTTCTAAAAGGTTCCGGAGTGCTGGATGACTACCGGACTGCATTCGGAATAAGGACCTTCCGGTTTACCCCGGATAAGGGTTTTTATCTGAATGAAAGACCTTTGAAGATAAGGGGCGTATGCATGCATCACGATCTGGGGGCATTGGGAACGGCCGTGAACCGAAGGGCCATGGAAAGGCAACTGGAAATACTGCGTGACATGGGTTGTAATGCCATTCGCACGTCCCACAATCCTCCGGCTCCTGAATTGCTGGACCTGTGTGACCGAATGGGGTTTCTTGTCATGGATGAATCTTTTGATGTGTGGCGCAAGAACAAAACCGCTTATGATTATTCCCTGTTTTTCGGGGATTGGCATGAAAAGGATTTGAGGGATTTCATTCGCCGGGACAGGAACCATCCTTCCGTGATCATGTGGAGTATAGGGAACGAAGTGCTGGAACAGTGGAACGATCCGCAGGCCGATACGCTGGACCTGCAACAGGCCAACCTGTTGTTGAACTTTATGGCCAGGGAAGACAGTCCTGTATCGGGAGACCTGCCGTTTGATGCGCTCCTTACACAAAAACTTGTGGACATGGTAAAAGAACTGGATCCAACCCGGCCGGTGACGGCAGGATGCAACGAACCGGCTCCGCACAACAACCTGTTCAGGGCAGAAGCATTGGATATCATAGGGTACAACTACCATGAAAAGGATTACCGGACCGTGCCCCGGAATTTCCCTGGGATGCCTTTTGTGGCTGCGGAAACCACTTCTTCGCTGCAGACGCGCGGTTTTTACCAGATGCCTTCGGACTCGGTAAGAAAAGAACCCCGGGAATGGTGGCTGACTTACGATACCCCGCACCACTTTTGTTCCGCATACGACAACATGCATGCCCCCTGGGGAAACACCCACGAATCGGCATGGATAAACGTACGTGACAACGATTTTATTTCGGGAATGTTCATCTGGACGGGATTTGACTACCTGGGGGAACCTACTCCTTACTGGTGGCCTTCCCGCAGTTCATATTTCGGGATCGTAGACCTTGCCGGCTTTCCCAAGGACATCTATTACATGTACCGGAGTGAATGGACGGATACCCCCGTATTGCATCTTTTCCCGCATTGGAACTGGTCCGGGGGAAAGACTGTGGATGTCTGGGCTTATTACAACGGGGCCGATTCGGTAGAATTGTTCCTGAACGACAGGTCTTTGGGCACCAGCAGCAAGACCAGGGACCGGCTCCATGCCTTCTGGAGGGTTGATTATGAACCCGGGACTCTTACGGCCGTTTCCTATAAAGACGGGAATGAATATTTGCGCCGCACCGTCAAGACAGCAGGGGAGCCTTATGGTTTGGAACTGTCTGCGGACCGGGAAGTGTTCATAGCGGACGGGTCCGATCTGAGCTTTGTGTCCGTTCAGGTAGTTGACCGGGAAGGGAATCCGGTTCCTTATGCCGATAATATGATCTCATTTTCCGTTGAAGGCCCGGCAACCATAGCCGCGGTGGATAACGGGAGCCAGGTAAGTCACGAGTCGTTCCGGGCAAATTACAGAAAGGCTTTCCACGGGAAATGCCTGGTGGTACTGCGCGCCGGGACAGATCCCGGAAATGTTACGTTAACCGCCCGTTCAGAGTCGTTTGCGGAGGATGTCACCCTGAGCCTCGAAACCCGGCTTGTTCATTAGGGCGAACATGTTTTTCTTGTAGGCTTCCACACCCTCCTGGTCAAACGGATTAACCCCCAGAAGGTATCCGCTGATGCCGCATGCTTTTTCAAAGAAATACAACAGGGCGCCAAGGTAATAAGCGTTCAGCAGGGGAATTTCTATGTGCAGGTTGGGGACACCGCCGTCCACATGCGCCAGGCGCGTTCCCAATT
Source organism: Bacteroidales bacterium (assembly GCA_011620605.1). Lineage (GTDB taxonomy): Bacteria > Bacteroidota > Bacteroidia > Bacteroidales > UBA932 > DMER64. The sequence continues at coordinate 100,872 of WOYW01000015.1, read as the reverse complement.
CCGCCATTTTGTTGCATTCGTTTATGTGTTTGCCTGCCAGGTAATTCATTCCGTCCGCGTTTTCAGTGTCTTCCGGGATTGTAAGAGAACGATTGGGAGACGCTATGCTTATGACAGTCTCAAAGAGATGCCTTTCACCGTCCTGAATATACTGTCCCATGGAATGAAGGTCTGTCGTAAAATCAGCTCCTGCCGGAAAAATTCCAAGGTGTTCTTTGCCTTCACTCTCTCCGAATAACTGTTTCCACCATTCAGTAACAAAGTGCAATTTTGGATGGTAATTTACCAATAGCTCTATCTTTTTTCCGTTTTCATACAGTGCATTCCTGAATGCGGCATATTGAACGACAGGGTTGTCTTTGCTTTTTTGAGCCGTAACCTGTTCCATATCCCGGGCACCTTTCAGCAGGGCTTCAATATCTATCCTGGACAGGGCAACGGGAAGCAGTCCTACCGGGGTGAATACGGAAAACCGTCCTCCCACGTTATCGGGAATTATAAAGCTGCGGTATCCTTCCCGGGATACCATATTGCGAAGGGCTCCCCGGGAACTGTCCGTGATAGCCACGATACGCCGCTTGGCCTCTTCTTTTCCGTAGAACCGTTCAATGTGTTGTTTTACAATGCGAAAAGCAATAGCCGGTTCTGTAGTTGTCCCGGATTTTGAAATGACAACGCAGGCAACGGATCCGGTTTTCATCACGTCTTCCAGTTCCGCCAGGTAGTCTTCTCCTATGTTTTGCCCCGCAAAAACCACTCGGGGCCCGTCAGAAGGCAGCAGGGCAGCGAATGAATGAGAAAGTGCCTCAATGACGGCTTTGGCGCCAAGGTACGATCCCCCTATCCCTATCACCATAACAAGATCCACGTCTTTTTTCCAGTCTTCAACAATATCTTTAATGCTTTCAATAATTGTAGGAGAAATTTCAGAAGGAAGGTGCAGCCAACCCAGGAAATCCGAACCTTTTCCCTGGCCCGACTCCAGGATTTCCATAGCCTGCAGAGCCTTTTCTTCCCATTGGCGGCACTTGTTTTCTTTCAGGAACGAAAGGGCTTCTTTGCCGTTGAATGTTATGATGTTTCTCATGTTATGTTAATTGTTCACTTAACGCTTTAAATACGATTGCCGGAGACCGGTATTCGTGTAAAATTTTATATACGGCTTCTGCAATGGGCATATCCACGTTGAATTTTTTGTTTAGCTCATGAATGCAGGAAGCTGCATAAAATCCTTCTGCCACCATATTCATTTCCAGTTGAGCGGCTTTTATTGAGTACCCCCGGCCTATCATATTCCCGAAGGAACGGTTGCGGCTGAATTGGGAATAGCTGGTTACCAACAGGTCTCCCAGGATCCCGGAAAGGGAAGTGTTCCTGGTTTTGTCCGGGTACGTCCGGTTCAGAAAAGAGCGGATCTCCTGGTAGGCACACGAAACCAGAACCGCCTGGAAATTGTCTCCGTATCCCAGTCCCCGGCTCATCCCGGAAGCGATGGCGTAGATGTTTTTTAACACTACGGCATATTCAAGTCCGTAAATATCGGTTCCCACACTTGTCTGTATATAAGGACATTTAAAAGCTTCGGCAAGTTTGCGGGCTGTTTTTTCTTTTTTACAGGTTACACTCAGATAGGAAAGCCTTTCCATAGCTACTTCTTCTGCGTGGACGGGTCCCGCGATCACTCCAATATAGTCGTAGGGAATGTTGTGAATACGGTTGAAGTATTCGGTAACCGAAATATTCCTTTCAGGAATCAGGCCTTTGATGGCCGTTACAATGAATTTTCCTTCCAGCGATTCAGTCAGAGGGATCATTTCACTGATAAAGTACGAAGAAGGTATACAGAAAATGAGTACATCAGCATGTCGGATGATCCGGTTGATATCAAAGCTCATATTCAAGCGTGAAGGATCCAGTGCGGCGGCCTGAAGGTATTGCGGATTGTGGTTGTTTTCCCTTATGAAATCGATCATATGCTGATCCCTGACGTACCACAGAACTTCATCCTGAGTGTCCTGCAGGATCTTGACAAGAGCGGTGGCCCAACTGCCCGATCCTATGACTGCATATTTTGTGTTTTTGTGAAAAATACCCTTCATAGATTTTCCTCTAATAACCTACAAAGATACGTTTAATTTGTCTACCTTTACAATTTAAACCGGATTATGATGCACTCGTATTGTTCTGACAAATACCAGTATACAATGGGGAAAACCTTTGTTGACAAGGGTTTGGACAAAATTGTTGCCATTTTCAACATGTTTTACAGGACTGCTCCCGACAACAACAACTGGGCTGTTGTAAGCGGTATAAACGAAGTGCTGGAAATGATCGCCGGCTTCGGTTCCCGTCCCGAATCTTTTTTTAAAAAATTTCTTCCCGAAGAGAGCTACGGGAGCTTTTGCAAAATGTTGCCGGATGTACGTTTTACGGGAGATGTATATGCCATGGAAGAAGGGCAGATCGTATTTCCGCGTCAACCTGTTATTACTGTGGTTGCTCCGTTACTCCAGGCGCAGATCCTGGAAACACCGCTTCTTACCATAATGAACCACCAGATGGCCATTGCAACAAAAGCATCCCGCGTTACCCGAAGTACCAATAAGCCCATCAGTGAGTTCGGCTCCCGCAGGGCTCACGGACCCTGGGCGGCATTGCACGGAGCCAAAGCGGCATACATTGCCGGTTGTGTGAGTACATCAAATATTCTGGCAACGACCGAATTTGGTATTCCCAGTACGGGAACCATGGCGCACAGCTTTGTAACTGCCTTTGGATGCAGCATAAAAAGTGAATTTGAAGCCTTTGATGCCTATATAAAAAGCCACAGGGGTGAAGGACTAATCCTGCTGGTAGATACCTATGACACCCTGAAAAGCGGGATCCATAACGCCATTAAGGCATTCCGGGAAAACGGCATAGACAATGCCTACAGCCCGTTTTTTGGGGTCAGATTAGATAGCGGAGATCTGGCCTACCTTTCCAGGAAATGCCGTGAAATACTGGACCGGGAAGGGTTCAGTAATTCTGTAATATTTGCTTCCAATGCCCTGGATGAATACCTGATATCTGATCTGGAACGTCAGAATGCTGCCATAGATTTTTATGGCGTTGGAGATGCCATAGCTACAAGCAAACACAATCCATGTTTTGGGAACGTCTATAAAATGGTACAGATGGGGAATACTCCCGTTTTGAAATTATCTGAAGACAAAGCCAAAGTAATCAATCCCGGATTCCAGGTAACGTATCGTATATATCAGGAAAATGAAAACAAGGCGGATGTAACCTGTCTCAGGGGAGATGATATGGCCGTTGCTTTGGAAAACGGGAAAGAGATAGTGCTTCGTGATGAATACGATCAAACCCGGACAACCCTTTTCAAAGAAGGTTCCTATACGGCTGAAAAACTGCAGGTTAAGTTAATGGAGAACGGAAAACGCATAAAGCCTGACAATACGCAGCAGGAAAAGAGGGACAAATACTTAAACGAGCTTTCCCGCATGAATCCCACAGAACGCAGGATAATAAATCCCCATTATCATAAAGTTGATATTTCAGATGATCTTTATGATTTGAAAATGAGATTAATATATACAATTAAAGAAGAGTTGAACCATGTATGAACATCCAAAGACCCACATAGTGGTGGATATGCTTAACGATTTTATCTCTGGGTCCATGGCTTGTCAGAACGCAGAGAATGCCATGTTCCACAGCATCAATTATATCAATTTACATCCAAATGACAACGTGGTGTATGTATGTGACACACATCCCCATAATCATTGTTCTTTCAGCGGGTATGGCGGACAATGGCCTCCTCATTGTGTAGTGAACACTTCAGGACAGGAAATACATCTTTCCTATTATACACGTGTTATCGATCCCAACAAACGGCCTCATTTAATGCGCATATTCCGCAAGGGTACATCTCATTTGAAAGAAGAATATTCGGGATTCAATGCCGTCCGTTCGGACAAGACCCCTTTGAACGAGATCCTGTCTAAACAGGTAATAGTCAGCGGGGTGGCTACTGAGTACTGTATATATGAGACCGTAAAAGATCTGGTAGAAGCCGAATATGAAGTCCAGGTTTTGATGGAAGGGCTGGGCTATGTGAATCAAAAAGACCACAGGGCTGCCATAGAAAACATGAAAAGTTTGGGCGTAAAATTTATCTGATACTTTTATATGCAGGCAATAGGTATTGATCTGGGCGGGACGAAATTGCACGCAGCCCTTTTCAGCGATTCAGGAGAAATAATTACTGACAGGACAGTGCTCCTGGAAGGGCGTATGGGCTCCCGTGTGGCAGAACTGATAGCCGGTTTATGTGTGACCTTACTGGAAGAAAGCAACATTTCCCCGGATGAGGAAAAGACTATAGGGATCTGTGTTCCGGGCATAGCCGACAACCTTACCCACAGAGTATGGGCTCCCAATATTCCCGGATGGAATAGTTTTCCTTTAAAACAGTTTATTACAGATGCCATTCCGGCATCTGAAGTGATCGTGGCCAGCGACAGAACATGTTATATTCTTGGAGAAACCGGAATGGGTGTGGCCAAGGGTTTGTCCCATGTGGTATATATGAGCGTTGGAACAGGCATAGGGGCCGGAATCATGACCGAAGGCAGGGTTCTACACGGCAGTGCCGATATTGCCGGGGCCATCGGATGGCTGGCACTTCAGCCGCCTTATGTGGAAGAGTACAGCAACAGCGGGTATTTTGAAACATGTGCATCGGGAACGGGAATAGCCGCTCAGGCAAGGAAATTATCGGGACAGCCCGCCGTGTATCCCGATTCCCGCTCTGTATTTGAAGCTTATGAAAGAGGAAACACAGTGGCGCTCAGGGTTATTGATAAAGCCGTGGAATTATGGGGCATGGCCTCTGCCAATATGGTCAGTATTTTCAACCCCAAAATGGTCGTATGGGGTGGAGGGGTATTTGGGCCAGCCGTTCGTTTTTTGGACAGGATCTATTACGAAGCCTGTAAATGGGCACAACCCATAAGCATCCGGCAATGCCGTTTTGAAGCATCGGGTCTGGGACAGAATGCCGGCCTTATAGGAGCGGGGCAACTGGCACTTAACGCAATAAAGACGTATGAAAAACAGTAAAGTTCTGGCTGCCGGTTACGCCGGCATTGTTTTTTTCGGGATATCCTTTCTCACCCTGGGATCTATACTCCCTTCTCTCAGAGAAACACTTCATTTGGACATGGGACAATCCTCGGCGCTTGCCGGTATTTTACCGTTGGGGGTTTTGGCCGGTTCCCTGGTTTTCGGTCCCTGGTGTGACCGGTTCGGATTTAAAATTCCTTTTCAGTTTGCATCTGCCATGGTTGTTTTGGGTTTTTTGGGACTGGCCTCTTTTCAGACCGTTCCCCTGTTGGGAACGTGTGTTTTTGTGATCGGTACCGGAGGCGGAATTTTAAACGGAGCCTGCAACGCATTGGTTACCGATGCTTCTGATGATCGCAAAAGGAGTTCCAATTTAAGTATCCTGGGTGTTTTTTACGGGATAGGAGCCCTTTTGATGCCCCTTATCCTGGGAGTATTCGATTACGTACCTTACACCAGGATACTCCGGTACATGGCTATATTTCTGTTTGTTATTTTTGTATATTTCAGCATGATCCGTTTTCCCGAGGCCAAAGTCCGCCAGGGATTTCCTGTACGTGAAGGATTATTGCTTCTACGTCAGCGTGCTTTGCTGCTGTTCAGTTTCATCCTGTTTTTTCAATCCGCACTGGAAGGATTGTGCAGTAACTGGATCCCCGTTTTTTTACAGGACAGTCCTGCGTACGGACTTCCGCAGCAGGAAGCATTGTTTTTACTTACTTTTATGGTCGTGGGTATAACTGCCGGCCGGATCCTTTTAAGCTGGTTGTCATTGCGTTATGCTCCATGGAAAATACTGTGGGGTTATTTGCTGCTGATAGCGGCGGGTTTTGCGGGACTTTACATCGGGATACATCCCCTGATCTCGGTAATTCTTATAGGGACAGGCCTGGGAGCCACGTTCCCTGTTATTATTTCCTATATAGGAACGGGATATAAGGCTTTGTCAGGGACCGCAATAGGGATCGCCATGGTAATTGCCCTGGGCGGTAATACTTTACTAAATTATTTAATGGGGTTTCTGCCTATTCGTGTTTTTCCCTTATATTTGCTGATAATATGGGCAGCTATGACCCTTTTGTTTTTGTTTATGACACGAAAGGGTAAAATTGAAAACGTAAAAAAATAATTATGCTTGCAAACCAGTGGCTTGATAATGTACGCCGTCTGCAGGATAAGATCCAACAGACACAGACAGAAAATATTCACAAAGCAGCTTCCCTGATGGCAGACAGCATTGAAGCCGGACGTTGGGTTCATACTTTCGGATGCGGGCATGCAACATTGCCGATAGAGGAAATGTACCCCAGGATAGGAGGTTTTGTGGGATTTCATCCCCTTATTGAACAACCGCTTACTTTCTTTACGCGCATCACGGGAGAAAGCGGGATACACCAGTTTCTTTTCCTGGAAAGAGCGGAAGGGTACGGAAGTGCCATCATGAGTTCCTGGAACTTTGATCAGCGTGATATCGTATGGATCTTTTCCCATACCGGGATCAACGCGGTAAACATAGATGTGGCACTAGAAGCCAAAAATCGCGGAATGAAAGTCATTGTATATGGATCCGCTGCCGAGTCACAAGATAAAAAACCGCGTCATTCGTGCGGAAAAAACCTGTTTGAGTTGGCAGACGTGGTAGTAGATTCCTGTGCCCCGCTTACCGATGCTTCAGTTCCCCTGAAAGATCATTTTGACAAGATCGGACCTGTTTCCACCATGTGTTTTATTACACTGGTATGGATGACCGTAACAACATGTGCAGAGATCCTGGCAGACTGCGGTGTGAAACTGCACATTCATCCTTCACACAACGTTCCCGGGGATACTACAGCCAGGGAACGGCTGGACGAATGCATAGATGCATATAAAAAGAGATCGTTTGGATTATAAATTTAATATGAATTGTTTATGAAAAAATTGGTTTTAAGTCTGGTCCTGATGCTTATGGTCGTCGGTGCTTATGGGCAAAACTACAATGCCGTGCGGGAAAGCTGGTACAAGAATGAGCTTTTCCTGGAACCGACACGCTTTTTCGAAGGAACATTTGCCCTTGGTTACCAGAGGAATTTCTACAACTCGGCTTTTTCGCTGATGCCCTCCGTGACCCTGATGGGAGAATCGATTTTCCGTAACGAAGATAATTTTTTCAGCGAACTGGAAGGATTTGGACTGGAAGGTATTTATAAAGTCTTTTTTGCACGCATGCCACGTAAAGTACAGGTTTATGCCGGGCCTTATGTTTCCTACCGTTTCTTAAAAGAACAGAACAGTTGGCCAAATTATCTCAATATTGCAGATTATCCGGAACTTACAGGTAATAGTGATCTTATTACCAACTATGAAATCATTATGGGAGGCGTACTCTTCGGAGTTCATTTTATGTGGGGACGTTTTACCATGGACCTGAACGTAGGAGGGGGTGTACGTTATCCTATAATAACAGGGTTTCGGGATTCAGGCATAAAAGATCCCGAAAATAATCTGCCTATAGTATCTGTTCCTACCGGTTTTGGGGAGTTCGGGTATAAAGGAGTCGTTCCCAAAACTAATATTTCACTTGGAGTAGCCTTTTAATTATGCGAAGATCTTTTCTTGTTTTCCTGGGGATACTGTTGTCTTCAGGGGTATCCTATTCACAGTTTATAGAGCAGCCCGCTTCCTGGAGTTACCAGGTAAATCTGCTGGAAGAAGATCTGGTTGAAATACGATTCACGGCCACACTGGAAGATCCCTGGCATATGTACGATCTGGGTCCTTATGAGAACGGACCCCAGCCTACACGGTTTTCCTTTGATTTGCCGCAAGGCGTTTCCTTAGCGGAGGAAATATTCATGGAATCACCTCCTGCCAAAGAGTACGACCCCCTTTTCAATATGAATATTGGATCTTTCGAGGGAGCCGGTACGTTTGTACAAAAAGTTCGTTCGGAGGTTCGCTCGGCAACAATCCGTGCCACCGTGGAATGGCAGGTGTGTGACGGGACATCCTGTCTGCCGCCGGAAGAAGAATCTTTTGAGATTTTTCTGGGAGATCCTGCCGCACCTGTTGCAGCTGGAACCCAGGAAGAGCCCACAAAGGATGCGTCTGCTTCTCTTTGGAAGATTATTTTACAGGCCATAGCCTTTGGCCTGGTGGCGCTGGTTACGCCTTGTGTTTTCCCGATGGTACCCATGACGGTTTCTTTTTTCCTGAGAGGAAGCGGGGACAAACGCAAAAACCGCCTGAATGCAGCTTTGTACGGTGTTTTTATTGTGTTGCTATATACCCTGCCTATAGCCATTATTATAGGGATCACGTATTTTACAGGAGGAGCCTCTGTTACGGCCAACATTTTCAATTGGCTGGCCACACACTGGATCCCAAATATTATTTTCTTTGTTTTGTTCCTGGTTTTTGCGGCTTCGTTTTTCGGCGCCTTTGAATTGGTGTTGCCCGCAAAATGGACTACTAAAACAGATGCAAAAGCCGATAAGGGAGGCATACTGGGTATTTTTTTTCTGGCCCTGACATTGGTGCTGATTTCCTTTTCCTGTACAGGACCCATAGTGGGGACAGTTTTGATCGAGTCCACCCAGGGAGCGGTATGGGAACCTATCGTGACCATGCTGGCTTTTTCCATTGCCTTTGCCTTCCCTTTTACCATTCTCGCTTTTGTGCCTTCATTGCTGGAGCGTTTGCCGAAATCCGGAGCGTGGCTCAATTCCGTAAAAGTGGTATTGGGATTTATTGTACTGGCACTTTCCCTGAAGTTTCTGAGCACCATAGACCAGATCTACCAATGGAGCCTGCTGGACAGGGAAGTGTACCTGGCTTTGTGGATCGTGATCTTTTCCTTACTGGGATTTTACCTGTTGGGCAAGATCCGTTTTCGCCACGATTCCCCGTCTGAACACGTAGGTGTCTTCCGTTTTGGGCTTGCCATAGCTGTTTTTTCTTTTGTGGTATACATGATACCCGGAATGTGGGGAGCCCCTCTGAAAGCCATATCGGGATACCTGCCGCCTCTGAAAACACAGGATTTTGTGATGGGTGCGCCTGATTCAGCCCCGGCCCGGAACGTGACGGAAACATCCGGCAGATCTTACAGCGACATCTTTGAGTTGCCTTACGGTCTGGATGGTTTTTTCCATTACGGGGAGGCCATGGAATACGCCAGGGAGAACGACAAACCGGTATTTCTTGATTTTACCGGCCTGGGATGCGTTAATTGCAAGGAAATGGAGGCACGTGTATGGAGCGATCTGCGTGTACAGAAATTATTACGGGAAGAATTTGTGATCCTTGCCCTGCATGCAGATGCCAAGAACACAGCCCGGGAAGACGATTGGGTTACCGATGAAAGGGGCCGGGAACTCCGTACCCTGGGAAAGATAAATTCCTGGTTTGTTCGCACCCGGTATCAGGTCAATGCACAACCTACCTATATTATTTTGGACCATGAGGGAAATCCCCTGCTGGCTCCCCGCAGTTATGATCTGGACGTAGAGGGATACGTAAGGTTTCTCCGGGAAGGACTGGAGGCCTTTAATAAATAAAGTGTTATGCAGGACATGCAACTTTTTTTTAACAAGCTGAGCGGTTTATTATGGGGTTGGCCTATGATCATATTGCTCCTGGGAACCCACATTTTTCTTACTATCCGGCTGAAGTTCCCTCAACGTAAGATATTCAAAGGGATAGCCCTTTCCGTGAAAAGTGACGGAGATTCCAAAGGAGATGTCAGCCAGTTCGGGGCCCTGGCCACAGCTCTGGCTGCCACCATAGGGACAGGCAATATCATAGGGGTTGCCACTGCCGTATCCCTGGGAGGTCCGGGCGCCGTACTGTGGTGCTGGCTGAGCGGGGTGTTCGGGATTGCCACGAAATACTCCGAAGGGTTGCTTGCGGTCAAATACCGCGTTAAAACTTCGGACGGGACCATGCTGGGCGGTCCCATGTATGCCCTGGAACGCGGGCTGGGTATGAAATGGCTGGCCGTCCTGTTTTGTATCTTTACCATAATAGCTGCATTGGGTATTGGCTGTTCTGTGCAGTCCAATTCCATATCTACCATGCTGAGGGAGACTTTTAATGTATCTCCTTATGTTTCAGGAGGTATACTGGCTTTTATGGTGGCTCTTGTTATCTTTTTCGGGATACGCGGTATTGCCCGGGTATGCGGTTTTTTGGTCCCCTTCATGGCTTTTTTCTATGTTCTGGGGTGTATTATCATAATTCTCATGAATGCTTCTTATTTAGGAAAGGCGGTTTCCCTCATTTTTGAATCGGCTTTTTCCCTTAAGGCAGTTGGTGGAGGCATGGCCGGCGGCGGCCTGATGGTTGCCATGCGCTACGGCATTGCAAGGGGATTGTTCTCCAACGAATCGGGGATGGGCTCGGCGCCCATCGTGGCAGCTGCAGCTAAAACAAAAAATCCGGTCAGGCAGGCGCTTGTCTCGGCAACGGGAACTTTTTGGGATACGGTGGTCGTTTGTGCACTGACGGGCCTGGTCCTGGTAACAAGTATTCTGAAGTATCCGGGGATCGATTATTCCGACGGCGCGTTGCTGACCAAAATGGCATTCAGCAAGATTTCCTTTTTTGGTCCTCTCATTTTAAACGTGGGGCTTATCACGTTTGCCTTTTCCACCATTCTGGGATGGTCCTACTATGCGGAAAAAGCCATAGAATACCTTGGAGGCAAACGTGTTATTGTATATTACAGAATAATTTGGATCGTAGCGGTATTCCTTGGATCGGTGGCAAAATTATCCATGATATGGGACCTGGCCGATTCCATGAACGCCCTGATGGCCATTCCCAACCTGGTCTCCCTGATCCTGCTGAGCGGAGTTTTGGCAAGTGAAACAAAAAAATACCTGTGGAGCGGCAGATTGGATGAAATATCAAATTAGAATTCCCACCCGAGGTTAATACCCAGGCTGTTAGCCAGAGGAGAATCTTTTTGAGCCAGAAGATAGGCGGCGTTCATGGTCAATCCCCTGAAGCGGAATCCCAGGCCGGCACTAACATAAGATGGGATACATTTCTCAGAATCTCCGTAATGGCCTCCAACACGGACAGAGATCAGGTTGTTATAGGAATATTCCAATCCTATACCGGCCGTTATTCCGGAGTTAACTATAAGATATCCGGCCTGGACAGCTGCGTTCAGGAGGTGTTTTTCTCCGGCGTGAAACCCGTATCCTGCTCCAAGTTTTATTTGGGACGGAAGGGCATAGGGACCGTAGCCGTAATCGATCTTTGATCCCAAATTCGTAGCAGTGAGGCCAATAGAGATGTTTCCGGGTTTGTAAATAAGTCCAAGATCGGCGGCAACAGCGCCGCCGGAAGCATCGGGACTCATTCCGGAAACAATATAGCGTACGGTAGCAGCTGTAGAAAGTGTTTCAGTAATCATGAAAGCATAACCCAGATCGACAGTTATTTCCATAGGCTTATAAGTCCCTGTTATGCTTCCCTGGTCGTTGGTCATTACATATGCCGAATACAGGAAAAAGCGCGAACCCAGCAGGAACGCGCCTCTTTTTCCGGTTTTGAAAAATCCGGAAACATTTATCAGATTGCTTGCGGTAGTTCCCGGTTGCCACATAGTATAGGAGGAGGCGAACGCACCCTTTATATCAGAGAGTGTTGCGGCTGAATTGTTGTTATATATGGCAAAAGCATTTGCCGGAGCAACAACACCGGTACCTCCCATAGACAGTGTTCTGGCATCGGTTGACAGTGTCAGGAACTGAACCGTTTGTCCGAGTAGAGAACCGCTGGTAAACAGCATAGAGATAATAAGGTAGAGGTATATACGTTTCATGATATGTTACAATTTCACAATGTTCCGGGTTATTACTAATCCATTGATGTTAATGGTGACCGCATATAAGCCTCCGCTCACTGAAGTCATGTCTACACGGGCCGGATTAAACGGCGATATGCTGACAATCTCTTTATAAATGATGGATCCGGATGAAGATGTAATGGTAATATCGGCCCGGATTGTCTGGCCGGTTCTTATATTAAGTGTATCTGTTACGGGATTAGGGTACAGGTCAACCTGCTGATTACCGTCACGGGTTAGGACCAGAATATCAAAACTGCAACTGGCTCCTAAAGCATCCGATGCGGACACGGTCATTGTGGTCATACCGATTTTTTTACCGATTACGTTCAACAAATCATCACTTATATTTGCCGATGCAAATCCTTCAGGAGCAAATGATAAACTATAGTCAAGGGGCTCTTCATCATCATCTGTGAAAAAATCTGTTAATTTTAGGGTTTTACCTGCACCGGTTCTGTTTAAATAAACGTTATCGGGAGTTGCCAATAGCCTTGGGGGTGTGTTAGGAAGTATCTTGTAGGTAAAGGATTGTTGCTTTGTTCCGCCGTGAGGGTCTCTGACATAGAGAATTCCCGAATAATCTCCTGCCTGGGCCAGTTTACCGTTAATGGAAATGGTAACCAGATCGTTCTGAAGGCTGAAAGATGCAGCTTCGGAGCCGGGTTCCAGATCAACCGAAAGAGTATGGCCATCGGGGTCTGAAATCTTGAAAACCAGCGTTTTAGTTTCATGAGCTTTCAAAGTGACGGAAGTGCCGTCCATCGGTTCAATAACAGGATCGTTGTTCTTTTCTGTAAGGACCGTAATAACATCGGAAGGTTCAGCGTAATTTCCTGCAAAATCATATGCCTGGATAGTGAAAAGGTATGATGTATTGAAATCAAAGCCGGAAAGCTGCAGGGATACGGTTTCCCCGGCTTCTTTATTACCCGTAAGCGTATTTGATGTATAAAGGCTGTCTCCCACCGCAGAAGCTGTCAGGACCCTGTATCCGTAAGCTTTTGTGTCGTCCCCGTCTTCCGGGACTGTCCAGCTTAATGTGATGTTGTTGGATTGGACAGAGGCATCTACTTTGGTAACACGTTCAGGTGCCATAGTGCTCAGAGATGCAATGGATGCAAACGCATCTACGACTCCGCTTCCCATGGAGCCTGCATATTGTGAAAAATATGTGAACATGGAAGGCGACGTGTTTTCCGTCAGGATCCTTTTAAGTTCATCGCTTGTGAAACCAGGTTTTCCTGCGTGTGATACAATCAGGGCTGCCACGCCCGATACTTGTGGGCAAGCCATGGATGTTCCCTGCAAAAAGCCATATTGAGCATCAGTCATGGTACTGTAGATCTGCCCCATAGAATAGTTGACATCCCCTCCTGGCGCACTTATGCTTACCCAGTCACCGTAATTGGAATAGTAGGCCTTTTTATAATCCGGGGCAATGGCGGCTACGGAAAGGACTTTTTCGTACATGGCAGGGTAGGCTGTTGTGGTATTGTTGTTACCGGCAGCAAACACTACAAGTCCACCTGCCATGGGACCTGTCTGTTTGCCATTTTCGTCATAGCCCGCATACGTAATAAAGTAATCTATGGCTTCTTTGGTGATTTGAGGCAAATATTTAATGTCGTCATAACCCCAACTGTTTTGGCATATAACAGCTCCGTTGTCGGCAGCATATTTTATGGCTCCTGCTTCATCTCCTATGCTGTTGTACTCATCCATTATCTCACATATCATAAGCCGGATCCCCGTTTCGGTCCCGTCCCCTCCGGCAATTCCGCAAACTCCCATAGAATTGTTGTTTGTAGCTGCAACAATACCGGCTACATGTGTTCCGTGGTTTTCTGCCCTGATGAGCCCTGTGTGGGTGATGAAATTAGCCCCGTAGATATCGTCAACAATACCGTTGTTATCATCGTCTACGCCTTGTAGTCCAATCAGTTCTGTCTGGTTGACCCATAAATTATTCACCAGGTCAGGGTGGGTAATGTCCACTCCTGTATCTACTATGGCTACAATAACCTGATCGTTGCCGGTTGTATAATACTTCCATACGTCCATAACGTTGATATCTGCTCCGGATACGAATCCGGAGTTTATTGATCCGTCATTATACAGGTGCCATTGTTTTGGTAAATGGGGATCATTGAATGGATACACATAGGAAGATTCTTCCTGGGTTCTCTTCCTGGGAATATATTCCACCAATTGCACCCCTTCAAGCTCTGACAAACCGATAGCTGATTTGGTCAGGGGCTTTTCTTCACTAAAGGTGACCGTATACCATAAATGCAAACGCGCTTTGCGGGTTCGTGCTTCGAACTTTCCTCCTTCAGGAAAAACACGGTGGACAGAACGAATATCCAGGCCTGCAAAAACCTGATCTGCAGATGCAGGTGAATTGCCTAGCCTTTCAGCCATAAGTTCGGTTACTTTTATGCGGGCAACACCGGGATAGACATTGATGGTATCTTTTAGATGCTTCAGGTTCTGATCGACTGCCGGAGGATAACTTGTCTTTTTTTCACAGCTTGCAAAAAGGATCATAAACGATAAAAGCCAGTAAAATATTTTTTTCATAGGAAGTTACTTTACAATGCAAATATAAGAAAAAGCCCCTTGTTCAAGAGGCTTTTTCCAAAATAGAGGGCTATGTAAGGTTAAAGTATGTCGTACAAATCCGGTCCACCGGGTAACGAAACGTAGGAGTAATAATCAGAATTCTGCCACCCCCCTACTCCGTCAATATAGATAGCGGGACGTAACTGTACTACTTTATCCTGAATAAACAAGCTTTTTGCATCATGTACTGCCAGGGAGGCCCCTAATGCAGAAGGATAATAAAATTTGATAATATCTTCTGCACCACCTTGATACAGGAGGCCTGCATACCACTGTGTATCCCACATGACATGTTTTTCATCATCAATTACCCAGAATTCAATATATTCACTCTGAGGTCCTCCTATCCATCCTTCCCATTCAGCTTCAAGAAGCAATTCCTCTGTGTAGGGGTGCATTACCCGGTAGCGTTCAAATCCTTCTGCCTGAAGGATCTCCACATCGGGTATGCTGTACAGCGTCCACGAATCGTAGAACTGTCCCATACCCAGTGATATCCAATTGTAGGCCAAGCTTACTTTTAAATCAATATCTTTGACCCCTCCAACAGAAACATCCTCTTCTGATATGGTCAGTTTGAGGTTGTATATAATTCCAATTTGGGCTTCGTTTGTAAGAGATATTGGCAGGTCTGCAGCCCCTTCTCCGCTTTCAAAAGTAAGAGAAGAAGGAAGTGAAAATACGTTGTGAGTACTTGTCGCAGAAATGTTCACAGTAGAGGAGCCTTCGGTGGTGTTCCTGAAAACCTTTACAGAAAACACGGGATTGGTAGCCGGAAGGGTGAAGGAAGTAGCTTTAGCGGTAAAAGTGTATCCTGCAGAATCCGGGGTATATATCACATTGATTTTTTCTGTGTTGCATGATGCCAGGAGCACAGCAGACAGAGTAACTATGGTAAATATGTTAAGTATTCTTTTCATAATAGTAAATTTATCAATTAAACACCATCATCCATAGGGTTCTGATCAACAGACTGATCCAGATTCTTGTTGCCATCAAACTCAGCCTGGGGTATGGTCAACACCCATGCATAGGATTCCGGATTTTGGGTATTCGTACCAGTAATTAAAGCAGCTGTTGGCCATCCCATATCAGTAGTTCTGGTAAAACCTTGTTTCAGGCGTCTGACATCATAGATTCGTCCGTATTCGCCCCAAAGTTCTATGCGGCGCTGGACCAGGATCTCTTCAAGCAGTGAGCCGGTTTCATCGGAAGTGAGCGCACCAAGAGCGGTCCCGGTTTTGTTGATTGTATAGCTGGGATCACGTTTTGCCATCAGTTCCATCAGCAGGTCGCGTGCTGCCTGTTCGTTTCCAAGACGGCATTCAGCCTCTGCCTGGGTAAGGAGCATTTCTTCGTTACGCATCCAGATGTAGTCGCCTGTGTAAAGTGTCATGTCAGCCCATCTGAACTTAATTTGTTGGTATCCGCCATCCGGATGGTTGGGATCCCACCAGTTTTGGGCGCGGACGTCACCGGGACCCATTTTGGCATACAACTCTTGGTTTATCCTTTTAAAGGCGGTGTTACCATAACCGGGTGAATTGGAATCCATATGCATCAGAAAAGAAGCATAAATGCCTGACTGGTCAGAAATGATCTCAGCACCCCACATTACATTTTTGGGGCTTATTGAGTTCATGCCACCGGTTAGGTCTGAAGGATCGCCAATGCTGGAATTTTTGCGTGCTTCCGCAGCGGCTTCTTTGGCCTTACTCCAATTTTCCATGGTTAGGTAAATGCGGGCTGCTATACCCTGAGCAACGTAATAATCAATGTGCGATTTGTGTACTTGCGGTTTGGATTCTTTCAGCAAGGCAACAGCCTTATCAATGTCTGCTACTATCAAGTCATAGACTTGTTGTACAGTGGAACGGGGCTGGCCTTCTGTTCCGGCAGCACTGGGTTCCGTATAAATGGGAACGCCTGGATCGGTTTCGTGGCCTTTGTAAGTGCGGGCAAATGATTGCATAAGCATAAAGTAGCTGTATGCCCGGATAGCATATCCCTGTCCAATGATGTAATTGACATCGCTGGGCAATCCTTCCATAGTTTCTTCTGCTGCAATGATGTAGTTTGCATTGGCAACCCATTTATAGTATGCACTCCATAGATCATAGGAGCGCCATGCACCAGATGTATAACGGGATTTGACATTGTATGTGCAATCGTACCAGAACCATCCACTTCCTTGGCCAGACATAATGTGGTCTTCACCCATAACATCTGCCATCAGGTTGTAGGCAGTGATCCCAAAGCACTGGTGTGTATTACCAGTTGTGGACCAACCGGCTGTATACATAGAGCGGTAAATACCGTTCAACGGTACAAGGGCTGCTGTAGCGTTTGTGAACAGCCCATCCCCGGAAACAGCTGTAGTAGGAGAAGTTTCCAGCGAGTCCTTGGAACAGGAAACCGTACTAACGGCCACCACTAAAGTTATAATAAGAATTGTATATAATTTTTTCATAATCGTTTCCTCCGTGAATTAAAAGTTAAGATTAAGACCTATGGTGTATGTCTTGTTGGGAGAATATACATAGTCAGTAGAACCGGAGAAATTATACTGTGGGTCCATTCCGTCAAGGTAATTGAACATAGCCATGTTATCCAGGGTGACGTAAACCCGTAGCAATGATACTCCAAGTTTTTTGGATGCAGAAGCGGGCAGGGTATATCCCAGAGTAATGTTCTTGATAGCAAAATACGACGCATCTATCAGGTAGGCATCGGATGCAGTGTACTTTGCGTTAATGCCGGCACGGGGAACGTCTGTTACGTCACCGGGTTTCTGCCAGCGGCGCAATGCGTTCTTATTCCATGTGTTTCCAGTGTACATAGGATTCATAGCTCCGACATACAAGCCGTCATACATTAAGCCTCCTACGGAATAGGTGGTCATGACACTCAGGTCAATGCTGTTGAAGAAAGTCAGCTCCATGCTTGCACTTCCATATAGGTCCGGGATACGGCTCCCGTGGTACCATTTACTGGTTGCAGCCTTGCCATAGTCGGAACTGATATAAGGATCTATGGGATTTCCGTTCTCATCTTTTTCGTCATATACCCAGTATAGCTGTGCACCGTTGGCGGGGTCAACCCCGGCGGATTTTGCCATGTAGAATGTTCTGATCGGCAAACCTTCTTTGTAGATATAGATGCCGCTGACGATTTCAGGGGCATCCTCTGTCAGTTCCAGGATTTCGTTATTTACCCTGGATCCCAGCAATGTAACTCTCCATCCAAAATCTCTGGTATCAATCAGTTGGGCAGAAA
The DNA here is from genome assembly GCA_011620605.1 of Bacteroidales bacterium. Taxonomy (GTDB): domain Bacteria; phylum Bacteroidota; class Bacteroidia; order Bacteroidales; family UBA932; genus DMER64. The sequence goes on along the minus strand of WOYW01000015.1, from coordinate 83,003 downwards.
GAGTCATCTCTAACCCTTTGTTGACCATAGTTCCCACGTTGGCATCGTATCCGGTAAAACCGGTTGAAAGTGCCATGGGATAGCTCAGCAACATATCTGAAGTCAGGCGGTTGAAATATTCTATACTCATATCTAACCGGCCGCCGAACAACCTGGCATCCAATCCAACGTTAAAGTTGGCGTTTTTCTCCCATTTGAGGTCTTTGTTTTCCAGTGAAGAGATCATGGCTCCTGTAAACCCTGCGTTGGGATAACCCAGGTCGTAGAAACTTTGCCATGCATAAAGGGTTCCCAGGTCATCATTACCTTGCACTCCGTAACTGACTTTCAGGGCCAGGTTACTAACCCAGGACACGTTCTTCATGAAGTTTTCCTGTGAAATGCGCCAGTTGGCACCTACTGACCAGAAATTACCCCAGCGGCTGTCTTTGTAGAAACGTGAAGTACCGTCGGTACGGAAGGAAGCCGAGAAATAATACCTGTCTTTGTAGTTGTAATTGAAACGGGACAGATAGGATTCTATCCTGTACTTATTGGAATAGGAGTCGGCATCAGCAATGGTCGTACCGGGACGCAGTTCTAATATTCCATCTACCAGGTTGGTTTTCTGGGCTGTCAGATAACTGTATGAATAATTGTAATACTCGTGGCCTGCAAGCAGGTTAAAAGTATGGTCACCAAAGCTGCGGTCCCATGTCAGCAGCTGGTTGAAGGTGAAGCTAAAAGTTCGGCCCACGCTCTTGGTAAGACGTCCGTTGGAACTGGCGGCGTTTCCATGGTACATGTTGTAAAATGTTGTACTATTGGAGGATACGTAGTCGAAGCCAAAGTTAGCCGTCAACTTAAGGCCTTTCAGCCATCCGGCACTATCCTGGTCTGACCCAATAGCCAGGTAGGTACGACCACTGACGTTGTCACCTGTATTGAGGAATTTGTCATCGTAAAGTGTACCAACACTGCTGAAGTCATTCAGATTGGGCCGGGTAACTCCATAGTCAAGTTGTTTGTTTCCCAGTTCGTCCAGTAAATCGTTTCCGTTATCGTCTTTTAGCCATACGGGGTAAATTGGCGCCATGAACTGGGCACTGTACCACACGTTTGCATAGGCAGATCCCGTGTAACCCGAGGAGTTGGAAGACGTCATGGCTGTGGATAGATTCAGGCCTGCTTTTACCCAGTCGTTTACCTGGCTGTCCACATTGGCACGGCCGGTGAAACGTTGGAAGGAAGTAGTTTTCAAAATACCGTCTTCATCCAGGAATCCGAGGGACATCAGGGCTTTGGTCCTGGCGCTGCCGCCAGATACAGTAAGCTGGTGTTCGTGTCGAAACGCATTCAGGTGGGTGATTTCGTCCATCCAGTTTTCATCATAGGCTGATATGGCATCTGCCCTTACAGCTCCGGTTGCGGGGTCTATCACGGTTTCCCATGTGTAGTTCTTAAAGGGATTGTAAATCTCTCCTCCCAAAGCGGTTGATAAGTCTTCCATGGCATATTGTGATGCAACTTCCCATGGGTAACCGTTATCAAAAGTGTATGAGTTACGCAGGGATTCATAGGTCATATTTACGAATTCCCTTTGGTCTACCATGTTATAACGTTTGAGGGCCCGGTTGGAAATACCGGCGCTGCCGTTATAGGTAATACTTACTTTTTCCGCCGTTGCCCTCTTTGTGGTTATCATGATGACGCCGTTGGCTCCACGTGCACCGTACAGGGCTCCTGAGGAAGCATCTTTCAAAACGGTCATGCTTTCTATGTCTGCAGGGTTAATAGAATTCAGTGAACCGTTGAAGGGGATCCCATCTACAACATATAATGGAGTCTGGCTTGCATTAATGGAACCGTATCCACGGATAATCACAGAGGAGCCTGAACCGGGCTGCCCGGAACCGGATGTGGTAATGACACCGGTGGAAAGGCCGTCCAAAGCTTTTGTGACATTGGAGACAACACGTTTTGATAATTTTTTGTTGTCAAGAACGGTTGCAGAACCCGTCAGCGACTCTTTTTTTGCTGTACCGTAAGCAATTACCACAACATCTTCCAAAGCGATGGCTTCAGGATACATTGTTACGTCAACAACTGCTCTGCCGTTGATTTCTGCAATTACTGTCTGCATCCCCACGAAAGAAAAACGGAGGGTATTGCTGCCAGTAGGCACGTTAATGGAATACACACCATCCAAATTGGTTTGCGAGGTAATAGTTGTTCCAGCTACAACTACTGTCACGTAGGGTATTGGAGCACCATCCTCAGAGGAGATGACCGTTCCGGTTACCCGCTCTTGTGCAAACAATGCTGTGAACCCCATCATGACTGACAAAGTCAATAAAAGGATTTTTTTCATCTGTCTTGTTTTTAGGTTAGTAAATAGTTTATAGGGTTTATATTATACTAATTCATATATTAATATGTTGTTTACAAAGATATGCAATTTTTTGAATTTCGAAACCTTTTCGTGTTGTATTATCGCTTACAGACTGTAATACCATTAAGAATACAGGTCTTTTACAATCTTATTCAGGTAAGGATGGATATGTATTATTTGGGATTGTTTGTCAGTACTATCTTTCAAATTGTAATCGAAACACTAATTTCGTCGCATAATTTTATAAAAACACTATCTTTAAATTATTGAAGTCAAGCAATTATAAAAAATTGTTCTTTACAATAAATTTATATAAATTTGAAGTATAATCCACATAACCTAATTCTTTTAACCTAAATTATCTAATGATGAAAAAAACCAAAACTATCCTGACCTGCTTGTTTCTGGGGTTCTGTACCATTGCCCTGGCGCAGAATATCCAGGTAACGGGTAAGGTTACGGATGCGGTTGACGGTCAGCCGCTCCCTGGTGCTACGATCCTTGTTCAGGGAGAACGCACCACATTCATTACCGACAACGACGGTAATTACACCCTCACATGTGATCCCGAAGCTGTATTAGTATTCAGCTATGTGGGATATGTGACTGTGGAAGTATCAGTTAACGATCGTTCATTAATCAATGTAGAGATGCGTGCCGCCAATGTACTGGATGAAGTCATTGTCACCGCACTCGGTATTACAAGGGAAAGGAAGTCCATAGGGGCAGCTATTCAGGACGTAAAAGCAGAAGAAATAACAAAATCAGGTCACCTGAATGTTTCTTCCGCACTTTCCGGGCGTGTAGCCGGCATGCAGGTAACCCAGGCAGGGGGCGCCATAGGGGCTTCCTCACGTATAGTAGTCAGGGGGAATTCATCACTTAGTGGCAACGAACCTATGATTGTGGTGGATGGTATTCCCATCGCCAACGATAATTACATGGTGGGTTACGTTGACTACGGTTCGGGTTTGTACGATATCAATCCGGAAGACATAGAAAATATATCGGTATTGAAAGGAGGTTCTGCTGCCTTGTACGGAATGCGTGCCGGTAACGGTGTCGTCCTGATCACAACAAAATCCGGGAAAGCAGCCAGAGAAGGGTTGTCTGTTACCTATAACGGAAGTATTACAGTAGACAACGTATACAACCTGCCTCCTCTCCAGAACCTTTATGGACAAGGGTATGAAGGAGCCGAATATGAGTTTAAGAAAAGCGGCTACAACGGAACTTATGCGGATTGGGTATATAATGAACTGGGCTACAATGATCTATCCGGATATTTTGGAGCAGATGAAAGCTGGGGACCTCGTCTGGACATAGGTCTGAACATTCCCCAATGGGACAGTCCTTACAATAACGGCGTTCACCAGGCAACTCCGTGGATCTCACATCCCGATAATATAAAGAGCTTCTTTAAAACGGGTTATTCCCAGAGTCATAACATATCCGTGGTAACCAAAACCAGCAGAGCTTCCACACGTGCCTCTCTGGGATTCAGGGATCAAAAAGGGACCCTGCCCAATACAGATCAGAAGAGGGTTTCTGCTCAAATGAACACGAACGTGGACATTAACAAATACCTGTCTTTTGACCTGGCTATGAATTATACCAGAACTCAAAGCGAGAACCTGCCCCAAGGTGCTTACAATGCGGGAAACCCCTTGCAGTCATTGTTGCAATGGTTTGGCCGCCAGGTAAATATGGAATCTTTAAAAAATCTGTACGATAAAGGGAATGACCCTTATACCGGTAAGCCTTACAGCTGGTGTCCGGATTATCACCAGAATCCGTATTACACCATGTATTACAATACGAACAGTTTTGAACGCAACCGTTTCTTCGGAAAAACTTCATTGTGGATTAAGCCTACAAGCTGGCTGAGGTTTGAAGGCAGGCTGGGATACGATTATTACGACACTTATACCAAACAGGTAGTTCTTTACCATACGGATTATCCCGATGGCGGTTTTTGGTCATATAACAGGAAAAATGCTGAACTCAACGCAGACTTTCTGGCTTATTTTGACAAAACTTTCGGGGATAATGTGTTTAGTGTAAATGCAGTTCTGGGTGCCAATTACAGGGATCTGAACTATCAGACTTCATCCCTTACCGCTGCTGCCCTGATCGTCCCGGGTCTGTTCACCATCTCCAATGTTGCTGGAAGTCCGGGCACAAGTATGGGAGGGTCCCATATACGCTCCAACTCGGTTTATGGCAACCTTTCACTCGGGTTCAAGGGGATGTTGTATATAGACGCCTCGGCACGTAACGACTGGAGTTCCACCATCGCCGATCCTTTCTTCTACCCGTCGGTTTCGGGCAGTTGGATCATTACCGAAACTTTCCCTGTCCTCAAAGGTTCCGTGCTTGAATTTTTGAAATTGCGCGGGGGCTGGGCAAAGATTGGTGCAGCTACTGGCGCATACCAGACAGACAGGTATTATTCCTCTGCAGGATATAATATTCACGGTGCCGGACAGTTCTACAATCCCACAACATATCCGCCGGCAGGATTAAGGCCCGAGTCTGTTGAAACGGCTGAAGTCGGTCTGGAAGCCAGATTTTTTGACAACCGCCTTGGATTTGACGTAGCCTTGTACAACAAAAACACTACAGACCAGATCCTTTCAGTTGATGTGTCCCGGTCAACGGGCTACAGTTCAATGAAGATCAATGCGGGTGAGATCAACAACAAGGGTGTTGAGATTCAATTGACTGCAACTCCTGTCAGAACTGGTGATTTCAGTTGGAATATCACTCTTAACTGGGCGAAAGACCAAAGTAAGATCATTTCCCTGTATCAGGATGAAGCTACTAACCAGCTTATTACAACTTACAATATCGGTTCTTCCTGGTCAGTTTACACTCAGGCACGCGTAGGCGAACCCTGGGGTGCCATTTACGGAACGGGATCCGTTACCGACGATGACGGAAATATCATAGTAGGAGCAAACGGTAGGGCCAAACGTGAAACCAAAATCCTTGGTAATGTAAATCCTGACTGGATGGCCGGTTTAAACATGGACTTCCGTTGGAAAAACCTTTCTGCGGGCGTAATGTTTGACTTCCGCAAAGGAGGGGATGTGTTCTCAGTTTCTCAAATGTTCGGTAGTTACACGGGTATATACGATTATACAGCAGCCAACGGAGTGCGTGAAAATGGTGTGATCTTCGGTAAAGATATTTTGACAGACCGGAATTTTGTGAAGGAGGATGGTTCGGTCAACGACATAGTGGTCGCTCCCACTTCTGCTTTCTCTGATTTCTACAGCAACCGTTCTTACTCTGTATTTGACGGTTCTTACTTTAAGCTGAAAGACTTTTACATCACTTATACCATTCCTGCTTCCAAATTTACCCGGAGCAGCATTATAAAAGCTTTTAACGTATCCATAGTAGGAAATAATGTAGCTATTTTATGGTTGCACAAGTCCAATATTGCCAGAGTTGATCCGGAATCAAGTGTAAATTCCGGGAACAGCGGTGTGGGTATTGAATCCAATTCGTTTATGCCAACCCGCAGCATTGGTCTTAAAGTAGGTCTGACTTTCTAACCCCAAATAATTGAAGATATGAAAACACAAATTATAAAATTTTCTGTAATCGCCGTTTTTGGTGTATTATTGATGGGGTGTACAAAAGATTTTGATAAAATCAATACGAACCCCAATGCTTCTGCCGATGCTCCCATTACCAACGTACTGGCATATTGCATCAGGTATACCTGTGATACTTATTTTGATGCCTGGGCGGACATGAACGAACCCAGTACTTATGGCGGACATCTGGCAAAGAAACAGTATATTGACGAAGCCCGTTATGTAACCCGTTCCACGGTCGTAGCCAACAATTGGCATTACCTCTACATAACCATGAACAATGTCAGAGATGTAAGGAACAGGGCGGCTGAAGAAGGACTTACCAACATGGAAAACGTGGCCAAGATCTGGGAAGCAGTAATTATGCAATTAGGCACGGACAGGTGGCGTGACCTCCCGTATTCGGAAGCCATAGGTCTGGATCAGGGTATTGTAGCCCCAAAATACGATACCCAGGAAGAAATATACCCGGCACTTATGGATTTGCTGAAAGAAGCGGCTGACGGTTTAAGTGCAGGAGGTCCTGATGATCTGGGTATAGGAGATATCCTTTTCTTTGGCGATACGGATGCCTGGTTGCGTCTGGCCAACTCCCTGCGTTTGCGTATGGCCATGCGTATTGCCAATGTCAATCCCACTATGGCAAAACAGGTAGCCGAAGAAATTGCCGGGAATCCTTCCAAGTACCCTCTTATTACCGAAAACAGCCAGAACGCATTTTTCTGGTGGCCGGGCACGTCTCCTTATTATGAACCCTGGGCAGATGACTTCCGGACGCGTGATGACCATTGCGTTTCCGATATTCTGGTCAATGTGTTGAAAGACCTGAATGACCCGCGTCTTCCCATATATGCCCAGCCTAACGGTTACGGCGAATACGAAGGTTGTGAAATTGGCGGTCCCGATGCCATTACTACAGGTCATGCTATGAAGTATTCACTTATAGGACCGCGTTTCCGTGAGGATCTGGCCGGTTTCTCTCCCATTTTCCGGGCAGCTGAAACACATTTCCACCTTGCAGAAGCTGCTGCCAGGGGCTGGAATGTACGCGTAAGTGCACAGAACGCTTATGAAGCAGGGGTAACTGTCTCTTTGGATGAAAACGGTGTAGCCGATGAGGCTGCCGCTTACCTGGCCGGAGATGCTGCCTTTGACGGGACTCTTGACCAGATCTACCTCCAGGAATGGATATGCCTGTTCAAACAGGGTATGGAAACCTGGTCGTTATACAGGAAAACCGGCATTCCCACAACGCATCACATTGCCAGTTCCATGGAAGAATGCGGTTATACCGGTCACAACACTCCTCCTCTGCGTTATCCCTATCCGTTGGTAGAAGGTACTCTTAACGGGGCCAACTCTGCCGGCCCCATGAGTGACGTAAACGACGAACTCTGGGGAAAACAAATGTGGTTTGACACCCGTACGGGAGTGAATTAAAGCTTTTTACGACTTATTAAAAGAGCACCTTCAGGGGTGCTTTTTTTTATATAAAGCATATATAAATTTTCCTAACTAAGATCAATAAAATAAATATGGACGGCTTTATTGGAAAGGAATGGCTCATGCGGCGTATAGGATGCATCGGAAAACGCAAATTTACCAACGATATTGCTCTCATTCGTCATTTGAAAACGGTTGTGGAAAGAGGCAAGATAGCTGCCGTTTATCCTGAAGCCAGGTATTCACTTTGCGGTACCAATGCGGTACTGCCCCCGTCGTTAGGTAAACTTGTCAAACACCTGAATGTACCTGTAGTTACCCTGATCACTTACGGGCACCATATAAACGCTCCTTTCTGGAATACTAAAACCCGCGGGGTCAGGACAAAAGCAACCATGACACGGATTATTACCCGGGAAGAAGCCACACAGCTTAATTCGGATCAGCTGAATGAGATCACCAACAAGTCTTTTGAATACGACTAAGGAAAATACAAACAAGACTGTGTGGATCTAAATACACTGAACGATTCTTCCCGGGTATTTCCCGAAGGGAAAAATTTTTCGGTGACCAAGATTTCCCTGGCCACCGAGGAATTGTTCAACTACAAAAAACCGTAGGCCCTGCCGTAGGAGATGTGCTGTTCCAGGAAATCCGAGGCGTATTCCAGTTCCAGGTCTTTGAGTCTGCCTTTTTTGTCATACACCGGAATAATATTTGGATTAAGGAATCCGCCGTAAGGTTTTAAGTTCAGGGAAGCATAACGTTCCAGGACTTCCCTGTGGAGTTCCTGATCCACTTTTACAGCATACTCTTCCACCAAAGCTTTCCCGGCTGCATAATCACCTTCCGATTTGATGCGCTGGATCTCTGCAAGTAATGAGGCAAAGAGCTGACGCAATCCAGGATAATCATTTACTACAAAGTATGACTTTCCGTCTTTTACCTTTCTTTCAATTGCATTACCGTTTTTCAGGCACCAGGAAGATATCAGCTGGCGGCATTGCATATGAGCCTGTGTAATGTTTTTTCCTGGTTCAATACGCACCAGCTGAGTAAATAAACCGTTACGTATGTAATTGATGTATTCTGCTTTGTAAGCTGTAGTAACGGGCAGGATCCCCAGTTCCACCAGTTTGGGATCACCCAGGTAATACAGGGCAAAAAGATCCGCACGGGCTTCCTCCAGCGGTGAACTGTATTCATGCAGCGCATTGGAAGATACCCCGGGCAATAACTGGCCCGATCCGTGACCCAGACATTCATGCAGATCGGTATGTAGGTTGCTGGTAAGGGTCCCGTGTTTTTTCAACAATGCGATTTCCTCCTCATCCCAGGAAAATTCATCCAGCATGTTTTTGGGCGATTCCTCTGCCGCTTTGTCGTAGGCATTGGTGATATTGGCAATGGTCACCGATTTGGACCCGTATTCCTTGCGGATCCAGTCCGAGTTGGGGAGGTTGATGCCAATGGGAGTGGAAGGGAAGGCATCGCCTCCAAGCATCGCCACGTTGATGACTTTTGCCGAGACGCCGGTCACATTTTCTTTCTTAAAACGCGGATCGATGGGAGAGTGGTCCTCAAACCATTGGGCATTCCCACTGATGATGGCCGTGCGTTGGGAAGCTTCTTTATCTATATAATTCACGTTTCCTTCCCACGAGCCTTTTCTTCCCAGGGGATCTCCGTATACTTCAACAAAGCCGTTCACAAAATCCAGTTCTGTATCCGTATCCTGTACCCAGGCTACATTAAATGCATCCCACAGTCCCAGGTCTCCGGTTTGATAATAATTGATCAGTGTTTTAAGGTAGGAAGCCTGTTCGGGGCTTTCGGCCACTTCTGCCGCTTTTTCCAGCCAGTGGCATATCTGTTGAAGGGCAGGTCCGTAAAGACCTTCTGTTGTATAAGTCTCTTCCAGTATCTTTCCGTCTTTTTTGACGAGTCTGCTGTTCAGTCCGTATTCCACCGGCCGCGGATCTCCGGTCTCTTCCAGGGACTGGTAAAAAGCCTCGGCCTCGGCACGCGTTATACCACTGTAAAAATTCGTGGCAGATGTCAGGAGGAGGTCTCCCTCGTTTCCGGAGCTTTTTCGCATTTTGTATAATCCGGGATCGCACATGATCGCAACCATCCTGTCTACATCGGGGATGTTCTGTGAATTTTCAAGCAAATGCCTCATGTATTCTGTCGTGCAGCCGGGAAGAATCTTTTCTTCTGCATAGTGATGGTGAATACCGTTGCTGAAAAAGACACGTTTGGCATAGATCAGAAATTCTTTGAATTCGGGGGTTTCACGATCGCTGGTGTATGATTCCAGGATGTTTTCCAGAGCATTTCTGACTTCCAGGTTGTGTTTAAAATTCTGGTCCCAGAAAATATCCCTTCCGCATTTGGCGGCTTCTCCCATATAGTAGATAAAGGATTTTTGCTGTAAGGTCAGATCGTCCCAGCCCGGTACTTTATACCGGATAACTTTCAGATCTGCGAATTCATCTACCAGGTATTTGAATTCCTGTTCCTGTGTTTTTGACTCTTTTGGATTTTGGGTACAGGAAAACCCTGCTATGCCTACTAAGCAGGCAAAGGCAATTCTCATTGTTTTCATTGTTATACTAATGGTTACGGATTTTTTGTACGCACCGGTTAAGATGTTTCACCAGGGTAAAGGTTGTAATTGCAACGGGAATGACCAACGGGAGCCATGAGAGCAGGCCGTTGCCTTCTTCAGGTAAAAATTTGCCTTTTGCGAAACTTCCCGAGAACGTGTCTTTTGCACGGTCTTCGACACCTTTTATATGCCAATCCAACGAATTGCGTTCCGCCCTGAGTTGTTCTATGGTTGTTATCCGTGAATATATGGCTCTTCTGCTTTTCATAGGCTAATCCTCCCTGGCGTTGGGGTCCTTTTCTTCAAAAAACATTTTGGCAAACAAACGGACGAAGTTGTTTACAAAAAGTTTTTTACGAAACAGGAATAATACAAGAAATAGAAGCAGAAAAAAGCCTCCTGTAATGAATGAAGCTGCAATGGGGTTATCCAGTACCAACCCAAGCCATTTGTTTGCTCCCGTTGCCAGGAATACCAATGCCGTGATCAGTACAAGGATCAGCAGGAAGGTGCCCAAAAACTGGTTTATGACTAAGCTGAAATTCTCAACCAGTCCCAATTTAAATGCATCTGATTTCAGATCCAGGTATTCCCTGACCGATTCTTTAATATTCATTGCATTTTCATTTAAGCTTCAAGTCCTTCTTCCTGGTTTTTTGGAAAATGTTTATGGTATTCCTTTTTGATTTCTCCTACCCCTTTGTCTAAGGTGTCTTTGATCTTTTCCCGGGTTTCAGTTCCTTTGACCGGAGCAAAAAGCAGGGCCAGTGTTGCACCTATGGCCACACCGCCCAATAAAGCGATTATATGTGAACTTTTCATAATACAGAGTGTTTTGTGATGAATTATGTCTTCTTACAAAGATAAAAAAAAAGGATTATCTTTACAACATGAACAGGGTGAAACTTCTGTCTTTACTGCTAACCGGCCTTTTGTTGACAGCCTGTGACAAGTGCCCTTTGCCTTGTGGCAAATACGAACACAACCTGTTGATCTATATGGCTGCCGATAACAGTCTCTCAGACCTTGCCAGCAACAATATGACAGAGATCATAAAGGGTTCTTCCATCCCGCGGGATCATGCTCTGCTGGTTTTTATTGACAGAAAAGGACAAGGGGCTTTCCTGATTCGTCCCTATACCAGGAACAACAATCTGTTTCTGGATACGCTTTACAGTTACGGAGTGGTAAATTCTGCACATCCTGATCTGTTAAAACAGGTGATAGGACAAGCCCGGGATGAATGCCCGGCTCAATCGTACGGTCTGATCCTCTGGTCACACGGTACGGGATGGCTCCCCAAAGGATTATATGGGGAAACCCCGCAATACGGCATTCAACGGCATACTGTTGCTTCTCCGTTTCTTTACGATATATACGATCCAGCCTATCCGCGTACAAAAACTTTCGCCCAGGACGGGAATTCTGAAATGGAGATATCTTCTCTGGCCACTGCCCTGAAGGATTACCATCACGATTATATTTGTTTTGATGCCTGCCTGATGGCAGATATTCAAACATATTACCAAATGCGGGATGCCTGTGATTATATCATGGGATCCCCGGCAGAGATAATAGATACGGGATTCCCCTATGATAAATTATCATCTGTGATGTTCCCATACAGGGGACTGAGCAATCTGACTGCATTGTGTGATGCGTATTATGATAAGTACAATGCCAAAACGGGTTACAATCGTTCCGGGACCATTTCTCTGGTAAGGACAGAATATATCGCGGAACTCGCAGTGTCCTTTAAAAACCTGATAGCAGACGGGGGAAAGGATCCCACGGAAATTGACAGATCGGGATTGCAAACATACGACCGTTTGTCAGAACATGTTTTCTGGGATATCGACCAGATTGCGGAGCTTATTGGCAGCAGTATCCGTTCCGGCGAATTCAAAACCGCATTGAATAAAACCGTCGTATACAAAAAAGCAACGGAGAAATTCATTACCATTCCCATAAATCATTTTTCCGGATTGGCGGCTTATTTACCTACTACGGCACTGCCCCGTACACAGTCGGCTTTTCGTCTCACATCATGGAATGAATATATTGGCTGGCTGGCCGATTAATTTTGCATACTCACAGATTTTCATTACTTTTGCGCGCCCTTAGCGGACCTTTAGTCAGGTGCCATGGGATTCGGGATTATTCCTGAATTGAGTAACACTAATTACTAAAAATCAAAACAATGAAACAATTTGAAATCAATGCCCGGGAACGCAGTAACTTTACAAAAGCTGCAGTAAAACAATTACGTAAAGAAGATATGGTGCCCTGTGTCCTGTACGGCAATAACAAAGAAAACGTACATTTTTCTGTTTCCCGGAAAGATCTTAAGGATCTGATCTACACCCCCAATTCTTATATTATTTCTGTCAATGTTGACGGGAAAAAACAATTGTGCATTCTTCATGAGGCACAATTCCATCCCGTAACGGACAGCATCCTTCACCTGGACTTTCTGGCCATTGATCCCAAAAAACCCGTTTCCATTCATATACCTATAGCCATTACCGGTAATTCGGAAGGTGTCCGCCAGGGTGGCAAGCTTCAGATATTAAACAGAAAACTGCTTGTTCGCGCCAACATGAAAGATCTTCCTGATACGCTGGATGTAGATATTACTAATCTTATATTAGGTAAAGCTATAACGGCAGGTGACCTGAAATATGACAACATTCAGATACTGTCTCCCAAAAGCACCATTATCTGTATGGTCAAAATGACAAGGGCTTCAACCTCTGCCTCTGCCTCTGCAACTGCCGAAACCACTGAAGCTGCCGGAGAAGCAAAGGAAGAATAGAGTTTTCATATACATGTCTTATCTGATAACAGGACTGGGAAATGTCGGGACTGAATATGCCGGTACCCGTCATAATATAGGTTTTACGGTGTTAGATGCCTGGGCCGCACTGCATAAAACTACTTTTTCCACTTTGCGGTACGGTTCATTGGCTCAGATAAGGTATGCCGGCAAAGTTATCTGGCTTCTGAAACCTTCCACTTATGTGAATCTGAGTGGAAAGGCAGTACGTTACTGGATGGACCAGGAACGCATTCCTTTGGAAAACACACTGATCGTACTGGATGACGTAGCGCTGCCTTTTGGGAAACTCAGGCTGCGGGCCCGGGGGAGTGACGGAGGGCACAATGGTTTGAGGCATATAACCTATACTTTGGGAACTGAAGATTATGCCCGGTTGCGGATAGGCGTGGGAGATGATTTCCCCAGGGGATACCAGGCTGATTATGTACTAAGCCGCTGGAACGGATCGGAAGAAAAAGAATTGCCTTTTATATGTAACAATGCTATTGAGGCTCTGAACCTTTTTGTTCGCCATGGTATTGAACGGGCTATGAACCAGGTAAATACAGAGAAATCGGAAAACTAAAGTCATGCGACTTGATAAATACCTTTGGGCAATAAGAGTATTCAAGACAAGATCGGAAGCGGCTGATGCCTGCCGGGGATCGGCCATTAAACTGAACGGTCAGGATGTAAAGGCTTCACGGGAAATTCGTCAGGGTGATGTTCTTGTTGTCCGAAAAGGGCCTGTATATTATTCCTACCGGGTGCTTCAACCAGTGGACAAACGTCAGCCCGCTAAAAATGTCCCTTTATACGCCCTGGATATCACCCCCCCTGAAGAATATGCCAAACTTCAACAACCCAGGGAGACCGTTGTCATATACCGGCAGAAGGGAACGGGACGTCCCACTAAAAAAGAAAGGCGTCAACTGGATGATGTAATGGACCTTAACGGGTAATTTCCAGGAAAACGGCTTTTTCCTGCGGTATAATTTTCCAGTAATCCAAACCGGCCGGTATCAGCATACATCCTCCGGCAGAACGGTGATGTTTATTTTCGGCTTCCACGTCTAAAGTACCTTCAAGTTCCAGGTAGATAATAAAATTATCCTGTGAAGATCCGTCAATGTCAGTGGGTTGTTCCATGGACCGGAGCCTGACGGTGAAATAGGGTGAATCCGCCAAAACACCCGAAGTAGTCGGATTGGGTATGTGTTTCTTGTAATCAATGCAATCGACGGCCAATTCCAGGTGCATCTCCCGTGCCGTTTCCGGGTTGTGTTCCCTTCCCCAGTCATAAACCCTGTAGGTTATATCGGAAACCTGCTGTACTTCCGCTATCGTTAAGCCACCGCCGCATGCATGGATCAATCCGGCCGGAATATAGTAACATTCGCCTTTTTGGGGTTGGATACAATTCATAACTTCCGGCAAAGTCTCATTTTCACACCTTTTAAAAAATTCTTCTGGGGTCATGTCTTTATTAAATCCAAGGTACACCCGGGCATCGGGCTGTGCGTCCATTATGTACCACATTTCCGTTTTTCCGTAAGCATTATGTAATTCGGCAGCTTTTTTATCGTCAGGATGCACCTGTACAGAAAGGAATTCATTAACTGTAAGGTATTTGATAAGCAACGGAAACTCATCTCCACTGGTATCGTAAATACGCGCCCCCACAAGATCGGTCAGGTATACTTCCAGTATTTCGTTTATGTTGTTGCCTTTCAGAAATCCGTTATTGATCAGGGATACATCCCGGTTCAGGCCGCTCAGGACCCATGTTTCCGAACCCCATACACGTTGTTTAATGATAGGTTCAAAGGTCAGCGGGTAAAGATTCGTTTCGTTCATGTGATTGATGTAATATTGGAGCGGGAGCCAGTTTCTTGTTCAGATAATACAAAACCAGAATCAGTAAGATCAACGAGCCGGTCAGTCCAATGAAATAGGGTGTATTTCCGATTAAAGACCTCAATGATGTATCGGCGGAGATCTGTGGGGACAACCCGGCCAGGAGAAAGGATAACCCGTTATTGATAGCATGTAGGGCCACACATGTCCAATAAGATCTTGTCCTGTAATAGATCCATCCAAAAAGACAACCCATCAAAAAAGCAGGTATGGCCTGCCACGGATTAAAATGGATCACGCCAAACATAAGCGCTGACCAAGCGATCGCTTTCCATGGATCCATGTGTTGCAACAGCCCTTTTAGTGCGACTGCGCGAAGGAGCCATTCCTCAAGCAGTGGCGCGGCTATGACAACTGCCAGGAAAGTAGGCAGGTTGTTTTGTGTCATTTTTTCAAATAACTCTTTTATGAAATCGGGCATATCCAACCAATCGGTAAGCGGATCCAGGATAAATGACATGGAAACAATGATGACAGGAAGCAAGAGAATATATAAGAGGAGAGGAACTTTCCCCAATTTTGCAGGAGGGTCGGGATAAGGAGCCTTATCAGTGCGTACAGCATCAAAAAAAGATTGTCGGGAACGTAAGTAAACATAAAGGAATACTACCAGGAAAGGCAGCACGTAAATCACGGGAGTACTCCATCCGCTGCCTGTCAGCGATAACAGATCAGGGAGGATAAGATTCGTTATGAAAACAATAGCGCCCGTAAAAATGGATCCTCCAATCAGGAGTATGGCCAGCATAATGAGCCATGATTCTCCAAGTTTTGGCCGGTAATACTTCAGGTAATCTTTCATGTGGTTGATTATTTATCAGGTAAACAAAGGACTCGGGTACAAACCTTCCCGGTGCAGGGATTCAAGTTGTTTGACCACGCCCGGGCGGTCTTCCCTGTAAGTAACTCCAAACCACCTGGCATCCGTAGGGAGCACCCGACAGGTTCCTTCCCCGGATTTAATAATATCGTTTACCATGGTAGGGAGATGGTATTCCGAGGCAGGTTCCGTGGCATGCTGTTCCAAAAATCGGGTAACCAGGGTCGTTGCCTTAGGATATACATCGGGAAGAAAACCCCAGCAATTCATGGAACACAGATCATCGGAACGTAATTCAAGCTCGGCTTGTGATCCCAATTGCTCAGGTATTGTGCAGTAGATTCTTCCGTTGTTTTCTTTTCGGATCTTAAACCGCTCAACAACGTCTGTAAGTAGTTCGTTATTATCGTGTTGGCAAATTCCCCTGGATACAGGTCCGGAGGGAGAGAGAGTGTTTTCCAGGCGGTAACCCACCATCGCATATGAACCGGGCATCAGGTCATCCCGGGAAAGGAAACGGCCAAGCACCCGGAATGCATCGCGTCCGTAAAAATCATCGGCATTTATGATACCAAAAGGTTCATTAACGCATTTGGCCGTCGTGAGCAAAGCATGACCGGTTCCCCAGGGCTTCTGCCGTTCTGCCGGAGGAGAAAAAGGGGCCGGAATATCATCCAGTTCCTGAGTGATAAATTCAAACGGAAAGTTATTTCCGTAACGGGAAACACAAACACTGTTGAAATCTTCCCGAAATGATTCCCGGATGACAAAAACTATTTTTCCGAATCCTGACTTTAAAGCATCATAGATGGAATAATCCATGATTGTTTCTCCGCCTGGACCCAGTCCGTCAAGTTGTTTCAGTCCGCCGTAGCGGCTGCCCATACCGGCAGCCATTATTATCAAAGTTGGTTGCATAACGAAAAACCTGTTATATTTGTATAAATACTAACACTATGCGCGTGCGTTTCAAATACGACCGTTTTCTTGCCATCATAAGGAACAGGTATTTTATTGTAACGTTCATTTTCATTGTCTGGATCCTGTTTTTTGACAATAACAGCCTAACGGGTTGGGTTCGTGCATTGGGTGAATACTCCGAAAACAAATCCCAACAAAGATACTATAAAGAAAAGATTCATCAAACTGAAAGCAATCTGCGAGAATTACAATCCAATAAAGATTCCCTGGAAAAATTCGCACGTGAAAAATACTATTTTCATAAAAACAACGAAGATATTTTCATCATTACACCAGGCCCATCAGATCACGCAGGTCTTTTCCCATATAAGTAGGTGATCCGTCACACGGGTTACCAGCCGGGTTATAGTAATACTGGTCGATCCCAAAAACTTGTGCTCCTTCAATATCGGTTTCAAAATTATCTCCCACCATTAAGGTTTCTTTCTTCCTTCCGTTTATGGAAGTAATGGCGGCAGTGAACATTTTGGGATTGGGTTTATGATACCCTACTTCTTCCGAAATAAATACCCTGTTTTTGAAAAACATGTCCAGTCCGCTGTTGCGGATCTTGTCGTATTGCACCTGTTTAAAACCGTTCGTTACAAGTGCCATTTTGCAATCGTTTTCGGCCAGGTGCCCCAGAACGTTCAGTGCATGAGGTACAAGACGGGTCATAGAAGGCATCAGTTCCAGGTATTGCTCGCCAAAGACCGGTCCCCACTGATCGGGATCGGGGACTCCTGCTTCCCGCAAAGAAATGGCAAACCTTACATAGCGCAGTTTTTGCTGGGTGATCTCTCCCGCCTCGTACATAGCCCAAAGCTTTTCGTTGTTCGATTTGTAAACTTTGTAAAAAGAGGCCGGATCAGGAAGGTATGGTGTAAGGTTGTGCCTTTTGATGAGTACGGCTATACATTCCCTTGCGTTGGCATCAAAATCCCACAATGTGTTGTCCAGGTCAAACAGGAAAAAGCGGTATTTCATTTTGTATAATAATCAATAATTTTCCCGATGGCTTTCTGACAGACAGGGCAGAAAGTAGGGGCAGTATTTGTATTCATTCTGCAATCCGGGGCAGGTCGGTATATGCCCTTTGCCACGTAAGCAGCTCCTTCAAACAACCCGACTCCTTCTGTTTCCATCATATCTTCCCATTTGGATCCAAAATCTACCAGTGTGGTAATGTTGGGTTCCCAGGGTTCAACACCCGGAGGGTACATATTAATGTAAGCCACTTCTGAATTGTAATATTCATCTGCCAAACCCGCAAAACTGTGACCGAATTCGTGTACAAAGACTTCTTTACTCAAAGTATGATCGGACATACTAAGGCTGTAATAATTGTATATGTCTCCGCCTCCGTATTTTTTTGTATTTACGATAACATATATGGCATCAAAAGGTGCTCCTGACACAGCCTGTGCCAGAGGTCTGTAATCCGGAGCAGTCATGTAGCGTTCCGTATAAAATGTATCAAAAGAACTGCCGAGTGCCGTTTTATTCCAAACGTCAAACCGGGGAATATCGGGACCGGAATCTTCAGATATCACCGGAAGTATCCAAATATTAAAATCGTTTCTGCGTGACCGGAAGGGTTCATACTCAAAAAGATATTCCGTAAAACGTGCTGCGTCCCTTTTAAATTTTTCCATTTCTGCCTGCCGGTATCCTTCTGCAACGAACAACAGATCCACCTTATTCTCCAAAGGGCCGTTGTCCTGTATATTTTCGGCCCGGTAAACAGGTTTTTCTTCAGAGATCAGGCAATCCAAAGGATCTATCAGGAACTTTGTCATGGTTTGGAACGTCCCGTCACAAGAGATCCTTTCGCAAACCTCACAATAAATCGTGTCTTTAGGGTAGGGGATCCATAATGATGTATTGTAAGCCATATCCCGTAGTGTTGCTTCCCGGGTGGTTCTCCATTCCATAAACAGGGAATTAAACCCTTTTGAAAAAATCAGTTTCCCATCCTTTGAAAAAATATTATACTGGTATTCCCCATAGGAGAACGGAGCAATTAAACGGGTTTTTGATCCCGCCCAGGGTGATTCTTTATGCAAAGAGAGCAAAAAAACATCCTGGGAAGTGTCATTCCCGGTAAATACCAGATCAATACGAAGCCTTTCTCCGGTAAAATGTTCTTCGTAAGAAACGGGTTGTGCCCGGGATATAGTTAAATGAACCAGGCAAATGATCAGCAGGACACATTTTTTCATATATATAATAATTATTGACCCGTATAATTTAAAGGCGTGATCTGCAGCAGTTCGTCTTTTACTTCCTGGCTGATATCCAGACTGCGGATGAACGCATGCAGGTATTCTTTATCAATATGCATATTGGTGCGGGTCAGTTCTTTCAGTGTTTCGTAAGGCTGGGGATAGTTTTCGCGTCTGAGGATTGTTTGAATGGCTTCCGAGATAATGGCCCAGTTGGCTTCTATATCCTGTTCTATGGCGGAACGGTTCAGCAGCAATTTGCCGAATCCTCTTTGTAATGATTTCATTGCCAGCAGCGTATGTGCCAGAGGGACTCCCAGGTTGCGCATTACCGTGGAATCCGTTAAATCCCGCTGAAGACGTGAAATGGGCAATTTTGCGGCCAGGTGGCAAAAAATGGCATTGGCTACTCCAAAATTTCCTTCTGCATTCTCAAAATCTATAGGATTGATCTTATGGGGCATGGCAGAAGAACCAATTTCCTTATCCTTTATGTGTTGTTTAAAATAATTCATGGATATATATGACCACATATCGCGACACAGATCAATGCAAATAGTATTGATACGGCTCAGGTTGTGGCAAAGGGCTGCAATATGGTCGTAATGTTCAATCTGTGTGGTCGGGAAAGAACGGTAAAGCCCCAGGTTGTTTGATACGAATTTATTGGCAAAGCGATGCCAGTCTATCTGGGGATAAGCCACATAGTGCGCGTTAAAGTTCCCGGTGGAGCCGCCGAATTTGGCCGCAAAAGGGATCTGCTCCAGGCTTTTTAACTGTTCCTCCAGGCGAACCTGGAAAATACGAAGCTCTTTCCCAAGGCGGGTAGGAGATGCGGGTTGTCCGTGTGTGTGTGCCAGCATGACCACAGGGCCCCATTCATTCGCCTTTTCATTCAACATTTCTATGGTTTTGTTCAAAACGGGAAGGTATTCTTTCTGTATCCCGTGTTTCAGGCTCAAAGGGATGGCCGTGTTGTTGATGTCCTGTGAAGTAAGTCCAAAATGAATAAATTCACAATATTTCTCAAGTCCCAGGGCCCTCATTTTGTTTTTCAGGAAATATTCCACGGACTTTACATCATGATTGGTGACTTTTTCTTGTGCCTTGATCACCTTTGCGTCTGTAATCGAAAAATTTTTGTATACATTCCGTAATATGGGAAACCAGCGAGAGTCCAGATCACGGAGTTGTGGCAGGGGTAATTTACAAAGTGCAATAAAGTATTCGACTTCTACCTGCAGCCTATACCGGATCAGAGCAAATTCCGAAAAATACTGGTTTAGGGATGCAGTCTGAGCATAATACCTCCCGTCAACAGGAGATATGGCAAGCAAAGGGTTGAATTCCATAAAGATGATATTTGATTAATTAACGAAGGTACTCATTTTTCTGTAGAGAGTTATCATTTGCCGGGCCTCGGCCACGTCATGAACACGTAATATGGATACACCTTTGAACAGCAGGTGAAGATGCAGTGCCCCGGTGCTCAGAAGGGCATTATCCGGGGTAGTTCCGAGTGGCATATAGGTGAGTCTTTTTCTGGATATCCCGGCCAATAACGGGACTATTGGATTTCCCGAGTCGTTTTTTGGTACCAGGGATGGGAGGGAGGCCATGACTTCGAAATTCTGATCAACATCCTTGTTAAATCCAAAGCCCGGATCCAGTATGAATTCATTAATGCTGTATTTATCAGCCTGTTCAGCCACTTTAAGGAAAAACCGGGTTATCGCCTCAGGACCACGGTAAGGTTCCCTGTGCATGGCTATCCAGGGGACCTTCAATCCCGAGATCAAAGGTAACATAGCCTTGTCGTAACTGCCTGCAAAGATGTCGTTAACCAGAAAATACCCCAGAAGAGGTGCTGCTTTTTCAACGATCCCGGGTCTGAAAGTGTCCAGAGAAAAAACAGTTTTTGGAAAAAGTGTCCTAACCTGGCTCAGTACAGGTTCCAGTCTTTTCCATTCTTCATCTTCGCTTGGCCATTCAGCTCCGGGCCTTGTGGAGCAGGCTCCAATATCAACGATATCGGCTCCTTCATTCAGATGATGTTCTATCATGTTGAGGGCTTCCCGGGGATCGGTTGTCCGGGACCCCAAAAAAAAAGAATCGGGAGTACAATTCACCACTCCCATGACGGCAGGAAAAGTTATATTCATTAAACAAAAATAATAAAAAATGAGAGAAGAGAATTTTGTGTAATTTTGCACTATGTTGATCGTATTGGAAGGTTTGGACGGAGCCGGTAAATCCACCCAGCTGAAAGCCATGCAAACGTACTTCAAAGAACGTGGCATGGCTGTGAATTACATGCATTTTCCCCGTTATGACACGCCGGTATACGGAACTTTGATAGCCCGGTTTTTAAGAGGCGACTGCGGTGCCATTGACCTGGTGGATCCTTACCTGGTTTCCTTGCTTTTTGCCGGAAACCGGTTTGAAATGGCTGCACAGATACGGGAATGGATGGCTGCCGGAATGGTTGTTTTGATTGACAGGTATGTATATTCCAATATTGCATTTCAATGCGCTAAACTACCGGGGCAAGAAGATAGGAACCGCCTTAGAGACTGGATCTTTAAGATGGAATATGAGCATTTTGAAATTCCCCGTCCCGATATCAATCTTTTTCTTGACGTTCCCCTGTCTTTTGTTAAAGAAAATCTGGAATCTGCCAGAAAAGGAGAGGATCGGTCCTACCTGGAAGGGAAAAATGATATACATGAAGCTTCCGTTAGTTTTCAGAAATCCGTTCGTGATATATACCTGGAACAAGCGGCCATGGACAAATCGTTCAGGATCATTCCGTGTAACGACGAAAATGGGAAAATGGCGCATTGGAAAGTGATTTTTAGTAGAATTGAAACGTTTCTTCCATGAGAAAGTTAGCCCGTCTGATCCTGGGATTGCTTTTTGTTTTCTCGGGCTTTGTAAAAGCCGTTGATCCCATAGGGTCGGCATTGGTCTTTTCAGAATATTTTAATGCTTTTGGAGTAGCCTTTCTGACTCCTCTTTCTTTACCTGCAGGAATTATACTTTCCACCCTCGAATTTGTTCTGGGAGTAATGGTGTTGCTTGATTTCAGAAAACGCACTGCTGCGTGGGGCATGTTTTTGTTCATGTCTTTTTTTACGCTACTGACCCTTTGGCTGGCAATTTTTGATCCTGTTCAGGATTGCGGGTGTTTTGGGGACGCCGTAAAATTGACTAACTGGCAGACTTTTTTTAAGAATTTAATTTTCTGGCCTTTTTCACTGATTCTTTTTCTGCAAAGAAACAGGACAGCTTCCATTGCACGCGGAGTAGCCGAATGGCCTGTCTGTATCTTTTTTGCCCTGATCATCACCGGGTTATCCATATACAGCTACAGGCATTTACCTCCGGTTGATTTTCGCGGATTCCGGACAGGAAATGATATTGGGGCTTTACTGGAAGAATCCAGGAAACATCCCGAATATACTTACCGTACGGAATTGATATACAGCCGTCAGGGTAAACAAAAGATATTTACAGCCGATTCCCTGCCGGACACTACCTGGACATTTGTAGACAGCAGAACCAGGGAAATACGAACCGGTATACGTCACAAAATTTCAGATTTTTCAGTACGTGACATTAACGGTAACTCATTAACGGATTCCATTCTGGATCAAGACCAAACGGCTCTGGTCCTTTTGATTACATCCGGCAACAAACTGGACGGAAAGACGCTTCAGAAACTGGAACCTCTTGTAACCCAAAGTAGGGATAACAACCGGCCATATTATGCCATAAGTGCGTTGCCGACAGATACGATCCAAAACATTTTGCTTAACAACGGAATAGAGATGCCGGTATACCTGGCAGATCAAAAAACGCTCCTGACCATGATCCGTTCCACACCCGGGCTGATGGTCTTGAAAAAAGGTGTTATTTTGGCAAAATTCGGATTCAGGGATTTTCCCTCACCCGATAAATGGGAAGATCTGGTAAACGATGATCCGGAAATGGTCATAGCAAAAACCCGTATTCACACACGATTGAGAACACAGGTTTTTGTTGCTTTGGTATTGTTACTTATCTTTCTGCTAAGGAAAGGATTCTGGTTTTCCCGGGAGCATTATTGATCAAAGTTTTCTCTTAACTTCCGTAATGGTGTATGCTTCCACAATGTCGCCTAACTTGATGTCGTTATATCCCTCTATGTTCAATCCGCAATCATAACCGGACTGCACTTCTTTCACATCATCTTTAAAACGTTTAAGGGATCCCAATGTTCCGGTATAGATCACTATGCCGTCCCGGATTATACGAACTTTCGAATTTCGGGTGATCTTCCCTTCTTTAACCATACAACCGGCAATCGTTCCCACTTTTGAGATTTTAAAGGTTTCCCTTACTTCTACAGTTGCGGTGATCTCTTCTTTTTCTTCCGGGGCAAGCATCCCTTCTATCCCTAGTTTGACTTCATCAATGGCATCGTAGATCACTGAATAAAGACGAATTTCAATTTCTTCTTTTTCAGCAAGTTTACGTGCCGAGGCTGAAGGACGCACCTGGAATCCGATAATAATCGCATTGGAGGCGGTTGCCAGAAGCACATCCGATTCCGAAATGCCCCCAACCGCCTTATGGATCACATTCACCTGTACTTCCTCGGTCGAAAGTTTGATCAGAGAATCTGAAAGTGCTTCTATGGATCCGTCCACATCGGCTTTGACTATGATGTTCAACTCCTGGAAATTTCCTACGGCAATACGCCTTCCGATCTCTTCCAGCGTTATGTGTTTCTGAGTTTTCAGACCCTGTATGCGCATGAGTTGTTCTCTCTTTCCTGCCAGTTCGCGGGCTTCTTTCTCGTCTTCCATTGCCGAGAAGAGCTCTCCGGCGGGAGGGGCTCCGTTCAGTCCGAGTACCGATGCAGGGGTAGCCGGACCGGCTTGGGAGATCTTTTGTCCCCGTTCGTTGTACATGGCGCGTACTTTTCCTGAACAGCAACCGCTCAGGAGGACATCGCCCTGGTGCAACGTTCCGTTCTGGACCAGGATGGTTGCCAGGTATCCCCGGCCTTTATCCAGGGAGGATTCTATGATAGTCCCGGAAGCCCGTTTATTGGGGTTTGCCCTTAATTCAAGCAGGTCAGCTTCCAGTAGCACTTTTTCCAAAAGCTTATCCACGTTGGTGCCTTGTTTTGCCGAGATTTCCTGGCACTGGTATTTTCCGCCCCAGTCTTCAACCAGGATGTTCATATTTGCGAGCTGTTCCCTGATTCTTTCGGGGTTTGCACCCGTTTTATCGATTTTGTTGATTGCAAAGATCATAGGAACTCCTGCTGCGGAAGCATGATTGATCGCTTCTCTTGTCTGTGGCATTATGGCGTCATCCGCAGCAATTATGATAATGGCCATATCGGTAACTTTGGCCCCGCGTGCCCTCATGGCAGTAAATGCCTCGTGCCCCGGAGTATCCAGGAAAGTGATCAGGCGCCCGTTATCCAACCGGACACTGTAAGCTCCTATGTGCTGCGTTATTCCTCCGGCTTCACCGGCAATAACGTTTGCATCACGAATGTAGTCCAGCAGGGATGTTTTTCCGTGGTCAACGTGGCCCATTACCGTAACTATTGGTGGTCTTTCACTCAGCTGCGAGGAATCATCTTCCTCTTCCTGAATGGCTTCTTGTAGATCGGCGGTTACAAATTCAACTTTAAAACCGAATTCTTCAGCCACCAATTCCATGGCTTCGGCATCCAGCCTTTGGTTAATGGATACCATAAGACCTAGGTTCATACATGCGTCAATGACTTTTACAACAGGAACGTTCATGAGTGTTGCCAGTTCATTGACCGTAACAAATTCAGTTACTTTCAACAATGTGCTTTCCTGTTCTTTGCGTTCCTGCTCTTCTGCGATCCGTTGGCTCACGATCTCCCGTTTTTCCCGGCGGTGTTTGGATCCTTTTGTTTTCCCTTTACCTTCGGTCATACGGGCGTATGTTTCCTTTATCTGCTTTTGAATGGCGTCTTCATCAATTTCCACATGCATGGGTTTAAAACGTTCTTTTCCACGACCTTTTGCGCGTGCTCCGTTTTCACCTTTTTTGTGAGTTACTTTATTGACGTCTACGCGTTCTCTATGGGGCTTTTGAATTCTTTCGCGTTTTCCTTTATGTTTATCGGGTGTTTTTGATTTGTCTTTTTCTTCCGATGATTTTTTTCTGTCAAACTGAGAAAGGTCAATTTGACCGGTAATTTTGGGCCCGGCAAGTTTTTCAAACTCGGTTTCAATGTGTTCGGGTGTCACCGGTTTTGGCTGGGGTGCAGGAGCCGGTTTCTTTTCCGGTTTCGGTTTGGGCTTTTCCTGACCAGGTCCAGGTTTCCGGACATCAGGTCCCTTTTCTGTTTTAGGAGCAGGTATTTCTTTCTCTGAAGGTTTTTCCGGGGACTCTGATCTCTTTTCTTTTGTTTTTCGGAATTGGTCCAGATCAATTTTGCCAAGTACCGTAGGCCCTTTATCAGGTGCGGGTTCTGTTTTTTCGGCAGGATTCTCCTTTTCCGATGATTCAGTTTCCTGTTTGTCAGTCGGAGGCTCCGGTTCAGCAACCGGTTTGACAATTTCTTCATGCCGGATCTCAGTGGAATGAACAGGTCCCGGGGCAGGCTTTGGTGTTGGCTTTGGAGCAGGCTTAGGGGCCGGTTCGGGTGCAGGTTCCTGCACGGGCGGTTCTTCAGAAGTTGCTTCCTTAACCTTCAGGATGATCTTTTTGGATTCTTCCTTAAGTTGCAATTCCTTGTCGAATTCTTTTTTTACAAGTGCGAAAGCTTCCTCGGAGATCTTACTATTGGGGGAAGCGTCTGCCTCAATTCCTTTTTTCTTCAGGAAATCAGTGAGTGTCCCTATGCCAATATTAAACTCCTTGACAACTTTGCTGATTCGAATACCTTGTTTTTCCGACATATACTCTCCTTATTCTTTTGTATCGTTTTCAAATTCTGCCCTGAGGATGCGAATCACTTCCGCAACAGTTTCCTCTTCTAGGTCAGCACGTCTGACCAGCTCCGGAATAGGTATAGCCAGAACGCTTTTAGCGGTATCGCAACCTATTTGTTTGAGAGAATCAATGATCCACTGATCAATTTCATCGTTAAATTCATCCAACATGACGTCTTCTTCGTCTTCGTCTACTTCACGGAATACGTCAATTTCATAACCGATGAGCATGCCGGCCAGTTTGATATTAGAGCCGCCTTTCCCTATAGCCAGTGATACTTCATTTGGCTTAAGATATACGCCAACGCGTTTTTCTTCTTCGTTGATCTTGATAGAAGATATTTTTGCAGGACTCAGAGCCCTTTGGATTAACAGTTGAGGATTGGTTGTCCAGTTTATGATATCAATGTTTTCATTTCTCAGTTCACGAACTATCCCGTGAATCCTGGATCCCTTAACGCCTACGCAGGCGCCAACGGGATCTATACGGTCATCGTAAGATTCAACGGCAACCTTGGCACGTTCACCGGGTATCCGGACGATCTTCTTGATAGTGATAAGCCCGTCGTAAATTTCAGGAACATCTTGTTCAAACAAACGTTCCAAAAATTTAGGGGCGGTACGTGAAAGGGTAATGACAGGTGTGTTGTTCCTCATTTCAACACTTGAAACCACGGCTCTTACCGTATCTCCTTTGTGAAAATAATCACTGGGTATTTGTTCTGATTTTGGCAATAATAGCTCGTTCCCTTCCTCATCAAGGACCAGTACCTCTTTTTTCCAAACCTGGTAAACTTCTCCAACGAGAATTTCTCCTACCCGGTCCAGATATTTGGCATAGACATTGGCTTTTTCAATATCCATTATCCTTCCGGCCAGGTTTTGTCTGAGTGTGAGAATGCCCCTGCGGCCGAACTCGGAAAGTTTGACCTCTTCCGTATAGGATTCGCCCACTTCGTACGAATCGTCTATTTTTGATACTTCTTTCAAAGAGATTTGAGTATTGGGATCTTCCACCTCTTCCACAACTTCCCGGTTCCTCCAGATCTCAAAATCTCCTTTGTCAATATTAATAATAATATCAAAATTATCTGCACTTCCATACATCTTGATCAGTTGGGAACGGAAAACATCTTCAAGAACGCTCATCATAGTTGGACGGTCAATATTTTTCAATTCCTTGAATTCAGCAAATGTACTTATCAGATTTAAGCCTTCCATGTTGGATAATCTTTTTTTAGTTATAATAAAAAAGAGGACCAAGGTCCTCATGCACGTTTTCCTAATCGGTTGCAAATGTAGATATTTTAGTGGTTTCCAACAAATTTATTTAGTAATTTGCATTATTAGACAAATGGAACGAAATTTGCTCGGAATTGCTAAATAATTATTGATATGGAACTGACAGCGGGAATAATTGCCGATCATTTAAAAGGAGAAGTGGTTGGTAATAGAGATGTAGTCGTTACCGGAGTTTCACGCATTGAACAGGGGAAAGCCGGTACGGCCTGTTTCCTGGCCAACTTGAAATATGAAAAATACCTTTATGTGACAAAAGCCTCTGTCGTTCTGATAAACAGGAGTTTTTCGCCGTCCCGGGAAGTTCATACAACTTTAATTAAAGTAGACGATGCCTATACCGCAGTTGCTTCTTTATTGGCAATGTTCACAACACAAAAGAAGAAAAAAGGGTGGGAGTTTCCGCACAGCATTTCCAGGAAAGCATCCATAGGCAGAAAAGTATATATCGGAGCTCATAGTTATATAGGTAAGCGTGCCCGGATAGGGAATGGTGCTCAGATATATCCCCAGGTATTCATTGGTGATAATGTCCGCATTGGGGCAGGTACCATACTTTATCCTGGAGTAAAGGTTTACGACGATTGCATAATAGGTGAAAATTGTATCATTCACGCCAACGCCGTTATTGGGTCTGACGGATTCGGCTTTGCCCCTGAATCGGATGGAACATACCGTAAAATTCCACAGACCGGAAATGTGATTATAGAAGATAATGTAGAGATAGGAGCCAATACCGTAGTAGACAGAGCTACCATGGGTTCCACAATTATTCGCAAAGGGGTGAAACTGGACAACCTGATACAGGTGGCACATAATGTGGAAATAGGAGAAAACACGGTTATGGCAGCACAAAGCGGAATTGCGGGTTCTACCCATTTGGGGCCCAATTGTATGATAGGAGGTCAGGCCGGTATTGTTGGACACCTGAGCATACCTGCACGAACCCTGTTAGGAGCACAAACCGGGGTTATTGGTCAGGTAAAAGAGGAGGGAAGTATATTGCTGGGAACGCCTGCAATAGATCACAAAATTTTCATGAGAGCGTATGCCCGCTTCAAAAAATCCGGGATGAAGAATTAAATGAAACAACATACTGTTCAAGGAAATATTGACTTACATGGTGTGGGACTACATACAGGGGGAAAGACGCGCCTAACGATCTGTCCGGCACCGGAAGGTTCCGGTATTCGTTTTCAGCGGATGGATATCCCTGAGCACCCCGTGCTGGAGGCAGTGGCTGACTTTGTGGTTAACACCAACAGAAGTACGGTGTTGTCCAAAAATCAGGTCACAGTGGGGTCAACTGAACATTTACTCTCTGCATTTTTTGGTATGGGAGTTGATAACGCCCTGGTGCAATTATGGGGTGGCGAAATCCCTGTTTTGGACGGAAGTGCGTTGCCTTTTTCCCGGGCCATTATGGAAACAGGCCTGGTTGAACAGCGTGCCCAAAGAGAATACATAACCCTGAAGGAACCTATAATCTACAATGACTATAATTCAGGCACCATTATAGAAATTACTCCTTCCGATCTTTTTTCCCTACACGTTATCATTGACTTCAATTCTAAAATACTTGGAAAACAGGAATGCCATTATACTGAAGACACGGATTTTGTTCAGGAGATCGCTGCAAGCAGAACGTTTGTTTTTTTACACGAGATACTTGATCTATTTAAAAAGGGCCTGGTAAGGGGCGGAGATCTGGAGAATGCCCTGGTTGTTTCAGAAAAAGAAGTCAGTCAGGAGGAATTGGTTTTATTGAGGCAATTGTACAACAAACCCCGGATGAAAGTAAATATGGGATATTTGAACGAATCCGGGTTGCTTTTTTCAAATGAATGTGCCCGGCATAAGACAATGGATCTTCTGGGAGATCTGATGTTGGCCGGTAAACGTGTCAGGGCTACTATCCGGGCTTACAAACCGGGTCATGCAGCCAATGATGCTGTTGCAAGCCTGATAAGAAAACAAATGAAATAGATAGTTATGTCACAAAAAATGAATTTAATACATCCTAAAGCCGTCCTGGGTAAAAATGTGGAAGTAGGTCCGTTTACCACAATAGCAGAACATGTCCGAATAGGCAAGGGAACCCGCATAGGACCTAATGTCACCATAATGGACTATGTTACAATAGGTGACAATTGCCAGATCTTTCCCGGAGCTGTTATTGGTGCGATACCCCAGGATCTGAAATTTTCAGGTGAAATTTCACATGTAGAAATTGCCAACAACGTTACCATAAGGGAATATGTCACTATTAACCGCGGAACGGCAGTCAGTCATGTAGGAACTACTCGAATTGAAGATAATTGTTTGATAATGAGCTATGTGCACATAGCTCATGATTGTCATGTACAAAAGGATGTTATTTTGACCTCTTATGTAGGTCTGGCCGGAGAAACCCATGTAGATGAATATGCAATTATCGGCGGGGCATCGGCGGCTCATCAATTTACACGCATAGGTATGCATGCCATGATATCGGGTGGGTCCATGATAGGAAAAGATGTGCCTCCCTATGTGCTGGCCGGAAGACGACCACTCTGTTACGGGGGCATCAACGTTATAGGCTTACGCAGAAGAGGATTTACTTCTGAGCAGATAGAAAGGATCCACGATGTATACCGTATCATTTACCAGATCGGACTGAATATCAGTGATGCCTGCCGAAAAGTGGAAGAAGTGCTGGACCCTTCGGAAGAACGGGATGCCATTCTTTCATTTATCAGGGCTTCCAGCAGGGGAATCATTCCAAGCAAAACAAAATTTATGGAAGAAGAATAACGTGAAAGCCTTCTTTTCAACCGCTTACTGGCCTCCGATCGTCTGTTTTTCTGTTCTTAACCGGGAAGACGAGTGGGTACTGGAACAACACGAACATTATCAAAAACAAACGCTGCGGAACCGGTGTTCCATCTGTGGAGCCAATGGTTCCCAGTGGCTGATCATCCCCGTGATTCGTAAACACGGAATAAAAACGCCCATTCGCGAGGTTATGCTGGACCTTTCAAAAGACTGGCAGCGTACACACTGGTTGGCTATAGAATCTGCCTACGGCTCCTCGCCTTATTATGAATTTTTCCGGGAAGAGATCAAACCCTTTTACAGTGTAGAAAGCCCCGTTTCTCTTTTTCAGTACAACACGGCCATATTGAGATGGTGCCTGGAAACGCTGGACTATAACGTTAAGGTCACCTTCACTGATTCCTACCTGCCCGACTATAAAGAACGTGATTTTCGCAAGTCGGTTCCAGTTTACGAGCCTGTCCCGTATTACCAGGTTTTTGCCCGGAAACACGCTTTTGTTCCCGGGCAAAGCATACTTGATCTTATTATGAATGAAGGGCCCGAATCCTGGAAAGCCTTAGAAACGGACTCCCACGGTAAGCATTAGTCTGAGGCGGGACAAAGTGTTTTGCCCGTGGATCTGATCATCTCCTGTATCATAAAGTGAAAAACCTTCCGTTTCTCCAAAACGGTAAGAAATTCCCATATCGGCAAAAAACTGGTTTGCCCGGAATCCCAAGCCGCCGGATGCGATATGTGTAGGTTCAAAACTGCGTTCAGGAGATCCGTAATAACTATATCCGCCCCTGATGGCCATTTGGGCTATACGGATTTCCAGTCCGGCACGTATATTATTGGCAAAAAGAAACCGGGTATTCTCCGTTCCGTATCGAATGACCTCATTTTCATCTTCAAATTCCCACCGGTCGTCGCGTGTTCCCAATTTCATGGTTCTGTAATCAACTCCTTCGTAATCAATACTTATCAGTCCGAAATTTCCAAATGTATAACTAAGTCCCGTATTAAAACGCCATGGAGTCCGGACCTTGTAGGAAAAGACTCCGATAGGACTGCTTGAAGACTGATTTCCCGCCAAAAAGCCGGCAGTCATGTATTCCTGCCATTCGTCCGTAAGAGAGGTCCAGGTGGGAGTGGTCACGCTGGCTCCCAGGCGCATATTATTAAAAGGTATGGCAATGATCCCGAATTTCATATTAATTCCTATCCCTGTTGTGACCTGATCGTAGGAATGTGAAAAGGACGTAAAACCGGTCTCAAAATGTTCGGGGTTCTGTGATGTTTCCGTGAATTTCTCATATGTCCGGTAATAGATATTGCGGAAAGTGATACTGTATGCTGCAAAGAAACGGTTGCCGATATTTGCTCCCATGTTCAGGAGGTACTCTCCCATACTTCCTGTGGATTCTTTTATAAAACGCTGATCAAGAGGCCCTCCAACAACTATCATTTCTCCGTCCAGGTTCTCTGTGGCACCAATGTATTGATCTGTGGTCCCAGGCAGAGGGTCCAGCAGGTAAGTATCCCAGGCAAGAATGGACCGCCATGCAGCGTTTGAATCATAGTATGGATTGTAATCATCACCGGATTCAAGGTCGGTATAGGGAATTCCGTCAGTCATTGTAGCAACGGGAGACAGCCAGCTGGTTACAGCATCGTTCATGCGAACGGAGGTGCGTTGTGTGAAATCCTGAACTTTATTATAACCTGCTGCGAATGAGAGGGAAATAAGTCCCGTACTATTGGACAGGTCCAGCGTGCCCACATATCCGAAATTGGATATACCCCCACGTGTATAACGGTCTTCGGTGTTCTGACCAAAATAACTAACCTTGGAAAACTGAGTGGTTAGAGAAGGGGTTATGGTGATTTCCGAATAGGGATAAACGGCAGATGCGGCAGGATTCAGCATGATGGACCCGAAATCTCCTCCCAGTGCAGTTACGGCGTTACCCAATGCCATAGAACGAGCCGTTCCCTGGTAATTCAATTGAGAATAACGGAGAGCATCCCATGCATTTTGTCCGGAAAGAGTAATAGGAAACACCAAAGCAATCAAAATCAGATACTTTTTCATTTTTTTAGGGATCAAATATGTAACTTACTAATATGGATCATCTGCGGTATGAACCGCCGCTTGATCCGGAGCGGGAAACACTTCCTCCGCCACCTGAACTCCCACCGGAAGAACGCATGGACCCCGAGCTAACCGAACTCCCCGTACTTCTGCTGCCGGAACCGGAATAAGAAGAGGAAGAACTGTTTCCGTAAGAACGTGTTACACGTGAACTTCCGGAATTGTTGTTTATTCTTGTGGAACCTGACTGATCACCCCGGTAAAAACTGCGACTGTTTCCGGGATTGATAGTAGAGGAAGTAGTTGAGGAACGGTTGTTTTCCCTACCGTTGTTTTTTGACAGGTTGGAAGATCTGCGGTAAAAAGTATTTCCGGTAGTCTGTTCAGAACGGGATCTTGTGTTGGTGGAAGGATCCCTGTAAACAGCTTCAGAATTAGTTGTTCCGGTTACTCTGCGGTAGTTTGTGGTTTCGCGTCCGGTAACCTGGTTCTTAACATCATCTCTTACAGGTGTTCTGGTAGTCCGGTCCCCGGAGATCTGATTTATCTGTGGATTTACCCTCCTGTAAGAACCTCCCGAGCGTGTACCTGTAGAAGCCACTCTGGTTTCAGGATCAAGTCTGCGCAGATTGTCGCGCCGGTTTTCCCTGTACGGAGAATCATTATCGTGGCGGTAAGCGTCATGATATCCCGAGTAATTATATCCGTAAGGATACCCGTAAAATCCGTATGGAGACCAGTAAGAATAGGGACCCATCCATGATGAGTAAGACCAGGAAGGATAATACAAGCTGTTATACCACCAGTCGTTATACCAGAAATCATAGTACCAAGAGCGTGGATACCAGTACCATTGGGCCCAGTAAGAATAAGGTCTGTACCAATACCGGGGCCTGTGCCAGGGGCTGTACCAGTAGTAAGGGTCTGACCACATGTAATCGTACCCGAAATCCATGTTTATGGTCAGACAGAAATCCTGGTCCTCATCGTCGAACATTTTCAGCTTACGGGCGTATGTGTCGTTGTTCTGGTTTGCGATTATGTATGTCGTACCCGGTTCAACATCAATATTAACTACACCGTCCGGGTTAGTATACACTGTTTCCACTTTTGCGCCTTCCTTCCCGGCCTGCGCAATGGTCTGGCTTATAAGATCTTCGGCTTCTTCTGCCGTAGCAAGCAGGTGTACCCGGGTGGTTACGTCCGGTCTAAAGTAGGTAGCATCGTCATATCTGGAGGACGCTACTTGATAGCCCGAGCCGCACGAAACAGCCAGTAGTCCGGCGACCGGCAACAATAGAATAAAAAACCTTTTCATTTTGCACCTCCTGTTTTTATTTAAAGCAAATTATGTACTTTTGCACCAAATATATAAAAAACAAAGGAAAAAAGCAATTTTTTTGCAATTTTTTCTACTACAAATAAAAGTCACAAATATTGTACCAGTTAATAAAAATGTATGGCAAAAGAGATAAAGAACAGGGAGGATAATTATTCAGAGTGGTATAACAACCTGGTCATTAAGGCGGAACTTGCTGAAAATTCAGCTGTTAGAGGATGCATGGTGATCAGGCCCTACGGCTATGCCATTTGGGAAAAAATGCAGGCGGAACTGGACCGGAGGTTCAAGGAAACAGGGCATGTCAACGCGTATTTTCCATTATTTATTCCCAAATCTTTTTTAAGCCGTGAAGCAGAGCATGTAGAAGGTTTTGCCAAGGAATGCGCAGTGGTTACCCATCACCGTCTGATGGCCGATCCAGATGGCAAAGGTCTGATAGTGGATCCTGATGCCAAACTGGAAGAAGAACTTATTGTTCGTCCTACCAGCGAAACTATAATATGGAATACATACCGGAACTGGATCAAATCGTATCGCGATCTTCCCCTCCTGTGTAATCAATGGGCCAATGTAGTAAGGTGGGAGATGAGGACCAGGTTATTTCTCCGTACAACGGAATTTTTATGGCAGGAAGGCCATACAGCGCATGCTACTGCACAGGAAGCCATGGAAGAAACCCGCCGCATGGTAGAAGTTTACGCATCTTTTGCAAAAGAGATCATGTCCCTGCCCGTATGGATCGGACCTAAAACTGAATCTGAACGTTTTGCCGGAGCTGTTGATACACTTTGTATAGAGGCACTGATGCAGGACGGAAAAGCATTGCAGGCAGGTACTTCTCATTTTTTGGGACAGAACTTTGCCAAAGCTT
Organism: Bacteroidales bacterium; assembly: GCA_011620605.1. GTDB lineage: Bacteria > Bacteroidota > Bacteroidia > Bacteroidales > UBA932 > DMER64. The sequence continues at coordinate 48,856 of WOYW01000015.1, read as the reverse complement.
TTGACGTTCAGTTTGCCAACAAGGACGGGAAACTGGATTATGTATGGGCTACTTCCTGGGGCGTTTCTACACGACTTATGGGAGCACTGATCATGGCCCATTCAGATAATAACGGGCTGGTGCTGCCTCCAAAACTGGCTCCTGTACAAGTTGTTCTTGTGCCCATTTATAAGGGAGAAGAAGAAATGGAAGCTATATGCTCACATCTGAAAAGTCTGCAATCCCGTCTTCAGGAAAGAGGACTGAGCGTTAAACTGGATGATAGGGATAACGTACGTTCCGGGTTTAAATTTTCTGAGTGGGAGCTAAAAGGAGTTCCTGTCAGGATTGCGGTAGGTCCCAGGGATATGCAAAATAGTACTGTTGAGGTGGCTCGCAGGGATACACTGAAAAAACAGATCCTGCCACTGGAAGGAATAGAAGATACCATTACAGGATTATTGGATGAGATCCAGGAAAACATTTACCGGAAAGCCCTTGATTTCAGGAACAAGAACACTTATGAGATCAACAGTTACGATGAATTCCGGGAACGTATTGAAGACGGGGGATTTTTCCTTTGTCACTGGGACGGGACTCAGGAAACAGAAGCAAAGATCAAAGAAGAAACCAAAGCTACCATACGACTTATACCCGAACGGGAAGATCCCCGGCCGGGCAAATGTATGTACAGTGGAAAATACTCCGCACAAAGAGTCGTATTTGCCAGGGCATATTAAACATTAAATCATGACTAATTCAGAAACGCGTCCTGCAAGACAGCAGATCATCAAAGGATTGAATGAAAAATCCCAGTTGAAAAACAAGGTTTATTTGCAAACGCTTGAGGTTTTTAATCTGACAAAGGAAGTGTTGCAGGAAATGAGCAACGATATAAACGAACTTCTGGAAGACGGGGAAAACAGGCGTGTACGTTTTGAATACAGGGACCGCGGAAAATTTGAAGCTGAACTGAAATTTGCAGATGATATTCTTTTGTTCAGCATGCATACCGATGTATTTCAGTTTGACAGGGATCATCCTGTATGGAAGAACGAATACGCTAAAAAGGAACCGTTTTCCACCTATTGCGGAGTCATTTCCGTATACAATTTTCTGACCGATTCGTTCAAGTACAACCGGAAAGATGACCTGGGCTATCTGGTAGCCAGGATCTTTATCAACAAAGACAAAAGCTATTTTACAGAAGGGAAACGTCAGCAAACACGCGATCTTGCTGCTTTTGGGAAACGAACGATAGATAAGAACGCTATCGTCAATGTGGTGGAAACGGCCGTATTGTACAGTCTTTCATTCGACCTGCTGGCTCCACCCTACGAAACGGTAGCTGTTGCCACCGTAGAGCAGATGAATGCCAAAATTGACAGTGCCAAAATGCAAACAGGCAAACGCCTGGGGTTTGCATTTTGTTCAGACGATGTCAAAGCCGAACAGGAATAACTTATATTTATGAAGCGAATGCTATTGATAGGCGTGTCATTGTTTATGACACTGACCGTTTCCTTTGCACAGGAAACCGTCCGTGTGGATTCGTTAAGAAAGGACAGTCTCAAAATCCCCACTTACGAAGAATTGTCACGTATGTATACCCGTCTGGCAGCCAAAGTGGATTCTGCCCGGCAGCGAGCCATTGAAGATTCCATTTTGATAGCACAGTTTATTGAAGAAAGCCGAAAAGAAGCGTTGGCAAACATGCCTGCACCCAAAAAACCCACCTTTTGGACAAACTCTGTCCTGTCACAGCTGAATTTTTCGCAGACATCCCTGACTAACTGGGCCGCAGGCGGTAACAGCTCTGTTGCTCTTGGAGGGTATATTGACGCCAAAGCCATTTACGACAAGAACAATATTAAATTTCAGAACCGTTTTCAGATAGGCTACGGATTTGTAAAAATGTTCGGAGATATTCTCAAAAAAACAGATGACCGGATATCACTCGAATCCAAATTAGGATACAAAGCCACTGAAAAAATTTATTTCTCTGCCGCTTTTGGGATCAAAACCCAAATGGCAAAGGGTTATAAATACACTTCTTCCGACACAACACTGGTATCTCAGTTTGCAGCACCGTTGTATTCCACACTGGCACTGGGAATGGATTATCAGCCGTTTCCGTGGGTGTCCATGACTTTTGCCCCTTTAACGGGAGGTATTGTTGTGGTCCGGGTGCCTGAATTGCGCGAGAATTACGGAAACAAGGCTGACGAAAATGTCCGTATGGAATTCGGGGCTCAATTGAAAGTGAAGATGGACAAGGAAGTGTTTAAAAATGTCAAAGTTGATTCTGAACTGACACTTTTTTCCGATTATCTGAACAACCCGCAGAATATCCAGGTTAATTGGGATCTCTCAATTTCCATGCAGGTTAACAAATTTATGAATGCCAACATCCGTACCAACCTGATATACGACGACAATATTAAAATAGCCGATAAAAACGGGAACAAATCCCCCAGGGTACAATTCAGGGAAGTGCTTTCCATAGGGCTTTCCTATACTATATCCAACAAATAGAAAAAAAATGATTGAACGTGCATTTTATGCATCGGTCAGAAGGTTATTGACAGATCCGGTGAGCGGCTTGCTGCTGACGGTCAGCGGGGGTGTGGATTCTATGGTAATGGCACATATGTTTATCCGGTGGATGCAAACCGTGGAAGGACATCGGCTCTGTCCCGGCACGGCGATTGCCCATATGAACTTTTCACTCAGGGGAGCGGAGAGTGACAGGGATCATGAATTTGTCCGGCAATGGGCTCATAAAAACAAAGTCCCTTTTTATTCGAAAACCGTTTTTACAAAAAAAACTGCCAGGGAAAATGGGATCTCTCTTGAAATGGCCGCAAGGGAACTGCGTTATCAATGGTTCGGATCTTTGTGTGAAGAGTTGGGTTTCTCTCACATTGCCGTGGCACACAACGCCAATGACAGGGCGGAAACCCTGCTGCTTAACCTGATCAGGGGAACAGGCGTCAGGGGATTGTGCAGTCTAAGAGAAAAGACCGGGAACATTATCCGGCCGTTGCTGGATATACCCCGTTCCCTGATAGAAGACTATGCAAGAGAACACAACATTCCTTTCCGTACGGATTCCACCAACCTGGAAACGGATTTAGCCAGGAATAAAATACGTCATCTTGTAATGCCTGTTTTGGAAGAGATTACTCCCAACGTAGCTGTAAGGATGGGGAAAAATGCCGGACATTTTTTGCAGGCACAGCAGGTACTGGAATCATTTTTATCAGAAAAACGCCAGGATTGCAAATCTGAAAGGGGGTTTTCAATTCCGTCCCTTTTACGTCAGAATCATAAGTGTTTTCTGTTGCATGAGTTTCTTTCTCCGTACGGATTCAACTCCGCGCAGATTGAAGACATATCTTCAGCCATGGAGGGTCAGAGCGGAAAACGGTTTTATTCCGGATCACATGTTCTTTGGATAGACAGGGGTGAGTTGGTGATACGGGATCTTGTGGAACACGGAACGTCCACAGGTGTAAACGGGTATCAAACGGAACTTTCGCCAGATTTTGTCATTCCCACAGATCCCGGAACAGCTGCCCTGGATGCGGATAAGCTCGGCTATCCCCTGAAAATACGGAAATGGGAACCCGGGGACAGATTTATGCCTTTGGGAATGAACAGGTTAAAAAAAATCAGTGATTTTTTAACCGACCTGAAAGTTCCCCTTTACAAAAAACAGGATATTTTGGTTCTTTGCTCGGGCACTGATATCGTTTGGGTGGTCGGATACCGGATAGACAACCGTTATAAGGTAACCGAATCTACTACCAGGATAATGCTTTTTCATCAAAAGGCAAGCGGGCCCGAACACCTCCATTACCCACCAGATCAAGTATTTGTTCCTTAATAACAGTTTTCGGGACCGTAAATACTTTACGTCCGGAAAAATTGATCAGGTCCATGATGCTGAAAGGTTGAGGGTAAGAAACCAATCGGTATTCCGTCACACCTGCTTTTTGGGCTGCGTTCCTGATGGCATCGGAAAGACCTCCCGTTTGATCGGCCAAGCCTTTTGCTATAGCTTCTTTGCCGGACCAGATCCGTCCGTCGGCCAATCTTTCAACAACTACCCTTTCCATGTGCCTGTTTTGTGAAACTACATCAACAAACCTGTTGTAGGTAGATTCCACCTGTTCCCTGATGATCTGCAATTCCCTGTCGCTTTTGCTGTGATAATACGAGTCAAAATGACTGAAGGGATGTGTATCTACGGTTTCATTCAGGATATTCAATATTTCTTTCATGGTTTTTTCACCATTGAAAGAAATGCTGTACACACCAATGGATCCGGTAAGCGTTGATTGATTTACACAGATCTCATGGGCAACGCTGGCGATCCAGTACCCGCCTGAAGCGCCCATATCTCCGATAGATACAATGACCGGTTTTTTGGCCTTTATCAATTGGAGTTCCCGTGCAATGATCTCAGCCGCCAGCGGATCTCCGCCCGGACTTTCAACGCGGACAACAACAGCCTTAACAGTGGAATCGTTACGGTATTTTCTCAGTTGTTCCGCATAAGCTTCTGCGAAAACCTGCCCAGACCCCTTTCCCATCACAATTTCTCCGGTAGCGTATACAACGGCGATCTTATCCCGGGAGTATTTTCGCGGCTTAAGTTGTGTATGTTTTATGTAATTCTTAAGTGATACTTTGGGCAGCCTGTTTTCCGGGATATCGTCATAAACAGATATAAGATACGATATCAATTCATCCTGTGACCATATCTCGTCTACCAGCCCGGCTTCCAGGGCCTGTGAGGCATCGGTCAAAAAAGACCGGTTACAAAGACGGTCGATTGAGCCTTCATCCAGATGACGTGCACGGTCCATTTCCGATGCCCAGTGTCCCCAGGCAGACTGCAGGTATTCTTTCAGCTGAGTTCTTTCGGGATTGCTCATCCGGGAAGCAACAAACGGTTCGACTGCGCTTTTAAAACTGCCGTGTCTGATTACCTGGGCTTCCAGTCCCAGGCGGTCAAAGAGCTCTTTATAATAATTTACGTTAACGCTGAATCCCTGTAAGGTTATATTACCTGCCGGATTCAGAATGATCTTATCGGAGGCGGTAGCCAGATAATAGGCCTGCTGAGAATAGAAATCTGCGTAACTGATGACTGGTTTGCCGCTTTCGCGAAAATCCAGAAGGGCATTCCGGATCTCTTCAATATGTGTCATTTGTGCATCCAGATATTGGGGATTCAGGCAGATCATCCTGATTGCCGGATCCTCAGAAGCATTTTCTATGGCATGAACAATGCTCAGAAAGCCGGTGCCTTTGGGTATGACATTCATATCTATGGGCAGGAACCCTAAAGATGGCAGGTCTGAATCCTGAGTGACCACCCCGTCCTCAAAATTAATATGCAACACAGATCTGTCCTGAACTGCAGGAACGGGACTTCCCAGCCCTGTCTGAATGAGGCTGGTAACGGATCCCAGGATGATAAAAAAACCGCATATCAGAACCAGCGCCGTTCCCAACACGACTGCCGCAAAAGTCTTAAGAAAATCTTTCATACCGGTATGATTATTTATTATACAAAAGTAACTATTATCTTTGCAACCGGTGACAGTAAAAATTATACATATCTTTTTCTGTGTCCTGATAACAGGCTCTTTGTTGACAGGAGCTTCCGGATTGTCCGTACATCGTTGTGTGCATGAGAGTTCCGGATATATTCTTTTTTTAAAAGGAGCTTCTTCCTGTGAAGAAATTCACGGTAAAGAACACTCATGTCATAACGGATACAGCAAAGATCACGATGGTAATTGCTGCAGTACCCGGTTTTTTTCTATTGATGATCCCGTTATATCTGGCCAGGAACATTTGCCCGAGGGGTGTCCGGACGTTCCGGTACAGGAACTTTTCTTTACAGAAGGCTTGACCGGTGATCTGCTTAAAACAAATGATCCCTTACCTGTTGGTTTATTACTCAAACCGCCTTTGGAAACATCTGTATACCCGGGGGCGCACCTTGTCCCATTGCGTTTATAATGTTCTGTTTTACAATACGTAAAACTTTCTGAATATTATATATAAAACGCAATTAACAATGAAATACATATACATTCTTTTTATTTTCATGCTGCCTTTGAGTCTGAATGCACAAACTTACCGGGGAAAAGTTTTTATTGCGGGGGAGAACGGCACCAGGGAGCCTGCTGCAGGTGCGGCTGTATACTGGATCCCGTCCGTTCAGGAAGACCCTGTGGAAGACGTGGTATATACCAATGAAAAAGGTCTTTTCAGGATCCGTACAAACAAAGGTTCTTCCGGAATGATCGCTGCCTCCTTTATGGGATACATACCAGATACGCTACAGGCCGGGATGCCGGACCGGGATCTGGAATTCTTTCTGGCCGAGTCTTCCGGCACGCTGGACGAACTGCAGGTGACCGGCAGACTCCGGGGAAATTATATTTCCAGCCTTTCTTCCGTAAAAACCGAGGTGATCACCGCGGCAGGCCTCTGCAAAATGGCCTGCTGCAACCTTGCCGAGAGCTTTGAAAACTCGGCAAGTGTTTCGGTGGGATATTCAGATGCGGTCATCGGTGCGCGGCAGATCCGCCTTTTGGGACTGAGCGGGAATTATACACAGATGCTGGAAGAAAACCGTCCTGCCATGAGGGGGATCCAGGTGCCTTTCGGTCTTTCCTTTGTTCCCGGTCAGTGGTTGGAAAGTATCCAGATAGCCAAAGGAACGGGATCTGTAGTAAACGGTTACGAGGCTATCACAGGCCAGATCAATATGGAATACCGGAAACCCACCGCACAAATGCCGCTGTTTGTTAACCTGTTCCTTAACAGCGCGTTGAGGACCGAGGCCAACATTGTCTCGTCACTGCAGCTTAACAATCAATGGAGTACGGTAATCCTGGCGCACGGTTCGGCTGATCTGATGCAACACGATGATAACGGAGATGGGTTTCTGGACGAACCTCTTACCCGTCGCTATTCGCTGGCCAACCGGTGGTTGTATGCTCCTTCTTCCGGTTTGCAGCTACGTTTCGGGTTCCGCGCGGTGTATGAAGACAGGAAGGGAGGCCAGAAAGACAACATATGGGTGCTGCCTGAGGAAAGCCGGGAAAATGTCCTGTGGGGATCGCGTATCCTGAACAAGGGGATCAATGCCTGGGCAAAACTGGGGATCCCGCTGGTAAAGCACGATCACGACCATGAGCACGACCATGCCCTTTCGCACGAACATGGGCACCAGGAACTTGCCACGGAAGAAATGCATGATACCGAGCACGATCATGAAGCGGAAGACATGCAGGAAGACGGGATCATGCAGGAAGACGAGAACCACGTGGACCCAAACATAGCCCTGGTGCTGGATTACAACCTGCATAGTCAGGATGCCTACTTTGGGTTGAAAGATTTCAATGCACGGCAACAAGATGTTTTTGCCAATGCGGTATTTATGTCCAGCCTGGGTGAATCTCATAAAATCACTATGGGTGTGAGCGCTCTGTGGGAACACCTTGATCAGGTTCTCTTGGACAGATGGCCTGCCGGGGGTGAGGAGTTGTTTGATCTGGGCCGCAGGGAAAACATTTACGGAGCTTATGCGGAATACACATTGCATTGGGACGATAAACTGGTTTTAATTGCCGGTGCCCGGGCGGATTACAACACTCTGTACGGCTGGCTGTTTACCCCGGGTGTCAACTTACGTTACAATTTTACTAAGGACCTGGTTTTCAGGGCTACGGCAGGCAGGGGTTTCCGTTCTCCCAACAGCATCACCGACAACATAGGTGTGTTGTCTACAGGACGCAGGATCCTGTTTGAGGGAACCCCGGACATTGAAGAAGCCTGGACATACGGGTTGAATCTGACTCTGGGTCTGCCGTTTGGCCTGGAAGGATCTTCTACCCTGAGCCTGGAATATTTCCGCACCGATTTTATGAACCAGCTGATTGCCGACCAGGAATTTCTTTGGAACGCTCCGGTACCTTCCATCCTTTTTTACAACTTGGAAGGAGGGTCTTTCACTAATACCTGGCAGGCCGATCTCACTACGGAATTATTCGAAGGTTTTTCTGTTCTGGCCACTTTCCGCTACAACGATTCCAAAGTAGACATGAAAGGACAGGGTCTGACTGACAGTCCCCTGACCAGCAGGTTTAAAGGAGTGCTTAACCTTCAGTATACTACGCCCAAGAACACCTGGGTGTTTGATGTTACCGCACAATTGAACGGTCCGGCAAGAATTCCCGCTTTTGCGTCCGGACAGGAAGACCGCTATTCACCTGTATTCCCCATGTTCTACGCCCAGATCACCAGAAAATTAAATAAAGTGGAACTTTATGCCGGTGGGGAAAATCTGTTGAATTACAGACAGCCCGATCCCATAATATCGGTCGATAATCCCTTTTCCGAAAACTTCAACGCCTCAATTATATGGGGTCCCCTGATGGGTATAAGAATCTATGCCGGTATGCGTCTTACGTTGTTCAGGTAAGTTTTATTTTGGATATATTTGCAGTAATTGCAAATAAAAAAGCCTTATGTTACGTTCATTCATATGTGTACTGGTTTGCTCACTTGCCCTGCAAACGGTAACGGCACAGGAAACAGGTACCTGGATACGGATCAATCAGTTGGGTTACTTACCCGGAGATATCAAGATAGCCGTAATGATCTCAAAAGAAAAAGCAGGTCCCGCCGGGTTTCGGGTGTTGGACGTAAGAACCGGCGATTGTGTTTTTTCCGGGTCCCTGGATGACGGGAACATGGAGAAAGTACCTGCCGAAAAATGGGGTATGGCATCGGCTTTTCGTCTGCATTTCACGGATCTTAGGCAGGAAGGAGGATACCGGATAGCTATGGACATCCCAGGGAAAGGGATTGTTAAATCTCCGGATTTTCGCATAGGCACCGAAGTCTATGACAAATCTGCTGATTTTCTGCTCAATTATATGAGACAGCAGCGGTGCGGGGATAATCCTTTTCTGGATGCAAAATGCCATCAGAACGACGGGTATATTGTGTTGCATCCCGAGCGAACCGGAGAGAAAATTGATGTTACCGGGGGCTGGCACGATGCCACCGATTACCTGCAATACCTTACCACCAGTGCCAATGCCACATTTCAGATGATGTTCGCCTACAGCCAGGCCGAAGACAAAACCGTATTCGGGGACCGCTATGATGCTACAGGCCGGTCGGGAGCCAACGGGATCCCGGATATCCTTGACGAGATCCGCTGGGGCCTGGAATGGCTTTTAAAAATGAATCCGGAAGACAAGGTTATGTTCAACCAGATCGCTGACGACAGGGATCATGTGGGGTTCAGGCTTCCGGTCAATGACCGGGCCGATTACGGCTGGGGCCCGGATGGGGGCCGTCCGGTGTATTTCATTACCGGGGAAAGGCAGGGTTTGGCAGAACACATCAATCGGACCACTGGCGTAGCCTCCTCAGCCGGAAAATTTGCCTCGGCATTTGCCTTGGGAGCGGAATTGTTTAAAGAACTGGACCCGGAACTATCGGCAAAAATGAAAGCCAAAGCACTGCCGGCATATGAATTTGCAGAAGAAAAACCCGGCAACACCCAGACGTGTTGCGTGGTTTCCCCGTATTTTTACGAAGAAGACAATTACGCAGATGATGTCCAGCTGGCTGCCGCCGTTTTCCATCACCTGGGAGAAGGGGAGGAGTGGCTGGAAAAAGCCGATTACTGGGGACAACTGGAAGAAGTGACTCCGTGGATGGAATTGGGCAGGGCCCGGCATTACCAGTTCTATCCTTTCGTGAACCTGGGACATTATTACCTGGCATCTTCGGATACCCCTATGGCTGAAAAATATACGGAATTCATGCGCCGGGGACTGGAGCATATCAGGCAAAGAAGTAAGGATTGTGCTTTTATGAACGGGATTCCTTATATGTGGTGCTCAAACAACCTGCTGGCAGCCGCTATAACTCAGGCGGACCTTTATTACAAGATTACCGGAGACAGTACATACCGTGAAATGGAAGCTTCGCTGTGCGACTGGCTTTTTGGATGCAATCCATGGGGCACTTCCATGATCGTGGAATATCCCAAAGGAGCAGATTACCCGGAACGGCCTCATTCTTCATACCTGGTGACCATAGGAAAAAGTACTCCGGGAGGGCTTGTAGACGGTCCGTTATTGAGAGAACGGCACACAGCACACGGGGAATACCTTTCCATGGATGATGGGAGGGATCCCTATGCTCCGTTTAATAATGGTGTTGCTCTGTACCACGACGAGATATGGGACTATGCCACCAACGAACCCACCATGGACGGGACCGCATCTCTGAGTTATTACTTGTCACAAAGAGAGATCCGGGGCCGGAAAGAGGCAGCCTTATTGCATGCTGAAAAAGATAAACCCGTTCAGGAGCGTGATGAGAGGGGAGGGATTATAAGGATCAATCCCGGGTCCCGCAAAATTTACCTGACTTTTACGGCAGACGAACGTTTTGAAGGCGGGAAGATTGTGCTGGAAACATTGCAAAAGCATGGGATAAAAGCATCCTTCTTCCTGACCGGAAACTGTTTAAGAGATCCGCAATGGAAAGATCTGATCCGGGGCATCATACGTCGGGGACATTATGTGGGACCTCATGGAGACAGGCATCTGCTGTACGCTCCCTGGGAAGGGGATCTTGAAAAATCGCTGGTTTCGGCCGACAGCCTTCGGAGGGACATAGCCGCCAATATGAAGGAACTGGCTGATGTGGGAGTTGATCTGTCTGGTGTACGCTGGTTTATGCCATCCTATGAGCATTTCAATACCGAGACCGTACGTGTGGCAGCTTCCTTGGGTCTGGAACTGCTCCATCTGACTCCCGGCATTTTGACACGTGCAGACTATACCACACCCGATATGCCTTCCTACAGGAGTTCCCGTGAATTATTGAAGCAGCTGTATGAGTTTGAAAAAGAGTATGGGCTGCAGGGAGCCGTATTACTGATCCATCCGGGGATAGAACCTTCCAGAACGGATAAACTGTATGACAGCCTGGACGGTATGATAAGGTGCCTGGAGAAGAAGGGATACGTTTTTGAACGCCTGCCCTGACACTGCCAAACGGGCTTTTTTATGTATCTTTGCCGCGTCTTAAAAAGATCCGGTTTATGTACAAAATTCTTAAAAAACGCATTCTGGCACCCGATATCTGTCTGATGGAAGTGTTGGCACCCCGTGTGGCATCCAATGCCCAACCCGGACAATTCATTATAGTCCGTGTTGGCGAAAAAGGGGAAAGGGTTCCATTGACCATTTGTGATTACGATCCAAAGGCAGGTTCAATAACCATTGTAACCCAGCGTGTGGGGGCTTCCTCCCGGAAAATCTATGCCCTGGAAGAAGGAGAATCTTTTTCCGATTTTGTGGGACCTTTGGGTTTGCCTTCCGAATTTATTCATGAAAATGAGGAAAGTCTGCGGAATAAAAAATATTTATTTGTAGCCGGAGGCCTGGGAACGGCTCCCGTATATCCGCAGGTGAAGTATTTGCACCAGAAAGGGGCGCATGTGGAAGTGATCATCGGAGCCAAAACACGGGACCTGGTTATCATGGAAGAAGAAATGAAAAATGTAGTTGATCAGGTGTATGTATGTACCGATGACGGTTCATACGGTTTTAAGGGCCTGGTTACGGCAAAGCTAAAAGAACTGATGGACAGTGGAAATAAGTACGATCAGGCAGTGGCCATAGGGCCCATGATCATGATGAAATTCGTGACACTGACGGCAAAAGAATACAAGCTTCCGCTGATCGTCAGCTTGAATACCCTGATGGTTGACGGAACGGGAATGTGCGGGGCCTGCCGCGTTACGGTTGACGGAAAAACAAAATTCGCCTGTGTGGACGGACCTGAATTTGATGCCTACCAGGTTGATTTTGACGAAGCCATGAGAAGACAGACCATGTACAAGCCCCAGGAAGCGGAAGCGGATCATAAATGTAAAATCGGATTGAAGAATGGATAAAAAGACAAGGGTTCCGGTACGGGAACAGGATCCCGTAATAAGAAGCCGGAATTTTGAAGAGGTAAGTTATGGATACGACCAGGGGGAAGCACTGCTGGAAGCCTCACGCTGCATCCAATGCAAGAATCCGCGTTGCGTGGCTGCCTGCCCGGTAAACATTCAGATACCGCAATTCATAAAAGCCGTTCTTGACGGAGATATGCCCTGGGCGACGTCCATTATCGGGAAAGATTCTTCCCTGCCGGCCGTATGCGGACGGGTCTGCCCACAGGAATCCCAATGTGAAGGGGCCTGTATCATGGGCATTAAGCACGACCCCATTGCAATAGGAAAACTGGAGCGTTATGTGGCCGACTGGGCACGCAAGAACAAGTACACGCCGGAAGAGGAAATAAAACCCAACGGTAAAAAAGTAGCCGTAATAGGATCCGGTCCCGCAGGTCTTGCATGTGCCACCGATCTGGCCAAAGCCGGTTGTGATGTGACCATTTTTGAGGCTTTGCACAAACCCGGAGGCGTATTGGTCTACGGGATTCCGGAATTCCGTCTGCCCAAGGAAGAAGTGGTGGACTACGAAATAGGGCAGGTCCGCAAACTCGGCGTTAAGATCGAGTGCAATGTGGTTGTGGGACGCACCGTTACCATAGACCAGCTGATGGACAACGAAGGGTATCATGCCGTTTTTGTCGGGTCGGGCGCCGGACTTCCCAAATTTATGGGCATTCCGGGCGAGAACCTGAACGGGGTCGTCTCGGCAAATGAATTCCTGACGCGCAGCAACCTTATGGGGGCGTACTCCCCCGATTCCGACACTCCCATATATGTAGGCCGGAGGGTGGCCGTGGTTGGTGGCGGAAATGTGGCTATGGATGCTGCACGCACAGCGTTGCGACTGGGGGCGGAAGTCACGATCGTTTACAGGCGGACCGAGAAGGAAATGCCCGCACGCGTGGAAGAAGTGCATCATGCCCGCGAAGAAGGCGTGGCCGTTCAAATGCTGACCAATCCCGTGGCGGTGTTGGGAAATGAAAAGGGCTGGGTGACCGGATTGAAATGCATCCGCATGGAATTGGTCGAACCCGATGAAAGCGGGCGTCGCAGGCCTGTGGAAATACCCGGGTCCGAGTTTGATATTCCGTGCGATGTGGCCGTCATTGCACTGGGGACTTCTTCAAATCCCCTGATCGCCCGTACCACCCCCGGTTTGGAGATCAACCGTCACAACGGGATCATTGCCGATGAAAAGGGTGTAACATCCCGTCCGGGAGTATTTGCCGGGGGAGATGTTGTTACCGGGGCCGCTACAGTAATCCTGGCTATGGGAGCCGGGCGTGAAGCGGCAAAATCAATTCTGGAATACCTGGGAGTCTGATCTCCTGACGGATATCTCTTGAAGAGGATCCTATGCGGAAGGTGTATTCCCCGGGGTCCACAACCCATCCTGTCCCGGTGACAAAAGAAGCCAGGCTTTCCAGGGGTAAGATCACTCTTATTTCCTGTGATCCTCCAGGTTCCAGCTGTGAAGTGGCAACAAACCCTTTTAACTCCTGCACGGGCTTATCCACTTTGCCTTCAGGGGCCGATACGTATACCTGAACCACTTCCCGGCCCGCTCTTTCCCCGGTGTTCGTAACTAGACAGGACACTATGACTTTTTGGTTTTCCAGGTGAACCACGGCATTTGAATACCGGAAATCCGTATAGGAGAGGCCGTATCCAAAAGGATAGGCGACGTTTTTCCCGTTTTTGTCAAAATCCCTGTATCCCACGTAGATTCCTTCGTTGTATTGGGTAAAATCTACGTTGGGCCTTTCCGTTTCAGGTTCTGTTCGTTTTTTTCCAAGGAAGGACAACCAATTCACCGGGACTTCTTCCAAGGGGAAATTCCGGTGGGAAGCGTGGTCTTCCAGGCGCATAGGAATGGTTACCGGCAACTTTCCTGATGGATTCACTTTTCCCGAGAGGATACCGGCCAGTACCCTGCCGCCTTCCTGCCCAGGCATCCATGCAAGAATAATGGCATCAGGCTGATCTGACCAGGAGGCTGTTTCAATAACCCCTCCCACGTTCAGAACTACAATGACTGGTTTGCCCGCATCCTGAAAGGCCCTGGAAATGTCTTCTATCAATTCTTTTTCCGTTGCTGTAAACAGGTAATCTTCTTCAATTTTCCGGTCCGAGAATTCACCCGTTCTGCGACCCAGTGTGATCAGGGCGGCCTGGTTCCGGTCGGCTGCCAGGGCAATGGTTTCCCGTCCGGGGTTTATTTCGGCCGGCAGTCCCTGTCCCAGGATCCGTTGGGTGATGGATTTCCATTTTCTTTTGTATGCGCGGTTTACACTGTCAATGTAACTTTCGTAGCGTTTCATGATTTCCCGGTCAGGCAGGTACCCGGCTTCTTCCAATCCTTGGGTAGGCGAAAAGGTCTGAGCGGCATACACTTCGCCGGATCCCACGCCGCCGGCCACCAACCGGTAAGAAGAAACCCCGAACAGGGCGATCCTTTGGATGGTGTCATTGAGAGGTAGCGCGTTGCGGTTTTCCAGGAGCACCATTCCCCGGGCAGCTGCCTTGCGGGCTATGGCTGCGTTTTCTGTTTCTGTTAAGGGTTGGTCTTGAGCCTGTTTTGTAAATGATGGAGAATTCGACACCAATTTGAGGATGCGTCTGACAGACGTATTGAGTGTCCTTTCTGGCAAGGTCCCGTTTTTTACGGCTTTTATAATGGCGCGTCGTTGCCGGCGTTTTCCCGGTTCCAGCAAATCGTTCCCGGCGCTTATCTGGGCCGCAGCATCCTGCCCGCCAAACCAGTCGGTCATGACTACTCCGTCAAATTTCCATTCATAACGCAGGATATCCGTCAACAGGTTCTTATCTTCTGATGTGTAAATGCCGTTGATCCGGTTATAGGAAGTCATAATGGTTTTGGGTGAAGACTCTTTCACCGCGATCTCAAAACCCCTGTAATAAATTTCCCGCAACGTTCTCTCGTCTGCGATCACGTTGTTGTTGTTCCGGTTGGTTTCCTGGTTGTTGGCCGCAAAATGCTTCAGGCAGGCACCGGTTCCGGTTTCCTGTATGCCCAGTACCATTGCCGAGGCCATTTTTCCGCTCAGCAGGGGGTCTTCCGAGTAGTATTCGAAATTCCTGCCGCAAAGGGGATGCCGGTGAATGTTCATGGCGGGTCCCAGGATCACATCCACTCCTTGCGCCAAGGCCTCGGCCCCCATAGCCTTCCCGACTTCTCTGACCAGTGATGTGTCCCAAGTGGAGGCCAGCAGGGATGCTGAAGGGAACCAGGTGGTTGCCGTTGATCTTAGACGCAACCCGGCCGGTCCGTCAGAAAGTTCCAGGGCAGGTATTCCCAGGCGGGGAATCGGCTGCGTGATGCCCGCGGCTCCTATGGAAGATCCGGTCATCCCTCCTCCAACAACAAGGGAGACTTTCTCCTGAAGGGTCATGGCTTCAATGACCTGTTCCAAATTGTCTTTCTGTAGTTTTACGGTTTCGTATTGACCGCTGGCCTTTGGGGAGCATCCTCCCAGGAAAAGGCCGGTAAGGATAAGTATGGCTATCTGTTTCATAACCATAAATATCGGTCATTTTTTTTATTGTACGCAGTTTTCATGTATTTTTGCAAGGAACAATCCAGCGTATTATGGCACAAAAACCTTCCATTCCCAAGGGAACACGCGATTTTAACCCGGTAGAAGCTTCCCGCAGGAATTACATATTTGACACCATCCGTAACGTGTTTAAAGAATTCGGCTATGCCCCTATAGAAACTCCTGCTATGGAAAACCTTTCCACTTTATTGGGAAAATACGGCGAGGAAGGGGATCGCCTGCTATTCAAGATCCTTAATTCCGGGGACAGTTTTGCTCCTTTGGCCGGAAAGGTTCCGGCTGATGCGGCCGGTATTGATTCTAATGTACTGTCGCTAAAGGTTTGTGAAAAAGGATTACGCTATGATCTGACTGTACCTTTTGCCCGTTTTGTGGTGCAGCATCAGAATGAACTGACTTTCCCTTTCAAGCGTTACCAGATACAACCCGTATGGCGTGCCGACAGACCCCAGAAAGGAAGATACAGGGAATTTTTCCAGTGTGATGCGGATGTGATCGGATCGAATTCCCAATACAACGAATTTGAAATGGTCCAGCTTGTTGATTCTGTGTTCAACCGTTTTGGAATACGTGTTTTACTGAAGATCAACAACAGGAAGGTCCTGGCCGGGATCGCAGAGGTCATGGGTTATCCGGACAGGCTGACAGACATAACCGTAGCCATTGATAAATTTGAAAAGACCGGGCTGGAAGGGGTAAAGGAAGAACTTCTGGCCAAGGGCATCTCTTCCCGGGGCTTGTCTCACCTGGAGCCACTGCTTCTTTTCAAGGGAATAAACACTTCCAAGATCGCTTTTCTGAACAGGTTGTTTGAAGATGCCGGGTCAGAGATCGGAATGAAAGGTGTGGAAGAGCTTAAATGGCTGTTTTCAATGATCGAAAACGTAGGTGTTGGATTGTCCGTGGAACTGGATTTGAGCCTGGCCAGGGGTCTGAATTATTATACGGGAGCCATTTTTGAAGTCAAAGCAAAGGATTATTCCATTGGCAGTATCTGCGGGGGCGGGAGGTACGATGATCTAACCGGGATATTCGGTTTGAAAAACATGTCCGGTGTGGGCATATCATTCGGAGCCGACAGGATTTACGACATATTGCTGGCACTGGACAAATTCCCGGAAACAGTAATGGATGCTCCCGGCATTGTCTTTTTCAATATGGGTAAAGAAGAATCGGTTCAGGCGCTTCGTTACATCAACAAATTGCGTGCTTCCGGTGTCGCCTGTGAATTGTATCCGGATGAAGTGAAGCTGAAGAAGCAATTTGATTATGCTACCCGCCGGGGTGTTCAACGTATTGCTATCATTGGCAGCCAGGAATTGAAAGACGGCCTTGTAACTGTAAAAGACATCATTTCGGGTGAGCAGCAAACGGTTGATAATCAGGAATTTTTGAAAATGTTTGGAGTTCCAGTATAAAACTCCTATCTTTGTATTTCTATACCGCGGAGTGGAGCAGTTGGTAGCTCGTTGGGCTCATAACCCAAAGGTCGGAGGTTCGAGTCCTCCCTCCGCTACAAAGCAAAACAAGACATCAGATGATGCCTTGTTTTTTTAATGCATTATTAGTTAACTGAATTAAGTTTATCTGCAACAAGTTCAGTAATGGTCCCGATGTCTCCGGAATAACGTGCTGTATCACCTCCGGACAACACAAAAGTCTTGAGTTGCGTTATCTCGTTTTGAGACAAATTTGGGGCATGATGGTAGGCGATGGTAGCGCCAAGCACGTAACTATAGCAAATGGCTCCATTCCAACTATATAGTCCTGACTCAACAAAATCTTCGTATTTCTCCCACATGGCGTGTATCATATCTGCGATCTCATCATTTGAAAATCTTCCGGCATCTACGGCAGTGGCAAGAACCAGTTCAATAGCTGAAATATCCATAAAAGAGTTGGCCTGGGTGTAATCTGCAGACCAACCTTCATGTTTCCCATCCATTTTCACTTTCTGCCCCATATAAATTTTCAACAATTCCTGCGGGCCTGAAGGCCTTCTCTGTATCTGGGTATACCCATTGAAATTGTTCATAATATGAAAGATTCCATCGATGGATGTGCTGAAGAAACCCACATATGCCATATAAGTACTATTAAACGGATAGACCGTACATGTTCTGGCAAGGTTTTGTGTAGACATGCTTGAAAGTCGTTCTTGAGGAACCATGAGCGCTTCCAGCATATCTGCATTGGATGTGAGGGTCGCCCAATATTCTCTGTCCGCAAATTTTTCAAAGGCGAACATTTCTCCTGTCAACTTACTCTCGTCAATACTATTGTCTGTTTTCCATGATGTTGAAGTATAGTATTCTTCGAATATTCTTTCTTGTTCAGGCTTATTTTTTTCACATGCACATACGATGCCCAACATAAGTACAAATGGTATCATTTTTTTCATATTCCTAAATAATCATAGTCTCTTAATAAAAGCAAAGTTATTATAAAATTAAGATAAAATGGTTTTGTTCTAAAAATTTCTTCACTTATTTTGTGAATATTTATAAATGTTATTATCTTTGTGAAAACAAGATACTTTATGATTGTCAAGTTCGGCAAGAAATATTTAGAGGAGTTGTTTGTAATAGGAAAATGTTCGAATAAGCATCATCGGTATCAACCTCATATAGTAAAGAAATTCGCATTACGCGTTAGTACCTTGCAAAATGCTCCATGTATAGAAGCTCTGTTTCCACTTAAGTCTTTAAACTATGAGGTATTGACTGGAGATAAAAAAGGTGTCTCCTCCATACGAATTGATAATAAATATCGTTTGGAGTTTATAGTGAGCGAAGAAGGCACCGAACCGACAATCACGATTTGTACATTAAAAGAAATAATACAAATAATATGACAAATATACCTAAACCGTTCGTCCTGATTTACCCTGGAGAAGTGATTAAGGACGAGATCGAGGCAAGAGGGATTTCTCAGAAGAAACTTTCTGAGATATTGGGAGTTCCATATACTATGCTAAATGAGATTCTCAACGGAAAACGCAATATCTCCACTGAGACTGCTCTTTTAGTTGAAGCAGCATTGAACATCAGTGCAGAAATGCTGGTCAACATGCAATCTGCATATAATCTGCAAGTTGCACGAAAAGACAAAACTCTAAAGGAAAAATTTGATGCGATTCGTCTTTCTTACGCTTCCTCAATATTGTAATAAATCTGGTCATATGAAAACATATTTTAAACGCATAATTGTTATTGCCTGCATTGGGATCTTGACAATAACTTCGGGTTGTGTGCGTAAAACCATGCAGAAGGAAGTGGATCGGATCGTGGCCGAAGTATTGGATTACAGTACCCGTACCGTTGAACCGGAATTGAAGCTTCAACGTGTACGGTTTGATAGAATTCTCCGTGATTCGGAGAAAAGACATATTGACCAATACCGTGCATTAACACAGGTAATGGCAGACAGTATGATGAGTTTTCAAATGAAGCTGGTACAGATGAAAGAAGATACGGTCTATCAGCTGAGTGACAGTGAGATTGATTATTACAACAGGTCACAGAAGGTTATGCGGGATATCATTACCGGATGCTGGGAAATACTGGATAACCACCAGGAAGAATTTACTGAGCTTCAAAAGGAAATGTATCCAAAGATGGTGATCTGGCAAAAGGATCTGATGGATATTGTCAGTAAGAATTTGCCGAATAATTTCAGAAATGAATTCGGGCAGGGTGGAATACAGATTTTAGGAATGGAGCATTTGGGACCAAACAATATGAACCCGGTTTTCTTTCAATTGTATGAGCCAAAAACTAATTTTCCCCTTGAAACATTAAAAGAAGCCTTGCTGCGCACCAATCAGTCATATACAAGAAAATAATTTCAGCAAACGACTGTTAATACGGTTACTCCTGTTGTCAATACAGGTGGAACACTCCCCGCAGATATCCACTCCCAGTACCTGGTGTCGGGCCATGATCTCTTTAATAATGGCCTGCAAGTGATTGTAGGTCATTGTCCCCTGGTTCCAGTTGGTGGTGACAACTTCAGGATTGAGGACATCTTTATCTATGGATATATATACCGGTAATCCGGGAGATGGTTTTTCAGGATGCCTGAATAATCTGTATTTGTCACAGGATAGCTCATATTCAGGGGCAACCCCAATGAATAAAACCTCTTTAAGAAAAAGATTTGTATCCAAAACCGTACGGACCCATCCGCCACAGGAAAGAATATCTTCAAATAAAGCAGGCTGCATGTCAGGATGATGATCTGCAACAACCAGTATAAAATCCTGATGGATTTTGTCTGTCCAGAATTTGGTTATGTAATGATGGTTTCCCGAGTCTAAAAAATGAACCGCCCTGACAGGGAGCCCCGAGATTCTGTCCCGGATAGCGTAGGTCGCTTCCCGGTCACAGTAACAGTCAGACCCGGAAATTTCTGAACAATCTATCCAATTGTACCGGTAATTTAAATAAAAAGTCTGGCTCCTGTAGACCTTGGTAAAATCCATGATAATAAAGGGAGTGTCCATTTTTTCTCACATTAAACCATTACCTGCTAAATTAACCAAATTCCTAATGTATTGTAAATATCTATATATTTGCTATAATAAACACCTCATTTACATGATACTGATAAAGGATGAAGATTCCGTCAGACAACCTCTAAAGGCTGTCTTTCCCGGTAAATATATCCAGGGGAAAAAAGCTTTGAACGAATTAAAATACCTGACGGAATTGTTTGGAAGCAGAGGGCTTCTGCTGGCTTCGCCGTCAGTTGTTGCTCATGTACTGCCTAAGTATCAATTTGAGAACGGATGGGACTGGATACACATAGATACGTTTCAGGGCGAATGTTGCAGGGAGGAACTTGAAAGACTGGTAGCAAAAGTACATCAAGACAAAACGGACGTGATCGTAGGCATGGGAGGAGGAAAGGTCATAGATATCGCAAAGATCGTTGCCGATTCTACCGGAATCCCAGTTATAGTAGTACCTACCATTGCTTCTTCCGATGCCCCTTGCAGCGGGTGCGGCGTGATCTATTCCCGGGACGGTATCTTTGAAGGGGTCCATTACCTGAAGATGAACCCCCAGGCGGTTCTTGTTGATGAAAGCATAATTGCACAGGCTCCCACACGTTTTCTTGTCTCGGGTATGGGAGATGCTCTGGCCACCTGGTTTGAAGCCCGGTCATGCAAAAGTTCCGGATCTGCGAACGAATGCAGCGGTTACGCTACACATACGGCTATGGCCATTGCACATCTATGCTACAAGACATTGCTAAAACACGGAATACAGGCAAAAACGGACTGTGACCTGTTTGTTACCTCTGAAGCACTTTCTGCCGTAATAGAAGCCAATATATTAATGAGCGGGCTGGGTTTTGAAAGCTGCGGACTGGCCTCGGCCCATTCCATACACAACGGGCTGACAGTGCTGGAAGAAACCCATACATTCTACCATGGGGAAAAAGTCGCCTTTGGAGTTCTTGCCGGGTTGCATCTGATTGAAGCAGGGATAAAAGAAAAAGATACCGTTTACTGTTTTTGTGAGTCCGTGGGATTACCCACTACATTTGAGGATCTGAAGATGGAAGGTGTATCCAGGGATCGTCTCATGGAAGCTGCAACGAAAATTTGTCATCCGTCCGAGGCCATTCATCACGAAGTTAAAAAGGTGGATCCTGAAAAGGTGCTGATCGCAATGAAAGCAGCGGACGCTTATGGGAGGAAAAGAAAATACATACATATTTTATGAAAAAGATTCTGATACTGACGGGAGCTCTGTTCCTGTTCCTGCAGGGGTTTGCCCAGCCGTATCTTCAAAGTAGGGCTGTAGATGTAAGTAAAGATTTTGAGGATTTCAGCAATACGTATTTTTTTGCCGACTCACTGGCGTCTTTTGATCCGGCAGCGGCTTGCGGGGCCATTAGCTGGAAACGTCACAGCTTGTATGCCAGGCAGGCATTCAACACTACCACTGTGTTGCCTCAGCCGCTGGATATGCTGGATTTCCCGGAAACACAGTACGAAAATAATCCCCGGCTTCAGTTCAAGATCGATTTTATTTCCCCTCAAACGGTTCGATTAAGGGTCTACACCTCTCCCGTGGTCTTTCCTGAAGAAGGATCGCTGATGCTTTGCGGAACACCTCCTTCCGATGGCTCCTGGAAATACAGTTATGAGGAAGGATCTCACGTTTATACCGGGCAATCCGGCAGTCTTGTAATAAGGGAATATCCTTTCACCATTATGTTGTGTGATGAGAACGGGAAGGAACTTACCCGTACCAGGCACTGGGCCGATAATGATTCCACACAGATAAAGGTGTTGCCTTTTCAGTTTATAAAAAGAGCCTCTGATAATATCAGGAGCATCAATCCCGTTTTTTCCCTTCACCCGGGTGAAAAGATCGTCGGATGCGGAGAATCTCCCACCGCTCTGAACAAAGTGGGACAGAAAGTACATTTGTTTGTGACCGATCCGCAAAGTCCCGAAAGCGATCAGATGTATAAACCCATTCCGTTCTTTTTCAGCAGCCACGGTTACGGGATGTTTATGCACACTTCAGCTCCGGTTACCTGTGATTTTGGTGCTTCCCACGCTGGTGCTTCCAAATTATTCATGGCCGACGAAACCCTGGACCTTTTCCTGTTCTGGGGTAAGCCTGCCCAAATCATTGACTGCTATACCGATCTGACGGGAAAGGCAACCATGCCTCCTGTCTGGTCTTTTGGTACCTGGATGAGCCGTATTACTTATTTTTCGCAGGAAGAAGGGTATGAGATCGCACGTCGGCTAAGAGATAACAGGATCCCGGCAGATGTGATCCATTTTGATACAGGATGGTTCCAGACCGACTGGCAGTGTGATTATGTATTTGCTCCGGACCGTTTCCCGAATGCTCAGAAGATGATCAATGACCTCTTGGCGGACGGATTCCATATTTCTTTGTGGCAGTTGCCGTATTTCACTCCAAAAAACAAATATTTCCCGGAATTGATAGAAAAGGGACTTTACGTAAAAAACGAAAAAGGAGGACTTCCTTACGAAGATGTCGTTCTTGATTTTTCCAATCCCGAAACTGTAACCTGGTATCAGGAAAAACTGGAAGCCCTTTTGAAAATGGGTGTGGGTGCCATAAAGGTCGATTTTGGGGAAGGAGCGCCGTTGAACGGATATTATGCCAGCGGGAAAGGCGGCTTGTACGAACACAACCTGTATCCCTTAAGGTATAATAAAGCCGTTGCCGAGATTACCGCCAAAACAAAAAATGAAACCATCATGTGGGCCAGAAGTGCATGGGCCGGATCCCAGCGGTATCCCCTTCACTGGGGCGGAGATGCCTCCAATACCGATATAGGGATGCTGACGACCCTCAGGAGCGGATTGTCCATTGGCCTTAGCGGTTTTTCGTTCTGGAGTCACGATATTGGCGGATTTGTGCAGAGTTGTCCCGAGGAATTGTACCGTCGCTGGCTGCCTTTCGGATTCCTGACATCTCACACCCGTGTGCACGGAGCCCCTCCCACCGAACCATGGTATTACGGTGAAGATTTCACGGATGCTTTCCGCAGGTCAGCGGAGTTGAAGTATACCCTGATGCCTTATATCCTGGAACAGGCGGAAAAATGCACAAGATCCGGATTACCCATGTTACGAGCCCTGCTGGTAGAATACCCGGATGATCCTGCCGTCTGGCAAATAGAAGACCAGTATTTATTCGGTGAAGAAATCCTGGTGGCACCTCTTTTTGAAAGTACCGGGTCCCGTTTTGTTTACTTACCCGGTGACAGGTGGGTGGATTACCAAAGCGGGAAAACATATACAAACGGGTGGCACCGGATTGAAGCCGGAGAGATCCCCGCGGTAATTATGGTAAGGAAAGGAGCTGTTATCCCTCATGTGCCGGTAGCACAGAGTACGGATAAAATTGATTGGGAAAAAGTTAAAAACATCAAATATTAAATAATGAAACGTTATATTTTCTTTGTCTTTTTAGCGGCAGCACTTTTTACAGGGGCCTGTTCCGGTTCCCGACAGGGAAATACAGATCCCGATAAACAACAACTCTTTATTGGGGAAGATATTGCCGTTGCCCGTACTACCTATGGCAAAGTTAAAGGATATGTTCTCCGGGACATCTATCATTTCATGGGCATTCCTTACGGAGCAAACACCTCGGGGAAAAACAGGTTCATGCCTCCCTGTCCCCCCGAACCCTGGAAAGACGTGCTTCCCTGCGTATATTTTCCCGTCTCGGCTCCCCAGATCGTAAGGTACCCGCGCGACTCTGAATCCTATTCGGCATTTGTGGACAGGTGGAATTACGACGAGATTGGGGAAGACTGCTTACGGCTGAATGTTTGGACACCCGCTCTGGATGCACGTAAAAGGCCGGTTATTGTTTGGTTGCACGGGGGCGGATTTTCCAGTGGAAATTCCATTGAACAAAATGGGTATGGCGGTGAAAATCTGTCCCGTTACGGAGATGTGGTTTTCTGTTCGGTCAATCACCGTTTGAATGCGTTCGGTTTTTCTGATTTCTCCAAAGTGGGAGGCGAAGCTTTCAAGTATTCGGGAAATGTAGGATTATTGGATATTATTGCCGCCTTGCACTGGGTTCATGATAATATTGAAAGTTTTGGCGGGGATCCGAACAATGTGACCATAATTGGCCAATCCGGGGGTGGATCAAAAGTAAGTGCGATTGCCACCATGCCAATGGCAAGAGGACTAATACACAAAGCTGTTGCCTTGAGCGGAAATTCCGTAAAAGCCGGGGATCCGGGATATTCAGCCGCTCTGGGAGCATTCATTCTGGAAGAGGCCGGGCTGGAGCCTTCAGAAATTGGAATTTTGCAGGAGATGCCCTGGGAAGAATACCTGGACCTGGCAAATCGTGCAGCCATGAAGTTCAGTCAGCAAATGGAAGGGCAGGAAATACGTGGAGGTTTTGGACCGGTTGCCGACGGAAATGTTTTACCGGAAGATGCTTATTTTAACGCCAACGATCCTTCCATTCCCGATGTTCCGATGATCTATTGTACTACGTTTCACGAATGGAATCCCAACCGGGACCAACCCCGGCTGGAAAATTTTTCACTGGATGACGTTAGTGAACAGCTGCAGAGCCGTTACGGGGAGAATGCCCATGAAATTGTAGCTGCCTACGCGGGGCAGTTTCCCGATAAAAAACCCATTGAAATATGGGCCATGATCAGTTCCAACAGGGTAAATGTTGTAAAAGCAGCCAACACAAAAATTCAGCAGAGATCTCCTGTATATATGGCATGGTTCGGATGGGAACCTCCTCTTTTTGACGGCAGGATGAGGGCTTTCCACTGTATTGATATATGTTTCTGGTTTTACAACACAGATCTTATGGTAACCCACACCGGAGGAGGCAAAATACCCAGGACACTTTCCGGGAAGATGGCAGATGCCTTGTTGCAGTTTATGAAAACCGGTAATCCCAACGGCGGCTCTTTACCCAAATGGCCTGAATACACGCCGGAAAACGGGGAAACCATGGTCTTTAATGTGCAATCAAAAGTAATGAACGATCCGGACTAAGAAGCCCGTAACGTGCTGGAACAGGCAACGGGGATATAGCTTAACTCCGTACTAAAAGTTCGTAAATATTTTGAATGGAAGCAGCTATCTCTGAATCGGGAGCCCATTCCTGAATGCTTTTACATGCTACCATAGAATGAACCATACGGGGATCAAAAGGCAAATTCCCAATTACGGGGACACCTTCTTTTTCACACCAGCTGCAAATCCTGTCTGTAATATCCGGATTCAGGTCTGACTTGTTGATAACTACATATCTCTTTACCTGAAAACGGCCTGCAAGATCCAGGATACGTTTCATATCATGAAGCCCGGTGCCGGTAGGTTCTGTGACAATGACCACTTTGTTGGCCCCGGTAAGGGAAGCTATGGCCGCACATCCGGTTCCCGGAGGTCCGTCAATAATGATGTTTTTTGCCCCGCATTCATCTGCTGTTTTACGGGCTTGTTCCCTGACTACACTCACTAATTTGCCCGAGTTCTCCTCTCCGGGGGCAAGACGTGCATGAACCATTTTACCGTATCTGTATTCTCCCAGATACCAGAAACTTTTATCACTGGGAACCATCTCAATAGCATTGACGGGACATATTCTTGAACACAACCAGCAGCCGTCACACGATGTTTCCACTATAGTGATCTTTCCTTGCGGGTAATCAGGATCAGGCTGAAGTTCAATGGCGCCGAACCTGCAGTGATCCTTACACAATCCGCATTGTGTGCAAATGTCGTAATCGATCACCGCTTTATGTCCGGAAATATATTTTTCGGTTTTGTAATCATCCGGATTGAGGATCAGGTACAGATTCGCCACATCTACATCACAATCTGCTGCCACCGTGTTTTTTCCCATGGTGGCAAGTGCGGCTGCCAGTGAAGTTTTGCCTGTTCCTCCCTTGCCGCTCAGGATTGATATTTCATTTATTTTTTGCATAATCCTTCTATAGTTTTGAGTAAATTCCTGAAACGGGGCACATAAGAAGGATCTTCCCGGGCAAGAAGAAGGCTTTGCGAATATATCCGTGCAATATTTTTGTCGAAGGGAATTTTCATAAGAAGCGGAATTTGTTTTTCTTCAAGCCAATCGTATACCCGGTCATCACCCAGGCCGGCCCTGTTTACTACAACTCCAAAAGGTTTTCCCAATTGTTCAAGGGTTTCAACAGACAATTTCAGGTCATTCAGTCCAAAAGGGGTGGGTTCCGTAACCAATACAATAAAATCGGCCGGAACAACGGTTGCAATAAACGGACATGAAATACCCGGAGGTGAGTCTAGCAGCATCAGACCGGTATCTTCTGCCCTGTTAAGTGCAGCCTTGATCACCTGGACAGGGGAATATACCCCGATATCTGAACATGCTTCTATTATCCGGGCACTATCTGAATGCTGTTTTACAGTGACAGTTCCCAGTCTTTTTTTAACTTCAGTTATGGCGTTATACTGACAGGCAGCCAGACATGCTCCGCAATCGTGACAAAGATCTTCTATCAGATAGATCTGTTTGTTTTCCGGAAGACAGATGATAGCGTTATAGCTACACCAATCCCGGCATTTACCGCAGTAGACACAAGCCTCCTTGTCAATTACAGGAAGGTGCTTGTTGACAACCTCCGTACTGATGGTCTTTCCGTCAAGGAATTCAGTTACATTCGGCTCTTCGGCATCGCAGTCAACCAGCGTAACATTCTGGAATTCTTTTTCTGCAACAGCAAAGAGATTGGTTGAAATAAAGGTTTTTCCTGTACCGCCTTTCCCACTGGCAATGGCAATCTTCATTATTTACAGGGTTTAATGATCGCAAGCGTTCGAACCTGTAGACAATGACCCTTTTATCCAATCGTTCACAAGTTCCACGGGATCTTCAGACCCTGCACCAACGCAGACCTGAATGTTTTGGGTTTTAAAAAGTGCGAGGGCTCTTTGTCCCATACCACCGGCAATGATATGACTGACTCCCTTTTCTGCCAGCCAGGCCGGTAATAATCCCGGTTCATGAGGCGGAGGAGTAACACGTGTTTCAGATACAATAGACTCGTTTTCAACATCAATGATTGCAAATTGCTGGCAATGGCCAAAATGAGCACATAAACGTCCGTTTTCCAGAGGAATAGCGATCTTTTTCATAATCATAATGTTATTGTTTTGAAATCATTTCAATAATGCGGTTGACAGTCATGGTGCTATCGTTGACAATAATAAGCTGGATCTTCAGACTGTCAAATATTGCCTTAACCTTGGCTCCGAATTCACCGGAAACCACTTTTTCAACGCCTTTGGAAGCTACCAACTGTATGGATGCCGGGCCGGCTCCCTCCATAGCCTCTTTGTTGGGATTGGGTATAAACTCGGTGGATCCTGATTCTGTGTCATAAATGACGAAATAGGAACAGCGGCCAAAGCGACTGTCCAGTGTTGCCTGGGGGTTGTTTCCTGTAGAAGTAATTGCAATTTTCATAGTAAATTATATTAATTTTGATCTTATTCGTTAACAGTATCCGATTGTTTAGTATTGGAAGAACGGCAAAGAGGACAATTGATGACAGGATCTTCTTTGTTCAAATGGTTGAACCAGCAGCCGCAATCCTTACATGAATACCAATCGCTGGTGAAATAAACGGGTCCGCCCTGGAATATAATAGGAAGTCCTTCTGCAAAGGATCGGGCCACTTTCCGGCGGGCGCTCTCATAAATACGGGCGAACGTTGGCCTTGAAACTTTCATTTCCACTGCGGCTTCCGATTGACTTTTCAATTCATAATCGCTCAGGCGCAGTGCTTCATACTCGTCGTAATCCAATAGGACCGGAGCAGATTCTTTTTCGGAGAAATGCCTGATTGGCTTAAATCCTTTAACCTTAGGAGGATTGGTGATTTTTCTCAATTTTTTTGGTCGGGTCATATTATGAGCATTTGTTCAATACAAAAGTAATGAACTATTGTTAATTCACAAATTTATTCATATATTTACGAAAATCAACACTTTAATTTATGGAAACAAATCAAAATGAAACTATGCATGCTATGCCTCGTATAGGCGATCCGGCACCCGAATTCAAAGCCGTAACTACCCAGGGCCCCATCAACTTCCCGGGAGATTATAAAGGGGACTGGGTCATTCTGTTCAGTCACCCGGCAGACTTTACCCCCGTATGTACTTCTGAATTTATGACCTTTGCCGTATTGGAAGAAAAATTCGCAGCCGTGAATTGCAAATTGGTAGGTCTTTCAATAGACGGGCTCTACAGCCACATTGCCTGGCTTCGCACCATTAAGGAAAAGATCCAGTACAAAGGGATGAAAGATGTGGAAGTGAAATTTCCTCTCATAGAGGATATCACTATGGAGGTGGCCAACAAGTACGGAATGGTACAACCCGGAGAAAGCGAAACAAAAGCTGTCAGGGCTGTATTCTTTATTGATCCCAAGGGCGTTATTCGGACCATTATTTATTATCCGCTCAGTCTGGGCCGTAATTTTGACGAGTTGTATCGCGTGGTTGTAGCCCTCCAGGCTGCTGACGCCTTTGGAGTAGCCATGCCGGCAGACTGGCGTCCGGGAGACGACGTTATCGTACCCACAGCCGGTTCATGCGGAGTGGCAAAGGAACGCATGGAAAGCAAGGAAGATATGAAATGCTACGACTGGTTCTTCTGTACCAAACCGCTTCCCGAGGAAAAAGTCTGGTCAAAACTTAAAAAGAAATAGTCTTTTTTTACCGGGCGGTCTCGGCTTCCCGTTGTGCTTCCTCAATCATTTTCTCATTAGGCAGGATGAAGATCTCCACACGACGGTTTTGCAACCTGCCTTCTATGGTATTATTATCCGCGATAGGTTCGTGAATGCCTTTTCCCACAGTGCTCATGCGATTTCCGTCAACACCCTGCAACAACATGTAGTCATGTACGCTGCGGGCCCTTCTTTCTGATAAACCCTGGTTGTATTCTACCGTGCCCGTAATATCGGTATTCTATAAAGATAATGAAAAATCCTATATTTGTAAATATGTCGTTCTGATTTGCAGGGGATCTCCTGTATCAACGGTTCGGTTTTTTTAGGAACAAAATCAGATTTCATTTATGACTGTTGTAGATTATGTGATCTTTATTGTTTATTTCCTGACTATGCTGGGGGTCGGCTTCTATTTCTACAAAAAAAACAAGAACCTGGAAGATTATTATGTAGGTGGCAGGTCTCTCAAAAGCTGGCACATAGGTTTGTCGGTAGTGGCCACCGATGTGGGAGGAGGTTTTTCAATAGGTCTGGGCGGACTGGGTTTTGTTATGGGTATTTCGGGCTCCTGGATGCTCTTTACAGGCCTGATAGGCGCCTGGCTCAGTGCCGTAGTTTTGATTCCGATGATCGTTAAATTATCGGAAAAACACAAATTTTTCACTTTTCCCCAGTTGTTCCATCATTTTTATAACGGTAAAGTAGCCATGATCGCGGGAGTGATCTCTGCGATCGGGTATATCGGTTTTACCAGTTCCCAATTGCTGGCGGGCGCCAAACTGGCTTCCGCAACCTTTTCCGAAATAGATATGACCACCGCCCTGATCATCATGGGGGTTATTACCGTTGTATATACAGGAATCGGCGGCCTGAAAGCAGTCATTTATACCGATACCATCCAGTGGCTCATCCTGATGAGCGGGCTGGTGCTTATTGGCATTCCCATCGCTTATTCTGCCATTGGCGGAATGGATGTTATCAAAGCAACTATTGGAAAAGAATTTTTAACCCTGACAAATGTGACCTGGCAACAACTGGTCAACTGGGGGGTCACAATAATCCCCATTTGGTTCGTTGGGATGACCTTATACCAAAGGATATACGCATCTAAAAATAAAAAGCAGGCTCAAAGAGCCTGGTTTATTGCAGGTTTGTTCGAATGGCCACTAATGGCACTTATGGGAACGGTATTAGGTATGTTTGCGCGCGTGGCTTTTGAAAACGGCATGTTCACGGGCGCCGGTTATCCTACCGGGGCTTCGCTGGATCCGGAGACTGCCCTTCCCGTATTGTTGAATACTGTATTGCCGGCCGGATTAATGGGTCTGATGCTGGCGGCTTATTTTTCCGCTATTTTATCTACAGCCGACAGTTGCCTGATGGCTGCCTCCGGAAATGTACAGACAGATATCCTGGACAAGATCTTTAAACCGGCAAAAGGCATGAAAGAGCAATTAAGGGTTTCCCAGATCATAACGTTGGCCATAGGAGCCCTGGCCCTGGTGCTGGCCCATTCCATGACCAACGTACTGGAGCTGATGTTGTATTCTTATGCTTTCATGGTTTCCGGTCTCTTTGTACCCATACTGGCCGCATTGTACACCAAAAAGCCGAAAGCAGCAGCTGCGCTCCCGGCCATGATAGCCGGAGGAACTACCACCATCATATTGATCCTTTTAAAAGTGCCTCTGCCATTCGGCTTGAATGAAAACATATTTGGGATAACCTTATCTGCTGTTGTTTATATT
Organism: Bacteroidales bacterium; assembly: GCA_011620605.1. Taxonomy (GTDB): domain Bacteria; phylum Bacteroidota; class Bacteroidia; order Bacteroidales; family UBA932; genus DMER64. The sequence goes on along the minus strand of WOYW01000015.1, from coordinate 18,203 downwards.
CTTATCTCTATCTTTATGGGCAAATCCAAATATAAACTATCCAATCCATGAAAAACATACTCTTTACTCTTCTTTTTCTGACGGCCTGTACCGCCAGACCTCAGGTGCTGATCAATCAGCTAGGCCACTATCCCGACGGGAAAAAAATTGCCGTTACAGAGGGTCCCTTTACCGGAACGTTTAGGGTGGTAGACGAACAAAACGGTGAAACGGTTTATGAAAACACTGCAGGGGAAACGGTCGCTTCCGCTTTTTCCGGAAAAATGCTTACACAACTGGATTTTACCCCGTTGAATAAACCCGGGACATACCGCATTATTACAGAAAACGGAGACTCATCTTCCGTTTTCAGCATTGATGACAACGTGCTGGCACCGCTGGCTTCGACTGCCCTGGAAGCATTTACCCTGCAACGGTCAGAACCGGGCCATCCGGACACATCGGTCATGATCCATGCTTCTGCCATTTCTCCTGAAAGACCGGAAGGAACAATAATTTCTTGTCCCAAAGGATGGTATGATGCCGGAGATTACAATAAATACATAGTGAATGCCTCTTATACTACGGGACTTGTTCTTGCAGGCTGCGAAAAGTATTTCAATTATCCTCTCAATGAAGGGATCCTGGAAGAAATGATGTACAATCTGCAGTGGGCACTTACCATGCAGGATCCCGGTGACGGAGGGGTTTATCACAAGCTGACCACTCCCGCATTCGAAGGATTTATCAAACCCGCAGAATGTAAACAACAGAGATACGTGGTTCAGAAGACCGTTACGGCCACATTGGATTTTGCTGCATCCATGGCCCAGGCAGCCCGGATCTATAGACAATTTCCGGAATATTCACAGATTGTCCCTGCTATGGAAGAAGCCTCAGAGAATGCGTACGGATGGGCTTTGGATCATCCGGATGCATTGTACAATCAATTTGAAATGAACAAGCAATTTGATCCTGACATCCAGACAGGAGCATACGGAGACCGTTCCGCCCGCGACGAGTTTTTCTGGGCATCCTGTGAATTATATCTGACAACCGGGAAAGGATACTATTATGAAAAAATGATGGAATATGCTCCCGGATCATTTACTGCTCCCACATGGGGGAATGTGGACGGCCTGGGATATTTTGCATTGCTGACACATGGTAAAGCAACGGAAACTATGAAACAGCATTTGACAGGTTTTTGCGACAGTATTGCTCTGAAATCACAGGGAACTCCTTATGCTTCATCTTATGGGAACTCGGAACGCGATTTCTTTTGGGGATGTTTGTCGGAAAGTTGCCTGAGCAATGCCATTTCCCTTCTTTACGGTTATGAGCTAAATGGAAACAGGGATTATCTGGATCAGGCATTTCACAATATGGACTATCTTTTGGGCAGGAATCCCCTGGGATATTGTTATGTAACGGGCATGGGGACAAAAAGCCCGGTGAATCCGCATCATCGCCTGGCGGCCACAGACGATATTCCCGGACCGCTTCCCGGCTTCCTTGTAGGAGGTCCTAATCCCGGCAAACAGGACGGATGCGATTATCTGTCAGATTTTCCTGATGAGAGTTATTTGGATGTAGTGGAATCTTACGCGTCAAATGAAATTGCCATAAACTGGAACGCTACTTTGTTGCATCTGGCAGTTGCGCTTGATACACTTTCCCCGCAGCTCTGACACGCCATAACTGCCAGCTGTTCCATATGTTCTGCCACAACACGTAGGTGGCGGGAACGATAGATGCCATGGGATAAAGGTACATTTGTGTCATCCAGATGGCCAGTAATGTATTTTTCTGTCCAAGAGCCTGACCGCCGCCTACACGGTCTCCGTACTTATTGCCTATCCATCTTCCAACTGAAAACAGCAATATACATTCCAGCAGGGAAATCAATGTCATGATTAAAATGGCTGGAATGCCCGAACGATTCTGGTGAATTATGAACTCTATGGTTTGACCAAAAACGAGGGTCAGTGCAAAAGCCCACAGGTAAAAAGGGACATTCCGGAAACGTACGATCCCTTTCCGGATCTTCGGGAAAAAACGCTGACAGAGCAAGGCTGCAATAAGAGGAAATACTATAATGGGGGCAACTCTTTTTATGATAAGCCAGGCGGATACCAGAAATGTAATATCTGCCGTATCCCCGGCAAATGTAAAGATCAAAGGAGCCGTCAGGGCCAGTACTATGTAGTTCAATATGGTATAGGTGATCATATTAGCCATACGGGCCCCCAGAATTACGGCTATTACCGTAGAAGATACTGCTACAGGAGCCAGTATACCCATTAAGGTTCCCTGTGCTATGACCTGGTTGAAAGGCCGAAGTATGAAATACAAACCCAATGCGGCACCTGTCTGAAAAAGGATCAGCCATATATGCAGCGGTTTTATACGTACATCCCTGACGTCCATATCACACAACGTCATGAACAGGATCAGAAAGATGAGATAGGGGGTAATGAACTGTAACCGGGCACAAAACACGTGAAACAGGGATCCCAGCAACAGGGCGACCGGTAGAACGTATGGCCTGAATTGATCTAAACGAATGGCCTTAATGTTCATTATTGCCTTTTTTATCTCTTTGGCGGAATTGAATGGTGAGTTTACGAACGATCTTGAAATTGAAAAGAAATTCCCCGGCAAAAACACGCAGTACCGTATATACCGGAATGGCAATAAGCATTCCGATCATGCCTCCGATACTTGCAGCGGCCAGTATAACTATAAACAGTTCCAGGGGATGTGCCTTGACGCTTTTTGAATAGATCAGGGGATGGAAAACAAGCAGGTCAATGATGTAGGTGACCAGGAACACAAGAAAGATTAGCAACAGGAAAGAACCAATTGATAAAGAAGCAGTCCCTGCGTAATAATAATGCAAAAAACCCGTAAAAAGAACTCCCAGGAGGCCTGTCAGCGGTCCTATGTAAGGGATCACAAAGAGTATCCCGGAAATAAATGCCATTACCAGGGAAAACCGGAACGGGATCCCGCACAGGAAGGTCCACCCAAGGGTGTTCAGAAATGTAACGGCAGTAATCTCGGCAAAGATCCCGATGAAATACCTGGTCAGCAGGTTGTATGAATTGGTTAGTGCTCTGCGTGCTTTAGGTTCGTTTATATCATTGAACAGGCTGGCTACCATATTGGTAAACATATTCTGTTCCTTCAGGAAAAAGAAAGTAATAAAAAAAACCACAAAAAAACCAATAAAGAACCGGATCGTATAGCCGGCAAAGGAAGTAAAGAACACTTCCACACGGTCCAGATCTATCACAGGGGACAACACGGCCTGCAGCAATTCCCTGACTGTCATGGGCTCAAGGGTGTTGTGGAACAATTCATCCAGAAAAACATTCAGCTTTTCCAGGGGAACCTGCAACCTGGCCTCAAGCAGTGTAAGGTCCAGCTTGCCGATAATACCGGCGAATTCTCCCAGAACCGGCAGGAAGATGAACAAAAAGAGTAAAAAAACACCCGCCAGGCATAAAAGTGCCAATAAGGCACTTGCCCAGTCGGGTAATTTGAATTTTCCCAGGTGAAGCCGTCTGAGTCCCTTAACGACAGGTTTGCCTATAAGGGACAAAACCGCTGCTATAAGTATGTAAGTCAGGATCTCGCTGAAATACCAAAAGAGAAACCCTGCCACAGCTACGGCTATGCCAATAAGTACATACCGGGAAAAGCTTTTCATTTATATTCTGAAACGTCTTTCGATCACAGACCAGTCCAGGATATCCCAGAAAGCCTTAATATAATCCGGCCTTTTGTTCTGATAATCCAGGTAATAGGCATGCTCCCATACATCGCATGTCAACAGGGGGATCTGTTTCTTTGCCAGCGGGCATCCGGCATTGGATTCCTGCGTAATAGCCACTCCGCCGTCCTGGTCACGGATAATCCAGGCCCAACCAGATCCGAATAATGTGGCAGCCGCTTTTGAAAAAGCTTCCACAAACTTGTCGAATGTACCGAAACTCTTTTCGATGGCCCTAAGCAATTCGTTTTCCGGACGTTTTTTGACTTCATTCATGGATTTGAATTGTTCAAAATAAAACGTGTGGTTGAAAACCTGTGCTGCATTATTGAAAATGGGTCCTGCAGGAGCTTTTTGAATAATCGTCTGGAGCGGGGCATCTTCGTATGGTGTACCCCCAATGAGGTTATTCAGATTGTTCACGTAAGCCTGATGATGTTTTCCGTAATGGAATCCTATGGTAACGTCGCTTATGACCGGTTTCAGGTCGTCAGCTGCAAATGGTAATGGAGGTAATTGATGTGTCATAATAAATCGTGTTTAGTATCAGACAAATATACTTAAAAATTATTACTTTTGCTAAATGGTATTGATAAGATTGGGCAAAAGGAACGAAGCGCAGTACAACCAGCTTGTACAGGAACAACGCGACATTTTTCTGAAAAATGCTGCCGATAACCGTTTGCCCGAGGATCTGGACAGGATCACACAGGCATACGAATATGCTTACCAGGCTCATGCAAAGCAAACACGCAAAACAGGCGAACCGTACATTTTACATCCCATAGCCGTAGCCCGCATAGTAAACGAAGAGATAGGCCTGGGAACAAACCCCATTATTGCTTCATTGCTTCATGATGTTGTAGAAGATACACCCCATACCGTGGAAGAAGTAAGGGATTTGTTTGGAGAAGACATTGCTTTTTTGGTGGAAGGTCTGACCAAAGAGAAAAAAGAACAGTATGAACTGTCCATGCAGGTGGACAACATCCGTAAGATGTTGTTGACCATTCAATACGATATAAGGGCATTATTGATAAAACTGGCTGACAGGTTGCACAATATGCGGACCCTGGCAGATATGCCCCTGAACAAACAAATGAAGATCACCGGGGAAACCGATTTTTTCTTTGCTCCTCTGGCCAACCGCCTGGGATTATACAAAGTGAAAACGGAATTGGAAAACCTCAGTTTCAGGTTTCGTTCTCCGGAAGAATACACACGTATACAAAAGATCCTGGATGATTACGCCCGGGAAACCCAAAGTATCAGGACCCGTTTTGTTGCTCCCATAGAACAAAAACTAAGGGAAAACGGAATTGATGCCGTCATTTTCCAGGATATCAGGAGTGTCTATTCCATATGGCGTCATATGAAGCAGAAACAGGTGCCCTTCAACCGCCTGGAAAGCGTATATGTATTCAATATCGTATTTCAGCCAATGACGGGCGAATGCGAAATTTCAGAGAAGAACCAGAGCCTTAAGATATATTCCCTGATCACTGACCTGTACATGGAAAGAGTGGGCAGTTTCCACAATTACGTGGACAATCCCAAGGCAAACGGATACGAAGCGCTCCATTGCATGTTTATGACTGAACACGGGACGTGGGCTGAAGTTCATATTAAAAGTGCCCGAATGGAAGAAGCCTCTGTACACGGCTGCATTGTGAAACGTCATAAAAATGTGGGGATTGGAGGAGTAGATGCCTGGGTGGAAGAATTCCGCGGGACACTCAAGGATATGGTATACCATGACGGGTTCAACAACAAAGACGGATTTTTCCTGGAAGGCGTAAAAGCCAACTTATACAATGATGACATCCGTGTCTTTACGCCCAAAGGCGAGCAGGTCCTGTTGCCCAGTAATGCCACGGCCCTGGACTTTGCCTATTTAATCCATTCCGAGGTCGGGAACCATTCCCAGTTTGCCCGGGTCAACGGCATGTTGTGCTCCATTAAAACGGTACTCAAACGAGGAGACCGCGTTGAAATTGGAACAGACTCCAATATCATGCCCCAGAAAGACTGGCTGGATGCAGTGGTCACCTACAAGGCCAAATCCTGCATCAGGAATGCCCTGCGTAAACAGAATATATCTGTCAAACCCTCCAGGTATATTTTTGCCAAGTGTTGTTCACCATTGCCCGGGGATGAATTGCTGGGGTTTGAAGCCCAGGACGGAAGCGGGAAAGTGTTTGTACACACCCGGGATTGTGAAAGAGCCATAAAATTATCCACGGAACACGGAGAAACAATTGTAAATGTGGATATTGAAGTCGACGAAACCATGTTTTATCCGGCACATCTTCATGTCTTTGGGGTGGACCGCAGGGGGATCACCTTTGAAATTTCCCAGATCATATCGGAAGAGTGGGGAGTGAACATCAACAGCATGACCATGACTACCAAGGATTCCTTGTTTGACAGTGACATCCATCTGGAAGTCAGGTCTGCAAAAGAAATCAACAGCATCATCAAACGCCTGGAATCGGTTTTGGGCGTAGAAGAGGTAAGGCGTGTCACTATAGGTCGGCGCTGATCATTTTCCGGGCATTTTCCAGGTCTTCAGGTACATCAATACCACGGACGCTATAGGCGACCTCTACCATCATTATATTCATCCCGTATTCCAGGAACCTCAGGTTTTCCAGTTTTTCCGACAACTCCAGCGGGCCGGGCGGTAGGGAGGCAAAGCGGAGCAGGGCTTCCCGGCGGAAGGCGTATATGCCAATATGTTTATAGACGGGAGCACGGAATTCCTCCGGATCGCGAGAATAAGGAATGGGAGACCTGGAGAAAAGGAGGGCGAACCCCCGGCGATCCGTTACCACTTTGACCACGTTCGGATTTTCAAATTCGTCCGGATCGAAGATGGGAGCCATCAGGGAAGCTACATCTATGCTTTGTGCCTCCGGTGCCCGGAAAGCCTCCAGCAAAGCTTTCAGGGAACTTGCCGAGGTGAAGGGCTCGTCGCCCTGCACGTTCACGATCAGCTCGGCAAGGGGAAAATCCGCGGCAGCCTCGGCGATTCTGTCGCTGCCGCAAAGATGTTGGCGGTGGCTCATGATGGCTTTTCCTCCGTGGGAGGTGATCTCCCGGAATATCTCTTCACTGTCGGTCACTACGGCTACTTCCCGGAAAAGACCGGTGTTTTGGACGGCCATGTAAGTTTGCAGAATAACCGTTTTATCCCCGAGTTTCTGCATCAGTTTTCCCGGGAAACGTTGTGAGGCGTACCGGGCAGGTATCAAGGCGATCGTGTACATATCAGTCATGGGTATAATTATAAAGTCAGTAAAGCGAAATTACATTTTTTTAATGGTCTAGCGCAACATTTAGCAGGTTTTACGCATCTTTGCAATATACTTTTCCATTTTGTGCGAAATGAAAAAAATCCTTTCTATTCCCATTGTTTTCTTGATTCTGACCCTGGCTTTTACAGGTTGTAAAAAAGAAGACACAGTATATTACATCAATTCTCATCCGCAGGAACTGCATTTTGGCAGCGAAGGAGGGTTGGATACGGTTGCCGTTACTTCCAATTCCGCCTGGACGGTAGATATTCCGGAATCGTGGTGTACTACTAACCTTTCCTCTGTCTCCACATCTGTCAAGACGGTTTACCTGAGTTTTTCAGTGGAAAAAAACACATCGGGGGCAACTCGCGCACAGGACGTGGTGATCCTGTCCAAATCAAACAGCAGTATAAAATCCGTGATCACCGTTTTCCAGGCTTATGAGAGCGGTCCTGACGGTCCGGACCCCACCGTGACTGCCGACACCCTGACATTGAGCACTACTGTCATTGAAATTCCCTGCAGGGGGGGAAATTATGATTTTTCTCTCTTTTCAGATACTACCTGGACTTACGAAGGCAGCAATGCTTCCTGGTGCAACCTTGCCCCAGGACAGGAAGCGGGAGGGCGGGGAGAATACCCGTTTACATTTGTTGCCGATACATCCAAACGCGCCCAGGCCAGGACGGCCATCATGGCTTTCAAGACAATTAACGATACCATAGCATTACTGCATGTCACGCAACGTCCTTTGGGAATATCCGTTCCGGAAGATCTGATCGCTTTCCGAGATGATGTCAACGACAAAATAGACCTCAGGCCCTGGATGGACAACGACAGTACCGTACATTTGCTGGCCAACCTGGATATGTCTTCCGTTGCAGACTGGACACCCATTGGGGAACACACTTATTACCTGTTGTTCAACGAGAGAAACAGCAGCTTTGCGGGAACTTTTGACGGGAACGACCATACCATCAGCAACCTTAACATAACAGGCACCTCTTACAGATCAACCGGACTATTCGGTCCCCTGATAAAAGCAGAGATCAGGAACCTGATCCTGGATCAGTCGTGTTCGGTTACCATTACTCCCGGAGATTATCAATACATGGCAACCGGCGGCATTTGCGGAACCCTTGCCGGCGGTACCGTAAACAATTGTCATTTCCGCGGCTCCATCAAAGTTTCCGGAAACAGTACAAGTGCGTCTACAGGAGGTATTGCAGGGGTCATGACCACCGATCTATCCCACAATCCGGCAATGGTCAGTCATTCTTCCAACAGCGGCTCCGTAGAAGGACTTGTTCAGACGGGTGGGATTGCAGGCGCGCAAACATCCTCCCGGATCAGTTATTGTGAAAACAAAACCGGGGCGGTCGTAAAAGGGATCGAATCCACAGGCGGGATATGTGGCTATTCCGGTATGGAAGCGACCATCCGGAATTCACAAAACAACGGTACAGTGCAGGGAACCGGAAATATGACCGGGGGTATCTGCGGGGATCAGTACGATGGATCCCTGATCACAGAATGTGTGAACCAGACCAATGCAACAATAAAAGGATCTTCTTTTACCGGAGGTATCTGCGGATATTCCAGGGTCTCCTGCACCATAGAAAATTGTGAGAACAGATCCAATATTACCGGTTCGGACAACCTGGGAGGAATCTGCGGGGTACAATACCTGATATGCACTACAGAAAACTGTTCCAATACCGGGACCATAATTTCCCAGGGAACGGAAGAAGAGGAATCCGCCTGGACCGGCGGCATAGCCGGCGGAAACATCAGTTCGGATATCCTGGATTGCGACAATGCCGGAAATATCCGGGGTGAAACTGCAGCAGGCGGGATCGCCGGGTATTTTTACGGGGATAATGCATACCGGGTAACGGGATGCAGTAACGCGGCAGATGTGGAAGGCCTGCACAGTGTGGGAGGTATTTGCGGTTCTGTCTCGGGTGCTTTGTTAATTATCAGTCAAGGGAATAACAGCGGCACTGTGACGGGGAATTCAAGCGTGGGAGGTATTGCAGGTACACTTACCGATAATGCTTCCGTCGAAGGATGCGTGAACCAGGCTGCCGCCGCGATCAATGCTGCAGAGGGTTCTGCCGGCGGCATTGCCGCCATGGTGGATAAGTCAGGCTCCGATATCATCAATTGTAAAAATTATGCACCGGTCACTTCTACATGGATAGCCGGTGGAATTACAGCATATACAAAAGGGCTTTTGAAACAATGCCTGAATACCGGAATGATTACCACTCCTTTAAACGGGGTAGCCGAAGGTTCGGCGGAAGAGGAAGGCATTACGGGAGGAGACATATCCGATATTACCGTATCGGGAGGGATTGCCGGGGTATCGTCTTCCATGGTTGACGGGTGTGAGAACCGCGGCGTTGTATCCGGTTATTCGGCCGGAGGGATTGTTGCCCGTTACACTTCCGGAACGACCCTGTACAAGGTGAAAAACTGCATCAACAGCGGTGCCGTTACCGGGGGTAAGAGTGCAGGAGGTATAGTGGCGTCCAATACCAGTGGCGGGACACTGGAGTTGAATGAAAATTCGGGAACCGTTACGGGATCTTTCTTTATTGCAGGCATTGTTGCCGAGAACCTGAGAGGAAAACTCAACGAATGTACCAATTCGGGAACCATAACCGGCACGGAAACGGAAATGGATGATACGTATTTTGCCATTGCCGGCATTTGTGCGTTCAACGAAGCCGGAAATCTTACCGGTTGTGTGAATTCCGGCTCTGTCACACGTGTGAGCCGGACCGGAAAAAGCAAGTTTGTGGGTGGTGTAATAGGGGTAACCGGACGCGGAAATTATTATACGGGAGGCGAACTGAAAGCCTGTTCCAATTCCGGACCCGTGAACGGCTATGTAAATACGGACATTGGGATGAATTGCTTTGTAGGCGGTTTTTGCGGCTTCTTTGTGTCGGGCCCCGCCCCGGTAGATTGCACCAATACGGGGACCGTTAACGGAGAACCTGCCAGCGATACCAATATGTACGGAGGAACCAACTAAAACTTTGCAGTTTAATATGATAAAGCCATTTAAAATTTTACTGTCTCTTTTGACAGCATACATTCTGTTGATCCCGTCTTCCTGCTCCAAGGGGCCTGAAACACTGAAAGTGATGTCCTACAACATCCGGCTGTCACTGGTGGATGACGGAGAGCACAACTGGAACATCCGCAAACCGGCTTCCATTGCAATGATCAACAAGCTGCAACCGGATGTCTTTGGCGTGCAGGAACCTATATGGGAACAGATCCATTACCTGCTGGACAGCCTCCCGGCTTATGCCAAACTGGGGGTTGCCCGGGAAGACGGGGATTCCCTGGGGGAATTTTCGGCCGTATTTTACCTGAAGGACAAATTCGAGATTTTGCAGGAAGGAGATTTCTGGCTGAGTGAAACGCCCGATGTGCCTTCTCTGGGATGGGATGCCGCATGCAAAAGGATCGTTACCTGGGGAGCTTTTAAAAACAAGGAAACCGGGAACACCTTTTATTTGTTCAACACACATTTTGACCACATAGGCAAGGTGGCCCGGAAAGAATCCGCCCGCCTTTTGGTTGACAGGATAGGGGAGATCACCGTAGACGCGCCCGTTATTTTTATTACCGGGGATTTCAATGCGACTATAGACGATCCGCTGTTCGAGCCCGTTAAGGCACATTTTTTGGATGCAAGACAGGAGGCGCCCCTTACAGATACACTTTCCACTTACAACGGATGGGGCACGTACGACGGGGCTCCCATAGACCATATATTTTACCGTGGGGCAAAAGCACTGTCCTACCGTACCGTGACTGATGACTTTGGCGTTCCTTATGTCTCGGACCATTATCCGGTACTGGCCGTTTTTGAATACGAACTGTAATAAGATATACTACCAATGAAGAAACAAGGAATCCGCATGATCAAGGGGCTACTGGCAATGGCTCTTTTTACCATTTTCACCGTATCCTGCCAGAAACATTATTCAGTATCCGATCTCCTGGGAACATGGAGTTATGACGATGAACCCGCCTATACCGTTACGTTCCGGGAAGACGGGACCATGGGATACACGGCTCCCGTATCTGCGCCTACCTATACACCCACCTACACGCTGGACGGCATATACATATACGTACGGGTAATAGTAGGCAGTGCCACCATAAGCGATGTGGTTGAGATCCGTTCGCTGAACTCAACCACAATGGTATTGTATTACGACGGAGACCTTCTTTTTGACGGACAATCCCTGGACGGGGAATATATCCTGACAAAAAATTAGTTCCGAAGGTTACAATTCCTTGATCCTGATATTGCGGAACCACAGCCTGGATCCGTGTCCCAGGAACCCTATCTTTCCTCCCTTACGCTCAAGCCCGGGATGATTCCTGTCGTCTATGGGGCCTGCCGAGATGTCACCTTCGGTGATCACTTCCCCGTTCAACGTAACGCGGATGTACGTGCCTTTAACATAGATCTCCTGTTGGTTCCATTCTCCCACGGGCCGCAGAGCGTCGCGGTTATGGGCCGGGATCACGCCGTAGACCGATCCGTGGTACTGGTGATCCAGCAGCCAGGGTTGGTAAATGGGATCGTAATGGTCCAGGATCTGGATCTCCATACCCTCGTAGGCAGCGTCTCCGGTGCCGGGCGTACGTATTCCCACCCCGTTGTTAGCTCCCGGGGTGAGCTTGAACTCAAAGCGGAAAATGAAATCGTCATACTCCTTCACAGTATACAGATCCCCGAATCCCTGATCGGTGGACCGGACCTCCAATAACCCGTCACGTGTGAAGTAATCGGTCTTGTTGCCGGTCCATTGGTGCAAGGTTGTCCCGTCAAACAGGATCTCAAATCCTTCGGCTTCTTCTTCTGCAGACAACGTATAAGGCTGGGATCGTTCCAGTTCCCGGACGTAAATGTCCCGATAGGCGACTTTGCTGCCGTGTGCCTGGAGTTCAATGGCCCCGCAAGAAAAGATGGGCTGTGAACGGTCCCAGTAATTCTCCATGATCACGTTGTCTACTACCAGCTCTCCGTTCAGGTATACCGTAACGCGTTCACCTTCCATACGGATGAAAAAGCTGTTCCATTCGCCCAACCGGTTGTCTGCCACGTGCGACGGAGCCGACGGGTTTTTCACGTTGTTGTACAAGCCACCGGATCCCACTTGGGCCCCAACGTGAACGCGGGAAGTGTCCCAGATCTGCACCTGGGGCGAACCCCGCAGGTAGATCCCGGCATCTGCCTCGGGGCCTTCCGGGTAAAGGAGCCAGTCCACATACATTTCAAAGTCCCCGTAGGTCTTTTTGGTGCACAGGTTGTCGCCTTTGCCCAGGAACAGTAGTTTCCCGTCTTCGACCACCCATTGGCTGAAAGCCACCTTATCGACCTCTTTTTGCGCCCGGGCCAGTTCCTCCGGATCCATTTTGCTGCGGGATATGGGATTGCCCACCAGACCCTGCCAGCCTTCCAGGTCCTTTTCGTTGAAAATACGCTCAAAACCCCTTTCCTCAGGCAATTCTGCCAGGTATTTCTTCACATTCTGTATGTCGTAGACACTATCCGTGTAATCGGCTTTTTCCAGGATCTGCAGCACTTTTTCCATCCATTCCGTTACCAGCGGACCGTGGAATTCGCTGTGGTTCACCGCCAGCCGGTAGATGTTCATGGCCGCTGTCAGGGCAATGTCTTTATGGGCCGATCCCAGGTAAGGGGCCGATGCCACCATGGCCTGGAATGCACCGGTATTTCTCATTTGCCCCAGCAAAGCCACTATGTCTTCCGGACGGTTTACGCGCTCCAGCGCTTTACGCAAAAAGATCACCTTTTGCGCACCGGCCGGGTTCCACTGGTTGATCAGGGTTATGTAATCCTGAATGTTTCCTTCTTCCAGGTAGCGTTCGCTCAGAAAATCCACGGCCCTTTTGGTGCCGGTCCCGGCAAGCGGGGCATAATAGAGCGGTTGCGATCCGGCCTCAATCTGTTGCATCCTGGAAATCAATATGTCGTATTGTTCTTCCGCTGCATATCCAAACAGACTGGACAGAACGGTCTGTTGCAGGGGTTTGGTTAATTCCTCCGGGGAGTTTTCCAGCAGGTGGAAATACGTTTCCCGGTTTTCAGGACGGACCACACCGCTTAAAGCACAGGCGGCGGCCAGGCGAACTTCCGGGGAAGAATCCGCCAGGGCTTCCAGCACCAACGGCTCGTTTTCCCGGGATTTCCGAGCTCCCAGCAAGGCCAGTGCCGCCGTTTTTCCTGCCGTTGAAGTGTGGGGATACACATTCAGAACGGCCTGCACCACATCACCTTCCGAAGCCAGGAGGCACTCCAGTGCCAGGTCTGTCCTCAGGGGATCGGGGCTTGTCAGCATTCCGGCCAGGATCTGCTGACTGTGTTCTCCCGGCGTATTGAGAATGGCCCGGGCCGAGGCAGAGGCCACCTCCAGATCTTTGTGGGCCAGCCAGGGATCGGCAATGTACTGGATGAGGGCGGGATTGCGCTGCGTTCCCAGCCAGTCGATCACATCGGCAAGTGCTGGAGCGGAAAGGCGTTTCATCTTTTTCATTACGGCCGAGTTGACCACCGGCGAGAGGAACGTGCGGGTGCCTTCCAGTGCCGTCCTGCGGTAGGACCGGTCCGTATCGTTCAGGGCGCGCAGCACGGTCCGCATTTCTTTCTCTTGTCTCAGGTCGAGCAGCAGAGACAGGGCAAAGCACCTTACCTGGGAATCATGGCCGGGTTTGATCAGGGAACGGAGTACCTGGGCGGTTTTTTTTGGATCGGCGGGGGCTACCCGTTCCAGGTAATGCAGAAAATCGTATGCCGGAGCATTAGACATAACGTCAAAGGCAGCAATGGTCCCGCATCGGGAAAGGGCCTGCCAGACCAGGGGAAGCTGCTCTTTGTTGACGGTCTGGGCCAGATTCATCAGCAGTTTTTCCGCCAGGGGGGATCCCAGTTGGCCCAGACCGGTAATGGTCTCGGCCCGTAAAGGCGCGCTCAACAACAGATCAACTGCCGCCGGGCCTCCGATGGCAGTGACCGCCCGTATGGCAGGACCGGCCAGCTCTTCGGAGAACATGTAAGGAGCCAGGGCATTCAGGCTTTCGCCGGAGCCCAGCAATTGCAGTTGCCTGATGAAAAAGGCCTTGATCAGGGGGTCTTCCGTTTTTTCAAGGGCTTTGGCGTAATGATGCGCCACTTGTGTGCGGACATTTTCATCCACTCCGGGGCGGGTTACGTATAGTGCCATGCCGTCCAGGGCATATTCGGCCTGGGGCAGGGACGTTCCGTCGCTCCTGAGCCTTTGGGCAAGCATCAGGACGCCTTCCTCGCCCGTAGACAACAGATCTTCCATCAACCGGCTGAAAAGGACTTCGTTGGCAGCCGGCAGCTGGTTCAGGGCATCGCCCACCTTGGTGGCGGCCGTTCTATGGGCATCCTGGGCGTGCAATGAGGACAGCGTGCCCAGGAGGATTAGCAGTATTATTGATAATGTTCTTTTCATGATGTTCAGATTTTCCAGGGTCCGCGCATGGGTTGTTCCAGCAACCGGTTGGCTGCCGGATCGTCAATAAATTCCATTGTATCGTTGTCAAAATGCAATGTGCGGTTCAGCCGCACGGCAATGGCACCTATATTGACCAGGGTGCAGCTCCGGAAACCGTTGGTCTCGTTCAGGGCGAACGTCTTGCGGGTACGGATGCATTCTATGAAATCCGTCTGCTGAGGGGCGGGTTCCGGGAAACCGGCCAGTTTCAGTTGCCAGTCGGGTATGTCGCAGCGGAACCCGGGGTACACGTTCCCGTTGGGTCCGGCTATGTACGGGGTATCGGGATCTCCGTAGTCATCTCCCCAGAGTACGATCTGACACCCGTCGGCATAAGTGTATGTAATGCTGCGCCAGGTGCCTACTGCGTCGTGGTGTTGTTGCGGGGCATCCACCTCTACCTTAACGGGACTTTCGTTGTCCTTGTCCAAAAGGTACTGGACCGGGTCCATGTAGTGTTGTCCCATATCACAAAGGCCTCCGCCGTCGTAATCCCAATAGCCGCGGAAGGTCTGGTGCACCCGGTGCGGGTTGTAGGGTTTGTAGGGGGCGGGCCCCAGCCAGAGGTCGTAGTCCAGGTTTTCGGGGACCGGTTCGGGGACCAGGTTTTCTTTACCGGTCCAGTAGAATTTCCAATCGAACCCGGTGTGGCGGGATATGGTCACCTTCAACGGCCAGCCCAGCATGCCGCTTTGTACCAGCTTTTTGAGCGGTTTAACCGTGGTTCCCAATCCATAAAATGTATCCGAGAAACGGAACCATGTATTGAGCCGGAATACGCGGGAGTTCCTTTTTACGGCTTCCATGACTCGTTTGCCTTCCCCAATGGTCCGCGTCATGGGCTTTTCGCACCAGATGTCCTTACCGGCCCTGGCGGCTTCCACGGACATGATCCCGTGCCAGTGGGGAGGGGTGGCTATGTGGACCACATCCACGTTGGGATCTTTTATCAGGTCCATGAAATGGGCATAGGTACGAACCTTGTCGGGGGCCATTTTGACGGCGGCTTCCAGGTGTTTGGTGTCTACATCGCAGACGGCTACCAACCGGGATCCCTGGTAGGCAATATGTCCCCGGCCCATACCGCCCACACCAATGATCCCTTTGGTCAGCTGGTCGCTGGGGGCAATAAACCCGTTACCTCCCAGCACGTGTCTGGGGAGGATGGTCAGGGCAGCCAGACCTCCGGCTGCCTTTAGAAAATTCCTTCTGTCCAAGCTCATAAATTATCTTAGTTTGTTGTTTGTATATTTTTCAAAAAGCGTGTTGCGCAATGTCTTGTAAGTTTCCATGATGGTGGTGGCACATGCTGCGGCATGATCGTTCAGCAGTTCGGTGGCCTTTTTCGGGTTGGTGCGGTACAGGGCCAGGTATTGCTGTTCAATTTCCCGGTTCTTTTCAAAGAACGACTGTTCCATGGGTTCCCGCAGCCGGACCAGGTCTTTTTTGGCTTCCTGGTAGCATAGGTTCAGCAAATTGTCCACCACATCCACGGCCCACCTGACAGAGGTGTCGGAATAATGGTCCGGATGGTATTCCATATAAACATCGGGTGTTTTGGTCATGCCGGTGAAAAAAGGAATGTAGGGCGAGGTATAGGCGTTGTCCACAAATACCCAGTAAACACCCCCGATCCCGTCGGGCAGGTCGCCGCGCAGCTGGGCACAGAAGCCGTATTCCCCGTCAACGCGGGAAACCAGGCGGCGCCGGTTGGTCTTCAGGAGTTTCTGCAACTCGGCATTGGGGAACGGGGTAGCCAGCGGGCTTTTGACCATCTGTCCTTCCGGGCCGAGGACGTACCACACGGCATCGTTTTCCTTGTCGTAAATAGTCCCGGTGAACGTGCTCCGCTGGAAATCCATGATGTCCTTTATGGTCAGCAGCTTGTTGGGTTTGAAAGAAAAGGGGTACATGCCAATGGGTTCTACGGTCTGACCGTACTGGTTCAGGTTCTGGTAGGGATTGTCGGTCCAGCGCCGGGGCAGTTCGGGAAGATCGGGGTTGTACAGGGCGTTGAAGAGCCATTGCCGGTGGGTGTGTGCTTCGCGCGGGGTGATCCCGGCGTAGGCGTTGCTCCAGATAAAGGGCATGGTGCCGTTGGGATCGTACCAGCCGTGCTCTATGGCCACGCTCATATAATTGGAAGAGGCTCGGTACTGGTCCGGTTTGGAAAGGTCAATCTCTTTGATCACGCTCCAGTTGGAAATAACGGCCACATGGTCGTCCGGCAGCCGTTGGGCGGCCCAGATGCAACCCGGTGTTCCGCTGTCCTTTTTCCATCCTTTGCCCACGGCAAAAAATTCCAGCACCCATACTTCATCGGGATCGGCCAGGGTAACCAGCTCGGGATCTTTTCCGCAGGAAGGAAGAAACCCGTAGGTTTCCATCAGGGTGGTCATCAGTTCCAGGGCCTCCCTGGCTGTTTTGCAGCGTTGCAGGGCAAAGACCTGTGCCTGTTCTATGGTCATGATCTGATCCCCTTCCCCTTTGGTCAGTTCAAGCTCCGGGCGCTGGTTGGTGGTGCTTTCTCCTATGCACAGCTGGTGCTCGTTGATCTGGGAATAGGCCGAGTGAAAATACGTGTAGGTTTGTTCCACCTGGGGAATGGTCCCCAGAATCTCCCCGTAGTCGTCTATGGGGCGGGTATTATCCAGCAATCCCCACCAGACAGGAGCCATGGTTCCTTTTTCAAAACGTTGTCCGGGAACGATACGTATGCGGCAGTCCGGTCCGCAATCGGTGTGTGAATTCAGAACGCTTCCGTCTGCAGTGGCTTTTTTACCGGCAATCACAACGGTGCAAGCTGTGCTGTAAGACCAGATAACAGAAGCAAGAAACAAAGAAAGTAACAGAATGATTTTTTTCATAATACAGAGTAATGCGTCGTACAACGGTGAGCTAACAAAAATAGACAATTTCGGTGATTTTCTTAACTTAGCGGGACAATCATGAGAAATTCCCGGCTGATACTACTTGGTTTGTTGTTGCTGGTTTCCTGCAATACGGCACTTAGGCAGAACGCAATGCAAATACGTCTGGCTAATCTGGACAGCCTGCTGAATCAGATGCCCCGGGTTGTCCTGGACAGTTTGGAACAAATGGATGTATCTGGCCATCCCGGCGAAGTACGGTCTTATTACAATTTGTTGCTGACCATAGCCAGGGATAAAGCGTATGTGGATTTCCGGGACGATTCCATTATATCGTTAGCTGCGGATTGGTACCGGAACGGAAAAGATCCCGAAAAGCTTGCCCGGTCCCTGATCTACCTGGGAATTGTCCGTTATTCGCTCAATCCAATGGACACACTGCCATACCTCCATTTGAAAGAGGCCGAAGGGATCATGAATATTCATGCCTTGGAAGACCCGCCGCTTCAGGTGCTGCTGTATGGGTATCTGGGGGATATTGCTTTACGTAACTTAAATTATGACCTAGCAGATGATTATTTTGAAAAGGAGTTAAGTGCTTGCCAAAAAACGGACAATCACAGAAACTACATAGGTACGCTCATTAACTTATTTTATTCTAAAATATTGTTAAAAAAAACTGACGAAGTTCAGGAAATTG
>WOYW01000010.1 GCA_011620605.1 Bacteroidales bacterium | reverse complement strand
CAAATATTTCAAAGAACTTTTCAGGTGAATTTCACCTGCTTTATAAAATTTATTGGACAAAATAATTATCAGCTAAATCTGTACGAAAACCGAAGGTTCGTCCACAAAAATCATGCTTTAACCACAGCCACAGGTTGCGCCCTCCTTCTCACGAAGTGCATGAACAACAGCTTCTTAGACGGCACAAAAAGAAGCCCCTTGTGTCTGCGAGAGGCTTTACTTTGTGGTGCCACCGGGAATCGAACCAGGGACACAAGGATTTTCAGTCCTTTGCTCTACCAACTGAGCTATGGCACCATTCTGGAACGGGAGAACAAAAGTAAAAATTTATTTAATGCCCGCAAAATAATTTTATCTCATTAAACCATTTGCAGCAAACCCTATCAAATGAGTACATTTGTCGAATTTTTCACCAAAAAAGATTTTTGAAGCAATAATATGAAAAAGAAGAATATCATCATTTGGAGCTCCGTGGCAGTGGTTGCCATCGTGCTGATCATCATTTTTGCAACTGGTAAAAAAGACGTCTACGAACCCCAGATAGTAAAGGCACAAAAAGGACTGTTCGAGATCATTGTCACCACTACTGGTGAACTGGAAGCAGAAAACAATATTAAAATTGAAGGTCCCGCCGGGATGCGTGCCCGCAACGTCCGGATTGGAGACGTGGAAATACAGGACCTTGTCCCGGAAGGTACAGTAGTGAAAAAAGGAGACTATGTAGCGATGTTGAACAGAACTTCTGCAGATAACACGCTTAAAGACCGGGAAGACGAATACGAAGCACTTCTTGCAAGGTACGAAAGGACTCTTCTGGACACTTCGTTAACGCTCAGAAAACTGCGTGATGACATTGAGAATCAGCGCTTTACAATTGAAGAAGCCCGTATAGCCGTGGAACAATCCATTTACGAACCGCCTGCAACCCAGAGGCAATACCAGAACAACCTGGAAAAGGCCATACGTTCTTACGAACAGGCTTTAAACAATTATGAGCTGCAGGTAGAGCAGGCAGAGGCCTCCGTGAACGATGTGCTTATTGAATTAAACAGGAATAAGAGGCAATTGGATGAACTTAGGGCCGTATTGGAAAATTTTACCATATATGCCCCCAGTGACGGAATGGTGATTTATTTCAGAGATTGGAGCGGAGATAAACGACGCATAGGATCTTCCATAAGCGGATGGGATCTGACAGTAGCCACACTTCCGGACCTTAGCAACATGTTGTCCAAAACATATGTCAATGAGATAGATATTGCCAAGGTTAAAGCCGGACAACCGGTACGTTTAGGCGTAGATGCATTTCCCGAAAGGAACTATACAGGCGTTGTCAAAGAAGTATCAAACATTGGAGAACAACTTAAAAATGCTGATGCAAAAGTATTCGAAGTGGTTATTAAAGTAGACGGTCAGGACGAGATCCTGAGGCCGGCCATGACCACCAGCAACAAGATCATTACAGCTTCCATTGATTCAGCTATATTTATACCATCGGAGGCCATATTTGAAAAAGACAGTATTACCTATGTATATAAATCGAACGGGGTAAGGCAGATAGTAGTTGCAGGACAATCCAACGAAAACCACACTGTGATAGAACACGGCCTTGCAGAAGGAGATGAAGTCTATTTGTCACTACCACTGAACCCTTCCAAGTTCAAAGTAAAGGGTGAAGAATATGTTGAACAGATAAAACAGAGAATTAGAGAAAAAGCAGAAGCCGAGAAGAAAAAAGCAGAAGAAGATAAAAGCCTTGGAAAACGACGGAGAATGATGCAGGGCCAGATGCCGGAAGGATTCCAGTTACCTGAAGGTGTTCAGTTGCCTGAAGGCGTTCAGATTCAATCTTCCACCACGGGAAGCGGAGCCCGCAGAAACAACCAGCAAAACAATACACAACAGTAAGGAGCCGTTTTTATGAACATCTTCTTTATTAACAGGTATATTCACGACATCCACATAGCAGTGGAGTCCATCATACACAACAAGCTGAAGAGTTTTCTTACGGCCTTGGGTATTGTTTTTGGAGTGGGCGCTGTCATAAGCATGATGGCCATAGGGAACGGAGCCAAACAGGAGATACTGGATCAGATCAAAATGGTAGGGGTCAATAATATTGTTATTCTTCCCGCCAACATTGAAAACGTAGAGGCAGAAGATTCCGGATCTTCTGCCAGTCAAACCAAGAAATTCTCGCCGGGATTACAACTTTCGGATGCCGAGGCCATCCGTCAGGTATTGCCTTCGGTCAAACACGTGTCACCGGAAGTGAGCGTATTCACTTATGTTACCTACAACGGGATCCGTCAGCCCGCTAAAGTTCTGGGCGTTACTTCCGAATATTTCAAATTGTATGACATAGGACTGGAAAGCGGAGGGTTCTTCACCCAGGACCAGGAACTGAATTCTATGGCGGTCTGTATTATAGGCCACAACGTTAAAACCCGTTTTTTTCAACAAAAGGATCCTATCGGAGAATTTATCAAATTCGGGGCCAACTGGGTAAAAATTATTGGAGTTCTGGAGCAAAGTGCGTCGGGAGCTTCCATCCCTACTGAAAACGAAGAATCTTCCGGAACAGCTTCATCGGCCAAGTCCGGTTCCCTGGGAACTATCGGCTCTGAAAGTATGGGTATGCAGGGCTATGACGACCAGGTTTTTATCCCCATCCGCACTATGTTGCTAAGGCAGGAAAACAGGGCGCTTGCCATTACAAATCCCTCGACTACCAGTTCAGGAGCCGTTGTTATGGGAGGAGGCCACAGACGTATAGTGCTCAACACCAGTTCAAGTACATCTGAATCTTCCGCTAATTCAAACTACCACCAGCTGGACCGTATCACAGTCCAGGTACATGAAACCGAACAGCTTACTTCTTCTCAGGAAGTGATCACCCGTATGCTGAACCGGCGTCATCAACAGGTTCCTGATTTTGAAGTGACAGTTCCCGAATTGCTCTTGAAACAGCAACAACGGACCAAGGATATTTTCAACATAGTATTGGGGGCAATAGCGGGCATATCCCTGCTTGTGGGAGGCATCGGCATTATGAACATCATGTTCGCCTCGGTAATGGAGCGCACTAAAGAGATCGGGATAAGACTGGCCATCGGGGCAAAAAAAGCCGATGTAATTGCCCAGTTCTTATCCGAAGCCATACTTATTAGTGTTTCCGGCGGAATGATAGGTGTAATCATAGGAGTTGTTTTGTCATTTCTGATAAAATCTTTCTTTGATATTACTACCATAATATCTTTTTCATCCATCATAATATCATTTGGCGTATCGGCTGCTATAGGAGTGATCTTTGGTTATTCCCCTGCGAAACGTGCTGCCGAACGCGATCCTATTGAATCTCTCAGATATGAATAAATTTATGAAAATAAACACAGCCATTCCTGTTTTGTTGATCTGCCTTCTCTTACCTGCCGGAAGTCTTTTGGCGCAAGAAAACCCTGTAACTGCAGATCCGAATTCTCCGGAATACAAACTGGAAACCTACAACCTTACCCTGGAAGAAGTTTTAAATCTGGCCAGTACCCAGTCCAACGAAGCATTACGTGCCAGGAACACATTCCAGGTGGGATATTGGGAATACAGGTCCTATAAAGCCAGTTTTCTTCCCAACCTTATGTTTGTATCGCAATTGCCCGAATTTTCACGCAGGATCATTGACGTTCCCAGCATAGATCCGGTGACAGGCGAAGTACGTCATGATTATTCTTCTGAATTTTACAACATTGTAAGCGGCGGTTTGATGGTACGACAGAACCTTCCCACAGGCGGGACCATCTCTCTGAGTTCTTCCTTGCAGCGGACAGACCGTTTCAGCGGCTCTTTCAGCAATCATGAAAGTGCCGAGTATCTTTCCACGGCATTGAGTGTTCAGATCTCCCAATCCATTTTTGGAGTGAATGAAATGAAATGGGACCGGAAGATTGAACCTTTGAAGTACGAAGAAGCCCGTCGCACTTACATTGAAAGCATGGAAAATGTCAACCAGCGGGCCATTCAGCTATTCTTCAACATGGCACTGGCACAGCAAAGACTGGCAATTGCCGAGTTCAACCATTCCAATAACGATACCCTCTACAATATTGCTTCCGGCAGGTACGAGCTGGGAACCATCGGGGAAAACGACCTGCTCCAATCCGAACTGGCTTATCAGAACGCCCTGAGCACCCTCAACGAGAACCGCCTGAACCTGGAAGATGCGGAAAACCGCCTGCGTTCATACCTGGGTTTCACCGAACGTGTAGAACTGAATATCCAAATACCGGACAGCATCCCCAACGTTATGCTGGATGTGGAAAAGGTACTCCAGCTGGCTTTTGAGAACAATCCCGACATGATCACCTATGAACGTCAATTGATAGAGGCACAGAAGAACGTGGCACAGCAAAGGGCCAACCGTGGATTCCAGGCCAATCTGAACGTGGCGTTCGGGTTGAACCAGCAGGCAACCGGCTTATTCGCATCCTACAAAGATCCCCGGGATATGCAGACAGTTAGCATTGGCCTTACTGTTCCCATCTTGGACTGGGGCCGCGGACGCGGAATGGTGAAAATGGCACAGAGTAACGAGGAGCTTGTAAGACGCCAGGTGGAACAATCCAGGGTTGATTTTGAGCAGGATATCATTTTAAATGTCCGCCAATTCAATATGCAGTCACAGCAGTTTGCCATAGCTGCCAAAGCCGATACCATAGCCCAGAAAAGATATGATGTGGCAAAACAACGCTATCTGATAGATAAGATCACGGTAACAGACATGAACAACGCCCAGCTGGACAGGGATGAAGCCCGCGTAGGATACGTTCAGGCTTTGTACAATTACTGGCGGTATTATTTTGAGCTGAGAGCCCTTTCTCAATTCGACTTTGTTGCCAACAAACCGCTTGACGCGGATTTTGAAGCGCTTGTAGATTAAAGGGTTAATCCCGAATACCGTCTGCGTTTGTGCGCTCTGTGTTCAAGTTCGGGGCCTGTTTCTGCATACTCCACCCCGGTTTTGGTAAGCCGGCATCACACCTATATGATACATGTCAAGCACCTTTGACTTTCTTATATCACGCATGATCCCGTAAAGGCCACTGGGGAACAGCGTCCCTTTTCCCAGTCGCACTCTTCTGCTTATAGACATCAGTAATTACGTGTGCCTTGTATTCCACCCAATCCACTTTTTTGCCAGACCCAGTCTCTCCATATGACTTATGTAATAGGGGTAATTGTACTGGGTGATGTACATATCCATCTGGTCAAAACCTTCTATAAACATGCTCATTTTATCCATATCCGAAAAACCCAAAGGCTCCACGATCTCATTCATGTCAAGGAACCTGGTTCAATCGGCAACTTTATGGGAAACTCAAAGAATTTTTTTTATCCGACCGTGAGGTGATCTCTTTAACAGTTATCATAAACAAATATAAAAAATCGAGTAAATTTGCACTTTATATCATTTTTCACACACATAAATATTTATATGGCAACTACAGCAGATTTTAAAAACGGATTGTATATTTCTTTCAACGGAAAACCTTGTTCCATTATTTGGTTTCAGCACGTTAAACCCGGGAAGGGGGCCGCTTTTGTAAAAACAAAATTGCGCAACCTGGAAAACGGCCGTGTATTGGAAAACACTTTCAATGCGGGAGAAAAAGTGGAAACCATTCGCGTGGAAAGACGCCCTTATCAATACCTGTACAAAGATGATATGGGATTTAATTTCATGCATACAGAAACTTTTGAACAAATATCCCTCCAGCCGGATTTGATTGAAAATCCCGACCTGATGAAAGAAGGACAATGCGTGGAAATGATGTTCCTGGCGGACGAAGAGCGGGTCCTGACCTGTGAATTACCTCCTTTCGTTGAAATGGAAATAACCTATACCGAACCCGCTGTTAAAGGAGATACGGCTTCAACCAATGCCCTGAAATCAGCTACGCTGGAAACAGGAGCAGAGATCATGGTTCCCCTGTTCATCAACCAGGGTGAACGTATTAAAGTAGACACACGCACCCGGGCATATTCGGAACGGGTAAAATAACCTTATTATGAAAACATGGTTTACGGCCGTAGCGGCCTTCTTGATCATCCTTTCGTGTAACAACACGGGAAAGACCCCCACACCGGGACAGGTAGCTGCCGGGATCCTGGAACGACAGTCGGATGCTGCACAGGCAACCCTGGCCGGGGAATGGGAAACGGAACGTATGCACCGGATAGCCCTGGATTTTAATAAAACAGAAGAAGAAGCCCTGGCTTATATCCGTCGTTTTTTCCCCGATGTTACCCCTGATCAATTGAAAAATTGGGAAGAAACGGGAGCGTTGGAATCAATGGTGATCAACGGAGAGAAACGTTATTTTTCAAGGGCTTTCAGAAATTTGTTCAGGATTGACAGTGCATGCCGGGAAAAATTCCTGGAGATCAACGGACCCGAGGAAGATCCCAAGGCCCTGCTTCTGCAGCAACACCTTCCCCGAGTTGTGGAACTCACCAAAAAAAGAGGTGTCAACAAAGTTGAGCCTGTAACTTATTCCATCACTTATACGCTGACAGTTCCGGCGAACACCATTCCCGAAGGAGAGATCATCAGGGCATGGATGCCTCTGCCGCGGACCGATGTACCCCGTCAAAGCGGTTTCCTGCTTACCGGCGTTTCTGAACCCGATTACATCATCTCACCGGATCCTTACGTACACAAATCCATATATATGGAAAAACCGGCGGTTAAAGACCGCCCTGCGGTTTTCAGTTATTCATTTACCTATACGGCTTACGCCCAATACGACCACTTTGATCCTCAAAAGAATGTTCTACCCTATGATAGGCTTAGCGAGGAATACCTTCAATACACCAAAGCCGTTCCTCCCCATATTGTCACCGACGGAAAGGTAGCAGAGCTGGCTCAAAAAATAGTGGGTGATGAAACCAATCCTTACCTGCAGCTTCAAAGCATATTCACCTATATAAGCCAAAATTACCCTTGGGCCGGAGCCCGGGAATATTCTACCATTGAAAGCATTCCCCTTTATGTATTGGAAAACGGACACGGGGACTGCGGCCAGGTGAGTTTGCTGTTCATTTCCATGTGCCGGAGCCTTGGCATTCCTGCCAGGTGGGAAAGCGGATGGATGTTGCATCCGGGAGCCGTTAACCTGCATGACTGGGCCGAGGCTTACCTGGAAGGCATAGGCTGGATCCCGGTAGACCAGTCATTCGGCCTTCAGCCGGAACCTGTGCCGTTGTTTTATTCCCGAGGCATAGATGCTTACCGCATGGCCGTGAATACGGATATTGGAGGTGTGTTTTTCCCTGCGAAGATCCATTTTCGCTCGGAAACTGTTGATTTTCAACGCGGAGAAGTGGAATGGCGCGGAGGGAACCTTTATTTTAATCAGTGGGACTATCACTTGCAGGTCCATCCTTCCGGCAAATAGACAAACCGTCTCCCAGGGGGAGCAGGACCATGGAAACTTCCGGATCCTTTAATACCAGTTTATTGTATGCCCGCAACCCTTCGGTCTGGGCATCTTTATGTTTTGGATCCACCACCTTGCCGTCCCACAAAACATTGTCGGCAATAATATATCCACCCGGCTCAAGAACTTGCTTTACGGCCCTGTAATAATCACAATATTCCCTTTTATTGCCGTCAATATATGCCATTTGACAAACGTAACCGTTCTCTTGCAGCCCGGGGATCACATCCAGGGCATTCCCGGTGTGCAGGGATATTTGTTTTTCCATGCCACTGCGTTTGAATGCCTCCAGGATCAGATCGTTGTACTCGTCAAAAATTTCTATGGTATCTATCCTGCCCTCCGGGGACAAACCCCGTCCCATGCAGATGGCCGAATAGCCGGTAAATGTGCCTATTTCCAGGATGTTCCGGGGACGGATCATTTTAACGAGCATAGTCATCAATGCCCCCAACGGCTCTCCGGCCAGCATTCTGGGATGTACACACCTGTAACGGGTTTTCCGTTCCAGCCATTCCAAAACAGGATCTCTTTGTCTTGAATGGTCATGCAGGTATTTCTTTAATGGATCCATGACCATCAATAATATACCAGGGTACATCTTCTGGATTCGTCCCAGATCTCATTGGCCACGTGAAGTATCTGCTGCGGTGTTACAGAAGCGATCATAGAAAGCATTTGGGCGTGTGAGATCACCCGTCCGAATGCCAGCAGGCTTTTACCCATGGAAAGGCATTGCACTTCGTGATTGTCTTCTGTTATGGACATTTGGCCAATCAGCTGTTTTCTGGCCCTTTCCATTTGCAGGGGTGTCATGGTCACTGTGGCATATTCCCGAATCACTTTTTCTGTCAGTTCCCGGCAACGATCCAGGTTCACACCGTCGGTCCCAAAATAAATGCCGGCAAATCCCGTATCCATATAAGGAGAATAGGAAGCTTCCACAGTGTACACCAGTCCGTACTTTTCCCTCAGTATCATATTGAGCCGTGCATTGGAAGCCGGTCCCCCTATCAGGTTCATTAACAAAACCAGGGGAATTCGGTTGCTGTCATGAAGGCCGTAAGCTACGGAACCTGTCAGGCAATGGGTTTGGCAGGTCCCCCTTTTTTCCGTATCGTGAAACAAACAGGAAGGAGCCGCCAACGGTTTGTTGACAGGGTTCGTCACGTTATTGCCGCCCAATTCGGGAAATGCTTCTTTCCCGTAGTATTTTTCCGCCATGACCAATGCCCTTGGTGGCGAAATATTACCAACGATGCTCAGGGACATTTGTTCGGGACGGAAACGGTCTTTCATAAATTCCCTGAGGTGAGGCGATGTGATCTTTTTCAGTTCCCGTGGAATTCCCAGAATGGGTGTAGACATTGGGGAGCCTGTGAATAACTTTTCTTCGAATTTGTCGTATATCAGGTCCATGGGAGAATCCTTATACGAACGAATCTCGTCTAGGATCACCTCTCTTTCTTTCAGTATTTCAGATGGGGGGAAAACGGAATGAAAGACCAGGTCTGACATCAGTTCCAGGGCTTTGTTCAGATCTTCACGCAAAACGGTTGCATGAAGTACCAGTTCTTCTTTTGTTGTATAAGCATTTATCTCACCGCCCAGTCTTTCCAGACGATTGTTGATGTGATAAGATTTCCTTTTGACCGTTCCTTTAAACAGCATGTGTTCGCAAAAGTGTGCCAGTCCGGCCATTCCTGCGGGTTCAAAACGGGTACCGGCCAAAGTGGTCAGGGCACAGTAACTGACAGGAGACGTTGTTGTCAGTACGGCACATTTCATGCCGGAAGAAAGTGTGGTAAGAAAGACGGATTTCATAGTTTTTCTCATAGTCACCGAAGGCCGCAAAAATAGGGATTATTTCTTATCTTTGCACCCTATGGATCAATTTGTGGTATCAGCAAGAAAATACCGTCCTCAACAATTTAATGATGTTGTTGATCAGGACAATATCGTAACCACCCTGAAAAACGCCATTGCCAGAAAACAATTGGCTCATGCTTATCTGTTCTGCGGGCCCCGTGGAGTAGGTAAAACTACTTGTGCCCGGATCTTTGCCAAAACCATCAATTGCCTCAATCCTGCGGAAAACATGGAAGCGTGCGGAGAATGTGAATCCTGTCGTTCCTTTGCCGAAGGACGGTCATATTCCATTCACGAACTGGATGCCGCTTCCAATAATTCAGTTGACGATATCAGGGAATTGATAGACAAGGTTCGCATTCCCCCGCAAATCGGAAAGTACAGCGTGTATATCATTGATGAAGTTCACATGCTGTCCCAGTCCGCTTTCAATGCTTTTCTCAAAACACTGGAAGAACCGCCATCCTACGCTTTGTTCATACTTGCAACAACCGAAAAGCATAAAGTGCTGCCAACCATACTGTCCAGATGCCAGGTTTTTGATTTCAATCGGATCTCCATCAGGACAATGATGCATTACCTGGCACAGGTGGCACAAAAAGAAGGCGTTACCATAGGCCAGGATTCTCTCGGGGTCATTGCGCAAAAGGCAGACGGAGCCATGCGGGATGCCCTGACTTTGTTGGATCAGTGTATTGCCATTAGTGGCAAAGAAGTAACGTATCCGCAAGTGATCTCCAATCTGAATGTATTGGACAGGGAGTATTATTTTCGGCTTACACAAATGGCCCTGGACGGAAGTTTTGAGAAAATGCTGCTCCTTTTTGACGAAATTCTTTCTCGCGGATTCAATGCATTGCATTTTACAGGAGGTTTGAGTTCCCATTTCAGGGACCTTCTTGTATGCAAACAACCTGAAAGTCTTCCTTTGCTGGAATACGGAGAGGAAACCGCCTCGAAATTCCGGGAACAGGCCCGAGCATGTTCTCTGCCATTTCTTTTCAAGGCATTAAGTATATGTACCCAGGCTGAAGCCGGGTACAAACAAAGCAATCATCCCAGGCTTCATGTTGAAATGGCCCTGATCCGCCTGAGTCAGCTGGAAAACCCTGTAAACACGGAAGAACAGAAAAGATCTTCTGTTGAACCAAAAGAAGTAGTCCGTGAAACAGAGCGCCCGCCCGCCGGCAAAACCCCGGAGCCCGCGGAACTGCCTGTTACCGGAGAACCCGCAAAAAAGCAGAAAACTGCGTCGGAGGACAACTCGGCAAAAGCCCCTAAAAAAGCAGGAACCGTGTCTATTAAGAACCTGATGCGACAAAACGGAAAAAACAGGGAATCAACTGAACACAAAGAGTCTGCGGAAGAAACCACTGCCGGCGACAACCGTGAAATACAAATGGAAGACGTGGAGCGGATCCTGCCGGGTTTGTTTGATATTTTTCAAACAAGACCTCATCTGTCGGCCACCCTTTCCCGATGTGCTCCCCAAATAGTGGAAGGAAATATCATCCAGTTCAAAGTGATCAATGAATTACAGAAAAACTGGATAGAGGAACGTTTTGGAGCAACCATTGATCAATACCTTCGTAAATCTCTGGGAAACAAAAATGTACATGCCTCTTTTGTGGTGGAAGAATCGCTGGAGAACACCCCTGACGGAACGTGCTACATGCCGGAGGAAAAAGCAAGGTTCATGGCCGAACAACACCCCCAGGTTGCAGCCTTGCGGGACGATCTGAGCCTGGATATCAGTTAATCATTGCTAATTATGCGTCTACATTGTCATAACCTGGTTAAGAGATATGGTCTGAGAACCGTAGTAAAGAATGTTTCCATACATGTGGACCAGGGGGAGATCGTTGGTCTGCTGGGACCCAACGGGGCCGGGAAAACCACCAGTTTTTACATGATAACCGGATTGATCAAATCCAACAACGGGAAAATTTTCCTGGATGACGAGGAGGTGACTTCTTACCCCATGTACCAACGAGCCCAGAAAGGAATCGGGTACCTGGCCCAGGAGGCATCTGTGTTCCGCAAACTGAGTGTGGAAGACAACATCATGTCCGTTATGGAGTTGTCTGCTTTTACAAAAACAGAGCGGAAAGAACGCATGGAGCGCCTGATTGAAGAATTTGGCCTGCAAACGGTCAGAAAGAGCTATGGCATTCAGCTGTCCGGCGGGGAACGCCGTCGTTGCGAAATTGCACGGGCGCTGGCACTTGACCCTAAATTTATTTTACTGGACGAACCTTTCGCCGGGGTTGACCCAATAGCCGTGGAGGACATACAGCAAATTGTGGCTCAGTTGAAAACAAAAGACATAGGGGTAATCATCACAGACCATAACGTACATGAGACTCTGGCCATCACGGACAGGGCCTACCTGCTGTATGAAGGCAGTATTTTGGAAAGTGGAACGGCAGATGAACTGGCAGCAAATCCTGAAGTAAGACGAAAATACCTGGGGCAGAACTTTGAATTACGAAAAATAATTCCCGTGAACCGGGAAGCCCCGGAAAAGCCAGGTAACCCGGACCCTGATATGTCTGAAATAGAAGAACCAGACGTGGCATCCTGTTCGGAAGATGATCTGTCCAGGGAAAAGGATCTCAATCCAAACTGATCCCCGTATAATTCACAATTTTTAAGGCCAGGTCTTTGTAAAACGCGGGATTAAGACTTCTGCGGTAAAGAGCGATCTGTTCCGTAAAATCCTTAAGGTTCTCCGAATGAATGGGATCTGCCGGCGGGGATTCCAT
The DNA here is from genome assembly GCA_011620605.1 of Bacteroidales bacterium. GTDB lineage: Bacteria > Bacteroidota > Bacteroidia > Bacteroidales > UBA932 > DMER64. The sequence continues at coordinate 90,287 of WOYW01000010.1, read as the reverse complement.
TTTTAACGGATTAATGGCTTTCCCGTTTCTCCAGACACGGAAATCCAGATGCGGTCCGGTAGACAATCCTGTACTCCCCACATACCCTATAACTTCTCCCTGTGCAACGCGTTTTCCGACGGTAAGTCCTTTGGCGTAACGGGAAAGATGAAGATAGGCCGTCGTATAAACACTGTTGTGTTTGATCTTCACGGTATTGCCCCCTCCCCTTGTATAACTTCTTTCAGTAACCACCCCGTCACCGATATTCATAACGGGAGTGCCAGAAGGAGCTGCGTAATCAATTCCCGTATGAGGACGCACCACACGGGTTATGGGATGCCGTCTGGCATAACTGAACCCGGAGCTGATCCTGGAATATTTCAAAGGCGCCTTCAAAAATGTACGTTGCAAATTAACTCCGTTCTGGTCCCAGTAACCGGGCATGCTGTCCTGAACATACCTGAAAGCCATCATTTCTTCTTTGTCCCGGATAAAAGAGGCAGCAAGTACCGGACCTGCTTCCACTTCTTTGCCGTTAAGAATATATGCCTGGTAATAAGCCCGGAAGGTATCTCCTTTACGGAGACCGAAAAAATCTACCGTCCAGGCATAGATTTCGGATAATTCATTAGCAACCAGCGGATTGTATCCGGCCTCTTCCAGGTTTTGCCACAAAGAAGTTGTTATGGTCACGTCTACAAATTTTTCTTCAGTCACCAGTGGAAATTCACAGCGTGAAACCCACAGGCTGTCGGCCAGGGAAAAACAGACATGCCTTCTGAAATCTTCTTCATAGATCATGTAGGAAGGCTGTGCTGAATCTGGTTTATAAAGAAGTGTGTAAGCATTACCTGCCCTCAGCTTTCTCATGTCGAACACATCCCGGAAATCCCGGGAAATGGCAAATATCACTGCATAATCAATCCCCCTGCGCTGCAAAATATCAGCAAAATTTTCATTTCTGCGTACCACATCGTTTTCCATTTCGTAGCCGATAGAAGGCAGGTTGAATAAATGACATAATTGGGAAACCTCGCTGTCGGGTTCTGCCAAAGTACATGGTTGGACGGGAATTCCCCCGGGATCTTTTTCTGTGGCACATTCCACAAATACTACGCTGATTATCAATAATATGAACCATTTAATTTTCATGCCGAAATTTTACTTTCTCTACAAAACTAAAAAAAAATAAGGTATTGTGGAAAAATTTGTAATAAAATGGAAAATAGTGGAAAAGTTTTTTTACTTTTGCAATTAAGAAAAAGGCAAAATCGTGGCAAAATTTATTGGAGAATACAATGCGAAGCTTGACGACAAAGGTCGCCTGGTATTCCCTTCGGGATTGAAAGCATTGGCAGACGCCAATGTTCCGCTTCGCTTTGTTGTGAAGAAAGATCTGTTCAGTCCCTGCCTTGAAATGTATTCATACGATGAATGGGAAAAACAGTCTGAGGCCGTAAAAGCCCGCCTGAATCCATCGTTTAACCGGGAACATGCTGTGCTGTGGCGTGCCTATATGAGTAACCGTACCGTTGTTGAACCCGACGAAAAGACCGGAAGAATACTGATTCCCAAATACTTGCTAAACATGATAGGTGTTAATAAAGAGGTAATTTTTGCCGGTGCCGATTTCAAAATTGAATTATGGCCCAAAGAATCCTATCATTCAAGTCTTATAAGTGAAGACGACTATGTATCGCTTGCAGAAAAGCACCTTTCCTAATATTGGCTCCTATGGGTTTGTATCACACACCGGTTCTTTTGAGAGAAAGTATCGAATCTCTGAACATAAAGTCCTCAGGCATTTACCTGGATGCCACCTTTGGAGGCGGTGGTCATTCCCGTGCCATACTGGAACAGCTGGGACAACAGGGCCGGTTACTGGCTTTTGACCAGGATCCGGATTCACAGGGAAATTTACCAGAAGACAACAGGATAACCTGGATCCGATCCAATTTCAGGTTTATTCATAATTTATGCAAATACAAGGGCATTGAAGGCGTAGACGGCATTCTTGCCGATCTGGGCGTCTCCTGGCATCAATTCGATACCGCAGACCGGGGGTTTTCCTTTCGTTTTGAGGCTACGCTCGATATGAGGATGAATCGCGGAGAGGGGAAAACGGCAGCTGAAATACTGAACGAATACGCCCGGGAAGATCTTGCCGCTCTTTTTTTCAGGTATGCCGAGTTAAAAAACGCAAACACGCTTGCCAGTGCAATCGTGGAAGCACGTAGCCGCGAACCCATTGAAAACACCCGCGATCTGAGCCGCGCCCTGGAAAGATTCATTCCCCGGAATGCAGAACACAAATTTTTGGCAAAAATATACCAGGCTCTTCGCATGGAAGTTAACCAGGAAATTCGAGCCCTGGAAGGTTTGCTGCATCAAAGTATCCCTTTGCTTAATCCGGGAGGAAGACTGGTTGTGATCACTTACCATTCCCTGGAAGACCGGATGGTTAAGCACTTTATCAGGGATGCCAGGATAAAGGGGTTGCTACGTCCCGTAAACAAAAAACCGATCCTGCCCAAAGAAGAAGAAATTCAACAAAACACGCGGGCCAGAAGTGCAAAACTTCGCACTGCCGAAAGACTGGAGGAAGAAGCCCATGCGTAAGAGTGAACAGATCCTATCGACTTTATTTGGGGGACGGACCCTGCTCAGGGTTGTGATTTCCAAACACCTGAACTTCATTTTGTACATTTTTTTCCTGCTGATCCTTTACATCAGCATGAACAACGCCGTAGAGAAAACCCTGCTGGAAAACTACAGGCTGGAAAAAGAACTCCAGCTGTTGCACGCCGAATATACCCGAAAAGCTGCCGATCTTATGCAACAGAGCCGGCAACAGGAAATTGAAAAACAACTCAGGTTGCGGGGCTCTTCCCTGGAAGCTCCGGACAACCCGCCTGCATGGATAAAAAGCGAACGATGAACACGTACGGTAAAATGATGATCGTATATATTTGCTATCTGGCCATAGCCCTGCTGGTTATAGGACAGATATTCCGTCTGCAGTTTTTCTCCGATTACAGAAACCAGCTGGATGCCATCGTATACAGAACCATAGACATACCTGCTTACCGGGGAAGCATCCTGGGATATGACGAGCGCGTACTGGCCAGCACCGTTCCTTTTTATGAAATACGTATGGACTGCCAGGTTCCGGATGACATGCTGTTGAACAGTAACCTGGATGATCTTGCCCATGCGTTATCCCGCTTTTTCGGGGATCAGTCCGCGTCCGCTTATGAACAGGAAATCTTACAAGCCAGGTTGCAAAAAAAACCAGGATACAGGAACCTTCCCATAGGCAATCGCCTGGTATCTCACGATGAGCTTCAAAAGATCCGGGAATTTCCAGTATTTAATAAAGGTCAGTACCGGGGAGGTCTGATTGCCAACGAAAAAGAGAAACGCATATACCCTTACGGCAGGCTTGCCTACCGTACAATCGGATATATAAGTGATGACGAGCGCTCGGGAGTGGGTATAGAATACGCCTATAATGCTTATTTGAAAGGACATCCTGGAAAACAAAGAGTACGTCGCCGGTCTGGGGATGACAAATGGGTTCCCCTGTCCAGCAATCCGGAAGTCACCCCTAAAGACGGACTCGATGTTATCAGTACCTTGGACATCAATATCCAGGAAGCAGCAGAAAACGCTTTACGGGAACAGCTTTCCATGGATGACACCTTTGAAGGGGCCACCACTGTGGTCATGGAAGTGGAAACCGGTGCTGTCCGGGCCATTGTCAATATGAAACGCATGAAAGACGGCTCGTATGACGAAACCTTTAATTACGCCATCAGCCAATCTACCAACCCGGGATCCACGTTCAAGCTGGCTACCCTGATCGCTCTGCTGGAGGACGGCTATGTCAGATTGAGTGACAGTGTCACAACCGGGCTAAACGGATGGAGATACTCCGGAAAAACCTTTACTGAAGCCGGCCACTCTTACGGGACGATTACCGTACAACAGGCTTTTGAAAAATCATCCAACGTGGCTTTTGCCAAACTAGCCGTTGAAAAATACGGCGACAGGGAAAAGCAGTTCATCAACCGGTTATACAACATGAAGCTCAACGAAAAGCTGAATATAGAGTTGATTGGTGAAGGCCGGGCCAAAATATCTTTTCCCGGAGAACCGGGCTGGTCGGGGTTGTCCCTGCCCATGATAGCCATGGGATATGAAATGCAGCTCACGCCCCTGCATGTTCTGACGTTTTATAACGCTATTGCAAATAACGGGAAAATGGTTACTCCCTATTTTATTGAGGCGTTTATGCAACATGGCCGGATAGTGGAGGAGTTTTCCCACACTCCCCTGAGCGGTACGCTTTGTTCTCCTTCCACGCTACAATCAGTTCATAAAGCCCTCCGGGGCGTTGTGGAAAACGGGACTGCGTCAGGGATCAATGACCCGCGTTACAGTATTTCAGGCAAAACAGGAACGGCTCAGATAGCCTACGACGGAGCCTACGTACACGACGGGTACCGGAAACACCAGGCATCCTTTGTCGGATTTTTTCCTTCTCAGGCTCCCAAATACAGCATGATAGTCATACTATATTCCGGACCTACACGCAGTAACTTTTACGGAGCCTCATGGGCAGCGCCCGTATTTAAAAAAATAGCTGATCATATATACATAACCAACCCTTTTTGGAGTGAGCCCCTGGAAGCTCCTGAAAATGCATGAAAACCTGATAAGCACAATGCGACTCTCTAAACTGATTGAAATACTGGATAATAAATGTGTCACCGGTTCGTCTGACCGTGACATTGCCGGTATTTGTGCCGATTCACGTCAGGTAACCGGGAGCTGCCTGTTTGTGGCCGTTCCCGGCACGCAAACAGACGGACACCTGTTCATCCGGCAGGCAGCACAATCGGGTGCTGCCGCCGTGGTGTTCCGCAAGGGACATCTCCCTGATACCGGCTTTGTACAGGAATTTGCCTCAACCACAACGTTTATTGAAGTGCCTGACACCCACAAGGCCCTGGGTCTGCTTGCCGGAGAATATTACGATCACCCTTCAGCCAAACTGATACTCATAGGTGTTACCGGAACCAATGGAAAAACAACCACCGCCACCCTGCTTCATCATCTGTTCAGTGATCTGGGTTATAAGTGCGGCTTGATCTCGACCATAGCAAATTATATAGAGAACCGGGAAATCCCCACTTCCCACACCACGCCGGACACCATAACAATAAACAGCCTGCTGAACAAAATGTGGCGCAGCGGATGTACACATTGCTTCATGGAAGTCAGTTCTCATGCCATTGTCCAGGACAGAATCCTGGGACTACGTTTTGCCGGAGGCATTTTTACAAATCTGACACACGATCACCTGGATTACCACAAAACCTTTTCCGCTTACCGGGACGCCAAAAAGAACTTTTTTGACACACTTCCGGAAAGTGCTTTTGCCCTTGTCAATGACGATGATAAGAACGGAAAAATCATGATTCAGAATTGCCGGGCAAGAAAATATACTTATGCGTGTAAAAAAATGGCAGATTATAATGCACGCATTTTGGAAAACAGCGTGGACGGCATGCAACTGAACATAGACGGTACCGAAATATGGAGTTCCCTTATAGGCATGCACAATGCCTATAATTTACTTGCCGTATACGCCTGTTCCAGGTTGCTTGATGCTTCAAAAGAAGAAACCCTGCGAATTCTCAGTTCGTTAAAAACAGTCAGCGGCAGAATGGAATACGTACGAGGAGGCAACAACATAACGGCCGTCGTGGATTATTCCCATACTCCTGATGCACTGAAAAACGTACTGTTTACATTGAAAAAACTGCTCAAACCGGGACAGGAACTGGTATGTGTCATAGGGTGCGGAGGCAACCGGGACAAAACAAAAAGACCCATTATGGCACAGATAGCGGATCAATATTCCCATATGTGTGTTTTTACCTCGGACAATCCCAGGTTTGAAAATCCTGAAGACATCCTGGACCAGATGATGGCGGGACTGACCCCCGAACAGCAAAATCGTCATTTACGAATTTCCGACAGACGCCAGGCCATCAGGACCGCCGTACGGACTGCCCGGCCGGGAACCGTCATTCTTGTAGCAGGAAAAGGACATGAGACATACCAGGATATCAAAGGAGTAAAAACGCATTTTGACGATAAAGAGATCCTACGTGAAATTTTAAAGACCGGATGATATGTTATACCATTTATTTGAATTTCTGAAAGAACATGTGGATTTTCCCGGAGTGGGACTGTTCCGCTATATTTCTGTCCGGTCCATTTTTTCGGTGATCATCGCATTGCTCATTTCTCTTACCGCCGGAAAATATATCATTGCCAGGCTGAAAAAGAACCAAATCACCGATATGGCTTCCAAAACGGGTATGAACGGAAAATCCGGCACTCCTACTATGGGAGGGATCGTAATTATAATATCCCTGTTGACAGCCGTATTGCTGTTATGTGATCTGACCAATCTATACGTCCAGCTGCTGATCATCTCCACCTTGTGGTTATCCTTTATAGGCTTTCTGGACGATACCCTTAAACTCAGGACCAAAGCAGGAAAAAAGGAAACGCGTGTAGTCCGTTTCCTGAGGAAACTGCAACGTAAGGACAAAGACGGCATGAAAGGGAAACTTAAGATCTACGGACAGGTTGGTCTTGGCCTGATCGTGGGACTGGCCCTGTATATCAGTGATCAGGCGGCGATCGTGGAAATTGCACATGTTCCCGGAAATGTGGAACAAACCGAACAGGCAGACCAACTGCAATACATCCGCCACATCAAGAGTACAAAAACCACCATTCCGTTTCTGAAAGACAATTTATTTGATTATTCCTGGCTCACCCCCTTTAAAGGAGAGAGCCGGCAGAAGGCCGGTTGGGTCGTATACATTCTGGTCGTCATTTTTATAGTAACTGCTGTATCCAACGGTACCAATCTGACCGACGGCAGGGATGGACTGGCCACCGGAACGGTGGCTATCGTGGGGATAACATTGGGGATACTGGCCTATTTATCGGGCAACATTGTGTATGCCCGGTATCTGAACATCATGTTTATTCCCAATTCCGGAGAAATGGTAGTCTTTATGGCCGGCCTGATAGGTGCACTTATAGGGTTCCTTTGGTACAATGCCTATCCCGCACAGGTTTTTATGGGTGATGTGGGAAGCCTCACTCTGGGAGGTATTGTTGCCGTTTTCGCCCTGATGATACGCGTAGAATTGTTGCTTATCATTCTTTGCGGAGTTTTCCTGGCCGAAAGCGTGTCTGTGATCGTCCAGCGTTTCTGGTACCGTCATACACGCATAAAGGCAACAAAAAAAATGATTGCAGCGGGCAAATATTCAAAGGGAGATTCAGTTCCCGGAGACCGTATTTTTGTAAGAGCCCCCCTGCACGATCATTACATATACGACAAAAAGGACGTACCGGGCCGTATTTTACTTAAAGGTCCTGAGGAACCCATAGCAGAGCCGAAAGTAGTAGTACGGTTTTGGATCATCAGCATACTGCTTGCTGTATTAACAATTATAACATTGAAGATCAGGTAACAAAGTAATAATATATGAATAACAGACTGGTAATATTGGGTGGTGGGGAAAGCGGCGTAGGAGCTGCCGTTCTGGCAAAGAAACAGGACTACGAAGTGTTTCTTTCGGATTCCGGGATCATTCTTCCCGCAGCAAAGGATCTGCTGGGTGAACACGGGATTGAATATGAAGAAGGGATGCACTCTGTTCCCCTTATCATGCAGGCCGGAGAGGTGGTAAAAAGTCCCGGTATCCCGGATACGTTGCCCCTGGTGGAAGACCTGAACAAGGCCGGTATTCCGGTGATCTCAGAGATTGAATTTGCCGGCAGATTCACACAGGCCCGCAAAATATGTATTACCGGAAGCAACGGGAAAACGACCACATCATCCCTGATCTATTACCTGCTTAAAAACGCGGGGCTGAATGTAGGACTTGCCGGAAATGTGGGTCAGAGTTTCGCCTACCAGGTAGCTACACAAAACTACGATATATACGTTTTGGAACTTAGCAGTTTCCAACTGGACGGTATGTACGATTTCAAGGCAGATATCGCCATTCTGCTGAATATCACTCCGGACCACCTGGACCGGTATCATTGCGATCTGAAAGAATACGTGAAAGCCAAATTCAGGATCACCCAGAACATGGATGAGGACGATTGCTTTATATTCTGCCGTGATGATGAAATTTCCATGGAACACTTAAATCGTATAGTGCTGAAAGCTAAAATGTTGCCTATATCACAAACAGTCACCGTCCCGGAAGGTGCTTATGCCGTCGACGATATGATGCATGTGGTCTACGGGGAACGGGAATTTGAAATGTTCATAAATGAACTGGCTCTCCAGGGAAAACACAATGTTTACAACTCGATGGCCGCCGCCCTCTCGGCAAAGATCATGAACATCAGCAATCCAGTGATCAGGGACAGCCTGACATCCTTTAAAAACATACCGCACAGGATGGAGCAGGTTGCCCGGGTAAAAGGGACCCTATACATCAACGATTCCAAAGCCACCAATGTGAATTCCGTCTGGTACGCACTGGACAGTATACAGGGGCCTGTGATCTGGATCGTGGGAGGCCAGGATAAGGGAAACGATTACACCGTACTTGCAGATCTTGTTTCCAATAAGGTAAAAACCATTGTATGCCTGGGGAAAAACAACGAAAAGATCATAAATGCTTTTTCCGGAAAAGTCCCGGAGATTATGGACACGCACTCCATGGAAGAGGCCGTTGCCCAGTCGTACCGGGTTTCCAGGCCGGGAGATACCGTACTGCTTTCGCCGGCCTGTGCCAGCTTTGACCTGTTCCGCAATTATGAAGACCGTGGCGATCAATTTAAAGAAGCCGTAAGAAAACTGTAGTCATTATTATGAGCGTTAAGAAGAACATACCATTAAAGGGGGATACGTCCCTGTGGGCATTGATCATTATTTTTTCATTGCTTTCACTGGTTTTCGTATATTCTTCTTCCAGCCGGATAGCGGTGATGGAACACACCACCACTTTTTCCATAATGCTTAAACAAATGAGATTTATCCTGCTGGGGTTCGGAGTTATTTATCTGTGTCATGTCATTCCCCTTGGGGTATACCGGAAAGTTGCCTATTTTGCATATGCCGGGGCTTTGGCACTGCTGTTCCTCACATTGTTCATGGGTGAAAGCAGGAATGAGGGCACGCGCTGGCTGTCCATTAACGGATTTAGTTTTCAGACTTCGGAATTTGCGAAAATTGCCCTGATCCTGTTCGTTGCCAAAGTATTGGAAGAAGACAAGATTGCAATATTCAAAGACTTTTTGCTACGATTGTTTCTGCCTTTATTGGTGTTTATCATTCCCATTATCTGGGAAGGTTTTTCCACGGGAGTTTTACTGACAGTTACCGTTTTTATTATGTTGCTTATATCCAGGGTCCGTTTTGCACACATTGCCAAAGGCGCGGGCATAGTGGTTTTACTGGCGGGATTACTTTACGGAGGGCTGGTGCTTCAGAGGACCTTACAAAAAGATGAAGGTCCTACCCTGGCTTCTTCTTCCCGCCTGGAAACGGTCGAAAAACGTATAGCCGGATTTTGGGGAATCGGGAAGCAGGAAGAAGAAAAAGAAAGCGATCAGGTCATGTATTCCAAAGTAGCCATAGCCACAGGCGGGATCGGGGGCAAGATTCCTGGAAACGGAAATTTACGCCATGTTTTACCTCTGTCAAATAGTGATTATATCTATTCCATCATAGTAGAAGAAACAGGACTTATTGGAGGAATCTTTGTTATTGGATTGTATTTCTGGCTACTTTACAGCGTCATCCTAATAGCCAAAGATTGCAAGAAGGTGTTTTCCGCCATGCTGGTGTGCGGATTGGGTATCCTTATAGTTACCCAGGCGATGATCCACATTCTTGTCAATGTGGGATTACTGCCTGTCACGGGACAGACCCTGCCCCTGATCAGTTCGGGGGGATCCTCAGTACTGGCCGTCAGTATTGCTTTTGGAATGATGTTGTCAGTCAGCAGGGCTTTGCAGGACGATAGGCTCTATACACTTGAACTTACGGAAGAAGAAATGAAATCGGTAACGGGAAATGAAACAACGCAGCAATCATAGGATCATCATCAGCGGAGGAGGCACCGGCGGCCACATCTTTCCGGCGGTTTCTATTGCCCATGCCATCAGGATACAAAGTCCCGGAGCGGAAATTTTATTCGTAGGAGCTCTGGGAAGGATGGAAATGGAAAAAGTGCCGGCAGCAGGATTCAGGATCAAGGGATTGCCCATAGCAGGTCTCCGGCGTGATCTATCGTTGAAAAGCATCTCGGCAAATTTTTTGCTGCCTTTCCGTCTTTTGGAAAGCATTGCCGCTGCCCGGAGGATCCTGGATGATTTCAACCCTACAGTTGCCGTAGGTGTGGGGGGTTATGCCAGCGGTCCCCTTTTGTGGGCAGCCGGCAGGAAGGGTGTTCCCTATATCATACAGGAACAAAATAGTTTTGCAGGAAAAACCAATAAATTACTAGCTTCAAAAGCCGTTCATATTTGTGTGGCATATTCGGGAATGGAAAAATTTTTCCCGGAATCCAAGATCGTTTTGACAGGGAATCCCATCAGAAACGATATCCATCCATCCACCCCGGAATCCCGACAGGCAGCCTGCACCTATTTTGGACTGGATCCGGGAAAAAAGACCATCCTGATAATAGGCGGAAGCCTGGGTGCGGGGACACTGAACCGTTGCATAGAAAATTTCCTGCCCCAGGCAGGAAATTTTCCTGTTCAGATCCTCTGGCAATGTGGAAAAAACGGTATACGGCAGGCCACCCTGGCTAAGCAAAATTACCCGGACACCGCTGTTTATCCCATGGAATTCATACAACGGATGGATCTGGTCTATAGTGCTGCAGACCTGGTTATTTCGCGGGCAGGAGCAGGGAGTATCTCGGAATTGAGTGCCGCCGGAAAAGCCTGTATATTCGTTCCCTCACCCAACGTAGCGGAAGATCACCAAACGCACAACGCCATGGCACTGGTAAAAAAAGATGCCGGATATTTGGTTACCGACCATCTGGCCCCTGATTCACTTATGGATCAGGCCCTGGAACTGGTTTTTAATGACAGCCGGTTGTCGGTTCTGTCTGAAAACATATTGAAATTAAGCCGGCCTCATGCAGCCGAACAAGTAGCAAAAATGGTCCTGGAGTTATGATTGAGAACGTTTATTTTCTGGGTATTGGAGGAATAGGAATGAGTGCTCTGGCCAGGTATTATAAAAATGTCGGGGTAAGGGTTGCGGGCTATGATCTGACTCCATCGACGCTAACCGGCCAACTGGTAAGCGAAGGTATCGGCGTGCATTTTGAGGATAATCCTGCCCTGATCCCGGAAGATTTCCGGAAAGATCCGGAAAAAACACTGGTCATCTTTACCCCGGCAGTCCCTGAAAAACATATGGAACTGCAGTGGCTTAGAACAAACGGATTTGATATCATAAAAAGAGCCGTGGCACTGGGCCGGATTGCCAAAGATAATAAAACTCTGGCCGTAGCGGGAACCCACGGAAAAACAACCACCTCTACCCTTCTGGCTCACATCATGCAGGTGTCTGGAACCGGGTGTACGGCTTTCCTGGGAGGAATATCCAAAAATTACCAGTCCAACCTGTTGTTTAGTGACAACACGTTTCTTGTGGCCGAGGCCGACGAATACGACCGGTCTTTTTTGCAATTGTTCCCCCAAACAGCATTGATCACCTCGGCAGATGCAGACCATCTGGATATTTACGGATCTCACCGGGCTGTAAAAGAAGCTTTTGCACAGTTCGCCTCGCAAATCGTACCCGGAGGCTTTCTGGTATTGAAAAAAGGAGTGCAATTGCCTTTGTCGCTGCAGCAAAACGTCAATTGCCTCTATTATCATTACGATATTCCGTGTGACTTTTATGCCACAAATCAAGTCATTGGAGAAACAGGACTATTTTCTTTTGACCTGGTACTACAGGATACCCTTGTAAAGAACTGTCACCTAGGAATCCCCGGACAAATAAATGTAGAAAATGCTGTTGGGGCAGCCGCGTTGGCATATTTAAACGGTATTTCCGCCGACGCCATAAAAGAAGCCCTGGCTTCATTTCTCGGTGTGGCCAGAAGGATGGATGTGCAATACCACACGAAAAAGTACTGCTATATTGATGATTATGCCCATCACCCACGGGAAATACAGGTCGCCATTCAGTCGGTCAGGGAATGGTTTCCCGGGGAAAAGATCACGGGTATATTCCAGCCTCATTTGTATTCCAGGACCCGGGATTTTGCACGGGAATTTGCCCAAAGCCTGGATCTGCTGGACCGGGTGATCCTTATGCCCGTTTATCCCGCCAGGGAAAACCCGATCCCCGGTGTGGGAGCGGAAATGATAGCAGAACTGCTAACAGTAAAAGAAAAAGAAATACGGGATGCTACACAGATCATAGATTGTATTAAAAAGTATAAACCCGGGGTTTTAGTCACATTGGGAGCCGGAAATATAGACCGGCTTGTTCAACCGATCTCAGAATGCCTGAAGGAAATGGATGTATGAGTAAAGGAAAGAAAATACTGCAGATCCTGGGCTACCTGGCATTGTCAGGGGTTTTGGGTGCCTATTTTTACTTTGCGGGCAACCTGGTTCGTGAAAAAAGCCAGAAAAGGTGCCAGGATGTAGTAGTTGTAGTGAAAGACAGCCTTGAAAATCCCCTGATACAAACCGGTGAAGTTGCCACTTTTCTGGAAAACAATCCTTTACAAATGCTGGGGCAAAATTTTGCGGAGATCGATATGCATGTACTTGAAAAAGAAGTGGAATCTTTTGCCTCGGTACGGCAGTGCAATGCTGTAAGAACTATTAACGGGACCCTCCGCCTTGAAATACAGCAACACATGCCTTTGTTCAGACTGGAGACAACTAAGGGATCTTTTTTTGTTTCCCGGGAACAATTCATTATCCCCATGGTTAATCCTTACCGTTTGTCTGTACTGGTTGTCAGCGGGAATGTGCCTTTTGACTATCCTGCCGCATACCGGGGAACTATTAAAACTTCCGATACGTGGTTGCTGGAAATGAGCCGCCTGATGGCTTATGTTACCGATCATCGTTTTTGGAAAGAAAAGGTTCAACATGTTTTAGTTGCCGGCCCCAGGGATATAACCATCATCCCCCGGGAAGAATATCCAGTCCTGAAAATTGGTGCTCTGGAACAATTTGAATACAAAATGGACAAACTTCTGGAATTTTACCGGGTACTGGCGCCCAGGGGCGGAATGGAAAAATACAGTGCCGTAGATGCCCGTTTTGGGAACCAACTGGTTTGCATGCGAAAAGAAATATAAAAATATAAAACTGTCTGACCCATGGAAAAAACTATTTCTGTAATCGATCTGGGAACCACCAAGGTGGTCTGCCTGACCGGAACAAAAACGACTGAAGGCTATAAAGTGATCGCTTCCTGTGAGGCCCCGTCACAGGGGATCCTCCGCGGTGAAGTGGTAAATAATCAGAGCGTTCTGAATACGCTCAGACCGCTTTTGGAAGAATTGGAAGTAAAAACGGGGAGACCCGTAAGAGAAGTGACTGTTGGCATTGCCGGACAGTATATCCGCTGTAAATCCGTAAGCAGCACCAACAACCGCTCCAACTGTAACGATGAGATCTCCCGGGAAGAGATCGACCGCATGTGGCGCAACATGTACCATTCGCGCGTTGATCCCGGGGAAGAAGTGCTTCATGTAGTACCGCAATCTTATCATGTGGATGAATACAGGGATATGCCCGATCCGGTAGGTATGTACGGAAGCTGTATTGAAGCCAACTATAAGCTTTTTATAGGAAAAAGCGTTTCTGCGGAACATACCAAAAGATGTATAGAAAATACCGGCCTGAAATTGTCAAAACTTATCCTGGAACCCCTGGCCACTGCAGAAGCCGTACTTCACGAAGACGAAAAAGAATTGGGCGTAGCCATGATAGATATAGGCGGCGGGACAACTGATGTGCTCGTTTACCAGGACAACATTGTACGTCACACAGCCGTAATACCGTTTGGTGGAAATGTAATTACTGAGGATATCCGTCAGGGATGTGAAGTAACTTCCAGACAGGCAGAACAAATGAAGATTCAGTACGGTTCGTGTTATGCAGATCTTGCCCCGGAGAACAAGGCCATTGTGATTTCCGGGATAGGAGGCAGGGAATCAAGGGAAATTCCTTTTAAATATCTTGCCAATGTTATTGAAGCCAGAATGGATGAAATACTGGATGCCGTTATGTACGAGATCCACCAAAGTGGTTTTGCGGATAAATTGCCTGCAGGTATTGCTCTAACCGGAGGCGGTGCATTGCTTTCCAATTTACCCCAGTTCATAAAGTACAAAACGGGGTATGATGCCCGTATAGCACGTCCACACGGACTAATAACGGAAGATTGCGAAGAAGTGAACCAGGTAACCCACTCCTGTGCAGCAGGGATGTTGATCAGCGAGTTTGAAAAACAAGCCAATTTTTCCGCCGAACAAAGCAAAAACCTGGATGAAATATTTCAGAACGTAGAAAGCAAAGGTCCGGACAAGAACAAAAAGATCAGAAAACCCAAAACCCTAAAAAGCAACAATAACAAGGAAAACGTGACACAGGGAAATTTGTTTATAAACTCTCTGAGTCGTTTTTTTACCAATGTGGATAATGAAGCGTAAATGATATGGAAGAAAAAGAAGAATTCATCCCTTTGAACTGGGAAAACAACCAATCTATCATAAAAGTGATAGGGGTCGGAGGAGGAGGAGGTAACGCCGTGAGCCACATGTACCGAACAGGGCTGACAGACGTTGATTTCGTAGTCTGCAATACGGATGCCCAGGCTCTGGAAATGAGCCCGGTACCTGAAAAATTACAATTGGGAAGTGTGATCACGCGTGGCAGAGGAGCCGGCTGCAATCCCGAAATTGCCAAACAAGCTGCCCTGGAAAGTGAGGATCGTATAAGGACTCTTCTTGAGGGCAACACAGAAATGGTTTTTATAACCGCCGGTATGGGAGGCGGGACCGGGACCGGAGCTGCTCCGGTGCTTTCCCGGATCGCCAGGGATATGGGCTTGCTCACCGTCGCAGTGGTAACGCTGCCTTTCCGTGATGAAGGGAAAGATTTCCTGAAACGCGCCATGGAAGGGATCCAGGAAATGCAGCAATTTACAGACTCCATGCTGGTCATTGACAATGAGAAACTGTATAAGGCTTATGGGGATCTTCCCATATTTGAAGCATTTCAGCGTACCGATGATATTTTAAATACTGCAGTAAGGGGTATTTCCGAGATCATAACCCGGCCGGGATTCATGAATGTGGATTTTGCCGATGTGAAAATGGTCATGAAACAAAGCGGAATGGCCCTGATGGGTACAGGATCGGGCAGCGGCGAAAACAGGGCCGTTAAAGCTGTTGAATCGGCTTTCACCTCTCCCCTTCTTGACGATGCGGATCTGACACGTGCACGGAATGTCCTGATAAATATCACCTCGGGAAAAGAAAAAGCCTTGTCCATGACCGAATTATCGCAGATAATGGGCTATATAGCGGACTATACCGGGGGTGTATCCAATTTCAAAAGGGGTATCATCTGTGATCCTTCTTTGCAGGATGAGATAAGGGTTACCATGATCGCCACCGGGTTCAGTATTCACTCGCTGCCTCCCATCGCCGTTTACGGTAATGATGCGGGAAAAGAAAGAGAAATGAAGGAATCCGTTTACCTGGATGGTGAACCGGCCGGAAATGACGGCACGGATATTGTTGATGAGCTTGAACGGGAACATGAAGAAATCGAAGACGGCGAATTCCGGATCACCCACAACAGGAGTGTTTTCAGGGTTCAATCGGAAACACATGCCCAACAGGCTGTTTCAGGTAAAAAACCGGTCCTGATCCTGGATGACAACCAAAATATCACGGAATTGGAACAAATACCTGCATTTAAACGTAAAGAAGCTCGTTATAAAATGTCATTTCCTTCCGAAGTACCGGGACCCTCAAAACATAAAATTGAAGAAAAGAACGGACAAAAGAGGTTAAGTACAGACAACTCCTACATACATCAAACACAAGACTGATATGCAAACAGAAAAAGTCAGAGTGCGTTTTGCTCCCAGCCCTACAGGACCGCTTCATTTGGGGGGTGTGCGCACTGCGCTTTTTAATTACCTATTTGCCAGGCAACACAAAGGAACTTTCGTGCTTAGGATAGAAGACACGGATAAGCAGCGTTATGTCCCGGGAGCTGAAAAATACATTATCGATGCATTAAACTGGTGCGGGATAGTTCCTGATGAAGGCGTAGCCCCAAACGGGAATATGGTTTCCCTGGCAACTGAACGACATCCTTTTGCTCCATACCGTCAAAGTGAACGAAAACACTTATACCGTGAATACGCGCAACAATTGATAGATCAGGGGGATGCATATTATGCATTCGACACACCCGAAGAACTTGATCTGTACCGGAAAGAAGCGGAAAGCAGGGGCGATACGTTTATATACAACCACGCCTTCAGGAACAAGACGGCCAATTCGTTAAATATGTCTGCCCAGGAAACCGGGCGCCGCCTGATGGAAAACGACAATTGGGTCATCCGGTTTAAAATCCCCGAAAATAAAACCATTGAAATGACCGATCTCATACGGGGAGAAGTCACTATGGAAAGTGACACCCTGGATGACAAGGTTTTGTGGAAGGCTAACGACGGTCTGCCCACCTATCACCTGGCAAATATAGTGGACGATCATTTGATGGAGATCACGCACGTAATCCGGGGTGAGGAATGGCTTTCTTCACTTCCGCTGCACTATTTGCTTTATGAAGCATTTGAATGGCAAGATTACCGGCCGCAATTTGCTCATTTACCTCTTTTACTGAAACCTGACGGAAAAGGGAAGCTGAGTAAAAGGGACGGGGACAGGCTGGGATTCCCTGTATTTCCCCTTGAATGGACCGGCACCGGAGGAGATCGCTCAAAGGGCTACCGGGAAGAGGGCTATTATCCGGAAGCCTTTGTCAATCTGCTGGCTTTGCTGGGATGGAACCCCGGGACCGAACAGGAGCTTTTTTCCATGGAAGAACTGATCCGATCCTTTTCCCTGGAACGCGTAACAAAATCGGGCGCCCGGTTCAATCCTGAAAAAGCCAGATGGTTTAATCAGCAATACCTCAGGAACCGTTCCGATGCCAGGCTGGTTCAGGACTTTATTCCCATATTGCAAAGCAAAGGAATAAAAACCACTCCCCTTCAAGCGGAAAAGGTAGTATCTCTAATCAAAAACCGGGCAACATTTGTCAATGATTTCTGGGATCTTTCTCATTACTTTTTTGTACCGCCGCGGTCATTCGATCTGACTCAACAGAAAAAGCACTGGAAAGAGGAGACCCCGGCAATAGTACTTCGTGCTAAAGAAATTTTGGCCGCCTGTACTCCTTTTAATGTTCCTTCCATAGATAAAACATTGCATGATTGGATAGAACAGTCGCAATTGAAAACCGGTCAGGTGATGAATGCTTTGCGACTGTGCATTGTAGGGGAGCCTCAGGGCCCCGGAATGGCTGATATTATGGCGGTCATAGGGAAGGAAGACACCCTGGAGCGTCTTGATCATGCATTAAAAACACTTTGATATGACCAGGCATCTGCAGTGGGTTGGATCGGTATTGAATATGAAGAAACCCTGGTGTCACTGGCTGCCGGTTCATTGGTACTTCCTTATGTGTTTCTTTCTCCCCTGGCCGGAAAATGGGCCGTAACATTCAAAAAGATCCATGTAGTAAGGATCGCCAAAGCTGCCAAAATACCCGTAATGATCCTTGCCTCTGCCGGATTTTTGTTCCATAACATATGGCTGGTTATGTTTTCCATATTATTAATGGGCATACAAAGCAGTCTTTTCTCACCATCCAAATACGGTCTTATAAGGGATATAGGGGGTACAGAACATATATCATACGGCACCGGAAATATGGAAATGGTATCTTTGCCGGGTATGATCCTGGGAACAATAATGGCCTCATTTTTTGCCCTTACGGTACCCGCCTGGGGTCTTTCTGTCCTTTTTCTTATCATTGCTGCCGGCGGATTAATCTGTTCATTGTTCCTCAAGGCAGTAGAAACCCCTCCGGAAGAAAACCGGGAAACGGTACATCCGTTTTCCTGTTCCCGGGAAGTTTTATGGGCGTCACAACATTATTTGTTATATTTTCTAAGTATCTTTGGATCACGAATCAGGAATAATGGTTTTTGAAGAAGCACCCATAAAAGGCATTTGGATCATTACTCCCCGTGTGTTGCGTGATGAGCGGGGTTACTTTATGGAATCTTTCCTCAGGGAATCGTTTACCCGTCATATAGGTTCCATAGATTTTGTCCAGGAAAATGAATCCATGTCCCGTTTTGGTGTAACCAGGGGTCTTCATTACCAGAAAGAGCCACATGCCCAGTCCAAATATATACGTGTTGTAGAAGGCGAAATTTTTGATGTTACCGTAGATATACGCCAGGGATCCCCTACCAGGGGACAGTTCTTCTGTTTGAACCTGAGTGCGGAAAACAAAAAACAACTGTTCATTCCCAGGGGATTTGCTCACGGTTTCTGTGTTCTATCCTCTGTAGCAATAGTACAATACAAGACAGACATTGGTTACCATCCGGCTTCAGAAGGCATCTTTCATATTGACTCGCCTGCCCTTTCCATTCCATGGCCCTTGTCTTCCGGGAAAATGATCCTGTCGGAGAAAGACAAAAACGCCGGCCCTTTCCGCCTCTGACATTATGCTGATACTGAACAAACATACTTTACATGAACCCCCTCCTGGAGCAGATATCCTTTCCCTGGAGGGAATGGTCCTGTGCATAGATAAACCCCTTACCTGGACATCAGCCGATGTGGTAAGAAAAATCCGTTTCAGGTTACAGCGGTATTACCAGATTAAGAAGATAAAGGTCGGTCATACGGGGACACTGGATCCTCTGGCCACAGGACTGATGATTGTATGTGTGGGTAAAGCAACCCGGGATTCAGATGTGTTCCAGGCCCAGGACAAGGAATACCTGGCAGGTATACAGTTTGGGGCCACAACACCTTCTTTTGATCTGGAACATGAAACCGATGCCACATACCTCTGGGAACACATTACCCGGAAAAGACTGGAGGAGAAAATAAAGGATTTTTTGGGAGAACAGTTCCAGATCCCTCCTGTTTATTCGGCCAAGGTTATTGACGGCATAAGAGCTTATGAATACGCCAGGCAGGGTATGGAAACTCCGGAGATGAAGAAAAACCTGATCCGGATCAATGCTCTGGAAATCATTGATTATTCTCCGCCCCTGCTTACTTTACGTATTACCTGCAGCAGGGGAACGTATGTCCGGGCTCTTGCCCGTGACCTGGGAGTTGCCCTGGAAAGCGGAGCCCATTTGATCTCATTACGCCGTTCTGGTTCAGGAACATTCCGGGCAGACGACGCTCTTACCATTGAAGAATTTGAAAAACTTTTCATTTAATTGAAACTTTTTTATTTTTCTTACGTATAAAACGTCGTTTATACTTACTATTCGCGTATGAAGCTTTCACAATTCAATTTTACTCTCCCACAGGAACTTATTGCCGGCCATCCCGCAAAAAACCGCGACGAATCACGTATGATGGTGTTACACAAAAAAACAGGTGCCATAGAGCATCTTGTTTTCAAAGACATTATAAACATCATGCAGGAAAAGGACGTGGTCGTTTTTAATAACACAAAAGTCTTTCCGGCACGTCTTTACGGGAACAAGGAAAAAACGGGTGCCGAGATCGAAGTTTTCCTGCTACGAGAATTAAACAAAGACCAACGTTTATGGGATGTTTTGGTTGATCCGGCCCGTAAGATACGGATTGGGAACAAATTGTATTTCGGGGAAAATGATGCCCTTGTTGCCGAGGTTATTGATAACACCACCTCCCGGGGCAGAACACTGCGTTTCCTTTGTGATGGCACTTACGAGAATTTTAAATCCACTTTGTTCCGCCTTGGAGAAATGCCAATACCCAAATGGATCCGGAAACACGTGGAACCTATTGACGAAGAACGCTATCAGTCCATTTTTGCCAAAGTGGAAGGGGCTGTAGCCGCTCCTGACGGAGCACTTCATTTCAGCAGGGAGCTTATAAAGAGAATGGAGATAAGGGGCGTAAAAACTACCGAGATCACACTTCATATGGGCATGGGGCATTTCAGGGCAGTAGACGTGGAAGACCTTTCAAAACACAAAATGGACTCCGAACCTGTAGTCATCACGGCTGAAAGCGCCAATATCATAAACAAGGCGAAAGCTGACGGAAAACGTGTTTTTGCCACCGGAATTGACGTTTTACGTGCCGTTGAAACTTCAGTGACTACAAAAAGAGAGATCACCGCTTTTGAAGGATGGACCAACAAATTCATTTTCCCTCCCTACGATTTCTGTATTCCGGATGCTCTGATCTCAAATTTCCAGCTTCCCCATTCTACTATGCTCATGTTCGTAGCAGCATTCGGAGGCTATGAAACGGTAATGAATGCCTATGAAACGGCCGTTAAAGAAAAGTACCGCTTTGGAGCATACGGGGATGCCATGTTGATAATATAATTCATTTCCTCTATATTTGGGGATGATCTGTGAAGAAGAAGAAATATGCAGATGTGCATTAAGTTTGTGCATGAGGTATGAAGGAGGATTGGCCAGGAGATTGTATGATCATTACGGCAGTGCGGCTGCTGTCTTTCAACAACCACTTACTGAACTGATCCGTCACAAAGGGTTCAGAAGAAGCATTGCCGAAAACATGCATCACCCCGATCTTATGAATTTAGCTCACAAAGAATTGGAGTGTGCCGGCAAGCGGAAAATCAAAACTGTTTTTTTATACGACCGGGAATATCCGGAAAATCTCAGGGAGTGCTGTGACGCCCCGTTGCTTTTATATGTGGCGGGATCAGCAGACCTGAACCGGGGCCCCTTTCTGTCCGTTGTGGGGACAAGATCGGCAACACCATACGGAAAAGCCGTTTGCAGGGAAATAATAGGCGGATTGAAAAAAGCCGGAATTAATCCAGTAATTGTGAGCGGACTGGCTTTCGGCATAGATATTACAGCACACAAAGCAGCACTTGAAAATAATTTACAGACAATTGCCGTACTTCCGGCAGGTCTTGATCAGATCTATCCGTCTGCTCACAGGAACATAGCCCTGGACATCTACCGGCAAGGCGCTGTACTGACCGAGTTCCCGTCTGAAACACAGGAAAACCGGCACAATTTTCTGCAACGCAACCGCATCATTGCCGGATTGTCGGATGCTACGCTGGTCGTTGAATCCAAAACAGACGGAGGGGCACTCATTACAGCCCATCTTGCCTCTGATTATTTCAGGGACGTTCTGGCCGTACCGGGAAGGCCCGGAGATATTTGCTCAAAAGGTTGCAACAACTTAATAAAGAATAACAAAGCAGCCCTGGTTGCTTCTGCCTTTGATATTGCCCGGACCATGCAATGGGAAACAACCCCGGATAAAACTACTGCTTATCAACAGGATTTGTTCACTACACTGGATAATCCCGAAAAGCTGGTATATTCACAAGTTAAAAAGAAAGGAGGAGACATAAATTCCCTGGCTGAATGTCTGCAGCTATCTTTTCCGGTTCTGTCTGCCACCTTGACAAAGCTTCAGGTTAAAGGGCTGATAGAATGTATGGAAAACAACGAATACAGGATAATACTATGATCGATACGCATGTACATCTCTACGACAGTGCCTTTAATCCCGACCGCGATCAGGTGGTTGAAAGGGCCAAAAATGCCGGGGTAACGCATTGCATCCTTCCAGCCATCAACAAAAGCACCTACGCAGCCATGCAGGAATGCCTGAAAAAATATCCGGGGTTTTGTCATAAAGCCTCGGGGCTTCATCCCACTTCGGTCAAGGCAGATTTCAGACAAGAACTGGACCATGCTTATTCAACAATGGCAGGAGCAGTCGCCGTCGGAGAGATCGGACTTGATTTTTACTGGTCACGCGAATATGAACGGGAACAGATCAATGCATTTGAACAACAACTGGAATGGGCCAGGGATCTGGACCTTCCGGTTATCATACATTCCCGTTCTGCCTTTCCCGAGTTGCTGGCGTCTTTAAAAAAATGTACCTATCCCTGCATGAGGGGCATTTTGCACGCATGGTCGGGTAGCCGTGAAGTTTTTGAGCAAGCTTGCCGTGGAGGATATTTTTTCATGGGTATCGGCGGAGTAGTCACCTTTAAAAATGCCCGTCTTGCAGAAACTGTAAGGGAAACCGACCTGAAAAGCATAGTGCTGGAAACCGATGCTCCTTGGTTGACGCCAGTGCCCTACCGCGGAAAAAGAAACGAAAGCGCCTACCTGACTTTCATTACACGGAAAATTTCTCTTTTAAAAGACGTCAGCATCGAAAAAGTAATTGGTCAGACTACTCAAAATGCATTATCTTTGTTTTTTAAGAAATGATAAACAAAGCAGCCATTCTGGTTATTTATACGGGGGGTACCATTGGCATGAAAGCCCATCCGGTTACCGGAGAACTGGTGCCGTTCCGTTTTGAACATATTTTGGAAGAAGTTCCCGAACTGCAGAAATTCTGCTTCCGGATTGATTCCTATTCTTTCGATCCGGTCATAGATTCATCCGATATCTTCCCTGATTTCTGGGTACGACTGGCCCTGTTGATCTGCGAAAAATATGACCGTTACAACGGCTTTGTGATCCTGCACGGGACAGACACCATGAGCTATTCCGCCTCGGCACTTAGTTTTATGCTGGAGAACCTGGAAAAACCGGTTATTTTCACCGGCAGTCAGTTACCCATAGGATTACCCCGGACTGACGGCAAAGAGAATTTTATTTCTGCCGTGGAAATTGCAGCCGGCGTGGATGACCAGAGTCATGCCCTGGTACCTGAAGTATGCATTTTCTTTCAGGACCAGTTGTTCAGAGGAAACAGGACTATGAAATACAATTCCGAAGAATTCAGGGCCTTCCGCTCTCCGAATTACCCGGCTCTTGCCGAGGCAGGGATCCACATCAAATACAACCGCAAGTACATCCGCTATCCCACCACATGGGGACGTCCTTTACGGGTACATACACAACTGGGAACCGATTTGGCCGTTTTGAAAATTTTCCCGGGTATTGAAAAGAAAGTGGTGGAAGCCATACTTAATATTCCCGGGTTGAGGGTAGTCGTCCTGGAAACTTACGGACAGGGAAATGCCCCATCTGCGCAATGGCTGCTGGATCTGTTATCCAGAGCAATATCCCAAGGGATTGTTATCTTGAATATTACACAATGTCCGGCGGGGAGTGTATCCATGGACACTTATGCATGCGGGATCAGGCTGAAGGAAGCGGGGGTCCTGTCAGGATATGACATGACAACTGAAGCCGCTGTCACCAAGATTATGTTATTAACAGGCCAATTTTTTGACAATAAAAAAGTTATAGAACTTCTTTCACAATCTTTAAATGGTGAATTTTAATACATTTGTTTGGAATAAAACTTTTTTCAGTAACTTGCGCTGCTTTTTAATGTGTATTAAGAAAGGAGAGGTGGCCGAGTGGTCTAAGGCGCGCGCCTGGAAAGTGCGTAAACTCCAAAAGGGTTTCGCGGGTTCGAATCCCGCCTTCTCCGCAGTTTATTTGTAAACGTTTGACAATTTATAAATTCTTAACTCTAATTATTCAACAGAAATGAAAAAACTTTTCGTATTTTTAGCAGTCCTTGGATTCATTACCATTTCTGCTCAGTACGCAGTCGCACAAACAGCCACCACTACAGGTGAAACTGAACAGGTTGAAGTACCCATTCACCAGCAGCTTAAGACCAAATTCATTGAAGGTGGTCCTGCTTTTATGTCAGTGGTACTGCTCTGTTTGATTTTCGGACTTGCACTTGCTATTGAACGTATTATTTACCTTACCCTGGCCGAAACCAATACAGGAAAACTGCTGGATAAAGTGGAAGCAGCCATGAAAGACGGTGGCGTACCTGCCGCTTTGGATGTTTGTCGTAACACCCGCGGTCCTGTTGCCAGTATTTTTTTCCAGGGACTTTCCCGTGCAGATGAAGGCCTGGATGTTGTAGAAAAGTCCATTTCATCTTACGGTTCCGTACAGATGAGCCAGTTGGAAAAAGGGCTTTCCTGGATCCAGTTGTTCATTGCTATCGCTCCTATGTTGGGATTTATGGGAACAGTAATCGGGATGATCGGAGCTTTTGACGCCATTGAAGCTGCAGGGGATATTTCTCCCAACATCGTAGCCGGCGGTATCAAGGTTGCTCTTATTACAACAGTAACAGGTCTTATTGTGGCCATCATCCTTCAATTGTTCTACAATTATCTGATATCCAAAATTGACGGCATCGTTATCAAGATGGAAGACGCTTCCATTTCTTTGATGGACATTTTGGTTAAATACGAAAAATAAGACTTTGCAATGAAGAGAGTTTCAAAAATAACTTTATGGGTGCTCCTTGCAATCAGTATTGTTCTTACCGTTCTGTATTTCTTGAATACGAAGGGAGAAAACCTGGATGCCTGGACATACACCTACCTGAATTGGGCATACATCATGATCGGACTGGCTATTCTTTTGATAATACTGTTGCCAATAATTACTTTCAGGCAACATACCATCAAGGTGAAACCGCTGTTGATCTTGCTGGTGATCGCCGTCGTACTGGTAGGAGGTGCTTACCTTCTTGCTCCCGGGACCCCGGTTTTACTGGCAACCGGAGCCATAGTAGAAGGGTCTTCTGTCAAACTGACTGATACGGCCCTGTACCTTACATACTTCCTGTTGGCATTGGCAGCAATTGCCATTATTGGTGGTTCTGTCTATAATGCCTTGAAGAAAAACTAATCTAGTAAACTTTAATTATTATGGCAAAACCAGCAGGTGAAATTAATGCAGGCTCAATGGCAGACATCGCTTTCCTGCTGCTTATATTCTTTCTGGTAACAACCACCATGGATGTTGAAACCGGTATTCAACGCCGGCTTCCGCCTATGCCTGATGAGAATCAGCAGGCAGAAGTTGAACAGATCAACAAGAGGAATATAATGGTGGTGCTGATCAATAGTAGCGACCGCTTGTTTGCAGGAGGACAGGAGATGCACATTACCATGCTAAAAGACAAAGTCAAGGAATTCATCACTAATCCGGCTAATCTTCCCAATATGCCTGAAAAACGTGAAAATGATATTGAAGGCTTTGGTCCCGTCATGGTATCCCGTGCCGTTGTTTCCCTTCAAAATGACCGCGGTACTTCGTATGATGCCTATATCCAGGTACAAAATGAACTGGTAAAAGCATTTAATGAACTACGCGACGATTTTTCCATGCAGCATTTTGGAAAGAAATACGAATCCCTGGATGAAGATCAGCAAAGAATTGTAAGGGATGCCGTTCCCATGAATCTGTCAGAAAGGGAACCCAGAGAAGTAACAACAAGGAGAAGATAGGAGAACATAATTATGGCAACATTCAAAACAAAAACTGATAAAGGACTAAAACCCCTGAGTACGGCTTCACTTCCCGACATCGTTTTCATGTTATTGTTCTTCTTTATGATATCAACAAGTTTTCGTCAAACGGAACGTGTAGTAAGTGTTAAACTTCCGGAAGCGACCGAGATCGCAAAACTGGACAGAAAAGACCTGGCAAGTTACATCAACATAGGGACCCCCATCCCTGCTTACCAGAGTCAGTTTGGTACCGAAGCACGTATACAGTTAAACGATTCTTTCAGTACCATTGATGACATTCGTGACTTTATAGCGGCTTCCCGTGAATCCATGTCGGAAGCTGACCGTCCTTTGATGACAGTGGCACTGAAAGTAGACGAAAACGTTCGAATGGGTATCGTAACAGACGTGAAGCAGGAACTCCGTCGTTGTTCTGCATTGAGAATTATGTATTCTACACGTCGGAAAGCCGAAAACACGGGTTTCTGATTAGTACAAACAATATTTAAAAGCCGCGGTTCTTTACTGCGGCTTTTTTTTACCTTTGTAAACACTCAAAAATTATGTACAAATGAAACGTTTATTGGCCGTTTTGGCGATCGTTGCCCTGTTCGGATGCCAGGAAACCCCGCAACAGGCAAAATATGTTTTTTATTTTATTGGTGACGGGATGGGACTTGCACAGGTTGCTGCAACTGAAGCATACAGGGCAGACAAAGAAGGAGAGATCGGGTTACAGGCATTGAATTTCACTCAATTTCCCGTATTGGGTACCATAACAACATACAGCGCCAGTAATATTATTACCTGTTCTTCGGCTGCCGGAACGGCTCTGGCTACGGGAACAAAGACCAACAACGGCATGCTGGGTATTACTCCCGATTCTGCCGCACTTAAAGCCATTACTTACAAAATCAAAGAAGCCGGCTACAAAGTAGGGGTATCATCAACCGTAACTTTGGATCACGCAACTCCAGGTGCTTTTTATGCCAATGCAGTTTCAAGAAATGATTATTATACCATAGCAACCCAGTTACCCGAGACCGGTTTTGACTTTTTCGGCGGTGGGGGCTTTCTTCAACCCGAAGGAAGTGAAAAAGACCAGACATCTGTGATCAAACTTATAGAAGAAGCCGGTTACACCATTGCTTACGGCATGGATGATTTTGATACAATGAAGGATTCAAATAAGATTGTTTTATTGCAGGATAAGGGAAGAGATTATCTGGGATCCCTCCCTTATGCCATTGACCGTCAGGAAGGTGATATGACCCACAGCGATATCATAAGGGCTGCAGTTGAATTCCTGGATAACGAAAAAGGGTTTTTCCTGATGAGCGAGAGTGGACTTATTGACTGGGCATGTCATTCCAATGACGGAAAAGCATCTATTCTGGAAACCCTGGACCTGCACCAGGCCGTAGAGGTTGCCATCGATTTTGCCGTGAAACATCCAAAAGAAACTCTGATAATAGTTACCGCAGATCATGAAACCGGTGGCATGTCACTCGGATGGGAAAGCCAATATGTTATGCATTTTGATCAGCTGGATGAACAAACCGCATCCAAAGATAAGCTGAGACAATCCCGCGACTACAAAACCGCGGAAATGGTCAGGGATATAAACCGCAGAGCCAGGATCGGCTGGACGACTTTAGCCCATACCGGAATACCCGTACCTGTTTATGCCATGGGAGTCAACAGTCATCTTTTCATGGGACGAATGGACAACACGGACATTCCCAAAAAGATCTGTGAAGCTATGGGAATCTCATTTTAACGAGCCCGGCCATTTATTCATCGGGTTTATTCCCTGCGCTCGCCGATGTCCTATTGTATTGAGAGGGATCTGCCATTACTTTTGCGGCATATCTAATTATTTGAATTTTTGAAATTATGGAAATCTTAGACAACCAGGAACATGAAGTTCAGAGAAAACCGGAACGCCGGAACCATGCTTCCGGAGGTGTTTTTATTGGATTGGTGTTCGTCTGCGTAGGCATCATTCTGATCTTTTCCAATGCGGGGTGGATCCCATACGGAGTTCGCCGCATTCTGCTTTCCTGGCAGATGCTTCTCATTGTGATCGGGATTATTTCTTTTGCACGAAAACAGAGCACACAGGGTGTAATATTACTTATAATTGGAACCGTTTTCCTGTTGCCCCGGATCGGAGCTTTGGATCTTTTTCCGGGAATGGAATGGTTTGCCAGGTTCAATTGGGGAAACCTGTGGCCTCTGGCCCTGGTTGCAGTGGGTATCCTGATCTTTACAAGATCCAGAAAAGGCGGTCTTTCCGAACCTCCTTTCAGGCATCATCTCCACCGGACCCATGCCGGAGAATACACCCGGTTTGACAACGGTTATGTCAACTATTCCATGGTCTTTAGCGGAGCCGACAATGTATTTCTGGAGCCTGAATTCAGGGGCGGATCCATTGAAAGTGTTTTCGGAGGTGTCACGCTGGATCTTAGAAAAACGACTTTACAGGAAGGCGTCTCTTTTTTGAAGATCTCTTCAGTATTCGGAGGAACTACTTTACACATACCTCCGGAATGGAATGTAGAGATCAGATCCGAAAATGTTTTTGGTTCATTTAAGGATAAACGTCCTGTAGTTTCAGGTGTTGACAACAGTGCCAGATTGATCATTGAAGCAGAATGTGTCTTTGGAGGTGGAGAAATCAGGTAAATACAGACTGGCAGTATACGTGAGCGTGGTCGTTGTGACCTCGTTCATAGTTGCTTATCTGGCCGGATCCATTGTGGCCTTCACCTGGCCTGACCTTCTTACCGATGCTTTTGTCCTGGCTTGTTGCTTTACTTTTATTGGTTTTTTCACCTTAAAAATGCACTCGTATGGTATGCCGGTGTATGTGCAAAGTGTGATTTTTTGCTCCGGTGTTGGCGGTTTGCCGGTATTGTTTATGTACTTTTACCTTTCTCAGGAACAGTTCTTACTCTATTCACAGACCATTCCTCTGCGTATTTTTATAACTATTTTGCTTTGTGTTATTTTTTTGATGTGGAAAAGAACGCAAAAAACACAGGGGCAAACTGTTTCACCAGAACCACATCCAATTTCACATGCACAACCAGTGCGTGAATATCCCGATAAGATTCTGGTAAGATCAGGCAACGGAATAAAGGTTATTCCCACCGAAGATCTCCTGTTCATACAAGCCGACGGAGATTACGTTTCTCTTGTAACCAAAGAAGGAAAATGGCTTAAAGAAGAGACCATGAAACATCTTCAGGAAACGCTTTCTCCCATGCAGTTTGTCCGGATCCATCGCTCATTTATTGTAAACGTTTCCAGGATTAGCCGTATTGAACGTTACGGAGAACAACAATATATTATTCTAACAAATGGGGAATCCATCCGGATAAGCGCTACAGGATACAAAACGCTAAAGGAAACATTACGGTTTTAAGACCTGATTTCGTTTTTTGCTTACCTTTGCAAAAAAAAGAGATGGACTACAAAATTAAAGATCCCGGACTTGCTGCATTCGGAAGGAAGGAAATTGAGCTGGCCGAGCGGGAAATGCCCGGACTTATGGCCCTTCGTAAGCGGTACGGTGACCGGAAGCCCCTGCAGGGAGCACGGATCACCGGAAGTCTCCATATGACCGTTCAAACAGCCGTCCTTATTGAAACATTAAAAGTGCTCGGAGCAGACGTAAGGTGGGCTTCCTGTAATATTTTTTCAACACAGGATCATGCAGCAGCTGCTATTGTAGAAGCAGGTACTCCTGTATTTGCATGGAAAGGTGAAACGTTGGAGGAATACTGGTGGAGTACCCTGCAGGCATTGTCGTTTCCCAACGCACCAGGCCCTCATATGATAGTAGATGATGGCGGTGATGCCACACTATTGGTACATAAAGGCGTATTGGCAGAAAAAGACAGTTTCACACTTGATGACATGAACGGAAGAACAGAAGAAAAAGTAATTGCAGCACTATTACGCAAAACGCTCAAAGAAAGACCCGGTATGTGGACTCGTATGGCAGAAGGCATGAAAGGGGTCAGTGAAGAAACAACAACCGGAGTTCACAGGTTATACCAAATGTTTGACAAAGGAGAACTTCTTTTTCCGGCAATTAATGTCAATGATTCCGTTACCAAATCAAAATTCGACAACCTCTACGGATGCCACGAATCACTTGCCGACGGCATAAAACGGGCAACTGATGTAATGATAGCCGGAAAAGTGGTGGTAGTTTGCGGGTACGGGGATGTAGGTAAAGGATGTGCCCGGAGTCTGCGCTCATACGGAGCCCGGGTTCTGGTCACAGAAATTGACCCCATCTGTGCACTTCAGGCATCCATTGAGGGCTTTGAAGTACGAACCCTGGAAGATTGCCTGAAAGAAGCCAGGATCTTTGTAACTGCTACCGGAAACTGCGATGTGATCTGCCTGGAACATATGGAAAAAATGAGAGATCATTGCATAGTCTGCAACATTGGTCACTTTGACAATGAAATACAGGTAGATGCCCTTCTGAATTACCCGGGCATAAAAAAGGACAATATTAAGCCCCAGGTGGACAAATTTACTTTCCCCGACGGTCATTCCATCATTCTCCTGGCTGAAGGACGACTGGTAAATCTGGGATGTGCCACCGGACATTCATCATTCGTGATGAGTAATTCTTTCTCCAACCAGGTTCTGGCACAAATAAGTCTCTGGAACACTCAGCACGAACTGGGAGTATATCAACTACCCAAAAAGCTGGACGAAGAAGTGGCACGTCTTCACCTGGATTACCTTGGCGTCAAACTTACACGAATGACACAAAAACAAGCCGAATACATAGGATTTTCCGTTGAAGGTCCTTACAAACCGGACTACTACAGATATTAACAGCCATGATAAAATCACGCACCAGAATTATTGACCTTCTGAAAATGCAGGCCGGAGTGACCGTGCAGGTAAAAGGCTGGGTACGTACCAAACGGGGCAATAAAAATATCGCTTTCATTGCACTGAATGACGGATCTACGATCCACAACGTTCAAATTGTATGTGATATGAATGTTTTCACGGAAGAACAGCTGCGACCCGTCACTACCGGAGCCTGCATACGTGTAAAAGGAGAACTTGTTCCATCGATCGGGACACAGCAGTCTGTAGAGATCAAGGCCTCTGAAATAGAAATTTACGGAATCGCCGATCCTGCCGTTTATCCTTTACAGAAAAAGGGTCACAGCATGGAATTCCTCAGGGAAATAGCGCACCTCAGACCCAGGACCAATACATTCGGTTGTATTTTCCGCATACGTCATGCCTTGGCATATGCCATACACAAATATTTTAACGACAATGGCTTTGTGTACCTGCATACACCCATCATTACCGCTTCTGACTGTGAAGGAGCCGGAGCCATGTTCCAGGTTACTACCCTGGATCTGAACTACCCGCCCAGATCCAAAGACAACACCATTGATTATACACGGGATTTTTTCGGACGTCAGACAAGTCTGACCGTCAGCGGGCAACTGGAAGGAGAACTGGGTGCGATGGCTCTTGGCGAAGTTTATACTTTCGGTCCTACTTTCAGGGCAGAGAACAGCAACACCCCAAGGCATCTTGCCGAGTTCTGGATGATAGAGCCTGAAATGGCCTTTTACGACATTAATGACAATATGGACCTGGCCGAAGACTTTATCAAATACCTGGTCAGGTATGCCCTGGATAATTGTGCTGACGATATAGCCTTTCTCAACAATATGATAGACAAAGATCTGATCAACAGGCTGGAAGGTGTTTGCAACACAGAATTTGTACGTCTTACCTATACAGAAGGTATTGAAATTCTGACTGCCAGCGGTCAGTCTTTTGAATACCCCGTATCCTGGGGTGTGGACCTGCAGAGTGAACATGAAAGATACCTGGTCGAAAAGCATTTTAAACATCCTGTCATATTAACAGACTATCCCAAAGAGATCAAGGCTTTTTATATGAAAGAGAACACGGACGGGAAAACCGTACGTGCCATGGACATTCTTTTCCCCAAGATAGGAGAGATCATAGGAGGATCCCAGCGCGAAGAAAATCTGGAAACGCTCCGCAGAAGGATCGTCTATATGAATATGTCGGAAGAAGGCCTGGATTGGTATTTGGACACAAGGCGCTTTGGAACTGCTCCGCATTCCGGATTCGGCCTGGGTTTTGAACGCTTGCTCCTCTTTATTACGGGAATGACAAATATCCGTGATGTGATTCCTTTTCCCCGAACCCCAAAATCTGCTGAATTTTAATATGTTGGTAATTGGTATAGCCGGTGGTACCGGTTCCGGTAAAACAACAGTTGTAAATAAAATCCTGGAAAATCTGGATCAGAAAAAAATCATTGTGATCCCCCAGGATTCCTATTACAAAGATAATTCGCACCTGCCATTGGAAAAGAGACAGGAATTGAATTTCGACCACCCGGAATCTATTGATTGGGAGCTAATGGTTAAACACTTACTGCAGCTCAAAGCCGGGAATCCTATAGAACAACCCATGTATTCCTATATAACATGTACCCGGTCCCGGGAAACAAAACACATTGAACCCACACAGATCATAATTGTGGAAGGGATCCTTATCTTTACCGATCCCCCCTTGAGAGACTGCCTGGATATGAAAATTTTTGTGGATGCAGATCCCGATGACCGTTTATCAAGAGTTATATCCAGGGATATTGTGGAAAGAGGCCGGTCAGTAAATAAAGTATTGGAACGTTACGAAAAAACCGTAAAGCCCATGCACCTTCAATTTATTGAACCCACAAAACGCTATGCCGATATTATAGTACCACAGGGCGGACACAATGCGGTGGCCATTAATATGCTGATATCTACCATTGAACAGGCCCTGTTAACCAGGTAAGCTTTGTTCGCAATGAAAAAAGAAACAAAAACAGGACTCTATCTTACGGTGATCGTACATCTGGTTGCACTGATTGTTTTTTTGTCTTACCAGATCGGCTCTCTTATGCAAAAAGAATCCTCTTTTGTTCTGGACTTTACGCAACAGGAGGAACTGGAAGCGGAACTGAAAAGGGAACAGATGAGGGCCCAGTTAAGCGCGGAATTGGAAGACCTTATCTCCGGCATAGAACAACAAACCAGGAACGTTGCAGTAGATGCGACACAGCGAAATCAAAATCTAAAGGATGACCGGCATGAAGATCCTTCGCGTGTTTACGAAGAAGCCGAAGAGCTCCAAAAACGTCTGGATGCCGCCCGGGAAGCCATAGAGGAAGAAGGTGGTCAGGAAAACTTTACCACTCAACCAGATAAAGCAGAAGATAAAAATTCGAAACCCTATACCGGACCGGCTGTGCTGGAATACAGGATAGAAGGACGAAAAGCCATGAGCCTGCCCATCCCGGTATACAAATGCATTGGAGGTGGTGACGTTACAGTAGCCATTTATGTAAACCGGAAAGGATATGTACAAAAAGCAGCTATAGTGGACGATTTCTCTTCCCAGGACAGGTGTTTGCAGAAATTTGCCCTGCGTGCCGCAAAACAAAGCCGCTTTACGGCCTCTGAGGAAGCGCCTACCATTCAACACGGAGAAATTGTCTACCGTTTTATTCCTCAATAAGCATTAAATACGTAACTTTGAAATGTGAACTCAAAGGAATATAACGAAATCAAAGAACTGCTGTACTTGCTGGAGCAAAAGATAGAAGCATTACACAAGCCAGCTGTTGACCAACCGGACGAACAGGTATTTGAACTTGATTCGCAACCGGAACCTGAGCCGGGACCCGGCCCTGAGATCCAGGAAGAAACACCCCCTCTTCCCGAAACGATAGGCGATTTGTTTTCCGGATTTGCCCAACGCCCCACCCTTGCCGATTCCCTGGCCAGATCAAAGAACGGCAGGCCTTTGAAAGAGATCATCCCCCTGAACGACAGGTTTCTATATGAGAAAATGCTGTTTTCACAAGACCGTGATCTTTATGACAAGACACTGAACGTAATTCAGAACTCAAAGACTATACAGGAAGCCGAAGCTTACCTGGCAGAACATTTTCCCCACTGGGAATTATCATCTCCCGCCGTACAAAAATTTCTTACACAGCTGGAAGATGTGTTCTAAACTCATCATAGTACCAACACCCATTGGGAACCTGGAAGATATTACCACACGAGCACTGAACGTGCTGAAAGAAGCCGACCTGATCCTGGCAGAAGACACGCGTACAAGCAGTATTCTGCTAAAAAAATACGGCATCGGAACCCCTATGGAATCGTTTCATAAATATAACGAACACAAACAGGTTGCCTCGGTGGTACGCAAAATTCAGGACGGGATCCGCGCGGCCCTGATCAGTGACGCAGGGACTCCGGGCATATCCGATCCCGGTTATTTGCTGATCAGAGATTGCCTGGCTTCAGGTATTGAGGTGGAATGCCTGCCTGGTGCCACAGCCCTGATCCCGGCTCTGGTTAACAGCGGGTTCCCTTTGGACCGGTTTTGTTTTGAAGGATTTCTGCCTGTGAAAAAAGGCAGACGGACCCGAATGGAATCTTATAAAACGGAAACCCGCACCATTATTCTGTATGAATCCCCTTTCCGGTTGCTCAAAACACTGGAAGAACTGGCAGCTACACTCGGGCCGGAGAGAGAAGTTTCCGTGAGCAGGGAGATCAGCAAGATTCATGAAGAAACAGTCCGGGGAAAACTCGCTTATGTATCTGATTGGTTCAGAAAAAACACTCCCAGAGGAGAGATAGTAATTGTGCTGAAAGGAAAAGGGAAAGAAAATGAAATGGGGTAACAGACATCATTACACCATTCATGCTTCAGGTATAGCCTGCATTTTGGTTTTATTTTCACTCAGGGTTTTCCCCGGTAGATGGTCATCTTTCGGGTATAAACAAATATGGCAGGCATCCAGTCCGTTCCAGGAATATTGCAGGACTTTCACGGAATCCCATATAAAAGAAGATACCATAAAAAAAGCTGCCCGCTCAAACCTACCCGGGGCAAAAACAGGTAATAAGAGCAATCAGGGGCTTGATACATACAACCCTTTTGTGCCCCTGAAAATTGAACTCAATACCGCTGACAGCGCAGAATTGGTCAAATTATACGGTATCGGGCCGTATTACGCCGTTAAGATCCTGGAATACCGTGATAAACTCGGCGGATTTGCCGTCCCTGAACAACTCCTGGAGGTATACGGGATGGACCGCGAACGGCTGAAAGGTTTTTATGATGATGTTTTTGCGGATACTACTTTTATCAGAAAAATGGATCTGAAAACAGTAACCGAGGATCAACTTGCATCTCACATTTATATTGGCAGGTATTTGGCACGGTGTATAATCAGATACAGAGAAACGACAAATCCTGATTCATGTACTGTGACCAACCTGCTCCGCGATAGTATATTCACCAAAGAACAGGCCGCTAAAATTGGCTGGTATCTTTATTGAGCTTTGTTTTTTGTTATATTTGCCGGATAGTTTATTTCAAACCCCTATTGTAAGTCTATGAGTATACTGGTAACTAACAATGTGGTTAAGCGCTTTGACGGTCATCTGGCATTGGATAATGTCAGCATTGATGTTCCCGAAGGAATAATTTTCGGGTTACTGGGACCCAACGGAGCCGGCAAAACCACCCTTTTGAGGATTGTCAATCAAATCACTGCTCCCGATGAAGGCAGCATATTTTTTGACAATCATCCTTTGGCAGCGAACGACGTCTTTCGCATAGGATATCTTCCCGAAGAAAGAGGATTATACAAAAAAATGAAAATCGGCGATCAGGCCATGTACCTGGCAAAACTGAAAGGCATGTCCCATGCCCAGGCTCTTTCCAGTCTTAAATCCTGGTTCATAAGATTCGGCATTCAGGCCTGGTGGAACAAAAAGATCACCGAGTTATCCAAAGGGATGGCCCAAAAAGTTCAGTTTGTAACCACCGTAATGCATGATCCGAAACTGCTGATCCTGGATGAGCCTTTCAGCGGATTTGATCCCATTAATGTGGATCTTATCCGTAATGAAATTATCCGTTTGAAAGAGAACGGAACATCCGTTATACTGTCTACGCATAATATGGAATCGGTAGAAGAATTATGTGACCAGATAGCCCTGATAGATAATGCCCGTTTAATAGTCACGGGTCGGGTTAGCGACATACGGCGTGTACACGGGGATAACCGTATGGAGATCCTTTACCGCGCCTCAGATCCTCTGGATCCTTCCAAATTTGACAAAGCTCCTTTTTCCATTACCTCACAAGGAAAAAAAGACGGTTCTTACCAGATGACAGTGGAAATGAAGGACGGGCACAACACCAACGATCTGCTGGAATCACTCATACCGCACATCAATATCGTGGGAATGAACGAAATCATACCCCGTATGCACGACATATTTATTAAACTGGTAACGCAAAAGGAGGAAAGGCAATGAATATCAAAAAGATAAATCTTATTGTCAGAAGAGAATTCGCTATCCGTGTCAGAAAAAAATCATTTCTTATTATCACTTTCCTGACGCCTCTGCTGATGGCAGCCCTTATTACCATCCCGACCCTGATGACCACGCTGAAAGACAACAATGAAAAAAACATTGAGGTCATTGATCCTACGGGCATTGGAGAAAAGGTTCTGGAAGACCAGGAGTACACCCACTTTTCCTTTCGCAGGGAAGGGGATCCTGAAGACTACAAAAAAGATTTTGACACACGTAACCTCCATGCTCTTTGCGTGATAGAACCGGTGGAAGGGAACTCGGTGGAAGTACGGATGTACAGTACCGGCTCCATTGATAAGGATATTCAAAGGTATGTTTCCCGGCAGATCAGTTATGAGATTGAACAACAAAGGCTGGAATCTTACAACATTCCCCGGTTAAAGGAAATTATGGAAGATATTCACACCGATATCCCCGTAAAATCTCTTACCTGGACAGAAACCGGAGATGAAAAAGAAACTATTACGGAAGTATACATGGCCATTTCGTATTTAAGCAGCTTTTTGATCTACATGTTTATATTCATGTATGGATCCATGGTAATACGGGGAGTTATTGAGGAAAAAACGAACCGGATTGTTGAGGTTATCATTTCATCGGTTAAACCCGTGGAGTTGATGCTTGGGAAGATCGTGGGTATTGCCCTTGTTGCCTTACTTCAGTTCTTTCTCTGGATCCTGCTTACAGCCATCATCTTGTTTGTCGTTATGACTATTGTGGGCTCGGGAGCCATTGTCGATATGGCCGGATCTGCTCCACAGATGCAGGGCGGTCTGGCCGGGACCATTGCCTCATTCGATACAGGTAACGGCGTGCTGACCGGCATAGCAAGTACCCTTTCACAAATAGATTTCGGGAAATTCCTGCTGAGCTTCTGCCTGTATTTTATAGGAGGATACTTTATGTATGCGTCTATGTTCGCCGCTGTCGGGTCTGTCTCCGATGCCGAAACTGACACCCAGCAATTTCAGCTACCTATTACTATTCCCCTTATCCTTGGATTGTTCATCATGATGCATACCTTCCAGTATCCTGATAGTTCGCTGTCTGTTTGGGCTTCTATCATACCATTCACTTCACCTATGGTTATGCTGGCCCGTCTTCCCTTTGGAGGAGTTCCTTTGTGGCAATTACTGGTTTCTCTCGGGCTGTTGTTTTTGACTTTCATTGCAGTAGTGCATTTTTCAGCCAAAATATACCGGGTGGGCATTTTGATGTACGGAAAGAAAGTAACATGGAAAGAATTATGGAAATGGATGCGATACAAAAACGCCTGAAATACTGCGCTTTCTTCCTTTTACTGCTCACCTCGGGAACGGTGTCTTCCCGGGCCCAGACCATCAAAGCATACCGTGTGCTGATGGATACCGATGTTTACCAAAGCAAAGCGTCTCCTGCCATACGGAACATCATTGACACCTATTCTCCCGAACTGAACAACAAAATGAACCAGGTTGTGGGATATACCACCAGTGAGATGAGGTCATATTA
Source organism: Bacteroidales bacterium (assembly GCA_011620605.1). GTDB lineage: Bacteria > Bacteroidota > Bacteroidia > Bacteroidales > UBA932 > DMER64. Next base: position 52,683 of record WOYW01000010.1, on the reverse strand, counting down.
CCCGGAAAGTCCTTTATCCAACCTGGCGGGAGATGCTTTACTGGCCATTGCACGCAGGCATTACGGGCTTGAAAATGTTGATTTTGCCCTTACCAATTTTGGAGGCATTAGGAGTTCGTTCCCAAAAGGGAATCTGGCACTTTACTATGTATACTCGGCTTTCCCTTTTGAAAATTCTCTTGTTCTGGTAAGTATGAAAGGCAGCCGGGTCAGAGAATTATTTGAAACGTTTGCGGCACGTCGCGTAGAAGTTTTATCTGGAGTGACCTTGAAAGTTGATAACCACAAGGTCACGCAATTGCTGATAAACGGGAAACCCCTGGAAGAGGAAAGAGTCTACCGCATAGCTACCATTGATTTTCTGCTTCAGGGAGGAGACCGGATGTCACTTATGAAAAACAATCTGGGTGTTGATTATTCCGGCCTGACACTTCGCGATGTAATTTTGAAATACATTGACGTATTTACCAAAAACGGCGAGCCCATTCCAGCCAAAACAGATGGCCGTGTAGTAATCAATAACCCGGAAGAGAAATGAAAAAAACTTTGTCAACCAGGCTGCCGATCCTGCTGCTTATCGCAATGCCGTTTTATGCCAAGGCACAAGATCTTGTTATTGTGCATACTAATGACATTCACAGCCAGATAGAACCTTTTCGTTCAGGAAGAAATGCCGGTAGCGCCGGGATCCTTAGCCTTTCCGGATACCTTGAGGAAACCCGGAAAGAACACTCAGATATTTTGTTCCTGGATGCAGGGGATTACAATCAGGGAACCCCTTACTTTAATCTCTTTGGAGGAAAAGTAGAAGTGGAGACCATGAATGCTCTGGGCCTGGATGCAACTGTCCTGGGGAACCATGAATTCGATAACGGGCTGGAAGATCTGGTCACAAGAATAAAACAGGCAAACTACCTTACTTTATGTGCCAATTATACAATTCTATACAAACCTCTCAGAAAACTTGTTAAACCTTATGCAATATTCCGGGTTAACGGGAAAAAGATAGGCGTGATTGGTCTGACCATAGATCTGAACGGACTGACATCCAACGCGGTTTTGGAAAAAATGATCTACAAAGATCCTGTATCAACAGCCAACAAACTGGCAGCCAGATTAAAAAGAAAAGGATGTGACCTCATTATATGCCTTACCCATCAGGGTTTTCAAAACGACCTGGAACTGGCAACACATTCCAGGAATATCCATTTGATCATAGGAGGTCATTCCCATACCTTTTTGGAAGAACCCGTTTATAGAACATCCGCAGACGGCAACCGGGTAGTTATTGTGCAAACCGGGGCTTACGGAGTATATGCCGGACATATTGATATTACCTTTTAACCGGATAGTATATGTTTCTGGAAAATCAAAAGCGGAACGGAAGGATAGAAGTCATTTGCGGGTCCATGTTCTCGGGGAAAACCGAAGAACTCATCCGGAGGCTCAAAAGGGCCAAATTTGCCAATCAAAGGGTTGAGATCTTCAAACCCCGGGTTGATGTAAGGTATTCAGAAGAAGAAGTCGTTTCGCACGACAGCCATTCCATCCCGTCCACCCCGGTTGACTCGGCAGAAAACATTCTGTTGCTGGCCAACAACGTAGATGTGGTGGCCATTGACGAAGCTCAGTTTTTTGACGTGAACCTGGTACGTGTGTGCCAATTACTGGCCAACAACGGCATCCGCGTCATAGTAGCGGGTCTGGATATGGATTTTCAGGGCAATCCTTTTGGCCCCATGCCCAATCTTATGGCAGTAGCGGAACATATAACCAAAGTACATGCCATATGCGTCAGGTGCGGGGATCCTGCACATCATTCTCACCGCCTGAGCAAGAGTACGCGCCTGGTGGAACTGGGTGAAAAAGATGTTTACGAACCTTTATGCAGGCATTGTTTCAATCAAGTGAAAGATGAACAAAAATAAATATACACATCTGGAGATCAGTGTCCCCAACATAAGGCACAATCTAAGGTATTTCCGCTCTTTTTTACGTGAAACCACAAAATTGCTGGTTCTTGTCAAAGCCTACGGATACGGTCACGGTATTGGTGAGTTTTCCCGTATTCTGGAAGATAATGGTGTAGATTACCTGGCTGTTGCTTTTCCGGGTGAAGGAGTGGCCATTAGAGAAGCCGGTATTAAGCTTCCCATCATTGTACTTTCAGGCGGCATGGAGCATTATCCGCTTATGATACGAAACCGTCTAGAACCTAGTCTTCCCTGTCCGGAAGCCTTTGAACGGTTTATGCAAGAAGCCGTGGCCATGAAACAAAAGGACTATCCCATTCATATTAAGCTGGATACCGGTATGCACCGTTTAGGTGCCGAAGAAGAAGACATTCAGTCTATAATTGAAAAACTGCCGGGAACCGGATCAATCAGGATCGCTTCTGTTTTTTCACATTTAGCAGCCTCCGGCGAAGAAAAGCACGATGACTTTACCAGAAAACAGATCGCTCGTTTTGAATCTCTGTCCCACATGCTGATGAGTCATCTGGATTACAAACCTATGAGGCATTTGCTGAATTCTGCGGGAATAGAACGTTTTGCTCCTGAAGCACAATTTGACATGGCCCGTCTTGGAATAGGTCTGTACGGCATGTCGTATGTAGACAAAAACAGGCTAAAACCTACCGCTTATTTAAAAGCCCCTGTTTTGCAGGTTAAAACAGTCCAACCGGGAGAAACCGTAGGGTACTCCAGGGCCGGGAAAGTGACGGCACCCGACACCCGTATTGCCACCCTGGCCATAGGTTATGCCGATGGGGTTAACAGGCATCTGAGTAACGGAAAAGCGTCATTTTCCGTAAAGGGTCACCGGGCTCCCACTATCGGAAATGTTTGCATGGATATGTGCATGCTGGATGTGACGGGAATTGATGTCAAACCGGGCGATATGGTAACAGTTCTCGGAGACGATCCCACCATCTTTGAACTGGCAGACATCCTTGGGACGATCCCATACGAGATCCTCACATCCGTTGCATACAGGGTTCCGCGTATCTACACTTTTTGATCACGCCGGTCTTCAGGCCATCATTTTACAGATCATCTCCATAAGGAGTTCGCCGTCACCGGCTTCTCCCCTGTCTGAAGATTTGTACAGACTATCATAAGTACATAACAGATCCACGGCCCTGATAGTCCGTTGAAAGGTAAAATACCGGGAAGCCTGCATGGTTTCACGGAAAAAATAATAGTTCAATCCCATAAGCTCTCTCAGTTTATCCGGTGATGATCCGGGGTTTTCCATCCGAAGCGAATGCAGTTTTAATATCCGTGAAAGTTGTGTATAAAAAAGACTTATGATCATTACCAACGGAAACTTCTTTTCATTATCCGCAAAGTATTCTGCTATGGGCTGAACTTTTGCAAAATCTCCGTCTGTAATGTGTTTGAACAAAGCGAAGGGAGAGAATTCCCTGTTGATACCAACCGATTTTTCCACCATGTCGGTGGTAACGGCCCATGTCCCCTGAGGAAGGAGTATAAAAAGCTTGTCCAGTTCCATGACAATCCGGTGAAGGTCGGTCCCAAGGAAATCTGCCAGCAGACGAGCAGCCTGGGGTTCAATGCTCGTGCCTTTCTCCTTAAGATAGGAGGTAATCCAATCCGGTATTTCGTAATCCCTCAGGGGTACCGATTCCAGGATCCGGCAATGTTTGGCGGCCGATTTCCAGAACTCGGTCCTTTTGTCAGCCGATTTGCCCATAAAACAAAGTACAAGGACACAGGAAGGATTTATATTTCTGAAATAAGAGGCCAACAGGTCCAGGCCTTTGAGTTGTTGCGCTTCCTTTACAATGATCACCTGCCTGGGAGCCATTACGGGATACCTGCGGGCGTTGTCCACAATCATTGCGGGGGTAACATCCTGAGCGTAAAGGACCATCTGGTTAAAAGCTTTTTCTTCTTCCTTCAGGGCATTTTCGGCAATGTAAGAAGCTATTTGGTCTACATAATAGGGTTCTTCTCCCATTAGCAGGTAACACGGTTTGAATTCCCCGGCTTTCAGTTCTTTCATGATCTCCCTGTAGACAGACAACGAATCTTTTGCAGTGGTTTTTGCCATACGACAAAATTACATAAATTTAATGAAGGCCGTACTTTTTATATCTTTGTACCATGAACGGTCCCTCGGTCATATATTGCAGCGTAAGAAAAAAATGGGTGGAAAAAACACCTGAAGAAGAAGTACGCCAAGAAATGATACGTTATTTGCATATAGTGGGAGGGTATCCTTTGCATTTAATGACCTGCGAATACCCTGTGCATTACCTGGAGGCGAACTGCCGTGCTGATCTTGTGGTGCATGACAGGAACGGAAAACCATTGTTGATTGCCGAGTTTAAAGCCCCAGGCATCCCTGTTGATGAAAAAACGGTAGAGCAGCTTCGAAGATACAACGTGCAGATCCTTGCTCCCTGTTTGCTTGTCAGTAACGGGAGCCGGACATACTTTTGGAGATTTGACCCGAAAGAAGGGACCTACAAACAACTCGGGGAGATCCCTTCTTTTGAAGAGCTCCTGTAATTTTTTTCCAATGAAAGCGCCTTTACAATCAAAGATATTCCGTATAGTGGCTGAACAGGCAGCCTTAATAAATGTAAAATCCTATGTAATAGGGGGTTATGTACGTGATTTTTTCCTTAAACGATCATGTACAGACATTGATATAGTAGTAGAAGGGAACGGTATGGAGGTTGCTTCAGCCGTAGGATCCATTTTAAAAGCGCGTGTCACCCTGTTTAAAAAGTTCGGAACGGCCATGATGTGCTACAAAGGCATGGAAATTGAATTTGTAGGGGCAAGAAAAGAATCATACCGTTCCGACTCCCGTAAACCCATTGTGGAAAACGGCACCCTGGAAGACGATCAGAAAAGACGTGATTTTACGATCAATGCCATGGCACTGAGTCTTGCCCGGGAAGATTACGGAACCCTGACCGATCCGTTTAACGGGATGGATGACCTTAAGCGAAAGATCATCAGAACTCCGCTGGATCCCGATACAACATTCAGCGATGATCCTTTAAGAATGCTCAGAGCCATCCGTTTTGCCGCACAACTGGATTTTTCAATAGAAAGTGATTCTTTTGCTTCCATCGTCAGAAATGCATCCCGGATCCACATTGTATCCCAGGAAAGAATTACCGTGGAATTGCAAAAGATCATGGCAGCACCCAAACCATCCAAAGGATTTATACTTTTGGAAAAGAGCGGACTTCTGTCCCTGCTCTTGCCTCAGATCGCATCATTAAAAGGAGTGGAAACCATGGAAGGCAGAGGTCATAAGGAAAACTTCAGTCACACTATGGAAGTTCTGGACAATGTTGCCTCGGAAAGTGACAATATCTGGTTACGATGGGCGGCCTTGCTCCATGATGTGGGAAAACCGTCTACCAAACATTTTGACAAAGAATTGGGGTGGACCTTTCACGGTCATGATTTTATAGGCAGTAAAATGATCCCGGGCATATTCAGGAAACTCCGTTTGCCCCTGGGAGAAGAAATGCGTTACGTACAAAAGCTCGTCCAGCTGCATTTACGTCCTGTCGCCCTGGTAAATGAAGTAAGTGACTCGGGCGTTCGACGGCTTTTATTTGAAGCGGGAGAAGACCTTGATGATCTGATGCTGCTTTGCCGGGCAGATATTACCTCCAAGAACCCCCGGACTGTCAGAAGGCACCTTGAAAATTTTGAACAGGTTAGTAAAAAGATGGCACGGGTGGAAGAAAAAGACGCTATAAGGAATTTTCAGCCCCCCATATCGGGTGAGATGATCATGAAGACATTCGGGTTACCTCCGTGCCGTGAAGTTGGCCTTATAAAAGATTATATTAAAGAGGCCATTCTGGACGGCAAGATCGGCAACAACCTGGAAGAAGCCAGGCAGCTTATGCTGGAAAGAGCCCGGGAACTGGGTATCAGTGAAGTAAATGCATGAATTCTTCGCGCGTACGAACGTCTTTCAGAAACGTACCCGTAAAAGCAGAAGTAACCATTCTTGAATGTTGTTTCTGAACGCCCCTTATCTGCATACACATATGTTCTGCTTCAATAACTACGGCCACTCCCATTGGGTTAAGCGTTTGTTGGATACAATCCCTTATCTGCACAGTCAGACGTTCCTGGACCTGGAACCTCCTGGCAAATGTATCAACTACACGTGTTAATTTACTTATACCGGCAATAAACCCGTTGGGGATGTAAGCCACATGGGCTTTCCCGTAAAAGGGAAGCATATGATGTTCGCACATAGAATACATCTCAATATCCCTGACAAGTACCATTTGTTGGTATTCTTCGCGAAATCTTGCAGAATTCAGAATAGCAGCGGGGTCTTCCAGGTAACCCTTTGTCAGGAACTGCATGGCTTTGGCCACCCGTAACGGGGTTTTTTCAAGACCTTCCCTTTCCGGGTCCTCCCCAAGCAATTTTAAAATTTCTTTATAATGTTCGGCAAGTTCTTGTGTCGTTTCCGGTGTGTAAAGATCGTTGTTGCTGTATGACATGGTATCTGAGAAATGTTGATTGGCAAAATTACAAAAAAAATGCGATCTGCAGGGGTCTCTTAAACTTTACCGACTCTTGCCAGTCAAAAGGAAAAACAACACAATCGGTCAATCATAATTTTTTGTACATTCGCAGCTATGGAAAAAGAAACACTTATCAATATCAAAGGGATCAAAAAGATCTATAAAGTGGGGAATCAGGAAGTTCGTGCGTTAAACGGCGTAGACCTTGTGATAAATAAGAATGAATATGTAGCCATTATGGGACCTTCGGGCTCTGGGAAGTCAACGCTCATGAACCTTTTGGGCTGCCTGGACACACCTACTGAAGGCTCCTATATTCTGAACAACACCGATGTCAGCCAAATGAAGGACGATCAGCTGGCTGAAGTGAGAAATAAGGAAATTGGTTTTGTTTTTCAATCTTTTAACCTGCTTCCAAGATATGATGCCCTGAACAATGTGGCTCTGCCATTAATATATGCGGGAATGCCAAAACATGAAAGGGAAGACGAAGCCAAAAAGGCTTTGATCAATGTTGACCTTGGAGACAGGATGGATCACAAACCAAATGAATTATCCGGTGGACAGAAACAAAGAGTGGCCGTTGCACGTGCCATGGTCAATAACCCTTCAATCATTCTGGCTGACGAACCTACAGGAAACCTGGACTCCAAAACTTCACTGGATATCATGTCCCTTTTTGAACAGGTATATAAAAGAGGAAACACCATAATTGTCGTTACGCACGAGGAAGATATTGCACGCTACGCACGGCGGGTTGTCCGACTTCGGGACGGTCTTGTTGAAAGTGATGAACTGAACACAAATCCCGAGTTGACTGATTCATGAACAAAATCTATACAGGAACCGGCGATCAGGGAATGACATTCTTAGCCGACGGAAGCCGGGTTCCCAAAACGGACCCGCGAGTGGCGGCTTACGGAAAAACCGACGAATTGATAAGCTGGATAGGACTCCTAAGAAGCCAGACCGAACTTTTAAAAGAATCATCCTCACACAAATATATTGAATCATCTCTGCGGAAAATTCAGGTAGATCTGATGCACCTGGCCGGTTGCCTGGCCGGGGCAAAACGAAAAGATCTGTCCCCTTATAATTATGATGAATCCATACTGTTCCTGGAACGCGCTATTGACAAAGTGCAATCACAAATTCCTGCTCTTCAGTCATTTATCCTTCCTAACACTCCTCCCCTGGCATCTCAGGTCCACATATCCCGCACGGTATGCCGTGAAACAGAACGCCTGATGGTATCTCTTGGCACGGATATTGTCACCGCCCCTATGCTGAAGTACATAAACCGTCTTTCGGACTATCTTTTTGTCCTTGCGCGATTTATTACTGTCAGGACAGGTTGTAAAGAAGACTTTTTTATATAACTTTGGGCACTTTTTTTTAAACCTTGCATCAATGTACTGGACACTTGAATTGGCATCAAAACTGGAAGACGCTCCCTGGCCTGCTACCAAGGAGGAACTCATTGATTATGCCGCACGCTCGGGCGCTCCGTTGGAAGTAATAGAAAACCTGGCTGATCTGGAAGATGATGGCGAAGTATACGACAGTATCGAGGACATCTGGCCGGATTACCCTAGCAAGGAAGATTTTTTCTTCAACGAAGACGAATATTAATTTCTTGAAATGAATATTATAATTGCAGGAGCAGGAGAAGTAGGTTTTCATTTGGCCAAAATGCTATCTGATGAAAATCATCAGATCACAATCATTGACAAAAATGAAGCGCGGTTGAATCAGATAGCGGAAACGTCTGATGTTGTTCCTATATCGGGTATAGTAACTTCTATCTCGACACTGGAAAAAGCGGGTGTCAGCCACTGTGACCTTTTTATTTCTGTCAGCCCTGCCGATGAACAGGACGTCAATATTGTATCTGCTCTGCTTGCCAAACAATTGGGAGCCAAACGTGTAACAGCACGTATCAATAATAATGAATATCTAAAGAACGAGAACAGGGTCATTTTTACCGACCTGGGAATTGACCTGCTGTTTTATCCTGAAAAAATCGCCGCCCAGGAAATCCTGGATCTTTTGAAACAGTCCGGGACTTCCGAATTTCTGGATTTTTCCGGAGGCCGGCTGCAGCTCATTGTCCTTAAACTTACCGAGAGTTCTTCCATCGTTAACAAAAGCATGAAACAGGTGGCAGAGGAACACGGGGGAGACATTCCTTTCCGGGCAGTAGCCATCGCAAGGGAAGGCAATACCATAATTCCACGCAAAGACACTGTTTTTCAGATCGCGGATCTAGTATTTGTTATCACCAAAAGAGAGGCAGCTCACGCTGCCATGGCACTCAGCGGAAAAGAAAATGTTATGGTTCACAATCTGATGATCATGGGAGGCGGACGGGTAGGTGAGATGGTTGCCCACAGCATGGAAACAAGAATTGAAAAAGTCCGCGTGGTGGAACTGGACAGCAACCGCTGCCAGGAGCTGACCGTATCACTTCCCCGTTCGCTGATCATTAACGGGGATGCACGTAATACAGATCTTCTCCTGGAAGAGGACCTGCCCAAGATGGATGCCTTCGTTGCCGTTACCTCCAGTGCCGAGGCAAACATTCTTTCCTGCATGGCTGCAAAGAGAGCGGGCGTGAAAAAGACCATTGCCCAGGTTGAAAACCTGGATTATATAAAACTGGCTGAAAGCGTGGGAGTCGACGCTACCATTAATAAAAAGCTGATCACAGCAAGCCGTATCTTCCGGTTCACCATGACCGGAGATGTACCTTCCATGAAATGTCTCAACGGATCGGATGCCGAAGTAATGGAATTTATCGCCAAACCCAGAAGTCCCGTAACCCAGAAAAAGGTCAAAGACCTGGAATTTCCCAGAGATGCCATAATTGGAGGCATTACCAGGGGAAACAGCAGCCTGATAGTCCGTGGAGATACAGAGATCAAACCTTACGACAGGGTTGTCGTTTTGTCCCTCCCCTCTGCCTTACAAACCATTTATAAATTCTTCGTCTGATACCTTTTTCTCACTTTCTTCCTGAAGTATTGTTTGGGTGTGCAGGATTCCCTTGCTTTAAAAACCCGAGAAAAAGAACGCACTGAATTAAATCCGCACTGGACAGCCAGATCTTCAAGATCCAAATAATCTTCTGTCGTCTTTTCAATCAGTTTTTTCGCTTCGTTAACACGGAACACATTTACCCAATCACAAAAATTCGTGCCGTATAAACGGTGAATGGAGCGTGACAGATAGGAGCGATTTGTATTCGTTTTACGGCAAAGGGAATCAATGGTCAAATTGGAATCTTTATAATAAGCTTCTTTCACCATCTTTTTATTCAAAGACACCACAATATCGTCAGCACTTTCCGGATAAGCGGCATCCTTTTTAACGAATATTTTGGGATCTGTTAGTGTCCAGCCTTTCAGAAACAGGGTCATATTGTTAATTGTTTTCCTGACTAATCTCATGCCTTATTATCCTCTTATCTGTTTGTGTCCGGGTTGCATTCTGCACCATTCCCCCGGCGTCATTCCCAAGTTGGTACGAAAGGCAAGGTTTAGTGCCGTAAGAGACTGGAATCCGCATTCGTTGCATAATTCGATAAGGCGTGCGTCCGGATGTGATTTATAATACTCCTGGGCATGTTTAACACGGTAAGAATTGATAAATTGTTTAAAATTCATACCGGCATACTCATTTAAGGCTCTGGTTATATAGGTGACGTTGGTACCTATAGCTGCTGCCAGTTCTTCGCGGGTAATTGAAGAATATCTGTAGCTTTTTTCCACTTCCAGATATTTTTTTATCCGCTCATATATTTCTTTGTAAAGACTGTTCACTTTGTTATTTGCTTCTTCCAGTTCCATCCATACTTTGCTGTCAACAATCTGGGTATCTTCAACCCATTTACCCCCGTAAAGAAGCTCCGTATCTTTCATAATGATGGTATCCAGAAACAGAATATGAAGCGGAATGCTACTGATGAAAAACAACCGGGCCGGTAAAAAATAGTCAAACATTACACACAGGTAAGACACCAGGGAAAATACAGCTAAGCTCCCTATTAAATATTTATAGGAATTGATCTCCCTGGGCCGTATCTTTTTGGGGACCGTAAGTATTTTTTTCAATGCGAAAAAGATCATAAATCCCATGGAAAGGAAAGAAATGCATAATGTGTGCAATATTCCTGAAAACAATATGTGCATGGTTCTCTGATCGGAATGCCATAAAGAAATTAGGGTAAATAATACAAACAGAACAGAAAAACCCAGTAACTGGGTCCTTACAAGTAACATCCTTCGGATCTTGGAAGAAATGGAAGTAAACGCAATACAACAGACAGGTAAACAGGTAAGGGAAATACGCAGGAAGTAATCTTCCCGTAAAGTCTCGCTCAGAATTTCAAAACCTACGTAAGCAAGGATTATTCTGAGTAAATAAATTGTTCCCAATGCAGCGAACGCACCAATAAGTACCTTGACCGGATTAGTTGGAAAAGAATAAAGAGCTGCTTTCATTCTGGCCTTGATAAACAACAACACGGCAGCAGTAGAATAGATTACACCTGCTGCTAAATTTAAAACAAAATTTGCCATTAGGATAATTAATTGTTATATATATGTTTATGTGTAGCCGAAATTACTGATGATTTTTTTTAAAATCAAAGCTTTTTCCTTTGACAGTTTGTTAATAATTGTCCACAAAATTGTCTGATTTATTAAACACCTGAATTATTGTAATTTATCTAATATATTTTTTTACTTTTTTTCATGAAATTCAACACCGACAAGCGTTTTTCACTATTATACGCCTTCTGTGTTGATAAAGGTTTTATTACCTTTGTGGCTTCACAAAACCATACAAAAAATGGAGTACAATTTTTTTGAGATAGAAAAAAAATGGCAATCATTCTGGTCCTCCCACAAAACTTTTAAGGTTGACATTGAGCCTTCTAAACCAAAATTTTACGTTCTTGACATGTTTCCTTATCCATCAGGTGCAGGTCTGCATGTTGGGCACCCGCTGGGATACATTGCCAGCGACATCTATTCCCGCTTTAAAAGATTAAAGGGATTCAATGTGTTACATCCTATGGGATATGATGCGTTTGGGTTACCGACAGAACAGTATGCCATCCAGACAGGACAACCTCCTGAACAAACAACGGCCAACAATATCAAAAGATACAGGGAACAACTGGATAAACTGGGTTTTTCTTATGACTGGGAAAGAGAAATATGTACCTGTGATCCTTCATATTATAAGTGGACACAATGGGCTTTTCTGAAAATGTTCCATCATTGGTACAATACAGATTCCGGGAAAGCAGAGCCCGTTGAAAACCTAATAAAGGAATTCGAACGCCATGGAAACAGCAAGATCAAAGCAGCGCATCATTGTCCGGACTTATTTTCAGCAGAAGAATGGAAAAGTTTTACTGAAAAAGAAAAGGAAGATGTACTTATGTGCTACCGCATTGCCTATCTGGGAGAAACATCGGTAAATTGGTGTCCCGCACTGGGGACTGTGCTGGCAAATGATGAGGTCAAAGAAGGTGTATCTGTCCGTGGCGGGTATCCTGTGGTACAAAAGAAAATGAAACAATGGCAATTGCGCGTTTCCGCTTATGCAGAAAGACTCCTGGAAGGATTGGAAGATCTTGCCTGGTCTGATTCACTAAAAGAGATGCAGCGCAATTGGATCGGCAAATCGGAAGGGGCAGAGATGGAGTTTAGCGTATCCAACGGAAGCGATACATTTTCAATGACAGTTTTTACAACACGCGCCGACACAATTTTTGGTGTTACTTTTATGGTACTTGCACCGGAAAGTGATTGGGTTGAAAAACTGACAGTACCTGAGCGAAAAAAACAAGTACAGGAATACCTGGACTATGTAAAGACAAAAACAGAAAGGGAACGTATGACCCAGACGCACCGGGTAACAGGCGTTTTTACCGGTTCATACGCCCTGAATCCTTTCACCGGCAATCAGATCCCGTTTTGGATCAGTGAATACGTCCTGGCCGGATACGGGACAGGAGCCATTATGGCCGTTCCTGCTCATGACAGCCGTGACTATATATTCGCAAAAACTTACGATCTTCCCATTGTTCCGCTTATTGAAGGCTGTGATGTCAGCATGGGGAGTTTTGATGCAAAAGAAGGTGTTATGTGCAACTCCGGTTTCTTAAACGGCTTGTCTGTTCAGGAGGCTATTCCGGCTGCCATAGAAGAAGTTGAAAGGCGAAAATTGGGTCATCGAAAAATTAATTATCGTTTGCGCGATGCGATTTTCTCACGTCAACGTTACTGGGGAGAACCATTCCCTATCTATTATCAAAACGAGATCCCTCGACCCCTGCCGGAAACATCGTTACCTCTGAAATTACCCGGGTTGTATTCTTTCAAGCCTTCCAGTAACGGAGAACCGCCTCTGGCCAATGCCAAAAACTGGACCTACGAAGGATACCCTCTGGAAAAAAGCACCATGCCCGGTTTTGCAGGCAGTTCTGCATACTATCTAAGATACATGGACCCATGGAATACCGAATGTTTGGTCTCTGAGCAGGCAAATCATTACTGGCAGGACGTGGATCTTTATATCGGGGGAACCGAACATGCGACCGGCCATTTGATCTATTCCCGGTTTTGGAACAAATTTCTTTACGACCTGGGATTTGTTTGCAAAGACGAACCCTTTAAAAAACTGGTAAACCAGGGTATGATTCAGGGACGTTCCAATTTTGTTTACCGTATAAAAAACACCAATACTTTCGTATCACTGAATCTAAAAGACAACTACGAAACTACCGAGATCCATGTGGACGTTAACCTGGTACAGAACGACCGGCTGGATACGGAAGCTTTCAGGGCATGGAACCCTGAATATAAAAACGCAGAATTCATTCTGGAAGAAGGGACTTACATATGTGGCTGGGGCATAGAAAAAATGAGCAAATCCATGTTCAATGTAGTGAATCCAGATACAATATGTGCTCAATACGGCGCCGACACATTACGTATGTATGAAATGTTCCTGGGTCCCCTGGAACAATCCAAACCATGGGATACCAACGGAATAGACGGAGTCCACAGGTTCCTGAAAAAGTTCTGGCGATTATTTTTTGACAACAATGGCAGTAACATTGTCTCCAATGAAAAACCGGATGCTAAAGAACTAAAGATCCTGCATAATCTCATCCACAAAGTGGAAGAAGATATAGAGCATTTTTCATTCAACACGACTATTAGTGCCTTTATGATCAGTGTCAACAAACTGACAGATCTGGATTGTCACAAAAAAGACATTCTGGAACCCCTGGTCGTATTGATCTCACCTTACGCTCCTCACATTGCCGAAGAACTTTGGGCTCAACTGGGCCGTATACCATCAGTAGCCAATGCGAATTTTCCTGTTTTCGATCCCGAATTCACGAAAGAGAATTTCTATGAGTACCCAGTTTCGTTTAATGGTAAATTGCGTTTTAAAAGATCCATGGATCTGACGTTAAAAAAAGAAGAAATTGAAAAGCTGATCCAGGGAGATGAAAGAACGCTAAAATACACTGAAGGAAAATCCATCAAAAAAATTATAGTAGTGCCCGGCAAAATTATAAACATTGTGGTATGAAAAATTTTTCTTTACGTAATATTGTTCCGGTGATGAAGGAATACCTGCTCATTACCCTGGGACTGCTTATTTATGTTGCCGCATGGACCACGTTTTTGGTACCCAACCACCTGGTGGGCGGAGGAGTTACTGGAGTTTCCACATTGATCTTTTACGCAACCGGACTTCCCATTAGCGTATCCTTCCTGGCATTCAATGTGGTCTTGATCATAGCAGGACTTAAAACCATAGGGTGGAAATTCGGGATCAAAACCATATACGGAGTAATTATGATCTCCATAGCCTTTCAGGTAATGCCGGAAATCATTCCTGCAGACCTGATCCAGGCAATGGCACTTGACAACGGGAAACTCATATCTTCGTTACTTGGTGCGGCTATTTCAGGATTTGGCGTAGGGACGGTTATTTCCCAGGGAGGTAGTACCGGGGGCACAGACATTCTGGCACAGATCATAGGTAAATACAGAAACATCTCCCCTGGAAGGATCATGCTGTCGTGTGACCTTGTGATCATTGGTTCAGCATTCTTCGTTTCCCAGGAACCCACCATAGGATTGAAATTAGCCGTGGTTCTATACGGGTATCTTATCATTGGATTGTCCAGTTATACCGTAGATACGATTTTATCGGGAGCAAAGCGGTCCATCCAGTATTTCATTTTTTCACAAAAATACCAGGAGATCGCAGACAGGATCTCGAAGGATCTGCACCGTGGTGTAACCGTGATCACCTCCCAGGGATGGTACACACGTTCCGAACAAAAGGTTTTGCTGGTAATTGTCAGAAGAACGGAATCAAAAGCCATCGCAAAAATTGTCAAGGAAATTGACAAAGAAGCCTTCATCTCCATGGGGAGTGTAACCGGAGTCTACGGAGCAGGTTTTGAAGTGTTGAAAACATAAAGATCAACGGGTTCATTCCAATTCAAAAAATACAGGTATTGTAATCTGCACCCTGACTTTTTCACCGTTCTTTTCTCCGGCTTTCCATTTTGGAGAAGCTCCTATAACGTGTACAGCTTCATCGTCCAGTAAGGGATCTACAGAACGTATTACCTTTACATGTGTTACTTCTCCATCCTTTTCAATTACGAATGACACCATTACTCTGCCCATAATGCCCTGTTTCACTGCCTCTAAAGGGTATTTCAAGTATTTGTATACCCATCTGTCCATAAACGACTGCAAATCTGAATTTAAAAATCTGGGGGGGATATCCACATCTGAATAGGAATAAACCGGATCATCTCCCGTCGGGTTTAATGCTTCTTCTTTCATGTATATCTCTCCGGGATCATTGGCCACTTCGGAAATAAACAGCGAAATATACTGACAAAAAGCATCCATGGCATTGTAATCCAGTTGATCGGGTGTGTCCCGGAGGGTTTGATGATATGGATGCAGGCCTGTGGTAAACAAGCAGACAGGTATGTCCTGTTCCATAAATGCCTGGTGATCTGAAGGAAAATAATCCGTCCCATATACCTGTACATCAGGAAGGAACGGACTGTGGGTCAAGCGCTTTAATAAATGTTCCAGTTCATAATGAGGTTGTCCGCAAAAAGCCATTGGCACATTGTCGGTGGAAGATCTACCAACCCGGTCCAGGTTGATCATCATTTTGACTGAAGATGCGGGAAAAGCCCGGTTAACAAAATACCACGCTCCCATGGCTCCTTGTTCCCCTGCCCCAAAGGCGACAAACAAAAGACTTCTTTTGTACATAAAAAACTGTCCCTGTGCCGCAGAAGCAAGTTCAATCAAGGCGGCAACTCCTGATGCATTGGCATCGGCTCCGGGATAAATGCAAAGGGAATCCCTGCCGTTAACATGCATGGTATAGGTCCCCAGGTTATCGTAATGGGCACCTATTACAATATATTCCTCCCTCAATTTGGGATCGTAGCCGGGAATGACAGCCACCACGTTTTGTGAAAATAAAGTGTCTTTGGTCTTTTGGTCTATATAAGAAAAATCCTGGAATCCCCGGGGATATAACAATTCAAGCCCGTTTTCACTGAAAGAACGGGAAATGTACTGGGCTGCCTCTGACTCGCCTTTTGTCCCTGCTTTTCGTCCCTTCAATGAGTCTGAGGTTAATTCTTCTACGTGGGTACGAAGTGCTTTTTCAAAAGAATCCTGAGCCTGTACTACTACAAGACTCAGGACCCAAAGGATTAATGAAAAGAGAATTCTCATTGTTTTTTATAAAACGGAGGGCGGACTACTACGGCCTTTAAAAGGCGATCCCTTACATTTATAAATAATTCCGTTTCCGGCTTTGCATAGTCCGGTTCTATGTATGCCATTCCTATGCCAATCTTAAGCATGGGTGACATATTACCCGAAGTTACAACTCCGATCTTTGTTCCGTCAGAGGTACAAACAGAATATCCGTGACGTGGTACTCCTCTGTCTACCATTTTGAATCCCACTAACTTACGAGAGACTCCCCTGGCCTTTTGTTCCAACAAAAATGTTTTGTCAATAAAATCACCTTTCGCTTCCGAAAATTTCGTGATCCATCCCAGCCCTGCCTCTAAAGGAGAAGTATTTTCATCTATATCATTACCGTAAAGACAGAATCCCATTTCAAGCCGTAACGTATCCCTTGCACCCAGTCCGATCGGCACAAGCCCGTACGGATTGCCTGCCTCAAACAATGCTTTCCAGAGTTTTTCTCCATCGCTGTTGGGCACGTAAATTTCACATCCTCCCGCTCCTGTATATCCGGTTATGGAAAGTATAGCCAGGGGTATACCTGCTACGGTACATTTGCGAAAAGTATAGTATTCCATGTCCATGATATCACAATCACAGATCTTTTGCACAATTTCCATTGCATTGGGACCCTGTACGGCCAGCTGGCATATTTCATCAGAGGCGTTGTACAGCTCTTTACCGGGAGTAATATGAAACTGGGGTGCATACTTACATAAATGGTCCCAATCCTTCTGTATATTTGCCGCATTAACTACCAGTAAATATGTTTGGGTATCAATACGGTACACCAGAAGATCATCCACAATACCCCCCCGGCCACTTGGAAAACAGGTATATTGCACTTTCCCGTCCTGTAATAAGGAAGCATCGTTGGAAGTAACGTACTGAATAAAATTCAGGGCATCTGGTCCTTTTACCCAAAATTCCCCCATATGGCTGACATCAAACACGCCGGCATTTTCCCGTACATGAATGTGTTCGGCATTAATACCCTGATATTCAATGGGCATAGTATATCCCGCAAAAGGCACCATTTTGGCACCCAGCTCTTCGTGGAACCGGGTAAAAGCAGTTTTTTTCATAGATCAGAAATGAAGGTTTTGATTCGTATCATACACCCAGACATCATAAGGCGTGATGTCCAGAGAAAACATTTTATACATCGTATTATAGGCATCGGGTAAGGAATTCGTCTGATAAGCAGAAATTACGGAATAACCGTTTTTAAATTGAATCCGGACGGGTTCGTATCCTAATTCGGGTAACTTCCGCATCATTCTGTCGGCATTGTTGTCCATAATGAAACTTCCCAGTACCACGTGATATCTCAGGAGTGTGGACTTTTGCGCTTCTACCTTTGCCATTGAATCCAGACGAATTTGTTCAAGACGGGCTGCTTCCTGTTCCCTGACAACTTTCTCCAGGGAATCTTTTATGATCTGCTCCTGTTTTTGTTGAAGTTCTTCAGATGTAGGCATGCCTAATCTGGCACGTATCCAATCGCAGGAATTCATACTGCCCAGTAGCATGACTCCTATTAGCAACGGGAATATTTTCTTCATAATAAATAGATTAGATAGTTTATGGTTCACAAATATACATCAAAAAAACGGGATCTGTAAAAAAAGGGGTAACTTGCATTTTGCTTTATGAAAAAATATTCGCTCGTTTTGCTTCTGTCAGGAGCCTTGTTCATCTTTCCCGAATGGCTTTATTCTCAGGAGGCTGAGGCCGTCAGGTTTTGTTTTGCCGGAGATCTCATGCAGCACGGATCCCAAATACGCTCGGCTCTTCAGGACGACGGAACTTATCTTTACGATTCCTGTTTCGTTTATGTAAAAGACAGGTTCACTGACGCCCACTTTGTCGGTGTCAACATGGAAACTACATTTAACGGCCCCCCCTATTCAGGTTATCCGTCCTTCTCTTCTCCCAACGAACTGGCCCAGGCAATCCGACGGGCCGGTGTCAATGTTTTCCTGACTGCCAACAACCACATTTTTGACAAAGGCGTAACCGGGGCGCTCAGAACAATAGCATTGTATGATTCACTGGGAGTGAAACACTGCGGGACCCGGCCGGCCTGGATCATGCTGGAGAAAAAAGGAGTAAAAGTGGCCGTACTGAACTACACTTATAACAGTAACCGGATGATCTGGGAAGGAAGTGTAGCCGTCAACCGGATAGATACCAATCTTATAAAACAACACATAAAGGAAGTTCGGGAAAACGGGGCACACAGCATTATATGTTGCATGCATTGGGGCCGGGAATACCGGATATATCCCTCCCAATATCAAAAATTTCTTTCAGACTGGCTTTACCGGGCAGGGGTTACCGCAGTAGTGGGATCACACCCCCACGTCCCCCAAAGTATTGAGATCAGGAAAGACAAAAAAGGTAAAATTGTATTTCTGGCGGCCTATTCCCTGGGAAATTTCATTTCCAACCAGCCCGATCCTCATACAAGAACGGGCATGATCCTTTCCTTTGGCATATCTCTAACCAAAGAAGGTCCCAGAATCGATATTCCCTGGTATGAATGGATCTGGTGCTGGAGACCTGAAACAGACGGGAAAAAAACATATATGGTCCTGCCTGTTTCTGATCCTCGCATATACCTTGATCATCAAAAAATCTCATCCGATACGCTTATAATAAATAAAACAATTAAAACACTTCGTAACTTTATGCGGGAAACTTCTCCCGGCATATACGAACGCAGACGAAATCCTACGTATGAACGAAAAAACCTTTATTTTGGAAACCATCCATCCGGCAGTTCTGTATGGTCCCGACAGCCTCCTGTTACCTCTTCTGCAAGACGCTTTTCCCCAATTGAGGATTATTGCACGGGGAGAACAAATTAAAGTACAGGGTCCTCCGGAAATCATTGACCGTTTTGAAGAGAAACTGGATTGCCTGGTAAGCCTTTATGAAAAAAGACATCATCTTTCAAAAGATAGCATAACGGCCATACTCCGGGGAGCCGTTCAGCCTGACCATGAGAACTATCTGCAAGCCGATAATATTCTGGTATATGGCAATAACGGCAGTTTGATAAAAGCACGCACGGCTAACCAGGAAGTTCTGGTAAAAGCCTACGATGAAAATGATTTGATCTTTGCCGAGGGCCCTGCAGGGACGGGAAAAACATATACCGCAATCGCTCTGGCAGTCCGTGCCTGGAAAAACAAGGAAGTCAGGAAAATTATTTTAACCCGGCCTGCCGTTGAGGCCGGGGAACAACTGGGATTTTTACCGGGAGACATGAAAGAAAAGCTGGATCCGTACCTTCAGCCTCTTTATGATGCCCTACGGGATATGATCCCGGGGAAAAAACTGGAATCACTCATGGAAGAAGGAACTGTGCAGATAGCCCCACTTGCTTACATGAGAGGAAGGACATTGGACAACGCTTGTGTTATTCTGGACGAAGCACAGAATACCAGTCTGTCACAACTTAAAATGTTTCTTACCCGTATGGGCAGGAATGCAAAATTTATTGTCACAGGAGATACAAGTCAGATAGATCTTGTACGAAAAAGCGACAGCGGTTTGGCCCGTTGTATGGAATTATTAATAAATATTAAAGGAATTGCTTTTGTCCGTTTTGATTCAGGAGATATTATTCGACATCCGCTTGTAAAGAAAATCGTAGCTGCTTTCAGTGATTTACCAGCTTCCGGAAGCTCCGCCTCCGCCACCAAGGCCTCCGCCAAATCCGCCAAAACCACCACCGCCAAAACTGCCTCCGCCGAATCCCCCAAAACCGCCGCTTCCGAACCCGCCCATACCCCGGGTTCTTCCTCCCAGTAAATTAGCCAAAATCATCAGTTCCAGGATGCTCGGACCTTTTCTGTTATTGCCCCCCAGGTTGGTAGGGCCTTTGCGTTTGTTGGCAAAAGATATGATAAGCACAAAAAAGAACAGTATAAAGATTAAGGTAAGAACAACTATAATACCGGCAGGGGTATCGTCTCCTTCTTCCCTGGCCGTATTATACTCACCCATAGCCACGGCCATTATTGAGGTAACACCTGCTTTAATTCCGTCGTAATAATGGTTTTTTCTGAACGAGGGGATCATATCATTTGTTATGATGCGTTTTGACAGGGCATCCGTAAGTACCCCTTCAAGTCCGTATCCTACCGATATGGCTACCTGTCCTCCGCTTTTTGAGGGATCGTGTTCCACAAGCAATACTACCCCGTTATTGTTTTGTGCCGTCCCCACACCCCATTCAGCAAGTATTTTATAAGCGGCCATGTTTATTTCCTCCCCCCTCAGGTCTTTTACCGTGACCACGCAGATCTGATTGGAAGTGGAATCATCAAAATGAACCAGGTCAGACTCCAGTAATTCTCTCTCCTGAGCAGAGAACAACCCTGCAAAATCATTGACCAGACGCTGTTCTGAAGGACGTTCAGGTACCTGTGATATGAGCGGCTGGTAAGCAGTCGCAAGAATAATACCCGTTAAAAATATCAAGCTGATCTTTTTCATGCTCCAAAAGAAATGTCATTGGGTAATTCATCAGTATCGTCCTGCCGGTATGGAAAAAACTCAGCCAGCTTTTCCCCTATCTCTTCTACAACCGCACATATTCCATCAGCAAAATTTCCCGATTTGAAAGAATCCTGCATGATCTCTTTTACAGATTCCCAAAACCCTTCAGGAACTACTGCATTGATCCCGGTATCACCCAGTATTGAAAATTTCCGTGATTCGGTTGCCAAATAGATCAGAACTGAATTGCGTTCTTTTGTTTTATACATTTTCAATTGATTGAACACAAAGATGGCCCTGTCCAGTGAAGAAGAGGGGCAGTAACTTTCTATATGAACCCTAATCTCCCCGGAAGTTTTTAGCTCCGCCTCGGTTATGGCAGCAACAATTCGTTTTTTTTCCTGAGATGAGAACAATTTTACCATCAGTTAATCAGTTAAGGAATTCTCCCCGGATATACGAACACATCTTACAGATGCATAAACCGCAGATTTATCTGCCGTAGCACAGGAAAACCTGTTTACGGCATAATGTATAAGCCGGTAATAACCCTGGTTCCCGTCCGCCGCAGCTGACCACCAAAAAGTGGTCTGTCCTTTTCCGGAAAAACTTTCCCCGGACAATACGGCATAACCGGCCGGCAATGCGTTCCATCCTGTAGTATTTGTCTTTTCGTTATCGGGATGGTATTTCCAAAGTTTATTCCCATTGACTTTTGCATCAACGGCGAATATTTCACCCAATTCGTTCCAGGGATCAAGAAACCCTATGTTTGTCCCCGTAACTGAAGAAGCCAGATGGGCCCAATCCTCGGCTGTAGGCACCCTCCATCCCGGAGGACACACACCCTGCGGGCCGGCACTAACACCGGACGCGGGAGACGGGGGGGTGTCAGGTGTGTTTTCTCCCGACATTGCCTGGTTCCATGTGTAGAGTCCTCCAAACATATAGCCCAGGGCAGACACATTGTCATAGGTTAGACCTGCACCGTTCCAGTTCAGGTTCTGAATAAACCAGTCCAGGCTGCCAAAACGCTTGTAATAATAAACATGGTTATCCCTGGGGTCGATTATGGAATCTGAGGACGGTTTAAAACCATCTGCCATAACAGAGAAAACATTGTGAATAACTGTTGTATTGCGGCTTGTAACACTATTGGCATACCCTTCCGCCTGGGCAGTCAGGGTAAGTGTATAAGTCCCCAGGCTATCCGGGACCGTTATAGCGACAGAACCGGCCACTATGGAATCGGGAATGAAATGCTCTCCCTGAAAAATAAAAACTACAGAATCCCCTTTAGGCCTTGTTATACCTGCGGCTTCAACCTGAAACGTTTCACCCGGGAAGCAATATTGGGGCAAATCGAATGTCAGGGTACCTGACATATATAAAGTCTCGGGATCATCTTTCTTACAGCTCGTTACAAGCATCACAGATACCAGGGCCAATAAAATGGGCAATAATGTGCTTTTCCTAACCATATCAATTATAATCTGCAAATGTAGGTAAAAAAATTTGTAGCTTTGTCTCTATGATTAAAAAACCATTTCCTTTAGTTGTTCTGTTTTTGATGGCATTCGTTTTATTACGGTGCAATCCTTTGGAAGAATATGTCAAGTTACAGGGAAGCGCTTTGGGAACTACTTACTCTGTTACCTACAGGACCCCTTCGGTGGCTTCTTCTGACTTTTCTTCCCTGGTAAGCAGGATAACGGGACAATGCCTGGATAAGGTTAACCATTCCTTCTCTATATACAACAATCATTCCTTAATTAGTCAACTGAATGATAATTTAACCAGCCGGACGGACAGCTTATTCAGGATCGTCTTTGAAAGATCACAGGATATAGCGGCTCATACAGATGGCGCTTTTGACATATCTGCTGCACCTTTTTTTGATTATTGGGGATTCGGCACCGAAAAAAGAGATTCACTTAAAAAGGGAGATCTGGAAGAAATTAAGAATTTTACCGGAATGGATAAATTCCACATGGAAGGAACTCAATTATTTAAGAAAGATCCCCGATGCCGTTTGAGTATGAATGCCATCGCAAAGGGGTTTGCCTGTGACCTGATAGCCTTGGAACTGACCGCACTAGGAATCACGGACTTGCTGGTAGAGATCGGGGGTGAAATAGTTTGCAAAGGATTAAATCCCGACCGGAAACCCTGGAGAATTGGGATAGACAGTCCAAGAGACGGTAATATTTATCCCGGCCAAAGTATTGAAGTAGTTATCAAATTAACCGATCAGGCATTGGCCACTTCCGGCAATTACAGGAATTATTATATTGAGAACGGAAAGAAATACGCACATATTATTGATCCCCGGACAGGGACTCCCGTTACGCACCATCTGTTAAGTGCAACAGTCATTGCAGATGACTGCATGAGCTCCGATGCTTACGCTACTGCATTTATGGTTATGGGACTTGAATCCAGTAAATCTTTTCTGGAAAAGAATCCCACATTGGGGGCTTTTCTCATATATGATGATCACGGGGTTTTTAAAACTTTCACCACCAATAATATCCAAACCGGCTTATGAAACAAATATTATTGATTACACTTTTTCTCCCCGGCTTTATATTGGCTTTGAACGGTTGTTCGCCCGCCGGCAAATTTAAAACGGTAAACGGAGTAGTAATGGGGTATTCCTACAAAATTGTTTACCAGGTTCCCTCATATGCTCCCTGGTCTTTTGAGTCTGACGTAAGAAGAGCGGCACGTCGCCAGGCACAGATGATCGACAGATCGCTTTCTCTGTATCACAAATCTTCTGTTATCAACAATGTCAACAGCAACAAGGATTTTACGACTGATTCCGTTTTTAGGACCGTTTTGACAAAAGCAAAGGAGGTTGCCGAAAGAACAGGAGCTTATCTGAATACCACCACCAAACCATTGCAGGATCTATGGGGGTACAACATGAGCAATCATCAAAACGTTACAGCGCATGACATTGCCCGGGTTCTTGAATATACAGGATTATGGAAAGTTCACCTTGATGAGGGGAAGGTTATCAAGGAAGATCCCAGGATACAATTAAATCTTAACACTATAGGGATCGGTTATGCCGTTGACCTGCTTGCCACTATGCTGGACAATCAGGACATCTCCAACTATATAATAGAAGTCGGCAAAGTAGTGTCTTGCAAAGGACTGAATCCTTCAGGTACCCCGTGGCGCATTATTATTGATGATGTTTCGACCGACGTGATCTATCTCTTGGACAAGGCCATGGCCATATCGGGCAGTCTGAAAAATTTCAAAACACGGGAAGGGAAAATCGTAAATACACTGTTCAATTCGCGTACCGGGTATCCTCTTGAAGATCCTCTTATCAGCACCATGGTAATCGCTTCAAATTGCCTTGAAGCAGCTACATACAGCATGGCTTTTTACTCTATGGGACTGGAAAGAAGTATTCAGTTTATTGAATCGCAAAGTAATATTCAGGCGATCTTATATTATTATCAGGAAGAACAGATAAAAAAATACGCAACTTCTAACATAACACCCCGTCATGAACTCCAATATTTCCCGTAGAACGTTTTTAAAACAAAGTGCGCTGCTTGGAACCGGATTGGTGGCTTCGGCCGGCAGCCTGAACACATTATCTGCCCATACGCGTGTTTCACAACCTTTTCAGACAATCATTTCCAACGGCCTTGTTTATACAGGAGACGGATCCGCCCCCTTTCGTGGAGATGTGGGTATTAAGGACGGTAAAATTGCAGCAATGGGACGTCTGGGAAGTTATGCCGATCGTGTGATTGATGCCAAAGGGATGGTCGTCTGTCCAGGTTTCATAGACATACATACACATACTGACACAAAACTGCTTCAATGCCCCCAGGGGGATAGCCGAATCTACCAGGGAATTACAACAGATGCAGGGGGCAATTGCGGAGGATCACCGTTTCCTGACGGCCCTTATGACAGTGCTTCTTCGTTTTTTGATACTTTACAAAAAAACAAGATCGGTATCAATTATTGTTCTTTTACCGGTCAGGGATCCATACGATCGGCAGTCATAGGGGAATGGAATGCACCGGCTACACCTTCCCAGGTAGAAGCAATGAAACAATTGCTGGATATTCAGCTTGAACAGGGAAGCCGAGGTCTTTCGTGCGGGCTGGAATATGCGCCGGGGGCTTACGCTTCCAGGGAAGAACTTGTGGAACTTTTAAAAGTCGTGGCCAGACACGATGGGTTGTTTGCCATACATATGCGCAATGAAGACGACTTTGTGGAAGAAGCGATTGCTGAGACAATAGGCATGTCGTTTGAAGCAGGAGTGCGGCTGCAAATATCACACTTGAAAGCCCAAAACCCCAACAACTGGCACAAGGGTCCTGCCATGCTTGAGCTCATTGAAAAAGCCAGGCGCGACGGACTGGATGTCGCTTTTGACCGTTATCCCTATATTGCTTTCTCCACCGGTTTGACAACCTTTATTCCGTTAGACGGCAGACAGGGATCGACAGATGATATTATCTTACGATTAAAGGACAAAGCTATGGCAACAGAGTTCGGTAAATATGCCGAATCGCGCTTTGCCCGTTTGGGAGGAGCACAAAACGTAGTCATTTCCTCTTGTACCTTAATCCAGAATAAAGAAGCTTACATGGGTAAAAACCTGGAGGAATGCGCCCGGATCACAGGCAAATCCGAATGGGAATTTATCCGTGATCTGCTGATAGAAGAAAGACTTGCTCCTGATATTGTTGCCTTTGCCATGAGTGAAGACAATGTAAAGATGTTTCTCTCACATCCTCTAGCCATGCCGGCCTCCGATGGCAGTGTTTACTCTCCCCGGGGCCCGTTGTCCCTGACCATTCCACATCCGCGGTCCTACGGTACATTTCCCCGTTTTTTGGGAAAATATTGCCGCGACGGAAAGCTTATGGATTTTTCTCAAGCCATAAAAAAGGTATCGTCTTTACCGGCTTCCAGGCTGGGATTGAAAGACCGCGGACTTCTGGTTCCCGGATACCGGGCAGATATCGTGGTATTCAACCAGGCTACAATTATTGATAAAGCCACGTTTGAAGATCCGCACCGGTTCCCTGAAGGCATCCATCATATATGGGTAAACGGGGAACATACCCTTCAAGACGGCAGACACACCGGAGCTCTTGCCGGAATGGTCCTTTAACGATCTATATAAAGTACGTGCCCTTCAACGGAAGTATAACCCATGCGTTGTAAAACTTCCACGTATTTTTTCATCTGTCGTTCATGTGCGGGATCGGGCTGTCCGAATTTGTAATCCAGGATCACTGTCCGGCCTTCTTTTTCCATGACCCTGTCCGGTCGGAGTTTACCAAAAGGACCCAGGACAGAGGCCTCGTTCCTTACTTTCCATGATCCGTCAAACCATCCTGATATTTCAGGATCTGACAATGTTTTTTCTATGGCACGGGTAAACTGTTCCGCTGTTTCCCTGTTACCTGCCAGTTCCCCTTCCTGCACCAACACATGTAAGATCTGTCCGACCTGGTCAATGGTTTCTATACGGGACATTGCTTTATGAAGTGCCAGTCCCCACTGGCGCATTGAATCTGAAGGTGAATATTCAAAAGCGTCTTCACGGTATACCAGTTTTAATTTATCGCTAAAAGCGGCTGAAGGGTATTCTTCCAACCGGTAAGCCCCGGAAGGCTTTCCTTGGTTATGGATAAAGGGAGCCTGTTCGCCGAAGCGCAGAATTTCATCATTGGTGTGTGTCTGGAAGGGAAGTGCCTCACGAACAGGATTGGCAATATTGTCTTGTGATTTTTTTTCAGAAAAAGGCAGGAAAATATATAATTCGTCCCTTGGCCTGGTCACCGCAACATATAATAAATTCAGCGCATCCAGGATCCTTTGTGAATATTCGAGGTAATAATCCGGCGCAAAATAGGTATGCATCAGCCGGTTGTCATAAACAACGGGCAATTGTTCCAAAAGGTTGAACGGTTCCACGGAAGTTTTTGTCCACAACACGGATGTTCCTGCCCTGGAATCCAGAGGCCAGTCGCAAAACGGAATGATCACCACAGGGGATTCAAGGCCTTTGGCCTTATGTATAGTCAGTAAACGGACCGTATTTGTTGGCGGATCTGCAGTGAGCATTGTTTCCTTGCCCCTGGCATCCCACCATTTGAGAAAGGCATAAACGCCTCCGCTGTCCCTTCCGGAGAACCGGAGCAACGCATCGTGCAATTCCTGTAAATAAGGAATTGCTTCCCTGCATTTTGTCCATTCCATTTTTTGAATAATGGCTTCCATGGCGTCGGCCAGGGGCATAAAACGCAGACGTTCCAGAAAATCACTGTCCTCTGAAATATCCTTTTTCCCATAGTCTTCAGACAGTCTGAGAACCGTTTGCGCATTACAGGTATCCTGTGGATAGTGACTTAACTTTAAAACGGCCACGGCAAGGATCACGTGGGGAGAAGAAGACAGGTATAGAGCATCTTCGGAGATAACCCGGGGCATCATTGCAGCTTCATCCGGGTGTTCCATTTCGTTTTGCAGCAAATAATGCGTTATGGTACGGGCATTTTCTTTTGACCTAACCAGTATGAGTATGTCAGAAGGAGCATATCCTCTTGCTATTAAAGCGATTAACTCATCTTTTAAGGCCTTAAGTGCTTTGTCTTCTGCCCGGCTGCTTTCCTCTGCATTGAATGTATTTATCTGAACATAACCGCAAGATTCCCTGTTATCCATATCGGGCACCGTTTCCCTGAAGTCAGCATACGAATTGTTCAGCAGGTTTTCCAGATAATGCTTTTCTTCCCCGTTCAATCCGTCACTGTCGTCGATCTTAGCGGCAATGATACTATTGAGTGAATTCTTCACATTTTCTATGAGATCGTTCACAAATGTTACAATCTCTTTTTTGCTCCTCCAGTTGGTCTTCAATGTATACAGATCCACACCGTGTTTTTGAAGCAGGGTGTCTGCCGTTATCTGTTCACCCAGTATTCGCCAGTCGCTGTTACGCCATCTGTATATGGATTGTTTTACGTCTCCTACAACAAGGGAATCGGCTCCCTGAGCCAGCCCGTTGATTAAAAGGGGATACATGTTCTGCCATTGCAGGTATGAAGTATCCTGGAATTCATCCAGTAAAAAAGATACGTAACTTGCACCTATTCGTTCATAAATAAAGGGCGTATTCCCGTCTCCTACCAGCTTGTTGAGAATGTATGTGGAATCCCCTATATCCAGGGTGTTGTTTTCTTCCTGTATCCGGCGCATAGTAGTGATCACATCGGCTAGTAATCCCATTTGAGGCAATTGATCCCTGACACAAAGTGCTGTAACGTAAATTTTAAAGTATGCGGAATGATGTTCTGAAATTTCCTGCAATACCGGCATGAGTAAGGCTTGCAACTTTTGAAGCCCTTCAGGGGATTTAGTATTGTACCATACTGATTCATTACCATCCATTGCTTCCAGAACGCGTACCCCCGGAATAAATGCGTCGGTTGAAGGATGTGATGCGGAGATCTTTTCAAAATAGCGGGCAAACGAACCCCTTTTATGGGGAAAATCCCACGTGACAAAACCCTGATCATCAATTATTTTAAGGGCTTTCTTCCCAAAACGCTTCATGGTTTGCTGGTAAGAATCTATGATTGCATTATTTTGCTTCATGAATTCTTTCAGAAATTCCCTGTCAGAGATCTTGTTGGAAAAAGCTTCTCCCATTGCCCTGAAGGATTCGCGTGTAGCCTGTTTACCGACCTGTTTCAAAAGATCCACGACATCCCACCTGTCTGCCCTGGAAACCTTATCCCGGATCAACTCCCCAAACCAGGATCTTAAAGAAGCATCTTCGGGAATTTTCATCACGATCTGTCCAGCTGTATTCTTCAGCAAAAAATCCGTGTCGGTATCTACGGAATAACCCGTGCTAAGCCCGGCCTCCAAAATAAAAGAACGGAGGACTTTCTGAAAGAAGGCATCCAGTGTGGATACGGAAAAACCGGAATACCGGTGCAGCAGATTTTGGTGAACCAGCCCGGCACGTCTAACCAGTGTGTCAAAAGACAGCCCCGTTTCCCGGCTAAGATCATCAGCAAAACGTGAAGCTTTCCCTTTGGCCAGTGATTCCAGCGTATCCAGGATCCTGGCTTTCATTTCTTCGGTGGCTTTATTGGTAAAGGTTACGGCTAATATTCCGGCAAAAGCATTTGGGTCAAAACGCGCAGCATTACCCAGCACAAGGGAAAGGTACATCAACGTCAGACGGTACGTTTTCCCTGTTCCGGCAGAAGCTTTGTATACCTTAAGTGCCATTTGATGAACCTCCCAGAAGATAGGTGTGAATGAACCTGTTCAGGTCACCATCCAAAACGGCCTGGGTGTCTGTCATTTCATAACCTGTCCTGTGGTCTTTAACCATTTTATAAGGATGAAGCGTATAGGAACGAATCTGGGATCCCCATTCGATCTTTTTCTTCTGTCCTTCCAGTTGCGATTCCTTTTCCCTTCGTTTTTCAAGTTCTATTTCATACAAATGGGACTTCAGAATACGAAGGGCGTTCTGCCGGTTATCAAACTGACTTCTTGTTTCCGTGTTTTCTACAACGATCCCGGTAGGCAGGTGTCGTACACGTACACCGGTTTCTACCTTATTTACATTTTGGCCGCCTGCCCCGCTGGAGCGGTAAGTATCCCATTCCAGGTCTGCAGGATTGATCTCTATCTCTATGGAATCATCCACAGCAGGATAAACGAACACAGACGAAAAGGTTGTCTGGCGTTTACCTTGCGCATTGAAAGGCGAAATGCGCACAAGGCGGTGAACCCCGTTCTCGGCTTTTAAATACCCGTAGGCATATTTTCCTTCGAACTCCAGGGTACAGGATTTGATCCCCGCCTCCTCGCCTTCCAGGATGTCGTGCACCCTGACTTTGTACCCGTTCCTTTCGCCCCAGCGGATATACATTCGCATAAGCATGGCGGACCAGTCGTTGCTTTCGGTTCCTCCTGCACCTGAATTGATCTTCAGCAAAGCCCCCAGGTCATCTCCTTCGCAGCTAAGCATGCTTTTGAGCTCTTCCTGCTCGATCCAGTCCAGCACTTTGTCTGTCTGGCGGTCCAGCTCCTCCTGCGATGCCTCCAACTCGGCAAGCACCTGCAGATCTTCCAGGCCTTCGCGGATGCGGTAATAAGCATCCAGAGAGGTTTTCAGGGCGGACTGCTTTTTCAGGATCGCCTCCGCCTCTTTGGGATTGTTCCAGAAATCGGGCTGTTGAGAACGTTCGGTCAGGGACTGCCATTCTTTTTCACGGGTTTCTACCTCAAAGAAACCTCCTCAACCGTTGCCCGCGTTGCAACAGGTTTTTATAATTATCTGCGGAATATATCATAATACTGTAAATTTAAGCTTTTAATTGCTTTCTCCTACGCTTCCACTCCGGTAGTTCTTTTTCCAGCAGGGCATAAAAGCCTTTTCCGTGATCCGGATGGATCAGATGGCACAACTCGTGGACGATTACATATTCCACGCATTCATCGGGTTTATAATACAATTTGGTGTTGAGTGTAATCCTTCCCGTAGCCGAAGAACAGCTTCCCCAACGTGTGTTCATAGTTCGGACTGTCCATTTTTTAGGTTCGACACCGTACTTCTTTTTGAACTGTTCCACCCATGGAGCGGCAATATCCAGAAACTTTAACATAGCTTCTTTCCTGAGCCGGTTAAGTTCAGTTTTACCGGATGGCAGCACGGGTTCTTTTTCAAGGGCTTTTTGTCTGGCTTGTATCCATGCAGCTTTTGAGGATACCATGCGTATCACTTCGCTGGAACTAAGCCAGAAAGGAGCCCTCACGTGAACCGACCCGTCCTTCCTGACTGTAATTCCCAATGATCTTCGCGTGCTTTTATTTAAAGTAAAGACGATGTCCCCTGCTTTACAGTTCCCCATAAGCAAAAAAAGCTGCCTTCGTACGAGACAGCCTTGTTATTAAGGTACTGATCAGTAATTGTTAGCGAAAAATTTAAGCTGCTCCGCCTGTTATTACAAATGTAAAGATTCCCTGGAAAATGTCCCAAATATGGTTCAGAACAACAAAGAGGTCATCTGCCCATGCTCCGGCACTTCCAAACAGTAAATTCCAGATCTCGCCTAAAAGATTGTAGATCGGCTGCAATGTGATGTCTAAAATTGTCATAACAATATTATTTTAGTTTAGTAATTAAATGGCTTAATTTCTAAAGCACAAATATAACAAGAATTTCAATTATGCAAAAAATATTTGATTAGTTTTCATCTTTTTAATATTTCCAAAACCCTTAGTACCTGCCAGAAATTATAACCCTTACTTATACCGAACCGGACCAGTCTGGCACGCCGCTTAACCGGATCCGTTTCCTTTATGGTTTTGTCTTTCTTGTTGATTGCATCCTTTAACCTGGTCATAAGCAACTCCTCATCTAGCTGAATCAGAGCACTTTCAATGATTTCTTGCCGGATCCCTTTCATCTTAAGCATACCCGAGATCTTCCTCGGTCCCCACCCCTGCATCCGACTTTTATCATGCACATATGCCTTGGTATAACGCACTTCGTCAATGAATCCTTCTTTCTCCAAAGCCTGCAAAATATTATTAATATCTTTGTAAGTTATGTCCTTCTGTTGCAGTTTTTTTTGGATATCTGCCCTGCATTTCTCGCTCCGGCTGCACAAAGCCTGCATCCTTCCCAGATACTTGTTGAATTCTTCCCGTTTCATCACTCATCTTTTTTCTTTACGCTCAACATGCCGCACGCCGCCAGGATATCCCGTCCCCGGGAAGCCCTCACTGTAGTAACCAGGCCGGCTTTGTTCAATCGTGTCAGAAACACATTGACGGCCGCTTCTTTTGATGGCTTCAAGGAAAAGCCGGGAATTGGGTGAAAACGTATCAGGTTCACCCGGCAATCCATTCCCCGCAACAATTGCAGCAAGGCAGCTGCATGCCTTTGGGTATCGTTCCATCCGTCAAAAAGAATGTATTCAAAACTCAGCCTGCGTTGCCCGCTGAAATCATACTCTCTCAGTTTCCGGATTATTTTACTGACCGGATAAGCCTTTTGTACCGGCATAAGCTGCCTGCGTTCTGCATCAAATGGATTGTGCAGACTCACGGCCAGGTGCGCCTGTGTTTTTTCCATGAACGCATCCAGTACGGGCAGGATACCCGATGTTGAGACTGTTATGCGCCGCGGACTCCATGCAAACCCCCAGGAAGAGGTAAAGATCTCCAGGGAACGTAATACCTCTTTCCAGTTGTCCAGGGGCTCTCCCATGCCCATATACACCACATTGGTCAGTAGTCCGGTTTCCTGGACATTCAGGTACTGACTTACTATCTCCCCGGCACTGAGTTGTCCCTGGAACCCCATCCGGGCCGTCATGCAGAAAGCACAGCCCAGGCGGCATCCCACCTGTGAAGACAAACACAATGTAGTCCTGTCTTCATCGGGGATCATCACGGCTTCAATTCCGGTATGGGAACCGGCTGCCGTGGGAAACAGGTATTTTTTTGTACCGTCAGCAGATTCCTGTACATCTGCCGGGAGCCATCCTCCTACCTGGTATTTTTCAGAGATCTTTTCCCTGGCCTCTTTGGGCAGGTTGGTCATTTCCCCTATGTCCCTGACCTTGTTGTGGTAGATCCACCGGGCAATTTGTCCGGCCGAAAAAGAAGGCAATCCGTAGGAATCCGTAACTTCCCGTAACTGATCGGGATTTTTTCCCAACAACCATTCTTTCATGTTTCAAAGATAGGGTATTTTGTCTGTGAATTTGTATATTTGTTGTCTAATCATTAATCAAAATATCATGGCAAAAGTAAGTGCAGAAGAAGTAAAAGGAGGAGCAGCCGTCAACCCGGAAAAATTCAAAGCTCTCCAGGCAACCCTGGATAAGATCGAAAAGGATTTCGGGAAAGGAACTATTATGAAACTGGGCGATCAGCCCAAGTGGGATGTATCGGTGATCCCGTCGGGATCTATCGGTCTGGATTATGCACTGGGAATAGGCGGTTATCCCAGGGGTCGCGTTGTGGAAATATACGGACCCGAGTCAAGCGGGAAGACCACTTTAGCCATCCACGCAATTGCCGAGGCCCAGAAACTGGGTGGGATAGCGGCCATTATTGATGCCGAGCATGCCTTTGACCGCAATTACGCACAGCAATTGGGCGTAAATGTGGACACCCTGCTCATATCACAACCCGACAACGGAGAACAGGCGCTTGAGGTTGCAGATCATTTGATCCGCTCCGGAGCTATTGATATTGTAGTCATAGACTCCGTTGCGGCATTGACTCCCAAGGCGGAGATAGAAGGCGAAATGGGAGACTCCAAAATGGGACTCCAGGCAAGACTCATGTCGCAGGCCCTGAGGAAATTAACGGCAAACATTAGCCGGACTAACACTACCTGTGTATTTATCAACCAGTTAAGGGAAAAGATCGGCATTATGTTCGGAAATCCGGAAACGACTACAGGAGGAAACGCACTCAAATTTTACGCTACCATACGGATTGATGTACGTCGTACCACCCAGCTTAAAGACGGGGAAGATGCTACCGGAAATCACGTGCGCGTAAAAGTGGTCAAAAACAAGATGGCTCCGCCGTTTAAAAAAGCCGAGTTTGACATCATGTTCGGGGAAGGCATATCTCTGACCGGAGAGATTATTGACCTGGGAGTTGAACTGAACATCATTAAGAAAAGCGGATCCTGGTTCAGTTACGGCGATACCAAGATAGGACAGGGACGCGATGCGGTTAGGCAAATGCTCAAAGACAATCCCGAGTTGAAGGAAGAGATAGAAGAAAAAGTACGGAAAGCACTCCGGGAACAAAAACAAGGTTTCTAATCAGGCTGGTGTCATGGACAGATCGGCCAGTACTATGGCCGTAACAGCTTCTGCCACAACCGGTACCCTTAAAGCAAAACAGGCGTCATGACGACCGCGGCTACCCACGGTGGGAGTAGGTTTTACTGCTATCTGGAAAGATACCTGATCCCCGTTGGAGATGCCTCCGGCAATTCCTCCAATATGCGGATTCTGGGATCCTGTGAGCAATGTTTCGTCAAAGCCCAGGCCGAATGTTATGCCTTTAATTCCCGGTATGGCAAAAACGGCATGGGATAGCAATGATTCCAGGGAATCAAAAAAAGGATTGCCCAATCCTGCAGGAAGGCCGTTTACCTCGCAGGAAATGACTGCACCCAGTGAGTCTCCTTTATCAACCGATTGCCTGAGTATAGCATTTACTTTTTCAGGTAAAGGACGGTCCTTGATCACGGGAATTCCACCAACCTGTGAAAGATATGCTTTAATGATAAGGGAATTGTATTTGCGTGCCAGGATCTTTTTGGCCACTACGCCCGCTGCCACCAGGGGCAATGTCAGGCGACCTGAAAAATGTCCGCCCCCGCGCGGATCCTGAAATCCTTTATATTTAACGTCCCCGGTATAATCGGCAGTTCCGGGCCTGAATGGCATTTTTCCGGCAGAATCTATCTCGTCGTAAGGCAGGTATTCCTGAGGACGGGCGTCCCGGTTCATAAACACTATGCATAAAGGACTTCCTGATGTATAATTCCTGTACACCCCGCTTTTTATGACGGGTTCGTCGGGTTCCCTGCGCTTTGTAGTTCCGGTGGCCCCACTTTTCCGTCGGGCAATGTCTTCCATGAAATCTGCCTCTGACAACAGGATCCCGGGGGGAACTCCGTCAATGAGCACGCCTACCTCGGGTCCGTGAGATTCACCAAATACAGCGACTCTGTAATTTTTACCGAAAACATTCATTCTACAGGTTTTGTTACTTTTTCCAATTCCACCCAGAAATCGGGGAATGATTTTGAAACTGTGTGCTTGCCCTCTATTTCAATGGGCTTTTCAGCACCAAGGGCAGCAATTGCCAGCGACATGGCTATGCGGTTGTCTCCCCGGGCAGAAATGGAAGCTCCCCCGGGCAAGACCCCTCCTTGTATGATCATATTGTTGCCTTCCAGCTTGATATTGGCCCCTACCTTTGAATATTCTTCCAGTAAGGCCAGCGCACGGTTTGATTCCTTGTGGAACAGCCGGTCAATTCCGTGAAGGCTCGTGGTTCCGCTGCAATGTACGGCCAGTGCCACCAACGGGGGAAACAGGTCGGGGCATTTACTGGCATCAAATTCAAATCCATGCAAATTATCTGTTTTATAGACTTTCAATTGACTGCCTGCTCCCCATGCCCACGATCCGCCGGCTTTCCCTATGGCTTCCAGGATGGCCTTATCGGCTTGTAAACTGTTTTTCCACAGGGGACTGATCCTCAGATCTCCAAACAGTATCGCACCTACAATAAAGTTAGCCCCTCCGCTCCAGTCTCCTTCTATGGCAATCTTTTTGGCCCGGTAGGTTTGTCGGCCGGGTATATGGAATACTTTGTAATTGTCGTGAGTAGCCCGAACTCCGAAGGACTCCATAACATCCAGTGTCAGGTCAATATAAGGTTGACTGGCCAGGTGCTCCACTTCCAGGATGGAATCTTTTTCAGCCAGGGGCAGAGCCATCAGTAACCCGCTCAAAAACTGGGAACTTCCCCCTGCGTTGATTTTGTATTTTCCTCCGCGTAAAGGACCTTGAACCAATAATATGGGACGGGATAGGCTGAGTGACTGATCCCGTGTCTCCCACCGCCCCGTTTCTTTTAAATTCTCCATGATAGACAAGGTGGGCAAGGTGTTCAGGCTTTCACACCAGCATCCGAGTTCCCGCAACCCTTCTATCACAAAATCTATGGGTCTTGTTATAAGTGTGGTTCGGCCCCGTAAACAATAGATGTAAGAGGACAAGGCCAGAATGGGAGCAAACATTCTCAAAGCCAGGGCCGATTCCCCGCAATCCAGCTGCCTTCGGGTATGGTCCCTGCCGGGAGGAGCGGCATGCGGCCAGATATCTTCTTTTGCAAACTGAGGTCCCACAGAGCGTACCACCCGGTATGCAGCCTGAACGTCTTCACAAACCTGAGTCCCGTCTTTTGGCCAGGCTCCTTTCAGGGAAGTTTCCCGCCCGGCTAGGAAAATGGCGGCTAACGCCCTTATACTCATGCTTTTAGACGGAGGCAAGGAGACCTTTCCCTTCAAACGACCTTTTGATATTGTAATCATGTCTCAAGTATAGATATACAAAGATAACATTTACCTAAAAAAGACTAACTTTGTGAGCTGAATTTTGAACCTCCCATCCTTATGAAAACAGTTCTGAGCGGCATACGTTCCACCGGCCATCTGCACCTGGGTAATTATTTTGGAGCACTCCGGAATTTCACCCAATTGCAGCACCAGGCCAAATGTTACTTTTTTATTGCCGATCTGCATTCCCTGACCACGCATCCCAAACCGGATGATTTTCATTCCAATGTCCGAATCATCCTTTCCGAGTACCTGGCTTCCGGTCTGGATCCGGAAAAATCCACTTTGTTCGTGCAAAGCAGTGTTCCCGAGGTCAGTGAATTGTTTGTGCTGTTAAACATGTTAACCTACAAAGGAGAACTAGAGCGTACGGCATCGTTTAAAGACAAAGTCAGGCAAAACCCCCGGAATGTTAACGCAGG
The DNA here is from genome assembly GCA_011620605.1 of Bacteroidales bacterium. Lineage (GTDB taxonomy): Bacteria > Bacteroidota > Bacteroidia > Bacteroidales > UBA932 > DMER64. The sequence continues at coordinate 16,179 of WOYW01000010.1, read as the reverse complement.
CCTGTTAACTTACCCGGTCCTGATGGCGGCCGATATACTCATTCACCGGGCCGACTGGGTCCCCGTGGGGAAAGACCAGGAACAGCATCTGGAGATCACCCGCCTGCTGGCACGAAGATTCAACAAAGTATACGATACAAACGTCTTTCCGGAACCGGAAGCCTACAACTTCGGAGGGAACCTTGTCAAGATCCCTGGGTTGGACGGATCGGGAAAAATGGGAAAAAGCGAAGGCAACGGCATATACCTGGTTGACGATCAAAAGACAATCACAAAAAAAGTAATGCGGGCAGTAACCGACAACGGTCCCACAACTCCCGGAAGTCCCATGAGCCAGGAAATCGCCAACCTGTTCACCATTCTTTCAGTAGTATCGGAACCTCAGACGGTAGCATATTTCAAAGATCAATACAACAACTGCACGATCCGTTACGGAGACCTGAAAAAACAGCTTGCCGCCGATATCTGCAAACACACTTTACCCATAAAGGAAAAAATTGAAGAAATATATCACGACGACGCTTATTTGAAGTGTGTCATAGAAAAAGGGACTGCAGAAGCAAGGGCATCAGCACAGGCTACTATGACACTGGTTCGTGAAGCAGTAGGATTCAAAGCATTCTGATGATAGATCAGGCCACCATAGAACGTATATTGGAAGTGGCTCCTATAGAGACAGTAATAGGAGAATACGTCAATTTGAAACGGCGTGGGGCCAATTACGTTGCCTGTTGTCCTTTTCACAATGAAAAAACACCCTCATTCACTGTTTCGCCGTCCAAGGGAATATTCAAATGTTTTGGATGTGGAAAAGCGGGGAACGTTGTCCGTTTTATTATGGAACACGAACAGCTTTCCTACGTGGAGGCATTGAAATTCCTGGGTAATAAATTCAACATTCCCATACATGATAGGGAAGAAACTCCCGGCGAGGCGGAAACCCGGCTAAGACGAGACAGCATGATGGTTGTTAACGGATACGCCCAGGAATTTTATTCCCAATACCTGTGGAAAGAACCCACCGGACGTGACGTAGGATTGAGTTACCTTCAGGAACGGGGTTTAACAGAAGCCGTTATCCATCAGTTTCAACTGGGTTTTGCTCCTCCGGGGAAAAATGTGTTCACCCGGGCTGCTCTGGAGGCGGGATATAAACAGGATCTGCTCACAGCCACCGGGCTGTCCATACACTATCCTGCACAGGACAATAAACCGGAAGTATTGCATGATCGTTTCCAGGATCGGGTCATGTTTCCCATTCATTCCCTTAGCGGCCGGATCATAGGTTTTGGCGGAAGGACCCTGAGAAACGACAAACAGACAGCTAAGTATCTGAATTCTCCCGAAAGTGAGATATATAACAAAAGCCGGTCGATGTACGGTATCTATTTTGCCAAGCAACACATATCCAAATTGCAAAAATGCTATTTGGTAGAAGGATATACAGACGTCATCTCACTCTTCCAGGCAGGGATCCGGAATGTAGTGGCCTCTTCAGGGACTTCCCTTACAGTAGAACAGATACGTCTTATAAAAAGGTTTACCCAGCAGGTAACTGTTCTTTACGACGGAGACGATGCCGGGATCAAGGCATCCCTGAGAGGCATAGATATGCTGCTGGAAGAAGGATTACAAGTCAAAGTGGTAAGATTCCCGGAAGGGGAAGATCCGGATTCATATGCCCGTTCTCACAACGCCCGTGAAACGATTGATTTCCTTGAAACTAACGAGACAGACTTTATCCATTTCAAGATCGCGCTGCTGGCAGGGGAAATGAAAGACCCCCTAAAAAGGTCGTCCCTGATCCGGGAGGTCATCGCAAGTATTGCCGTTGTGCCCGACGCGATCACCAGAACGGTCTATATTGAAGAATGCAGCCGTCACCTGGATATTGAAGAAGTGATACTGACACGTGAAGTTACCCGGATCCGTAAAAAAAGAAAAGAACAGGAAGGCTATTCCGCCAGGCCCGGTATCAGGCCGGTCCAGGTTCCGGAAGAAGAATCGCAGGCGCAACCTGTTGCCCCCGGAAAGGACGATCTGAGCCGGTGTGAAAAGGATATCCTGTATTACCTGATAAAATTCGGACAGACCTCCATGGATGACGTTTCCGTGTCTGATTATATTGAAAATGCATTGGCAGAGGATGAACTCGAGTTCCAGGATCCCTTTTATGCCCGGATATACAAAGAATACAAAGGTCTCAGCGGTGACGACATGTCCCGCAGAAAACATTTTATAAATCATTCGGACCCTGACATATCCCAACACATACTGGACCTGTTGAACAATCCCCATCCCATTAACCTGAAAGTTCTCAGGGACAGCCTCCCCCTGGAAGAATCACTGCTGAAAGAGCATGTGACTAAATCAGTGCTGGTTTACAAACTGAACATCGTTTCCGGAACCTGTTCCCAACTGACACGTGACCTACAGCAGGCACAAATGCTGGGAGAAGAAGAAAAAATTCAAAAGATCATGAAAGACCTTATGGTCATGATGGATGTGAGAAATTCTTTTGCCAAAGAATTGAACCGACTTTAAAAATAAAACCGATACACCGTTATGCAGAAAGAATACAAACGTTACCTGATCACTTCGGCCCTGCCTTACGCCAACGGCCCCATTCACATTGGACACCTTGCCGGCGTATACGTTCCGGCAGATATATATGCGAGGTACATGCGTCTTCGCGGACGTAATGTCTGCTTTGTGGGCGGTTCGGATGAACACGGGGTTCCCATTACCATAAAAGCAAGACAGCTGGGAATTACACCGCAGGATATTGTGGATAAATACCATACACTAATCAAAGAATCGTTCCTGCGACTGGGGATCTCATTCGATGTCTATTCCCGTACGACTTCAAAAATTCACCATAAAACGGCTTCGGAGTTTTTTAAAAAATTATACGACGAAGGAAAGTTTTTAGAAAAAGAAACGGAGCAATATTACGACCCGGAAGCCAAAGCCTTTCTGGCAGACAGGTATATAGTGGGAACCTGTCCCCGCTGCGGACATCCCGAGGCATACGGCGACCAGTGTGAGAAATGCGGATCCACCTTGTCTCCCGATGAACTGATCAACCCTCATTCCTCAATAAGCGGGAGCATTCCTGAAAAGCGAAAGACCAAACACTGGTACTTGCCCCTGGACCAATATGAACCCTGGCTTAAGGAATGGATACTGGAAAATCATAAAGAATGGAAGCCCAATGTTTACGGACAATGCAAATCGTGGCTTGACAACGGGTTGCAACCAAGGGCGGTCAGCCGTGACCTGGACTGGGGCGTTCCGGTGCCCGTTGAAGGGGCCGAAGGAAAAGTCCTGTATGTATGGTTTGATGCTCCTATTGGTTACATATCCAACACCATAGAGTTGTATCCTGACTCCTGGGAAACATGGTGGAAGAGCGAAGATACCAAAATGGTCCATTTCATAGGAAAAGACAATATTGTGTTCCATTGCATTGTTTTTCCTTCCATGCTCAAAGCCCACGGAGGATATATCCTGCCCGAGAACGTTCCTGCCAACGAATTTTTAAACCTGGAAGGCGAGAAGATCTCCACTTCACGTAACTGGGCTGTCTGGCTTCATGAATACCTGGATGAATTCCCGGATCAGCAGGATGTCCTGCGTTATACCCTTTGTGCCACCACACCTGAAACAAAGGACAACGATTTCACGTGGAAAGAATTTCAGGCCAGGAACAACAATGAACTGGTGGCCATCCTGGGTAATTTTGTAAACAGGGCCGTTGTACTAACGCACAAATATTTCAATGGGGCCGTACCTCAAAAAGCCAGAATGACTGCATTTGATTCAGAAATAACGGAGATGATTCCGGGGATCAAAAAAGCGTTGGAAGATCATTTGGAACATTACCGTTTCCGAGACTCACTTAAGGAAGCCATGAACCTGGCCCGGCTGGGAAACAAGTACCTGGCCGATACAGAACCCTGGAAAGTGGCCAAAACCGACATGGAACGCGTTGGTACGATCCTGAACATATCATTACAGATCTGTGCCTGCCTGACCATAGCCCTGGAACCGTTCCTTCCTTTTACAACAGATAAACTCAGAAAGATCCTGAACATTCCGGAGCAATTGCCCTGGTCCTCTTTCGGTGAAAGAGACCTCCTGGCGGCCGGACATACTTTGAACGAACCCGTGTTGTTATTCCGCAAAATTGAAGATGCGGAAGTTGAAACACAGGTGGCTAAATTGAAAAAACCGGTTAAAAAGGAAATTGTTCCCGCATTGCCTTCATGTACAATAGACGATTTTTCAAAAATGGACATCCGTGTTGCAACTGTCCTGCAGGCAGAAAAGGTGCCCAAGACTGACAAATTGTTAAAGCTTACCATTGATACGGGACTGGACCAACGAGTGATCGTATCCGGCATAGCAGAATATTACCGGCCGGAAGAAATGACGGGACGGCAGATCTGTTTACTTGCCAACCTGTTACCAAGGAAGATCAGGGGTATAGAATCTCAAGGAATGATCCTGATGGCCAAAGAGCCGGACGGTGCCATGCGCCTGGTCGCTCCCCTGGAAGGGATCGGTAACGGAGCCGTTATAGGTTAGTTTTCTTTCATAATTATCATATGGACAACGAAGAAAGCCGCAACCCTTCCTTTATCAGGTTTCTCAGGTATTATTTTTACCTGAGAAGAGATAAAGAAAACGAACTGGAGACCATCGCCAATATCCGGGGCGGTGTAGAATTTAAGGGCGCCAATCTCTGGATCCTGATCTTTGCCATACTAATAGCTTCTCTTGGGCTGAACATCAACTCGTCGGCAGTTGTCATTGGAGCCATGCTTATCTCCCCGCTGATGGGACCACTCATAGGGATGGGCCTGGCCCTGGGTATTAACGACCTGGAATTGCTAAAAAAATCCCTTAGAAGTTACGCTGTAGCTACCTTGATCAGCATTTTGACAGCTGCCCTGTTTTTTGTTTTATCTCCGTTTGATCAACCCCAGTCAGAATTACTTGCCAGAACATCACCGACAATTTACGATGTATTCATTGCCCTGATGGGGGGTCTGGCCGGATTTATTGCCCTGTCAACCAAAGACAAAGGTAATGTCATTCCCGGTGTTGCGATAGCGACAGCCCTGATGCCTCCTCTTTGTACGGCCGGATTCGGGATCGCAACGGGAAGTATGCGCTTTTTCCTGGGTGCTTTTTATTTGTATTTCATAAATACAGTTTTCATCGTGTCCGCGACATTCGTCGGAACACGGATCAGAGGATACGAACATAAGGTATTTCGTGAAAAAAAACGGGAAAGAGCCGTAAAGCGTTCTATCCTTGCCATTGTTATAATTACCATGATCCCGGCATTGTTACTTACCTTTGACATTGTCCGTTCCTCAATTTACGAAAATGAAGCCAATCAGTATATTGATAAAGCTTTGGTATTCCCCGACACCCAGATCATAAGCCGCAACATATCCTATAAGAACAAAACGATAGATGTTATGCTCATAGGCCGGGAGGTGCCGGAGGACGCCCTGTCGGTTGCACGCAGCCAGATGAACCGCTTTCAAAGACTGGCAAACAGCCGGCTGACCGTGGTACAGGGAGGTAACGAAAGGGTGGACCTTAATGCCATACGTTCTTCCGTACTGGAAGATTTTTATGAAAAAAGCGAAGAACGTATACGCGCTCAACAGGAGATCATAGATACGCTCAGCACCAACCTGGACCGGTACCGGTATTTCGAAGCCCTGAGTAGTGAGTTGATAGACGAATTGAACGTACTCTACCCTCTGGCACGTGAATTGTCAATTTCACAGGCAATTAATGTTACCATGGACAATCAGGCAAAAGACACGCTGACCATTGCCGTAGTGAAATTCGATTCCATTCCGCCTGCGGAACAACTGCAGGTGATGTCGGAATGGCTGAAAACCCGCATAGACACGCAAAAACTGCGTTTAATTGCCGAGTAGTATTCAGGGGTATTGATCAAACATTCGCTGTATTGTGTCAGGTTCGTGGGATACGGTCAAGGCAAGCATCAGCAGAATTCTTGCTTTCTGGGGAGAAAGCGATCTGCTGACTATCTGTCCTTCAAAAGGATTCTCTGTGTCAGATGAAACCCCGCCCTGCAGCACCCTGGTCGCCCGTACGACAGCCACCCCATTCTGAACGGCCTTTTTTGCCGAGTTTTCGATCTGATATGAGTAATTCCCGTGCCCGACACCGGCAATGACAATACCGTCAGCTCCGTTCTCAACCAATGCATCAAACAGCAGGGAAGTTGCACCGGCATAAGACAAAACGATGTCAACACGGGGAAGATCTGTATTGGCCAGTTCCCTGATGGAAAACCTTTCATCAACTACGTTTTTTTCACACAAAGGATAGTAAAGGGAAGCAATACCCCCGCGGATGGTACCCATCGGCCCGCGATTCGGATTTTCAAAGGCCTGTGGGTTTACTGTATGGGTTTTCGTAACCCCGGATGCTGAGAATATATGATCATTCATCACCACCAGCACCCCTTTTCCAACTGCTACACGATCTGCCGCCAGGCAAACGGCGTTGTATAGATTTGCAGGACCATCGGCTCCGGGACTGTTGGACGGTCTCATGGATCCTGTAAAGACCACCGGATTTTCATGCGAATTGACCAGGTCCAGGAAGAAGGCAGTTTCTTCCATGGTGTCGGTTCCGTGAGTCACTACTATTCCGTCACAATGATCACCGCTAAACAACGAATCCACTACCCGGGCCAGCCGGATCCAAATTCGCGGGGTCATATACTGACTGGCAATGTTACACAACTGAATACCCTTTACAGAAGCTTTGTTATTGATTTGGGGAACCTGCCTGATCAAAGTTTCCACAGTCAATTGAGCCGGAGTATACGCGTTTTCGGCAGGAGGAGCGGCTATGCCGGCAATGGTCCCACCCGTTGCAATGATTGTAATTCGCGGTTTGGTTACCTGTCCCTGTCCCCAAACAGGCGAAAGACACAGCATGCCAAGAACTGTGAGAATATATTTCTTCATAAACGTCTTCAAATTATTTATATTTGTTACCGGTAAAGCAAAGTTAGGAATTTTATGAGTTCCCGTATACAACAGCTCTTTTTCCTCCTGTCTGTTTGGATTTATTTTACTTTTTTCGGGAAGTTTCACCTCTTGTTTACAGAGGGAACGCAATTATTTCTCTTCACCTGGGATTATGCGGCCGATACGTGCATGCAACCCGGCGGTACGGCCAATTACCTAAGCCGTTTTATAGTTCAGTTTTTTCATTTTCCCGGGCTGGGTGCCCTGATCATAGCCTTCATGCTGCTGGCGTTGCAGTTCCTTGTCCAAAAAGTGGCATCTGAAAAACCGCGGGAGCATTCCGGACTATCATATATTCCTTCATTTTTCTACCTCTGCCTGTTAACCGACCTGACTAAGTATACCATAACCGGTTTAGTATCATTACTTGCCGCTTTGCTGGCAGTACTGGCTTACAAGCACATACGCAATACCGGGTTTAGGGCGTTATGGGGGTTTATATCATTGCCTTTATTGTGGTACACCATGGGCGGAACTGCTGTTTTTGCTCTGGTAATTCTATGCCTGAAATTCCTTCCCCCTGCCAGGAAAACGCGATCTGCAGTACTGATATCCTTTTTTATTTTTCTGGCAGGATACTTTTCTCTTTGGCGAATCCACGATACCGGCCGGGAAGATATATTGCGGTGTTATTTTTCCATTCACAAAGGGCATTGGAATGAGGTGATATCCCGGGCCCGCAAAAAGATGCCCGCGGATGTTTTAACCATCAACGGGTTGAACCTGGCACTGGCTGCAACCGGTCAGGCCGGAGATTGTATGTTTGCCTTTCCCCAGAGTCCCCAGACACTTTCCATTTTCAACACCGGGGAGGGCTTACTGTTTTCTGCCGAGACCCTGTTTAACCTGGGATTTATCAATGAAGCACAGCGCTTGTCTCATGAATACATGGAATCCGCCCCGGACCGCCAGTTAAACGCCCTGCTGCTGGCACAGATGGCGGAAACGAATCTGATCGCAGGGCGTACGGCAGTGGCTCAAAAATACTTAAGACTGTTGGATAAGACGTTGTTCTACAAAAAACCCGCCCGAATGATCATGCCCTTAACCCACAACCTGCAGCTGGTCAGTGCACATCCTTTTTACGGGTCCTTGCGTAAATACCAGCCGACCGGTAACTTTTCCTCTGACTTCACTAACCTGGACAATATGCTTGCCCGGATGATCACCGAACATCCCGACAATAAAATGGCGGTGAATTATTTTTTTTTATATACCTGATGCTTCATAAAAATTCGGAAGCCCTACACAACCTCTTTCCCGCAGTAGCTCCTGTGCCGCGTCATTACCAGGAACTGATTGCCTGGATGCAAACAATGCAACCCAACAATTTACCCCGTTACAAAGATGTCACCATAGATGCTTCCGTAAAAACAGAATTGAACCTTTTGCTTTCGGAGATCAGGCGCGGCAACAATTCGCCCGGGTTCCTGGGCCCTCAATACGCCCATACCATTGCACCGCTCAATTTTATGGCCAAAGACGGATCCCCGGTCAAAGCCCTCATTGTCGGTAAACAATCCCGCCTGGTTTCTTTCAGGGAAACCGCGGTTATCGAAAATACGCTCATCACCAATTCCTGCGTCAATTGCCATTCTTTTGCCGCGGCAGATCAGCAGAGGTTTCAGTTCCATTTGCGCGGCCCGGGCAGGGGCACCCTGGTTCGCTCGGAGGGAGAACTTACGCATATTGATACAATAATTCCGGGAACCGTCTCGGCATGTGTCTATCCCCACTGGCATCCTTCAGGGAGCCACATAGCCTACTCGGTAAATAACATTCTGCAATCGTTTCAAAACGTCCCCGAAAAAGTCATAGATGTATTTGACACCTGGTCGGACATTGTGATTTACGAACTCAAAAAGCAGGCAGTGCACATACATCCCGTCTTATGTGACTCCACGGTCCTGGAGACATTCCCTGCTTTCTCTGCAGACGGGCAAACGCTATATTATACGGCAGCACCGTTTCGCAATATTGCTCACGTTTCTGTCCTGGACAATATCCGCTACTCCCTGTACAGTATTCCTCTCAACCCGGGAACCAACACAGTGGCACCTCCCGCGGAGAGATTGTATCCTTTAAGCGATCCGGCAGGGCTGTCGGTTTCATTCCCAGGGCCTTCTCCCGACGGCCGTTCCCTGATGTTTACCGGGTCTGCATACGGGAATTTTACCATTTGGCATGATGATGCCGATCTGTGGCTGATGGATCTTTCTACTGGCAAGACGGAACCGACGGCGGCCCTGAACAGTCCGGATACGGAAAGCTACCACAGCTGGAGTTCTGCTTCCAAATGGGTCGTATTCAGTTCACGCAGGGATGATGGACGATACACCCGCCTTAACCTGGCACACATGAACGAAAGGGGCACTTTTAACAAACCGTTTGCTCTTCCACAGAAAGATCCCCGGTCTGATCTGAATTTGATGCAATCTTACAACCTTCCTGAATTCGTAAAAGGGATAATCTCTTTTTATCCGCAGGATATTTTCAGGGCAAAACATATCAAAGCACAAGAATGGAAACACTGAGCCTGATCTTTATGGCCATAGGGCTGGCCATGGATGCTTTCGCAGTATCTGTATGTAAAGGAATGACACAATCCCGTATGAATTGGGGAAATGCACTGAAAGCAGGTCTCTTCTTTGGTGTATTCCAGGCACTTATGCCTTTGATAGGGTACTGGGCAGGTGTCCGGTTTCACCACCTGATAGCTTCTTATGATCACTGGATCGCCTTCCTTCTGTTGGGGTTCATAGGAGGCAGAATGGTTGTAGAATCCTTTAAAGAGAAAGAACAACAGGATTGTTCTTTCGGGTTAAGATCCATGTTCATACTGGCTTTGGCTACAAGCATAGATGCCCTGGCGGCAGGGATCACCCTGGGATTTTTGGAAACCAATATCATAACGGCAGTAGTTTTGATAGGCGCAGTAACTTTTGTGATGTCATTTCTGGGTGTTAAACTGGGACATCTGTTCGGTTCCCGGTTAAGTTCAAAAGCAGAACTTACGGGAGGTATTATTCTGATACTTATTGGGCTGAAGATCTTATTGGAACATTTATTTGTTGTCTGATCTCATTTTTCTGCGAAAAAAGATCACTGTCTTTTTTTAATGTTTCTCCCGGCCATTACCTGCATTTCCCGGCATATTATTCCCGGAAATATTCCGAAAAACCCGGAGAAAAGGACGAAGGGAATAAATGAAAGGAATGTGTAGACCAGTTTCACAGACAGGGGTATACCTACAAACCCGCCGGAAGGCCTTATCAGACACGAAAGTATTTTAATGGTCGTGGTCTTACCGGCCCCGTTCAGTCCCAGCAAAGTAAACAACTCACCGCGTGCAATGGACAAATTCAGATTGTCCACGGCGGTAAGCGTCCCAAATTTTTTGGTAAGGTTCCAAGTCTCGATCATAACGATATTTAGACTATTTTATTTTTTCGACAATAATTTTACACCTTTTAACAATATCTGCAATACTCTTTTTGGAACCAGACTTTCAAAACCGGGTCGGCAAAAAAGCATTCTTTGCCAATTTTCTCCACCAGCTCTTTATCAACCAAAGATATCTGTAATCTTGCAATATTGGATTTCGTGCCAAGCCTGTAGTCTTCAAGTATTCCCTGTGAACTGAAACCAGAATGTATTCCGGCAGAAATTGCTCTTAAAAAATTCATTTGGTAAGATGACAGATTCGAGATCTGCGCCAGAAACAGAGCTGATGTTTGCTTTATTAATGCATTATATCCTTCAATTAAATCTTCTTCAGAAACGACATCTCCTGCTTCCACCATTACATTCCAGGCATATTGTTGTACGTATGATGAATAATTCTCAACTTTTTCACATATATAACGGGCATATTCTTTTGATATAGATTTATCGAACGCTTTAAATCTGGAACATATATAGTTCACCCAGTCAACAGTTGAAATTCTTTCTAAGAAAATCATATCTCCAAATTGGAAAAACGGCATACTTTTATTCTGGAACAACTTCTCCATTAAATGCTTTTTACTGCCATACAGACAATATGACACATTCTTATGCAATTGCCAGGCAGAACGCATTTTTTTCTGTACTGTCAAAGAGTCTGGAAATTCACCTATTTGTTGAAATTCGTCTATGCATATTACTATGTGAATTCCTTTTTTATCAGCAATCCGTTCGGGGAGATTCAATACATCTTCCGGATTTATACTTTTGGGTGAAATGCCCAATGATAGCGAAAAGTCACTGGACAAATCAGGACTGATGCTGATCTTTGGCGTTACCCGGCCAAGAAAATCTGCTACTACTCTGGAAACTTGCTCAATCTTTCCTGCCGTTGCTTTAATGATTGATGAAGCGAATCTTTCATAAAAGTCATATTCACTTCTGCAATCGTATATATCCAAAGATATAACATAGATTTCAGAAGAATTAACGTAGTCCTTGACCTTATTGATAAGTGAAGTCTTTCCCTGTCTTCTTTGAGCTATCAAGATGGTGTTCATTCCTGCATTGAAGTTCATTGAGATATGTTTTGTCTCTTTGACTCTGTCGGTGAAATTATCACCAGAAACTGTCGCTCCGTATACGAAAGGTTTATCCATATCACTCTGATTTACTATGTGCAAAGATAATCATTCTCTTAAAGTTCACAAGTTTGTGGACCACAAATGTGTGAACTTTTTCTGCTTAACAATGGAGCATCCAAATCGTTAAGAGTCACAAACGAAAAGCGGACAGCAATCAATACTGTCCGCTTTATAGCTCCTCATCAAGGACTTGAACCTTGGACCCCCTGATTAACAGTCAGGTGCTCTAACCAACTGAGCTAATGAGGAATTTTTTTCCAAACGGGAGTGCAAATATAAACGGATTTTCCTGAACCAGCAAAATCTTTTATAAAAAAAGTATAAATTTGCTGATTATATGGATACATCCCTTCTCGCCTTACATTGCATAGAATTGTTAAGTACACATAACAGGGTATCGCTGGGCGATATGGGCAGCTTTATGGCTGAAGAAACCCCGGCTACACTAACACACGATTCGCACGTTCTGATGCCTCCCGGCAGACGTATATCTTTTAAAGAAAGTGAGATATGGAACGACGGGCTGCTGGAAAAAGCAATCAACTCCAAAGACGAACTGAAAGGATTGTTGTCAGAGATCTCCAAAAAATTGTCCAAAGAAAGATCTGTAACCCTGGAAGGATTCGGAAAACTCAGAAGGACAAAGGAGGGTGATGTTTTTTTTGTGATGGACAAAAATGTTCAGATAAATCCAAACGGATTCGGACTGGTACCTCTTTCATTAAGTCCGCTGCCAATGCCGTCCAGGGTGATATGCGAACTTTCGGACCCGCCTGCTCAAACCGTTGATGTCCCGGTTCAAGAACCCGTCGTTAAGCCCACCCCACCGAAAAAAAACAGGAAATGGCCATGGGTTCTACTGACCATATTCGTTATTATCCTGATGGTCATTCTTATGGTTTACATTTTCCGGGATGCTCTTCAGCCGTTTTTGGAAAAAATTCTTTATTCTCCCGAAGAACGGTTACTGTTGTAAACCATTCTTTTCCATACTTTCGGCCATCTTTTTAAACCAAGGTTCCGTATGGGTAAAAAATGTCTTATACCCTTCACACAAAGCGTTCAGACCCGGTTGGCCGTCAGAGGTGGTTAGGAATCGGTGTTTTGGACATTCTCCGTAGCAAAGCCTGTAATAAGGACAATGAAAACACTGACGGGGTAACCGGTTTCTTTTATCCAACCCGAACCGGAACAGCTTTTCAGAAGCGGCCATTTGGGAAAAAGACATTTCGGATATATTCCCGATCTTATACTCCGGATATACAAAATGATCACAAAGGAAGACATCCCCCTTCCATTCCAGGACTACATTGTTGCCGCATGTTTCACACCAGGCACATATTCCGGGAGATATTCCCAGGTAATTGGCAAGAACGGCTTCAAAAAAAGGCAGGAACCGAACCCCTACATCACCGGTGACCCACACATCAAATATATCGCACAAGAATTGCCCGTATTTTTCAGCCGATACAGACCAGGGAGCCCGGGATGATCCGGTGGTGCCCGGGGGTACAATGACGCTTTTTACATATTCTAGTACGGGCAGAAATTGCATGTGATAACTGCCGATTGATTTCAAAAAATGATAAATTTCCCTGCCGTGATCCTGGTTCACATTGTTGACGGTAGTAAGGGTATTGTATTGCACTCCTCCTTTGTACATCATTTCAATGCCTTTCAACACACGTAAGAACGTGCCCTGACCGCGTTTGTCCCGCCTGAAGGCATCGTGCATTGCCGACGGACCGTCAATGGAAACTCCAACCAGAAAATTATTCTCCCTGAAAAAATCCACCCACTTTTGATTGATCAACGTGCCGTTGGTCTGCAGGGAATTGCTTATCTGTTTGCCGTGATTGTGCTTTTTCTGAAGAGAAACAGCCTGTTTGAAAAAATCCAATCCTGCCAGCAGCGGTTCTCCGCCATGCCAGCAAAAGGAAATTTCATCCGCCTTAAGATTGGCAGCAATATACTGTTCGGTAAAATTTTCCAGCAATGGAATATCCATTCGGGTAATTTTACCATTGTATAGATCTTTCTTGTCCAGGTAATAGCAATACGTGCAATCCAGGTTACACAATGCCCCTACAGGCTTGATCATCACTCCGACCACTCTTTGACCAAATGCTTCCTGTGCATATTTGAAAGGAATGGATTCCAGGGTATTATTGATCACTGTACCAGGTTTATTGAAGTTCCCCGTACTGCTGACGCAGTTTTTCCAGTTTACGTTTCAAGATCCGTGTTATTCTCCGGGTCCCGGATTTGCCGTATATATTATCCATTTCCGAGGGATCTGCCTGCAGATCGTACAATTCCCAATCGTTAAAGCGGATATTTGCTTTTTCATGATCTTTTATGCTCCTGCGGTTACCGGTCGGTGCACCGTCATCATAAAACCGTATGAGTTTGTATCTTTGATCCCTTATTCCGTAATGTTTCCTTACCGTGTGTTCGGCCGGGAATTCGTGATAGTGGTAATACAGGGCATCCCTGTGTTTCCCGGATTTTTTGCCCTGTAAAAGTGGAAACATGGAGATACCGTGCATATCATCAGGTATAGGAACATTGGCAATATCCAGGAATGTGGGAGCCAGGTCAATGTTTTGTACCAATTGACTACAGGATCCCCGTAATCCTTCTGGGATCCTTATCAATAGAGGCGTCCGGAAAGATTCTTCATACATAAATCTTTTATCAAACCACCCGTGTTCACCCATGTAAAACCCCTGGTCAGAAGTATATATGACAATAGTATTTTCAAGCAAACCGTTTGCTTCCAGCCAGTCCATTACACGTCCTACGTTACGGTCCACGGAATTGATACATCCCAGGTAATCCCGCATATAGCGCTGGTATTTCCATTCTGCAAGTTCATTTCCCGATAGTTGTAACGCGTCAAACTCTTCCCGGATACTGTCATAATAAGTGTTCCAGGCTTCACGTTCAGATTCGGACATGCGTGCTGTCCAGTCAAAACCCATTTTCAGGTCCCGGTCCAAGGTCATATCTGCCGCAATGCTCATTTCCTGTAATTCAGCCGCTTTACGTCCCCGGTAATCATCATAAAAATTTGCGGGAAGGGGAAAATCCGTATTGTCATACGCTCCCAAATCCTGAATATCGGGCTGCCATGGCCTGTGCGGAGCTTTGTTGTGCATCATCAACATAAAAGGTCTTTCCCTGTCCCGGATCTCTTCCAGCCACTTAATGGTCAAATCCGCGGTAATCTGTGTCGCATAGCCCTGAATAACCGTAGTGTCCCCGTTGTCAATAAACCTTGGGGCATAATACTGACCCTGTCCTATGAGAATGTTCCAGTAATCAAAACCCTGCGGCTCCGAACCAAGATGCCATTTACCTACTATAGCCGTCTGGTAACCTGCCCTTTGCAACAGTTTTGGAAATGTCAGCTGATCTCCGTCAAAAATGGTTCCGTTATCTGTGAATCCGTTAGCAATACTGTGTTTCCCGGTCAGCAGACAGGCACGAGAGGGTCCGCTTAGGGAGTTGGCCACAAAACTGTTGGTGAAGAGAACTCCTTCCTGGGCGATCCTGTCAATATTGGGAGTACTGTTAAGCCCGTGACCGTAAGCGCTGATGGTCTGATAGGAATGATCATCGCTCATAATAAAGAGAATGTTTACCGGTTTGTTGTCGTTTTGCTTATCCTGTTTGCAGGATAATATCAGCATAGGTACAAGCGACAGACCAATGGCTGCGCCAGATGGTATCAGCAATTGTTTGGTTTTCATACCATAAAGGTAAAAAAAAAGAAACACCTGAAAACAAGTGTTTCTTTTTGTGGAGATAGACGGAGTCGAACCGACGACCCCCTGCTTGCAAAGCAGGTGCTCTAGCCAACTGAGCTATATCCCCGTAGCGCTATGCAGTAGTCCCGAGCGGAGTTGAACCGCTGACCCCTACATTATCAGTGTAGTGCTCTAACCAACTGAGCTACGGGACTGAATAATAAAAAAATTGGAAGAAAAGAGCAGAACACGTAACGAAACTTGCTCCAAAAAGGAGGTGTTCCAGCCACACCTTCCGGTACGGCTACCTTGTTACGACTTAGCCCCAGTCACTAGTTTTACCCTAGGCCGCTCCTTGCGGTTACGGACTTCAGGCACCCCCAGCTTCCATGGCTTGACGGGCGGTGTGTACAAGGCCCGGGAACGTATTCACCGCGCCATGGCTGATGCGCGATTACTAGCGAATCCAACTTCATGGAGTCGGGTTGCAGACTCCAATCCGAACTGAGAAGGGTTTTTGAGATTTGCGCTCCGTCACCGGATGGCTGCCCTCTGTACCCCCCATTGTAACACGTGTGTCGCCCCGGACATAAGGGCCGTGCTGATTTGACGTCATCCCCCCCTTCCTCTCACCTTACGGTGGCAGTCTCATTAGAGTCCCCAGCTCTACCTGATGGTAACTAATGACAAGGGTTGCGCTCGTTATGGCACTTAAGCCGACACCTCACGGCACGAGCTGACGAC
>WOYW01000008.1 GCA_011620605.1 Bacteroidales bacterium | reverse complement strand
ACACAGCTTTCATATTTTAGCCACTCAATATGTAGCTGCATCCTCGTGACGCACGCATGTAGGGGTTTTCCTGGATCATCTCAATCACTCCGCGATCGTCCAACTTCATGATGTGCTTGATGATGATCACTCCCAGCACAAGCCTGGCATCCTTAGTGGGTGCACCCCGGTTGCTTTTGAAGTGCTTGTAATAAAGCCGGGCAAATTCCTCCCAGGGAACTATTTTTGACAGAACAACCCACCGGTTTTGCTCATCTAATTTTGCCTCAAAAGGCATCTTGAACTCAGAAATTGACAGCTGCTTGGAGCTCTTATATCGTATCATAAAATGCAAGGTTTATGAAGCAAATATACTCGTTTTCTTGCAGTTATGCAAATTTTTGCCAGCTTATTTTATTGTTAATCAACACTTTATTAATTATTCAGCAGACTATTTAATTTCATATTTAAAAGTAATCGGTTTCGGAATTGTCATAAAGTAAACCATCACAATTAAAGTAACAAATGCAGTCATTAAAAATGCAATTTTTGCTCCTAACCAAAACCAAATAAATCCTGTTAGTGAACTTGCTATCATAGTACAAATGCTTTGCAATCCAGTAAATGTTCCTATTGCAGTTGCGGTGTCTTTTTTATGAGTAATATTTGAAATCCAAGCTTTTGAAATTCCTTCTGTTGCAGAGGCATAAATCCCATAAAGAAAAAACAATCCAAAAAAGAAATACAGGTTTGTGTTCATTGACATACCGAAATAAACTATCGCAAATAAAGCAAGACCGATGATGAAAATTGTTTTTAGCCCAACCTTATCCGCTAAAATGCCAAGTGGAAAAGCAAACAAAGCGTAAATAAGATTGTAGAAAATATAAACTCCTATTACCATTGTATCATTAAGCCCTGCTTGTTTTGCTTGGAGTAAAAGAAAAACATCTGAACTGTTGAACAATGTAAAAATCAAAAGTCCAATTACAACTTTTCTATATTCAGGTGAACTTAGTTTCCAGTATTTTAAGAATGAAAAGAAAGGTGTTTTTACTTTTAAACTTTGCTTATCTGTATTTTTGTCCTTAAGGAAGAATGATGATAGCACTGCCAATAGTCCAGGAACAAATGCTATAAAAAATAGTGTTTTATAGTCTTGAGGGAAATAAAACAAATAGAGCAAAGCTAATGATGGCCCTATAACTGCTCCTAAAGTATCCATCGAACGGTGAAATCCAAAGATTTTACCCTTTGTTTGTGGTGTTGCTTCGTCAGAAAGAATGGCATCTCTTGCCCCTGTCCGAATCCCTTTTCCAAAACGGTCAATCGTGCGTGAAAAAAAAATCCAAAGAGGAAAAATAAAAATTGCCATCATTGGTTTCGAAATTGCACTGAATGCATAACCAATTTGTACAAAAGGAACTCGTTTGCCCGAAATATCGGAAAGTTTCCCAAAGTAGCCTTTACTAAGTCCTGCTGTTGCTTCGGCAACACCTTCAAGTATCCCGATTAGGACAATAGAAAACCCTATTGTCTTTAAATAAATTGGCATAATTGGATACAGCATTTCGCTTGCCGTGTCTGTAAATAGACTAACCAATGATAAAATCCAAACTGTTTTTGTAATATATTTCAACCTATTTTATTGTTTTTCATTAAGTTTAAATAGTAGTACTTTCGTTTTTTAGGGTTGCACATAACGTAACGGTTGGCGGTATGAAAAGTTGCCAATTGCGGGCGATTTCCTATCAAGTTACACAAAAGTTGAAGCGGGCTACCTGCCGTTTTTATTTTCAATCTGTTTTAATATATCATTCATTATCTCTATTTGTTTTTTTTGCAACTCCAAAAGTTCTTGCTGTTGGTCCATACTAAAATGGTCTATTTTTTCATGAAGAGTCCTTATTTCTAATTCCGATTTTAGGTTTATCATGTAATCTTTCTTAGCCCTATCCCTATCTTTTTCTTCCTGTCGATTCTGACTCATCATAATCACCGGAGCTTGTAACGCTGCTAAACATGACAAAATTAGATTTAAGAGTATAAATGGATAAGGGTCAAACCCTTTATTGACAAGCCAAAATATATTGATAGAAATCCAAATAAAAATAAAAACGCCAAACGATATAATAAATGTCCAGCTGCCACCAAATGAAGCAACTTTGTCAGCAATTCGTTGTCCTGTAGTTAAAATCTGCTTTTTTTCACCGTCAATTTTGTCCGTTAATGTATTATTGTTATTCAATGAAGTCAATACTGTCTTTTCAAGTTCTGTCAGTTCTCCAATTTCTTTAACAAGATAATCCGAAATAGCTTTTTCTCTATACTTGTTTAGTTCACTAATAGAAAGATAGCTCTCATGAGTAAATTGATGATTTTCTCTTTGTATTAAATCCAATATTGAATGTCTGATAGTTTTAGCCGAAACTTTTTCAGAAATCGGAAATTCTATGTTTGAAATATCACTACGAAATGTTTTCATCATGTATGTCTCTTTTATAAAATGACAGGTAACGTAAAAGTGTTTTATTCATTGTCCCTTTACAAATATAGCAAGAGAGAAACAAATCTCACTGTATAATTCATTCTTTTTAAATGGATAACGGGAATAATGAATAAAATATTGTTGGACTGTGCCGCCCGACTATGGGCATTCTATTGAGTCGTTTCTTCCCGTTAGCAAAATGACACTTTTTGGGGAGCTTTTTCTTTCGCTGTTTCCGTCTTTGTGATTTCATTTTAGTCGGTTTTTTTTCTAAATGGGCACAGCACCCCCTTGAAGGTATTTTTACGGCCTTCTTGTTGTGATCTGTATCCGGTCAAAGAACGTTTTGGGGAACCATCCTCTCACATTCTTATTCCGCTTGCCACGAGCATCACAGACCTCAGCCTGCCTGTCTTACATTTAGGGCACACATACGGATCGTGACCCGTAAATTCCCGCCATACTTCCCTGGCTGTTATTCCTTCCAACGCCGGTAGAAAAGTGGTTTTTCCGATCAATTCAAAACAGGCCGAAAGTTTTGCTTTCATATTACACAGGGCAGAACATGTTGTAGAAAGCGCCTGATAAACTCATCGGCATCCAGGGTGATCCGTTTGCTCAACCCACCTGCTTGGTTGTCTTTGTAAGAGAATGTGACTTTATTCTCTTTATACACAAGCTGCCTGTTGTTGCTTAGGGCCACCCTGTGACTATAATGCCCCAGGTACTGAATAAGGTTGTTGTGTTTTGAAAAAGGTTTTTCACAATACACAACCCATTTCTTTTTATAGTACGCCTCCTTGATCGGCTTAAAGGTTTCCAATTTTCCCGGTAGTCTGATTTCTCCGGCGGCAACGGCTCCGGCCTGTACTCCCAGGTAATTTGATCGCCTGGCACATTGCAACAATGCTTTTCCTGCCGCTTTAAAAAGTAACCCGTAGGCTACTCGCTGGTTTATATCGGGTTTACTTATTAATTTCCAATCAGGCGCACAATTTCAATTGAGGCATGACCGGATAAAAGTTTGGATTTCTCACTTTCATCATGTTCGACAGTAAAGAGAAAAAATGAGACAGAGGAATATCCCTCCTGTGCCGGATCAGGTTCATCACAAAAATGATTGCTCCTATCCAACTATTTGATTTTGTGGACAGTCTGGCGCGGATATCATTCAAACCATATCCACGTTTGCCCTGACCAAACTTTCCTTCCACCTGATTGCGTTCCGCCGATTCTCGTCGCTCTTTGCGTTTTTGGTAGCCGGACTTGATTTCCTTCACCGGCTTTCGGCCCAGTGGATCCCCCGTGTAGCGGATGCCTTTCTCTTTCAAAAAACGCCGGTTCTCCCGGGTGAGATAAATCTTATCCACCTGAACCCGGCAGAAGATGGAAAGGAATTGCAGAAAGGGTTAAAAGAGTATCTTTACTATTACCATAACAAACGAACACATCAAAGCCTGAACCATTATACCCCATTTTCCTGGTACGAATATGCTGCTTAACCCATAAAAAAGATCAAGAAATTAAAGAACGTAAAAAAACAAACTAAACTTAAAAAGCTACCCAGGTGGTTGAAAGATGGGGAGTATTAAAGTCATAGACATGTGTGGCAAATTGGCTGCCTAAACTTTATGGTACCAACTTTCCACCGCTTTGCACCAGTTTTCTGACAAAAAAAGAGGGCAACTAGAAATCTTTTTTTAGTCACCCTCTTCCTTAAAGCACTCCTTCAGAGCACAATGTATCAAGTGTGCAACGCACAATTATTGCACTTCATATGATTCCCATGTATACAGACTGATCTCATCGTAACCGTCATAAGTCTTTATCACCTTAGTTACTGTGTTGTTGACTGTATCAAAATCATACTGCATGGTGGATCCTATGTCTGAATGCGCCCACTGGTTAGTTTCACAAAGGTTCTTACAAGGTTTACCAAAATAGCCCATTTCCATAAGCCACCTGCCGGCACCGGCCCTTTCTGAATAGATGTTGTATATGCCATGTACATTCTCGATGGTGGAATAAGTATGGTTCTTAACCTGCCATACACCATCAGAAAGACGGGACCAGGATTTGATGTTCCCGTTTTCAATGACTATCTCTGAACGCAATTCACCGTCGCGGCTGACAGAAACAAGATACCCGTTGGAATCGTAAGTATAGGTGTAAGTTTCTGCCCAACCATCACCGGATTCGGTCATAGTCGCGGCATAACCGTTAGACCCGAAGGTGATCTGGTAATTGTTGTTACCGGTTATGGTTAGGTTTGGGTAAGCCCACGCGAAATCCCATTGTTTATCCAGTACCGGATTGTTGTTTTCTACCCAGTTACGAATGATTTTGGTGACTTTACCGGTAGCACCGTAAGTGTAAACCCATTGGTCAACACCTGTTCCCCAATCTTCGGAATAGGTGGCTACCCTGAATTTGTATTCGGGTTCTTCCGGTTCATCCTTTTTACAGGAAGAAACGATAACAGATAAGGCAATCATCATTGCCATGATAGAAAAGATCTTTTTCATATTGGTGTTATTAATAGTGAATAAATTGTATGTTGATTAATCTTGTTTTTAGTTACCACCCGATATTATTATCAGTATAAGCCCGGAAATGAAAAGGAGGAACATAAGCCCCAAAAGCCAATTGACCGTTTTTGATGATCCCCTGAACTCTTTCCAGATAAACACACCCCAGACAGCAGCGATCATGGGGGCACCCTGCCCCAGGGCATAGGAAATGGCAGCTCCTGCCTTACCTGCGGCTATATAGCTGAAAGCCGTACCCAGGCACCAGATGGCTCCTCCCAGGATCCCAACCATATGGGTGGAAAAATTCCCTTTGAAATATTGTTTGTACGTAACTGATTCTCCCACAAAAGGTTTCTTCATAAGGAATGTGTTGAAGAAAAAGTTGGATGCCAGTACCCCGATTGAAAAAATCACAATAGCGGAATACGGCGTTACCATTCCCGGTGTGGGATTTGCAAAATTGTCCAGGTCCATGGCTGCTGCCACAAAACGATAGAAAAAGGCCATCAAAACCCCTGCTACCACGGCAAGTAAGATCCCTTTTTTGTTTTTTGCCAAATCGCCCGCGTCCTTTTTGGTTGCGGCCGAGGCCATCCCGTTGAAGATAATTGCAACGACTATCAAAGCAACACCTATAAACAGGATAACAGGATCCCCCTTGGGAGCTCCCACATAATTGATGATCACACCCAGCACCAATGCCAGTCCTACTCCTAAAGGAAATGCCACTGCCAAACCGGCCAGTGACACCGAAGCAGACAGAAGAATGTTTGAGGCATTGAAAATAACACCTCCAATGATGACACTCCAGAAATTGCGTGAGGTTACCTGGGATATGTCCTGGAGGAAAGGACGTCCCTGATCTCCAATACTTCCCATTGTAAAGGCAAGAACCAGACTAAAAAGGAACATTCCTATCACGTAATCCCAGTAAAAGAGTTCGTAACGCCAGCTTTTGGAGGCCAATTTCTGGGTATTTCCCCAGGAGCCCCAGCATAGCATGGTCACAAAGCAAAAAACCACCGCTAAAGAGTAACTGTTTACAATAAACATGGTTTTAAATATTATTGATTAATAAACTTATCGCGTAAAGCACAGAGTTGGCGGATTCTATTCCATTGTACACCCTGTACTCGTATTTTATATCATGTTCTTTACAATAGCGGTAAAGAAAATCCGCCGCAAAGTAATAACGGCTTTGATCCGAAACACAGAAATTGTAGCTGACCCTTTTGGAAGGATTGAAGGCCAAATCATCCATGGCTGCTTCTGCCAGGAGTACGGAACTGAATCCGGAATCTTCCCGGGTGGAAGCATTGAAAAGTAGACGGCCTCCTTCCAGGATACCTACCCCTTTTCTGTTGCCGATAGAAGAAAACTCCTTTTCGGCTGCACCTATAACGTCCTGCAGATCCATCCCGTGTGCTGCCAGGGAATCACTGTTGCAGGTCACAAGAACATAGCCTTTTTTATCGGCTGCATTTTTGATCTGTGTTATGCTCTTAGCAGGAAAATCCTCACCCATATCACTGTATACATAATAAAGGGCCGTGTAAATGGATGCTTCTTTGTAGTCAGCAGGAAAATACAATCGTCCTCCACAACTCTCCTTTAGTATATCCAGGTACGTATATTCGGAAATTTTCGCCTGGATCGTTTCTTCTTCCTTGTATTTTAAACCGTTAAATGAATTCTCAATAAAAGGCAGTACCTCATACATGGCCTTTCTCCAGTAATCGGAAGTGTGTGCCCCATTCCTTACCCTAAATTCATGATCAATTCCCAGGGAACGCATAAGCACGTGAAGTGTATCGTTGGCCACCAGCAATTGCTCCTCATCGTCGCCGCAATCCAGGAAATACTTCACACTGTCATATGAGCCCGCAGTCTCTGCATTGAAAAAACAGAACGGACTGTGTTCTTTATAGTATGGAGTAAGCCTCGCCTCACCAATTCTGCCTTCCCCTCCGAAAATATACCCCCATTGTCCGTCCCATCCACCGGAAGGTTCGGTCATGTACTGTTTGTCTGTTCTGAAAGACATACTCAGTGGAACGGAAACCGAAAACAGTTCCGGATGTTTGGAAGGAAGAATCATGGCCCCGTAGCCGCCCATGGAATATCCCACCACCGCACGGTGATCCCTGTTGGCAACAGTCCTGAGCGTCCTGTCAATGTGAGGGACCAGTTCCTGGACGAACATATCCATGTAATCGTAGGTACCTGTATGCCGGTTCACATAATAGGTCCTGAAACCCTGTGGCATAACGTATATCATTTTAGATATTTCTCCTGAATGTTCCAGTTCGTTGATCAGGGAGGATACCCTCAAATAAATATCGTTCCAGGAATTGTTATCATCTCCCAGACCGTGCAGCAGGTATACCACCGCGTATCGAACTGTAGTGTCACTCAGATAGTCATCCGGCAAGTAAACGGAATACTTGACGGAAGCATTCAATACCTTACTTTGCATGACTATGTCCTTGCTGTACCGGATAAATTCCGGTTCGGGGCCCGGGGGATCCGGTTTGTCACAGGATGTGGCAACCGTAAGCCATGAGAATAAGCATATCAATAAAACATTCATCATATTATTTTTCATTTGAATACACCACCATTTCTTTTGCCTCTATAACGAATTCCTTAACAGGATTAACTACCTTAAGGGTTATCCGGTGTTGGCCGTTTGTCAATCCATATTTGTAAAAAATGTCGTATTTACGTTTTATGTAATCAAAAGGCATCCGGAACGATTCAACCTTAATTCCATCAATATACGCTTCTATCTGGGCCCCATAAGACAGATCCGAAAACCCTACCTGAGTAACCTGTCCAAGTATAACTACGCCACTGCCTTCAAAATCCAGCGATAGAGAATCGTTGAACATTTTCTTGAGCACCCTTTTTTCGGTAGGTTCAATTCCCGAAAAAGATTCTTCCCTGGCCACTTTCCGGGGTTCCTGCAGGTTGAAAGTATACACATCCCCTTCAACACTTCCGCCCTGTTCTTCAATAACATCCCGTATAAGAGACAGGTTTATCCCGTATACTTTATTCAGGGAAATGCTGGTATATGCAAAATCAATATCCTCTACTTTGCTCATGGAAGCCTTATACACTTCAGGTATGGCTTCATACCCGTACATCACACCCAGGATACCTGCAGCCGATGCCGGATTGCAATCCGAGTCCTGTCCGCAGCGCGTGGCCACATCCATGGTTTTATGAAAGTTCCCTTCTCCGTACAACAGACCCATAACCACATAGGCCGAGTTGATGACCGCATCAATATTGAACCCGTTGAACACTCCTTCCGGACAACCTATGTCATACCCGTGACGGCGTTCAATTTCCAGCCAACATTTCCTCCAGTCATCCGGATACATGGCGTGGAATTTCACAACATCCTCAATGCAATTGCGGAACTTCGATCCTTCCGGAATTGTCTTCAGGGCTTCATTGATCACCAAAGGGATGTCACGGCTCACAAAAGCCAGTGAATACATGGCCCCAATGAAAACACCGCCATACCAACCGTCTCCGTAATTCATGATGTGTCCGATCCGGTCCGACAGGTCAGATGCCTTGTTTACCATTCCCGGGCAGATCATACCAATAAAATCAGCTTCTATTTGAAAATCAATATCATCAGCATGTGGATTGTTCATCCAATGCCCGGATGCCGGAGGCATGATACCGTTTAGAATATTGTACCGGGCAGCCTGGTTAGCATGCCAGAGTTTATAATCGGCATGGGCAAAAGCCAAG
The DNA here is from genome assembly GCA_011620605.1 of Bacteroidales bacterium. GTDB lineage: Bacteria > Bacteroidota > Bacteroidia > Bacteroidales > UBA932 > DMER64. The sequence continues at coordinate 23,418 of WOYW01000008.1, read as the reverse complement.
GCATAGGATTCGGCCGGTGCATCTATTCCCTCGGCGTTCATAATTTCCAGGAAAGTCAGGTCCATGTAGACATCGTCATACAAATCCGGATCTTCAATAAACGTATTGTAGATGTAATCATTGTACCAGATGATCGGGGCCCGGTCGTTGATCAGACCTCCTTTGTATTTAAATTCCGTAGGTCCGCCGTAGGTACAGCCTATGGTCTGTCCGGCCCAGCCGCCCTTGATCTTATCTTTCAAAATATCCTCCCGTATGGAAACGGGTTTGGAGTAATCCAATACGGGAGGGTTCCCGGTACATGAACCGGCAAGAAACCAAACAAAACCTAATATCAATAACCTATTCATCATATAACCGGTGTTTCCGAATAATAAACTATATCGTTGATCCTAATGAGGTAATCCTCGTGCGGATTTTTCCATATCATTTTCACAGTGTGGTGTCCTTCCGGCAAGAGATATTTCCAGGCCGGTTCCAGCCTTCTGTCCGTGTTTTTCATGGGAAGTCGTGCCACATGATCCAACTCTTTGTCAATCCAAATCTCAACCTCGGCAACATAGGGATCGTCTGCCTCTGCCAATCCGAAAACCTCTGAGCCGATATGCCTTGCCGAGACTCTGGCCACGTAATCGGCCGTAACGCTGCGTAAACACACAATGTTTCCCCAGATCACAAAGCCGTTGCCTTCAAAATCAAATTGATAGTTGTCTTTCATGAAAGCATCCTTCCGATCCCTGAAAACGGGATGCATACCCTGAAAATTTTGCTCCAGAGGAAGCACTTCCGCTTTTTGTACAGGTATGACCACCCTATCCCCCTCTACATCTCCTCCTGCCTTTTTGATCATTTGCAAGGCATGCGAAAAACTATACCGGTAAGCTTTGTCCAATGAAACGCTGGTCCCCTGGAAGTTTTCTTCTTCTATCTCTTTTAGCGGATCCAGCCAGTGACCCGGTATAGACGAGTAGCCGTTCATGACTCCCAGTACACCGGCAACAGTAGCGGGATTGCAGTCGGAATCCTGACCGCAACGGGTCGCAATTTCCACAGACCTTGAAAAATCCCCACCCCCGTACAACAGACCAATTGCAATGTATGCAGCATTGATCTTGGCGTCTATGTTAAAGCTTAAAAAAACGCCTTTGGGACAACCGACATCTTTATTCCACTTTTTATGCATTTCAAACCAGCATTGCTCCCAATCCTCAGGATACTTCGCGTGCAACTTCCTTACATCGTCAATACACTGATAGAACTGACTTTCCACAGGAATAGGCTCCAGTGCCAGATCCAGGATAGTGGCCGGATTGTTGGAAATGAACGCCGAGGAATACAGGCCCGAGACAAACGCGCCCCCGTAAAAACCGTCCCCGCTGTTCATGATGTGTCCCACCCGGGAGGCCATTTCCATTGTCTGGGGCATTAGCCCCGGGGTCATCAATCCAATGAAATCCGCCTCTATCTGAAAATCCAGGTCATCGGCATGCGGATTGTTCATCCAGAACCCCGATTTCGGAGGCATGACGCCGTTGTGGATGTTGTACCTGGATGCCTGGTTGGCGTGCGCCAGATGATACTCGGCAAAGGCAAAACGTTTGGCCAGGGTTTCCTGGCTGCAGTCCAGCCCCTCTTGTTCCAGGGTTTCCACAAAGGTCAAATCGTTGTATATATCGTCAAACAGTCCCGGTTTCTTGTCCCACCAGTATTTTACGTAGTGCCTGCCCCAGGGTATGGGCTGGTAGTCCTGGATGGTTGTCCCTGTGAATTTAAATTCCGTGGGAGCTCCGTAAACCACTCCTATGGTCTGGCCGGCCCAACCTCCTTTGATCTTGTCAAAGAGTTCGTCTTTGGACAGCGTCACTTCAGAAGGAACATCCTGCTGTGAACATGCCGTGGCAAATAATAAAACTGATAATAAAAGGGCTACTGCTGTTTTTCTCATGGTCACTTAACTTGGTATACACTTAATTCGGTGATGGATATAAATGAAGATACATTCTTGGTATACTTGTTCCAATGGTCCTGCACCTTGTTGTCCCCGATGATCCGGATTCCTTTTGTTGCTACCGGATCGAATTCAAATACAAATTCCACAAAATGCGGTTGGAAGAATACGATGTCGGTTTTGGGAAGCGACGGAGTAGAACGGAAATTCCTAACATTTCGCCATTTCTCATTTCCGTCCACATACTGCACTTTCAACGTACCGGCATTGTACCAGCCGCCAAATTCTTCCATACAACCGGTATGAAAAGCCACCATGTCAATGTGTTTCTTTTCGTCCCAACCGTAGCCAAAATAATCGCTTTTGGGAGCATTGGACCTTTCAGCCAGGGAATAGAAAACGGAACCTTCACCCGATACTATACCGTCGTTGATCACATCCACGGTCATAGCATACATGGGCCGACCAAAAGTGATCCAGCAATTGAACAACACCTCTGTGTTCACTTCCCTTACCGAAGCATAGATGGTATCTGCTGACGGGGCAATATTTGCAGTCCTTACGATGAATTCAACACTCATGTCATCGGTTGTTTCTGCCATCCCGGTGTTTTCATCATAAAGCTGCAATTTTACGGGATACTTTCCAGGCTTTGAAGGAGTCCCCTTGAGAATTCCCTTTTCAAAAGTCAGGCCTTCAGGCAATATTCCCGATTCCAGAACCAAGTATTTTCCCGGGTAAGGCAGCACACCAAAACCGGTTTCAACCGGGACCCCCACCTCCAGTGCCGGCATAGGTCCCCGGCTGTATTCTATGGGAGCCTCAAAACGGGCATTTTTATTTATAACCAGGTACTGGCCTTTTCCTTCTCCAATGAGCTTGCCGCCTTTGGCACAAACGACTTCTATGGCCATTTGTACCGTGCGGTCAATAATATCCTCAATGGAAGCATCGGGCATATCATGACGTGTGATGTTTATGTACCGGTCATTGAACGGCTTTGACCATCCTTCAATGGGCATGGTTAAATGATCCGGCAGAGAAGCCGCTCCGTACATTACACCCAGGATCCCTCCCACGGTGGCTGTCTGGTTATCGGCATCAAATCCCATGGCACATCCCAGATCCATGGTAAGTTGCAGATCACCTTTTCCGTAAAGCATGGAGAGAATCCCGCATGCTCCGTTCAGATTAGCATTCCAGATGGTTTTGGTCATTTCATTTTCATCTGTATAATATTTCTGAGCGATGATCTGACGCGCTTTTTGCCAATCATCGGGATACTGATGGTACAGATTTACCGCTTCTTCAACGGTCTCCCTGTAACGGTCCCCTTCAGGAAGGAAGTCAATGGCATCAATAATGATCTTTTCAATATCCGTCTCAAAGAAGGCCATGGCATACATAACACCATAATGTATGGTAGGTACGATAGCCCAATCATCGCTGGTTATACGGGCAGCCCAGGCCGATTTTTCTGCTGCATATTCAGGCATCCCCGGAGCAGTATAAGCCCATATTTCGTTTATCAGCTGCGGGTCTATCTGGTACCAGTGCGGATTGGAAACCTTGCTTCCTGTATGGGGAGGGACGAACCCGTGATGCATCAGCCCCAGTGCCGCCCTGTTGGCCAGCCAGATCCTGTCGCGCATATGATACATCCAGCCTTCCCTCAGATCTTGATAGGTGGGTTCATAGCCGTACTTTTCCATCATTATCAGGTACAGGTACTCCACATCGGTATCGTCATCTGAAAAAGCACCTTCGTACAATTCCAGTTTATCCAGTGATTTGCTATAGCCGTAAGGCCATAGTGACTGATCACCGGGTTCTTCAATGTATTTGTTCTCATGAGGCAGACCGTACATATTGCCTACCATCTGTCCTATCCAGGCACCCGCGATCTTGTCACGCAACTCTGTGATTTGTATCTTTTTGGTAGAACAACTTGTTGCCAGGATAACGACCGTTAAGAGTATTATGATCTTCTTCATGACAAAATATATTGTAAGAGTTTAATATCCGGGGTTTTGCACTAAATTGGGATTGGATGCCAAAGCCTCTCTGGGGATGGGATAGATCTTTTTGTTTTGAGCCGAGGCTTTTTTGGCCCACCAGGGATCGTTGAATTTACCAAAACGGATCATATCCTGCCTTCTCCAACCCTCCCAGGCCAGTTCGCGGCCACGTTCGTCATACAATTCTTCCAAAGTGAGTTCACCGGCCGGGTAAGGCGCCAGACCTGCCCGTGTTCTGATCTGCGCCAATTCTTCCAGGTCATCGGCTTCTGCCGTTCTTCCCTGACGGACAAGAGACTCGGCATACATAAGGATTACATCGGCATAACGGAAAAGGGCAAAATCGTTTTCCATGCTCGTCTGGTCGTCCAGCAGAAGGCCGTCGGTCTGATACTTCCATTTGATCAGCTTGGCACCGTCGTATGTATCCCTGCCATCCCTGTATTTGGATTCTTCAAAAAGAGGCGTGATCACAAAACCGTCAATGGGTTTTCCGGTAACATCGTATTGTTGCCCGTACAACCAGGAATCGGAACGTCTTGTGTCGGCCGGATCATATTTTGCAAAGAAATCCGGCTGGCAGACAAATCCGTCCCAAGGTGAGGTTGGGATGTTGAATGTTGCACAACTGGACGGATGCAAAACAAGCATGTAGATCACGAACGCATTGTGATCCGATTTCGTGTATATGGTATTGTATACGATCGTAAAAATATTTTCACGAGAATTTTCATTGTACGGCTTAAAATTGTCCGAATAATTGTCCTCTATCATATAAGCCCCTGAATCAATGACTTTTTTACAGGCCGCTTCGGCTTCTGCCCAACGAGCTGTTCCGGTCCATTCCTGTGACATTATGTAAAGCTTGGCCAGAAGGGTGTAGGCCATACCCTGGGTAACCCTTCCGTAATATTCGGGTGAAGGATTTTGTTCCAGTTTATCAACATTTTCCAGGATCTCATTTTCTATCCAGCTAAACATGAAGTTCCTGTCTTTCTGCTCTGGATACGATGGATCCGAATAATCTTCGGAGAAGGGAACGTTCCCCCATCCGTCCACTCCCATAAAGTAGAAGTACGCCCGTAAAAGTTTTACCTCGGCCAAAATTTTGTCCTTTCCTTCAAAATCAATTTCCGATTGGGCCGTGGTATAAAGGATCTCGTTGCAGGCAGCTACCCCGTCAAAGCAGAATTCCCACCCCATTCTGACCAGTTTGTTGGACTGGCTGAAATTGTGGTATTGCAGTTCCTGGTAACGTTCTTCGGTCCAGCTTCCGTTGGCGTTTACCGGTACCGCACATTCATCTGTAACCTGTAAATTTAAAGTCCAGAGACTCTGTTCCGTGCCGTAAGCCTGGAGCTTGGTATAAGCCCTCCCTACGTTGGAAATGAGTTCTCTTTCGTTTTTGAAAAAATCATCGGCAGGAATTTCCGAATAGACTTTTTCGGTCAGGTCCGTACAACCCATTACAGTTGCTGCCCCAAGTATGATTGTTAAGTATTTGATCTTCATATTCATTTTCCTCCTGTTTAAAAGACAAGATTAACACCTAAAGTAATGACTGTAGTCCTGGGATAATAGCTCAGGCTCTCAATGCCGGGCGCCAATCCCGATAGGCTGACCTCGGGATCTACCCCGGAGTAACCGGTGATACAGAAGACATTCTGTCCGGTCAGATTCACCCTCAACTTTTGCAGGTAATCGTTATTAAGATCAAAGGTGTATCCGATGGTTACATTGTCCAGCTTAACGTATGTGGCATCCTCCAGGTATTTGGAAGAATATTTCACATTGCCGGTAAACGCTGTGTTGTCCATCCATGAAGCCATGATGTTTTTGAGTCCCAGTGCTGTAATATTCTGGTATTCAGCAACATACCTGTTAAAGACTTTCCCTCCTATGGAAGCACGGAACATAAATGAGAAATCAAAGTTTTTGTATTTGAAGGTATTGCCCCAGTTGAGCTGAAAATTCGGGTACGCACATCCCAGGTTTTCCCACATAGACTCGGAAACGATCCCTCCAATGGCGTTTTTCAGGATGTCATTCCCGTTCTCGTCAATACCCAGCCATACAGGCCCGTAAAAAGAACCCAGGCTCTTGCCTTCTTCCAGGCGCTGGGCATAGGCTCCTACGGGTGTGGGTATCCATCCCACATTGTAGGAACCGTTTTGGAACTCTTCATTGGTAAAGGCGATCAGCTTGTTCATGTTTTTGGAAAAAGTCAGGTAAGTGTTCCAATAAAGGTCCTCTTCCTTAAAAACATCTGCAGATATGGTGACTTCAATTCCCTGGTTGCTGATCTTGCCTACGTTGGTAAACAATTCATCGTATACGTAAGGCGGAGTAGGAACGGAATAAGTGTACAACAGGTTGGATGTCAAACGGTAATAATAATCAATGGAACCCCTCAATCGGAAATCAAAAAACCCATAGTCTATCCCCACATTGTATTCGGCTTTCTTTTCCCATGCCAGATCGAAATTGGGATTACTGGCCGGAGCATACGTATTGATCCATTCATTGTTGTAAAAGAACTTACCGGACACTTTCATGAGCATCAAGGACTTGTAATTGGAAAAATCCTGGTTTCCGGTCACACCGTAACCGGCGCGGAGTTTCAGGTCACTGATCCATTCCACATCTTGCAACCATTCTTCCCTGTCAAGCCTCCATCCCAGACTTACGGCCGGGAACCAACCCCACTTGTTGTCTTTTCCAAAACGGCTGGAACCGTCACGACGCAAAGATACCGAGGCCAGGTATTTTTCATCGTAATTATACATGACCCTTCCAAAGAAAGCTATATACGTATTGGATTCCTTGTAAGAATACATAGAAGCCATCCCTTCCTTAAGTGACGTTCCGGCACCAATATTGTGTGTTAGCCAGTCGTCGGTATCAAAACCTTGGTTGCCCATGGAGTTGTATTCCCCGGTTTGTCTTTGATAAGCATAACCCAGGACTGCCTGAATGGAATGTTTATTAAAGGTATTGCTGTAATTCAATGTACTTTCGTACTGGATGTCGTTGGTATATTCGTTTCTTATGGAGGCTACTCCATCCTGACCAATTGAACTGGGATAATAACGGGTACGGTAAGAATTGGACTGGTAGCGCTGTTGATTATAGGACACAAAATTATCCCATTTCAGACCTACCACAGGCAGCACGTTTAAAGTGGCCCTGACCGATGCACCAAAATCATCTGCTTCCCGTTCCTGGATCTGCTCGTTGATCATGGCAACCGGGTTGTAATAAGCCATTTCCGCTATGCGGTAATACCCGCCGGATGTTTGATTTTCAGGATCGTAAACAGGTTCTGTGGGATTGTGATAAAAAGCTTGTTCAAAGGCCGAGTAATTGGCCGGAAAATATTTCCTCTTGGATCCGAAAATGTTGTAATCAAAGTCCAGCCAGCCTTGCAGGGCGCTTTGTTTGATATTGGTCTTAATAAGGAATTTTTGGGATTCGTTCCTTTTCTGGATCCCCTGATTGTCCTCAATGTTAAGCACAGTTCTGTGTGAAAATTTTTCACTCCCGCCGGATATTGCCAGCGAATGCTTGTGACTGATGGGAGTTCTTGTAATCTCTTTGAACCAGTCTGTTTCAACTCCGTATAGTGAACCCGAAGCAGCCGGTTTGTATTGATTGATCACCCCGGTAAATTCCTCGGCAGTCAAAGGGATGGCACGGCTTTGAACGGTTTGGACGGAAACCTGCCCATCGTATTCTACACGGGTGGTCCCGGCTTGAGCCCTCTTTGTAGTAATGATCACTACCCCGTTGGTTCCCCTTGTCCCGTAAATGGCAGCAGCCGAACCGTCTTTCAAAACGTCTATGGACTCCACTTCCTGGTAATTGATATTCCGGATATCGGCTCCCACTACCCCGTCAATGATGATCAGGGGGCCCTGACCCGCAGAAAGGGAGTTGGTTCCCCTTAGTAATATTTCAAAATTCCCGTTCGGGTCACCTCCCGAGGCGTTGACTACTGTCAGTCCGGCAACCTTGCCCTGAAGGAGCCCGGCGGCAGTGGTAAAGGTCCCCTGGTTAAAATCTTCCGGCTTTAAGCTGGCTATGGATCCCGTCACTTCCTTTTTGGTTGTTTTGCCGTAACCTATGATCACCATCTCTTCCAGGTCCAGGGCCGTTTCCTGCAGTAAAACATCTATGACTGCGCGATCACCAACAATAACTCGGGCGTCTTCAAACCCCAGGGTGGAGAAAACCAGTACATCCTCCGGTGAATCTACCGTTATGGAGTAAATGCCCTGAGCATCAGTTACGGTACTGACCGTTGTACCTTGAATGTATACAGTGACTCCTATCAGCGGTGAACCGTTACCGGCGGCAGTCACCGTTCCCGTAACATTCCTGTTCTGAGCGTGCACGATCTGACCGGCGGCAAGTAAAAAAACAATAAATAGTGTATAAATCTTAATTTTTTTCATTTTTTCTCCTTTTCCATTCAACTGATTTCTCTTCTATATGGTATGGAAGCCTGGGCTCCCATTCTGGTTACCGATATGGCCGCTGCCTTTGTGGCAAAATGCACAGCCTCGGACAAACTCATTCCTTCCGAAAGACCAACGCATAAAGCACCATTAAAAGTATCGCCGGCAGCCGTTGTATCTACAGCTTCCACAAGTATTGCCGGAATAAATTCCTCCATCTGATGGTTTTTGACGTATGCTCCGTTTGACCCTAACGTTATGACCACATTCCCGGCTCCCATTTCCAGAAGCGCATCGGCTGCTGTAGAAGCATCGGCCGGTGAATTTATGGCAATTCCCGTTATTTGCTTACATTCTGTACTGTTTGGTGTGATCAGATAAAGTTTTTTTATAAGGTCTGCCGACAGCTCTACAGCCGGAGCCGGATTCAGAACTACTTTCTTTCCTTTTTCCCAAGCAATATCCGCAACGTATTCAATTACATCCATAGGTGTTTCCAGTTGCATAAGTATTATGTCGGACGATTCAATCACGTCTATAGCCATATCTATGTCCTTTCTGGTCATTTTATTATTGGCCCCGGGCGATACCACAATACAGTTCTCTCCATGGGCATCCACGCAAATAATTGCTGCTCCGGAAGGTGTTTCCGGATCTGTGAAGACACATGAAATATCCATGGATTCCTCTTTATAATGATCCAATGCCTCTTTCCCAAATATATCGTCACCGATCATTGTAATGAATGCAACTTTCCCGCCAAGTCTTGCTGCAGCTACTGCCTGGTTGGCTCCTTTTCCCCCGGGTGTCATCATAAATTCTCCTCCCAGGATTGTTTCTCCCGGCTCCGGGATCCTTTCTGTTTTAATTACCAAATCGGTATTAGAACTTCCAATTATGGCTATTTTCTCCATGTTTTAGTTATTAATGCAAACGTTTGTGCAATTTTAGGTAAAAATTATTTAACCACAAAAATTTTACAGAGAAATTTATTTATATTACCTTGCATTATTCCAAAACAAAACCGGAAAAAGATGAAAAAAGAATCGCTTGTTTCCATATCCAAACGCACCGGGTACTCAATATCAACTATTTCCAGAGTGTTGAACGGTCAGGCAGAAAAATACCGCATTAGTAAAAAAGCTGTAGAACTAATTTCTGCAGAAGCCAAAAGATGTAATTACACACCGAGTCTGTTAGCTAAAGGTTTGCGCACCCGAAAAACCAATACTCTGGGATTGATTATTCTCAACATTGACAACCCCTATTTTTCAAACATTTCGAACATAGTAATACATCAGGCCAAAGAACACGGTTATACTGTTATTCTGGCAGATTCGCTTGAAAACGAACATGATGAAAGAGATGTGGTAAGATCGTTGTTGTCGCGACAGGTGGACGGGATCATTGCCGTACCCTGCGGACAGGATCCTTCTTTTCTGGAAGAGATCAATAAAAACTCAATCCCGATTGTCCTTATAGACCGTTATTACCAAAACTCCGGACTGCCTTTCGTGAGCACAAATAATTACCAGGGAGGCAGGATGGCAACAGAATATTTTTTGGCCAGGGGTCACTACAAAATTGCCTGTATATGCGGAACTCCTTACTCCATGCCCTCCAAAGAAAGGGTAAGGGGATACAGCGACGTTATGAAAGAGGCCGGCCTGGAGTCAGAGATTTTTATTTCCGGAGAAGATTTTTCCATCATGAACGGCTACCTGGAAACCAAATTGCTGTTGAACAGCAAAAAGAAACCCACTGCCATTTTCACTCTGAGCAACACCATCCTTTTGGGTGCCATGAAAGCTATAAATGAATCCGGTCTTAAGATAAAAGACGACATCTCTGTAATATCTTTTGACAATAACACCTACCTGGATTATCTGAACCCGCCTATCACACGCATTAGCCAGCCCACAGATGAGATTGGTACCCTGGCCGTCAAGATCATGCTTCAAAGCCTGGAAGGGAATCGGGATATGGGAACCAGGATCTTATTACCACCAGAGCTTATAGAAAGGGACTCGGTGTCCCGAATTTTTTAAACGCTTCTTCCATAATGGCTGCTGTTGCAGTAGCTCCACAACGGGTACATCCCGCTTTTTGGACAGCAATTAATTCATCAAGAGTTCTTACGCCTCCCGCCACTTTGATTTTCACATTTGGGCCTACATTTTTTCGCATTAGTTCCAGATTTGGAATTGTGCCGAATAAATGTCAAAAGAAGATCCGCCACGGTCAAAAAGCTGTGCGGTTCCAACTCATCATACGGAGAATTAACCCCGGAAAAAAGAACCTGGGCGTGGGTGAAATTCACATTGTTCATAACACTCATATCCAGTATATTGTGGTCTTCATGGTACGAAAAGTCCAGTATGCCTGAAACTATGTCAAAATCCCATCCCCGGGAGTTCCTGTTGGAGGAAAACCAGATCTCGGACCTTTCGGCCGGGTAAGGTAGTGGTTGATATCTGTACTTTGGCCCGTTCCTACGCATACTTCCCTCAAAGTCCCGTCCTCATTCAGATACTTGCCGAGGTTTCCCTGAAGGACTCGGGTTCATCTATGAGCTGCCCCAGAAGAACGGACCTTCGGTGCCATGATAAAACAACCCGTTGGGCTGCTGTAATTTTTCCAGGTAAGCGATAATCACTCAGGCCGCACGGTGCAAATACCCCGGCTTTTCCACAACACGGTATGCCTGAACCTGCAGTGCGGCGATCATCCAGATATCGTCTATCCAGTAACACACCTGGCGCGTCAGCCCGCCGGGCAACTGATCCTCCCACTGTCCGTTTGCATACTTCATCCCCTGTTCCAGGAACTCCTCCCCTATACCCGCCCGGTACAACTCCAGGGGTAGGATGCCGAAAACGTTCACATCCACATGATTTGCCGAGTTGGGGATGGTATCGGTCCGGGCGATGGCATACCTTTGAGCCAGCCTTGCGAGCAACTCCGTATCTTTCAGCGCAACGGCAAACCGCACAGCTCCAAACTCATTGCAAGCCTCGGCATAATGGATCCCCTTTGCCTCGGGCGTTTGGTAATTCAACATCATAAGCTTTGGCCGTGAGAGCAACTCTTCTATCGTCAGCCGCCCCGCCTTGTGCGGGGAATACCGCCCCCACTCTTCTGTCCGGGAGCAACAGGTAAGCGGCTCCAGCAGCAGGCAGAATAAAAAAGGTGGAACCTTAGTGCACCAAAATGCTTTCATGCCTTCGCCTGTCCTTTAAGCCTGGCCACCCTTTCTTTGAGTGACTTCCGGTGCTGCTCGTCCGAGGTGTTGGGATCCTGCATGCGGATAAACAACTCACAAGGAAGGTCGGGACAATGCCCGCAACTGTTGTACTTTTTGTCCACAACAGCACATTTGAACAAAGGGCAAATACCCTCTGTAGTGTATTCTGCCGCCCAGAAAGGCGCACCTTTTACCCGGTAGCAACCGGCACATTGGTTGCTGTAGAATTCGCATTCATTACACAGCAAGCCGCAGGAAGATAGGATTTTTTTCATGGTATTATTTTTGGGGTGCGTTGCACCCCCCTTTCGCAAATATAATAGATTTGATCATAACGCATTAAACCTTCAGCAATTAAAGCTATCAAAACAGCATAATTTATTTTGATCCTGATGAAACGATACACTTTTCTATCTCTTTTCTTACTGTCATTTACGACATTCAATCAAGCCAACGGCCAGAACCTGATCCTGAACGATCTGGAATATTTCCAGACGCAGGGCGTTAACGTACTGGTGTACAGCAACCTTTTTACCGGGGGGTTTAACGACGAAAAAACCGCCGGCATAGAGATCATTCACCATGGCGTCCGGACGGCGCAGGGCGGTGCCGTGAGACTCTCCAATACACCGGAGCAATGGGACCTGGTGCCAGTAATACCCACCCGGACGGTCAACCCGGCAGAACAGTCCATCGAATCAATATTGCGTTACGAAGACTACGATTTTGAATCGCGTGTGGTTGTCTCGGCAAAAGGCAAAGGGGTGGAAGTTTCCGTTTACCTGGATAAGCCACTCCCCGAGGCACTGGAAGGAAGTGCGGGATTCAACCTGGAGTTCCTGCCGTCGCAGTACTGGGGAAAGGCCTACCTGATGGACGGGCGTCCTAACCGGTTCCCGCGCTACGTGGTTGGAAACACCATTACCCGGCCGAACACCGAGAAACTAAAACAATTCAAGGGCTACGTGACCTCGGACGACAGGGGCACGGGCCGATTCATAGACCCGCTTCCGATGGAGACCGGGTATACCATGCTTCTGGCACCCGATACGCCCGAGCGGATGGTGAAGATAACCTCCAAAAATGCCGAGTTAATGCTCTTTGACGGCAGGGTGCTGGCTCAGAACGGATGGTTTGTCGTCCGCAGCCTGCTGCCGGCAGGAAAAACGGGCAAGGTGCTGACCTGGACCGTGGAACCGAATGCCGTTGAAGGATGGATCCGGGAACCCAATATTGGTTTCTCCCAGGTGGGCTACCTGCCCGGACAAGAAAAAGTATCTGTCATTGAACTGGACAAAAAAGATAAACCGCTGAAATCAGCCTCCATTTATAAAATAGAGAACGACGGTAATGAGACCAAAGTATTCAGCGACAAAATTGAACCCTGGGGCGACTATTACAAATACCATTACGTGAAATTCGATTTTACCCCGGTAAGCGAACCCGGCATATACTACATCCAATACGGGGACTGCAAAACGAACAATTTTATTATAGAAGATAACGTATACGACAAGATCACCGATGCCACCAGCGACATCTGGATCCCAATACATATGAACCACATGTATGTGAACGAGGCATACAGGGTATGGCACGGGGAACCTTTCAAAGAGGGGTACCTTCAGGCACCCCCCAACACAGATCATTTTGACCTTCACGGGCAAGGCCCCACAACCGACACCCCTTATAAGGCACTGGAAACGATCCCGGGATTGAACGTAGGCGGTTTCTTCGACGCCGGAGATTTTGATATTGAGACGGGGTCGAACATCGGCGTGGTGCAAAACTTTGTCCAGACCTGGGAGTATTTCAAGCCCTTGCGTGATCAGACGTTTGTGGATCAGGACCAACGTTACGTGGACCTTCACCGCCCGGACGGAACCCCCGACATATTGCAGTTTATTGAGCACGGGACGATGCAGCTGGTAGCGCAGGCAGAGATCATCGGTCATATGGCGCAAACGCTTTCCAACTCGGTGCTGGACAATTACCACCACCTGGGCGATGCCGCCTCCATCACGGATGGCCTTCCCTACAACCCCGAACTCGGCCCGTATGAAGTGGCGGCCGACGGGCGGTCCAGCGGAGTGAAGGACGACATGTGGGCATTTACCAGCCGCAATCCCTTCCTGGACCAGATGGCCGCAACCATGTTTGCCTCGGCAAGCCGCGCCCTGAAAGGATACAACGACGACCTTTCGGAAAGGGCGCTGCAACAGTCAAAACGACTGCTGAAAGAGGCAACGGAGCTAATGGCCGCCATGCCGCAGCAGCGACGGGGCCGGGGATTCGGTTCCGGCAATTTTGCCACCAACCTGCAACTTTACATCTCCACGGGAGAACAAACGTATCTGGATCATTTTAATGAACAGCTGTGGCCGGCTCTTGACCGGCATGTGAGCAGCAATATCCTGACGGCACTGCATGCCATTCCCCACATGGACGCATCTTACAAAGAAAAGCTCCGTCCATATGTTATGCAGTATAAAGAATATATTGAGCAGCTTGAAAAGGATAATCCCTACGGAGCACCCATCGGTCTGGGGAACTGGGCAGGTAGCGGAGGCGTGGTGAGTTTTGGAACTACCATTTGCTTTGCCAACCGGTATTACCCCGACATCATTGACGAAAGTCATGCCTTTAAGGTCACCAACTGGTTGTTTGGCTGCCATCCCTATCACAATTATTCGCTGGTGGCTACCGTGGGAGCAACCCGTCCAAAAGCGGTTTTCTACGGCAACAACAGGGCCGATTTCTCCTTTATTCCGGGGAATGTGGCTCCCGGCATATTGTTCAGACAGCCCGACCACTTTGAGAACTACGATGACTGGCCCTTCCTTTGGGGACAAAACGAAGGTACGATTGGCGGAAATACCGCTTACCTGATCTTCGGATGGGCCTTTAAGAATATGGTAAAAGATTAGCGCACGGTGAAAGTTTAGCGCATCCCCAATTTTTGCTTTTCCTTTAAAAGGCCGATGGATTCGCCTATCCGTTTCTGCACTGTTTCCGGGGTTTTGGCACTGGTAATCCAAAGGATGTACTGCCGCCTGTAACTGGGTGCAAGATTTTTAAAATTTTCCAAAGCCGGTTCGTTCCTTGCAAAAGCTTCCCGGATGAAATCGGGCAGCGGTAAATCTTTCCCGGGCAGCTCTTTGAGCGGTTTGCGGTTTTCCCATTTGCCGAGTCCCACGCGCGTCATTTTTCCTTCTTCGATCAGGGACTGTGCGATCTTGATGTTGACCTGCGACCATTTGGAGTTTTTTCTCCTTGGAGTGAATTTTCTGAGGTAACGATCCTCGTCCACTTTCCTGAGGGTACTGTCAATCCACCCGAAACAGAGGGCTTCTTCCAGGGCCTCGCGATACTCTATACACGGATTTTCCGTCTTTGCTTCCCCCTCGGCAATTATTTAAATAACCACATCCGGTTCCTCCAGTGCCGTTTTCAAAGCCCCTATGCGGCTTTCCCGCTCAAAGGAATACGTACGGTCAGTTTCGCGGCAATGCTCCAGGATCAGAAGGGCTTTTTTCAGATAATCGGAGCGGGATTCTTTTGGTTGCGGGACTGCCGGATCTGCTATCCCCGGTTCTGCATTCAACGGAAGCGGCGGCAGCGGTTCTGAAGCCAACGGATCTGCTGCTCCCGGTTCTGTGGCTTTGGGCTCTGCGGCTCCCAACTTTTCGAGAATCAGGGCCAGATCCTCCAGGTTCGGAATGTTGAAATCCCTCCTATCCTGGAGGTATTTGATCGCCAGGGCATCATCCATTCGGATAAATGCTTTCAAGTCAAAACCTGCATTTTCCATCAGCGCTGATGTCACTTCATCTTGTTTTTCTTCCGGGACGGCATTGTTTGCATTCCCCCCGAAAACCCTGGTCACTATAGCCCTCAGCAACATGCCCAGTTTCTCAATTTCCCTTAAAATATAGTCCCTTTGTTCCATAGGTTGCAAAGATAGGAAAAAAGGGTGCGTTGCACACATCGTTCGTTTGCCTCAGTATGAGGGAGTTACTAAAATCGACCCCCGGGGGGTCGATTTTAGTAACTGATTGATTCTCAATCAAACGAATCATGTGTGCAACGCACCCTTTTTCATTCAATCCTTAAAAAACTCCAACTCGGCACCGCGCTGCTTCAGAATCATGGCTTTTTCGGAGGGGTCAAATTCCAGAACCACACCTTCCACTTCGTATTGAAACTTGTCTTTATCAAACGGTTCCAGGGGGAATGCACTTTGATCGGTGGCCAGGGCTATCAATGAATTGTTGACCCGGGAAATGGTGATCTTCAAAGGAACGTCGTAGGATGAATAGGTACCGGTATATTGGTCCAGATCTGCAGGATCCACAGGATAGGTAACAAATTCAGGGATTTCGTAAGACTTCCCGTAGAAGGCACTCAGTACGGCTATGGAAACATCGTTTTTATTAAAATTGGCTGCGTTAGATGTTAAAGAGTATGCAAGGTTGTCATCGGGGAAATAGGTAAAGACCGCCCCAAATCCGTCTATTCCGCCCGTGTGTCCGTAACCTCTTTTGTCGTAAAACGGGGTTATGAACAATCCCATGCCAAAGCCGTCCTCTATGGTCTTCATCATTTCCAGGCTTTCAGGCTTAACCAACCGGCCTGAAAACAGGGCATGGGCAAATGCATTCAGATCTTCCGGGGTGGAAACAACACTTCCGGCTCCCATGGGAATTGACGGATGAGTCTGGGTCATTAATGTCCAACCGCCCAGATAGCGGTAAGATTGGCATTCGTTTTTCCCGGGATCAATAAGACCTCCCATATACGTATTGTCCAGTCCCAACGGCTCGCAAATATATTGACGCAAAAGTTCTGCATAGGGAGCTGCAAAGACTTTCTCCAGAATAAAGGTCAGCAGGACAAAATTGGAATTGCTGTAACGAACGCCGCTGCCGGGTTCAAAATCACTCCCGCGTTCGGCAATCAGCGCCACCATCTGCGACTCGGTCCTCGGCTCGGCATTCCATGTCAGGTAATCGGGATCATCGGTGAAGTTGTGAATGCCGCTCCGGTGGGATAACAGGTGCCGGATGGTGATCTTCCCGGCGTTTGGCACGGAAGGAAAAAATGCATCGATCGTCTGGCCCAGTGCCAGCTTCCCTTGTTCGAAGGCTTTCATGACAAGGACCGAGGTGAAAGTTTTGGAGATGGAGCCGATGCGGTATTTGGAGCCTTCGCGGGCATTCTTCCCGTTCTCATAGTCCGAGTATCCCACCGACCGCCTGTAGATCACCTCTCCGCTCAGGGACAGTGCTACCGAGCCCCAAAAGCGGTCGGCGGCTTCAATAGCATCAAAATAAGCATCCAGCTTTTCTTTGTCAAAATTTTTATCCTGAGCCGGGGCAGCCTGCCACAATAAGAACAGCGCTAAAACAGCAAATACAATTTTTTTCATTTTATTTCATTTTTATTAAGACGCACTTACGTGCGTTGCACACATTGTTCGTTTGCCTCAGTATGAGGGAGTTGCGAAAATCGACCCCCGGGGGGTTGATTTTCGTAACTGATTGATTATCAACCAGACGAACAATGTGTGCAACGCACCCCAATCGTAGCCACTTCTCCGGCCCCGAGTTCGGTGCTGAAAGAGGTGCCGTGAATATCAATATTAAACGTTTGTTTCCTGTCTATGTTATTCAGGATCAGCAACACAACCCCGTTGTCAGGGGTTAGGAAGGCTACGTTGGGCAGATCGTCCGGATTGCCCGAATAGGCGGACTCTACGCGAACAGAGCCGGGACGTACATATTTGGAGGCATGAGCAATGATGTACCAGGCCGGGTTAAGAGTAACCTTATTGCCGTCTATGGTTATGGCCCCCAGACAGGTGGTGCAACCTCCGGGAGTGTGTATACCGGTGTTGGGATCTGAGGCAAGGTTCCATTCCAAAGCAATCCTGCTCCAGTTGCGCATGGAACCAATAACGACCTCACGAATGTGCCATTTTACATCCTCAGCAAAATTACCGGGCGCCCCTATCCATTGCTCGGTAAAATACAGTGATTTATCAGGGTGCGCATCATGGATTGTAGACATGGAACTGATATTGCCGCCATAAAGATGAAACGCCGTACCGTCTATGTAACTTTTTGCTTCCTCATTGGCCAGTACGGTCAGGGGATAATCCGGGCGGTCGCAATTATGATCATAGATCACAATTTTCGTTTCAATATGGTTGGTCTCAAAAGCAGGCCCCAGGTAATCCTTAACAAAGGTCAACTGCTCGACGGGACTCATTTCCATACTGGGATTGTTCCCGCCGTGAAGCGGTTCATTCTGGATCGTGACAGCATCTATGACAATCCCCTCGGCTTTCATTTGCTGAACGTACTTCACAAAATAAAGCGCATAGGCCCGGTAGTACTCCGTTTTTAAACGCCCCCCTACCGTTGCATTATTGGTTTTCATCCATACCGGGGCAGACCACGGGGATGCCATCAACCGGATGTCGGGATTGATGTTCAATATGCTCTTGAGAACAGGAATCAGGTACCTGCGGTCGTAACCCAGATCAAAATCATTCATATCCACATCGCCCGAGGTACTGTTGTAGGAAAAAGTATACTCATCCAGATCCGATGAGCCTATGCTAATCCTCAAATAACTTGTTCCTATCCCATTCTCTCCTACACCAAACAGTTGTTCAAGAATTTCAGCCCTGGCATCACTGCTCATGGACCACAGCAACTTGGCACTCCCTCCCGTCAGGCTGAACCCAAAACCGTCTATCTGCTGGTATTTCTGATTCGTATCCACCTGAATGGTTGGCAAATAGGGATTGGCGACTTTTTTTAGAAGCCCCTCCTGCAATTCGAATTTTGCCGAGCCGTCCGGTTTTGAAAGATAAACCACAGATTCTATGTCTAACTCCGGAGGTATAACCGTAGGAGGCGGCTTGGTGCCATTGCCCTGGTTATCGCAACTTCCGGCTACTATCAAAGAGAAAATTCCGCTAAGGATGAATATCAAAATTTTATTCAGTTTCATATTATGACTCGCTTTTGGAAGCAAGTTACTTCTTTTCTCATAAATTAGCGATCTTTCGCATATTTCATTTCAAATGCTTTGATATTACAATTTGACGTATATTTGTAATGTAAAATTTTTGGATGCTCAAAATTTATTCGGATTCGGTGAAGTAAATAATCAAAGTCCTAAAAGACTTTGATTATCCCATATGAAACTCAGACAATTTCCTGTCAGAGTTATTTTTACATTTATATTATTTACACTGGTCTGATTATGAGAACTTTATGGTATCATATCAGCCACAAAAATTAAACATAATGATTGAGAATCATTCAATTCACGAATTTGACGTGCATCTTATTGTTGAATACTTTTCAAAAACAAAACGTCAGGGCCCGGGCAGTCCTGAAGTAACCTGTAAAGCATTAAACTTCATAGATAATTTATCTGCAAATTCGCATATTGCCGATATCGGATGCGGAACGGGAGGACAAACAATGGTTTTAGCCGGTCATACTGGGGGAAAGATAACAGGCGTAGACCTTTTTCCCACCTTTGTTAATCTGTTTAATGACAATGCGAAAGGATTAAATCTTCAAAAAAGAGTGCAATGCATTGTCGGTTCAATGGACAACCTGCCTTTTAATGACGAAGAACTGGATCTGATCTGGTGCGAAGGTGCCATCTACAACATCGGCTTTGAAAAAGGTCTCCTTGAATGGCGTAAATTCTTAAAAAAGAATGGGTTTATAGCCGTATCAGAAGCATCCTGGTTCACCGAAGAACGACCAGAAGAAATTGAAAAGTTTTGGATGGACGCTTACCCCGGCATTGACACTGTTGCTAACAAGGTGACTCAATTGCAGAAATCAGGGTACATTCCCGTAGCAACTTTCATTCTGCCGGATCATTGCTGGACGGAACATTTTTATGATCCACAAGGATTGATTCAGGAAAGCTTCCTCAGAGAACACGCCGGAAATAAATTTGCAGAAGAATTGATTGCCTACCAAAGGCATGAAGAACAATTGTACAGGCAATACAACAAATACTACGGTTATGCCTTTTATATCGGTAAAAAAAATGACACTTGAAGATCTGGGATACTATCCCGCATTGGATAACTACAGAAAGGAGAAACAGCTTGATCTGTTTGCCGTAGGACGTGTTATTTCCGAACACAAGGAAAGGTACCTCGTAAAAACAGCAGACAATGAATACGATAGCGAAATAATTGGCAACCTGAGATTCACCGCTGACAGCCGGGCTGATTTCCCGGCTGTCGGTGATTGGGTTGCAATTTCCGAATACAACTACAACAACGCCCTAATACACGCCATACTTCCCAGGAAAAACGTAATAGAACGACAAGCAGTAGATCGGAAAAATGCTTAAGAATTACAAAAAGAATCATTTTAAATAGTGTTATTTGTACCAATTTTTGTATTTTTGGGACAAATTGAGAAGATATGGGACAAAACACACCACATTCTACACTTGATTATCTTCCACCACCAAGAGAAAAAGTGGAAACTATTGAGATTTTACGACAAACCAACAAATCAACTGCGGTATTAGCTGAACTGAAAGGAATTGCTAAGACTATACCCAATCAGTCTATGTTGATAAATGCGATTGTACTTCAAGAAGCGAAAGTCAGTTCTGAAATTGAAAATATTATTACAACTCAGGACGAGCTTTATAAAGCACTAACTTTTAACAAGTCAAAGATATCACCCGAAACTAAAGAAGTTGTCAATTATAGAAAGGCCATTTTTTATGGTTATGAAATCGCAAAAAAGCAAGGATTTATCAAAGTAAATGATATCATAAGTATCCAACAGGAATTAGTTAATAATACCGCAGGAATTAGGAGCACACCCGTCACAGTGTTAAAGAATGACAGAACCGGGAAAATTGTCTATACTCCACCACAGGATAAATCTGATATCCAAGATTTATTAACGAATTTTATAAATCATTACAATCAAACGGATAATGAATTATCCCCATTAATTAACCTCGCCATTTTACATTTTCAATTTGAAAGTATTCACCCATTTTATGACGGGAACGGTAGGACCGGTAGAATTTTAAATATTCTTTACTTGATACTTAACGGATTGCTTGATATACCGATCTTATATTTAAGCTCTTACATAATTGAAAACAAATCAGAATATTATCGTTTGTTAAACAGGACAAATCATGATGGGATGTGGGAAAACTGGATCATGTTTATGCTAAAAGCAATTGAAAAAACATCGCAAGACACGACTTCCAGAATAATCAACATTAAAGATCTTTTAGACAAAACAATCATAAAAGTTAAAAATGAATCACCTAAGATTTACAGAAAAGAGCTTGTAGAACTCCTCTTTGAGCAACCATACTCGAAAATTGATTTTGTAGTAAACAGATTGGGTGTTGAGAGAAAAGCCGCCTCCAGATATTTAAAGGAACTGGAAAAAACAGGAATTCTGGAATCACAAAAAGTAGGCAGAGAAACACTTTATATCAATAGAGAACTGATTGAAATACTTAAACATTAACCATGTTCCGCTTTTATTTAACAAGCTTATTTTTAGCTACATCCGCCTGTCTATCACTTTATTCGTGTGAAACATCAGACATTACAGACCAGAACCCGGCCACTGATTACTCACAATCAGAAAACTGGTTGTCTCTCCCTGTAAATGGCCAAAAAAATGTAGATATTTTCTATGTGTATCCCACTGCCTGGTATAAGAAAGATCCAGCCGAACCCAACTTTTGTGCCATCGATCACCCAATGATGCTAATAGGTTCCCAGAGTGCGTTCGACAGGCAGGCAACAGCTTTTGAAACGGCAGGGAACATCTACGCCCCCTATTACAGGCAAGCCGATGCCGCCTATACCTTGACCCTGCCTGCAGATAAATGTTGGGCGGTTATTGACAGCATCCCGGCTAAAGATGTTATTGCCGCTTTTGATCATTACATTGATAATTACAATAAGGGGAAACCCTTCATCCTGGTGGGACACTCACAAGGTTCCCATGTATTGTTGATCCTGCTTAAGAAATACATGCCCCATCATCCCGATGTTTACGCATGCATGGTGTGTGCTTATGTGATCGGATACCCGGTAACTGCCGAGTTTATGGATTCCTGTCAACACCTGAAATTTGCCGAGGGGGCTGAAGACACCGGGGTCATCATTTCATACAATACACAATCTCCTTCCTTAGCTCCCGGGGCAAACATTGTAATGGCAAATGACGTAGGGCTGGTCATTAATCCCATAAACTGGAAAAAAGACGAAACACCTGCTACAGCAGAGGAAAGTCTCGGCTCGTATATGCCCGTTGATGATCAGGGAAATTTTGGAATGACTCCCCGTTTTGCCGATGCCCGCATCAATTTGGCCAAAGGGGTCATCGAATGTAGCAGCGTGGACGAAAACGCCATGTATCAGATTTCCGGCTCCATGGGTCCGGGAGTATATCACAGTTTTGACATACCTTTCTATTATTACGATCTGCGGGAAAATGCCGAACTGAGAGTCATACAATTCTTAGCAAAATAAACGGTATTATGATAAACAACTTGAAAATAAGCAGGAATTTTTTCGCCGGACTATTAACCGTATGTTTGCTCCTTTCCTGCAACGAACAAGGATCACTCGGCAAACATGAAAGATGGTCCGAAAAAAAGGCACAGGCCTGGGCCAAGGACCAACCCTGGTTGCGAGGCGCCAATTTTAATCCAAGCACAGCCATCAATCAACTGGAATTCTGGCAGGAAGAAACCTTTGATCCCGAAACTATTGACCGGGAATTGGGTTGGGCTGAAGGTATCGGGTTCAATTGCATGAGGGTATACTTGCATCATGTGGCCTGGGAAGTAGACAAATCAGGATTCAAAAACCGGATGAATGAATACCTGTCGATTGCCAATACCCACAACATAGCAACCATTTTTGTGTTTTTTGACGATTGTTGGAATCCCACCTACAGTGCCGGAAAACAACCTGATCCAAAACCCGGGGTTCATAATTCGGGATGGGTCAGAGACCCCGGAGACCTGTTTTTTACTTCACCTGACCTCATGCCGGTACTTGAGGCCTACGTAAAAGACATTCTTAAGACATTTAAGAAGGATAAAAGGATCGTCTTATGGGATCTGTACAACGAGCCCGGCAACTCAGGGTACGAAAACAAATCTTTACCCCTGTTACAAAATGTATTCAAGTGGGCAAGACAAGTGAATCCATCCCAGCCGGTATCTTCCGGTGTCTGGCACAACGGATTGACGGACCTCAACAAATTTCAACTGGAAAATTCAGACATCATCACCTACCACAATTACAGCGATGAAATCAATCACCAGCAGGCAATTGACACCCTGAAAAAACACAACAGGCCCATGATCTGTACGGAATACATGGCCCGCAGGAATAACAGCTTGTTCAGCAACATCATGCCCATCTTAAAAGCACAAGGGATAGGCGCTATTAACTGGGGGCTGGTGGAAGGAAAATCCAACACCAAATACGCCTGGAACGAACCCATTCCCGACGGCTCTGACCCTGAACTCTGGTTCCATGAAGTCTTCCGCAAAGACGGCACACCCTACAAACAGGAAGAAGTTGATCTCATTAAAGCGCTGACACAGAAATAAATAGCTGCAAAGTCTCCCGTGTTTTTTTGCCGGGCACTGTACATTATTTTGTGTAAATGACAATTGAGTTTTCATAATTACAACAGC
>WOYW01000001.1 GCA_011620605.1 Bacteroidales bacterium | reverse complement strand
CAATAAATTTTATAAAGCAGGTGAAATTCACCTGAAAAGTTCTTTGAAATATTTGTGTATATTATTATTATTTATCATTATATTCGTGTTGTCTAAAACTGCATGAAATGTTTAAAAAATCAGACGACCACCAACAATTTTTTCGAGCAAGTCTTGGTGCAGACACAGGAAATAATATCCGACAACATTGAGAAAGTATGGGCCGATGAGACTTATCACAGCGCCCCTAATCGGGAGTATTGCCAAAACGACGGCCACAACATCGATTTGATGCTTATTGCCACGCAGGGAGCAACACCAAGATATGAGATCAGCTTTGACGAACAGGACTAAAACAACCTGATAGTGACCGATAACAAGACACGAACGACAGCTTATATCAAATGAGACATACAGATAATCAAGTACCTGAAATAAAGGGCATAATTGAAAATGTTTACAAATATCTTCACCGGCGAAAAGAATATATTAATGGATTAAATGTCTTTCCAGTACCTGATGGTGATACAGGTCTTAATATGACTTTAACGATACAGGGAGCTTTGGCAAATCTGCCTGATAATAAAGGTAAAACAATTTCAAATGGTGAATATTTAAAAGATTTTGCCGAACAAATGCTTATGAACAGCAGGGGATGCTCTGGGGTAATTTTGGCTCTGTACTGCCGTGGACTTTCAGAGGTTATTGTAAATGGTGATTTTTCTCCCGCTAACATACATAAAGCCCTTGAACATGGATATAAAAAAGCATACCAGGGAATTGACAATCCGCAGGAAGGAACCATACTTACGTTGATGTATGAATTCAAGGAAAAATTTGGCGAGCTAATGACAGAAGAAAAAAATTCTGCTGTTATTATTAAAAGATGTATTCCTCATTTAAAGAGTGTACTGGATAAAACACCCGATATGCTGTCGGTATTAAAACAAGCCGGTGTTGTAGATTCCGGTGGTGCAGGTTTTCTCATCATTCTTGAGGGTCTTGAAAGAGAGATCAACCTTAAACAGTCTGCTTCGGGTGAAGTACCTGTATCAATTATATTAAATACAATAAAAAATATCAGGAAACTTATTCTGAGCAGTTCATCAAACATTAAAAACAACCACCTGGGAGCCTTACATATTAATGGGGGTATTGAAAAGATCAATAATATAAAACTGCGAAATATTATCAGTGATTTTCAGCATTATTCCGGAAATATTCTCAATCAAAGGAAAAAGAAGTTATTAAATGAAGCATTACTAAAAGATTTGAAGGAAATGGAATCCTCCTGGAATCCTCACATTAAGTACAGGTATTGCACAGAATTTGTTTTAAAGTCGGATAAAATATCATCACAGGATCAGATAAAACAGCTGGTTGGAGGTTATGGAGACAGTATGATTGTATTGAATAGCAATGATATTTATAAGGTTCATATCCACACAAATAAGCCTGATGGGGTCTTTAATGATGTCTCAAAGTATGGTGAGCTTGTTTTTACAAAGGTTGATGATATGAAAAAGCAGCACAGGAACTTTATCAGCAATGATACGATTGAGTATGAGTGGGAACGAAGCATTTTTTGTATTGTTTCCGGTTTAGGATTTAAGAAAATTCTAGAGAAACTTGGGGCAGATGATGTATTCTGTTATGGTAAGAAAAAACCTTCTGTTGAACAACTTGTAAAAGCAATCAATCACTTGAAAACTAAAAATATTATTGCCGCTCCAGATGATAAGGATATCCTGATGTCATTAAAATATGCAGCTTCTCTGGGTAAGTCAAATGTGCATATTGTTGAATCAAAAAGTGTTATTTCTCTTATAAGTATGCTGATGGCTGTATCAAATGATATTAATATCAATAATATGTCATTTACTCATAAGCTGAACGATATCAGGTACTGTAGAATATCCAGGGCTATAAGAGAGACTAGGGCAGAGGATGGTACAATTGTAAAAAAGGGAGATTTTTTCACAATGTATGACAGTAAAATCATCTGTTCGGAAAAGAATATAAAAAAGGTTGTGGTTCAATCCATAGAAAAACTTGCTCAAAAAGAGAATCTTGTTACACTTTATAAAGGCATTCAGGCGAAAAGATATAACAATCTGCTTCCTGAATTACGAAGAGTATTTCAGGATAAGGAATTTGAAGAATATTACGGCGGTCAATATCAATATTACTATTATATAACTTTTGAATAAAGCCAAAATGGATCAAAGAATCTTAATCATTACAGCCGATAATCTTGGTCTTTCAAAAGAACAAATAGATTATCAGGACATAGAGATTTTAAAATTTCCTATTATTGTAGATGGGAAAGAGTATCGTCAAAGTGAGGAATATGATGCAGCCTGGTTAATTGAAAAATACGTGAAAGATGGGGTTATTGCTCAAACATCTTCCATTGTAAAAGGAGAACTGGTTGAAATCGTTGAAGCCAATAAAAATAAGTATGATCTGATCATTCATGTTTTGATGAGCAGTATTCTTTCGTCAGCAACTTTTGCTGTTGCCGAGAATGTCCGGGAAATGTATGAAAAAACGATTCCTATCATCAATATTGATAGCCGGCAATTAGCGACAGGTATAGGAAATGTTCTGATGGGAGTCATCGATATCATCAAGGAGCATGAAAATGAAAGCGATATCGTCAGATTATCGCGGGAAGTTGTGAAAAACACATTTACCTATATGGTTATACCCGACTTGAATTATTTTGCAAGAGGCGGTAGAATTGGGAAAGCTAAAGCTCTGATGGGCTCGGTTTTACGAATTATTCCCATTGTGGGTTTGATGGGCGATGACGAAGACGGTTTACTTGTTCCCCTTGATAAAGGAAGAACTTATAAACAGGTAAATGATAAAATTATTGATTTAGTTGAAGCTAAGATGGCCGAGAAATCGGTAACCAAAATCAAGAGATTAATTATGAACGAATTTGGGGATAATCAGGATGCTGTTCTCGACTTAAAAGAAAAAATAAAGTCTCTTCCCTGTAATGATATAATGAATGGCAGACCTGATTTAACGGCAGCTGTTCATTGCGGACCGAAAGCATATTTTTTCTCAATCACTGTTTAATCATTCTGATCATGCATACATATCTGATTCATCTGGTATGCTTCCTATCAGGTTATTTGACCGGATCAATATTGTTTTCTTATATTTTTACAAAAATTGTTACGGGAAAAGATATACGCACCCTTGGCAATAACAATGCCGGTGCTGCCAATACTTATAAGAATGCCGGGCTTGTATGGGGTGTTTTAACGGGTGTTTTTGATAGTTTAAAGGCATATATTCCAATCCTTATTGGACACTACTGGCTTAATCTGTCATCTGTTTCTCTTGGATTGATAGGAATCGGAGCAATAATCGGACATTGTTGTCCGGTTTATTTCAGGTTTAAAGGAGGACGCGCTGCCGCAACACTGATGGGTATGTATTTATTCTTTATACCCTATGAATTAATTGTTTCTTTTGTTGTTGTACCGCTGATCGTGTATACAATAGTCAAAAAAGACATATTTATCTGGATTCCGTCCGGAATAGTTGGCTTAAGTGCCATTGCGTCTCTGTTTTTTAATCATGCCGTTGAAGTTAAAATTATTATCTGGGTATCAGCACTTATTGTATTGTTTTTTAACAGGGATTATATACCTAAAATAATAAGCGAACTTTTTAGTAGAAAGGAATCATCTTTTTGACACTTTTTGTAACAACAGTAGTTTTCTCAGCTCCTTCGCCCCTTCTGATGCCCCCTTTTTTATATGGTGAATGTCGTAGAGGCGGGTGGATACATCCTTGGGGTGTAAAAAACGGACGATATCCACCCACCCAAAACGGTGATATCCGTTCACCTTTCGTTTGTTAGTTAATCAAAGTCACTCTTGATTACAAAACTATCTCATTTTTCGTAAAGCATAAAATTGAAAATATACCCGGCCATTTCTGTAACAGCATTTCATTGACCGGGCTATAGATCTCATTGAAGAAAGGGAAAAGATTATCCGGTTTTTTACGGGTTCTTTTTTCTGATTCATTTTTATACTATAAATTTGCAGGATACAAAACATTAATTTTGGAGGAACAAATAATGAAAATCAAAAAAGTTGAAGCTATTGAAATATTGGATTCAAGAGGCAATCCCACTGTAGAAGTAAATCTGATGTTCGATAACGGAGCCCGAGCAACGGCCATGGTGCCCAGTGGTGCATCCACCGGTGAAAGGGAAGCGGTCGAATTGCGTGACGGTGATAAAAAACGCTACAATGGTAAAGGGGTTCTCAAAGCCGTATCCAATGTGAACAGCACCATTGCCAAAGCCATTGAAGGCGGCTGTTTTACCAACCAACGGGATTTGGATTACTTTTTGATAGATTTGGACGGAACAGCCAACAAAGCCAAATTGGGAGCCAATGCCATTCTGGGTGTTTCCATGGCTTTTGCGCGGGCGAGTGCTCAAAGTTTGAATATACCTTTATATCAATACCTTGGAGGAAGCAACGCTTATCTTATGCCTGTTCCTTGTATGAACGTGATCAACGGCGGGGCACATGCCGATAATACCGTTGACTTCCAGGAATTCATGATCGCTCCGCATAATGCCCCCTCTTTCCGCGAGTCCATAAGGATGGGTGCCGAGGTGTTTCACGCCCTAAAAAGTGTGCTTAAAGCAAAAGGCCTGAGCACTGGCGTAGGCGACGAAGGCGGTTTTGCTCCCGACCTTAAATCGAACGATCAGGCAGTGGAGATGATCCTGGAAGGGATCGTGAAAGCAGGCTACAAACCGGGTGAAGATATTAGCATTTGCCTGGATCCTGCAGCCAGCGAAATGTGGGAAAACGACAAATACAAATTTTTCAAGAGCACACAGAAACTCGTTTCGAGCGAAGAAATGGTCAAGATCTGGGAAGACTGGGTAAGGCAGTATCCCATTGTTTCAATAGAAGACGGGTTGGCAGAGAACGACTGGGAAGGTTGGAAAAACCTCACGCAGACGGTAGGCAGCAAAATTGAACTTGTAGGAGACGATCTGTTCTGTACCAACAAAGCCATCCTGGCAAAAGGTATAAAAAACGGCGTGGCCAATTCCATCCTTATAAAATTGAACCAGATAGGGACCGTAACGGAAACACTGGAAACCATTGAACTGGCAAACAAGAATTCCTACAATTGCTTTGTTTCTCACCGCAGCGGAGAGACTGTAGACAGCTTTATTGCCGACCTGGTGGTAGCCGTTAATGCCGGTCACATTAAAACAGGCAGCGGTTGCCGTGGCGAACGTATTGAAAAATTTAACCAGCTGATGCGTATTGAATACGAGCTGGGGAAAGTGTCACATTTTGCCGGTCTCAAAGCGTTCAAAAACGCCTGATGACCAATTAATAACATAAAAATAAGATCCGGCGGGAGTCCTGTATAAAAACAGAGATTCCCGTCGTTTTTGAAAATGATCCTTTTTGATAATCATACCCATTCGCATCATTCTCCCGACAGCCGGATGAACATGATAGTGGCAGCGGAAAAGATCCGGGAAATGTCTTTCCGGGGAGTCTGTTTCTCGGATCATTACGATTTTGATCCGCCGCAGGGTATCAAAAAGTTTAATTTCCACGTAGAACGGCAACAATCAGAGATCGAAAGTCTTAAAGAATCTTTTCCTGACCTGGAGTTGCTCAGGGGAGTGGAGATCGGTATACAGCCTGTCAGCCTGGAGGCTATCCAGGCGTTTATGAAAAAGCATACATTCGATACCGTTATAGCCTCCATGCATTTTGTCCGTGGGCATGACCCCTATCACGGGAAGTATTATGACGGATACGGTTTCCTGGAAGCTTACGACATCTATCTGGAAGACATACTGAAAAGTATAAGCGCTTTCAGGGATTTCGACATCCTGGGTCACTTTGATTATATAGCCCGTTATTCACCATACCGGAAACACGAGATCTCACTTAAAACATTCGGGGATATTCTGGACCCCATTCTGCGCATTCTGGCCGAGAACGGAAAAACGTTCGAGATCAACACCAAAACTTACCAGCCGTTTGCGCACGGAACTCCTGTACTGGATAGAAACATTCTCAAACACTTCAGGGAATTGGGAGGAGAAGCCGTAAGCCTGGGATCCGATGCCCATTCCCCGGAAAGGATAGGGGAGAAATTTGAGTATTATTCTGAGATCTTGAAGCATTGCGGATTCCGTTACGGGGTTTACTATAAAGAGAGAAATCCGGTTTATTTTACCATTGATAATTAAGAAGTATGAAAAAACATGTATTGCTGATCATTTGGGTACTTGTAGCCGCCTGCCAGAATAACCCGGGGAATATTCCCGTGGTTGATGCGGCTCTGCATGATACAAATTCTGTTTTTTATACTGATTTTACCACTTATCCTCCGGTCCGGAATCATTTACCCATAGGAATATTCGATTCCGGTACGGGCGGATTGACAGTGATGGAAGCTATTCTTTCCAGCCGTTTACTTGAAGGGGAAGATTTTATATACCTTGCCGATCAGGCCAATATGCCCTACGGGAATTATCCCGCGGAAGGAAAAACGAATTTTTTGCGGGAACTGATCATCAAAGACGCGTTGTTTCTTTTAGGTCACCAGGTAAAGATCCTTGTTGTAGCGTGCAATACGGCAACAGCTTACGGACTGCAAGATATCAGAGATTTCCTGGATAAAAGCGGATCGGGCATTAAAGCCATCGGGGTGATCAATGCCGGAGTCAATGCCACGTTGGACAGGATAGACCCTAAAGAAGATGTGGCAATTGGCGTTCTTGCCACAACAGGCACCATTGCCTCGGGAGGGTACGAGAATACATTCAGATCCCTGGTCAGGGAACGGGGGTATACCGGTGAACTGCAGATCATCAGTCACGGCGCAGCGGGATTTGCCGAGGCGGTTGACTTGGAAAAGGATTACGTTGATCCCCTTGCCCTCGCTCCACGTGATAATTACAGGGGACCTTCCACTGATCACCCTGAATACAAGATCGATACCAATCTGTTGCCTGCCTATGGATTCGATTTTTCAGCCAATCATATGTTGTACAATGGAAGTAAGGACCGGCCCCGGGATCTTCAATTGAATACGGCTGAAAATTATGCCCGGTATCATTTACTGAGCCTGGTGGAAAAGCTTAGAAATTCAAAGGATCCGCAACCGTTGCGGTACCTGGTTCTGGGCTGCACTCACTTTCCCTATGAGAGCCGCACATTGTCGCTGATGTTAACTGAATTAAGGGAGTACGAGGAAGGAGGACAATACCCATACAGGGACCTGATAGCCCCAAACGTAACCCTTATAGACCCTGCCTTTGAGACCGCCAGTGAATTGTATACTACACTTGTGAAAGACAGCCTGCTTTCATTTAAAATGGGTAATACCAGGGCAGATTTTTATATATCGGTTCCCGTTGACACTCTTTTTACCTATACATATAAATACGGGCGTGATCCAGGCGTATTCACAAAAGATGTGAATATAGTCCCTTTTTCGGCAGACAATATTGATTCACTGACCACGGATCGTCTTCGTTCCCTTAGATACACATGGCCGCTGCTACCTTTCTGATTCAGAGGGACAATAATTTTTCTGCAATTTGTACGGCATTAAGCGCGGCACCTTTACGCAGGTTGTCTGCCACGATCCACATATCCAGGGTGTTTTCCAGCGAAAGATCCCGGCGTATCCTGCTAACATAAACAGGATCTCTGCCTTCTGCCTCCATTGGAGTTACAAAGTCAGTTTGAACGTCGTGTCCCTTGACACTCAAACCCGGATATGCCGTCAGCAAGGAATAAACTTCTTCCATGGTAAAGGGATTCTCAAAAGAAGCATTCACAGATAAGCTGTGACCTCCGTGTACGGGAACCCGTACGGTTGTTGCCGAGACCCTGATGCCGGGATCTTCCAGTATCTTTTGCGTTTCCTGTACCATTTTTAGTTCTTCTTCTGTATATCCGTTGTCCATAAACGCTCCTATTTGGGGGATAACGTTCATGTCTATGGGACGCGGGTACACAGAATTCGGAACAAGGGTATTGTTGTCCAACATCCGGGCGTTTCTTTCTGCAATAAGCTGCTCCAAACCTTTGTGTCCCGATCCGGTCACGGACTGGTACGTGGAAACTACTATTCTGCGAAGGCCGTAATGCCGATGAAGCGGAGCCAAAGCCATGACCATCTGAATGGTGGAACAGTTGGGATTGGCAATGATCCTGTCTTTTGAACTGAGCAGGTACCCGTTGATTTCCGGCACAATAAGTTTAATCTGGGGATCCATTCTCCAGCAGGAAGAATTGTCGATCACCCGGCAGCCTGTTTCGGCCAGAAGGGGAGCCCAGACACGAGAAACCTCTATGCCGGCGGAAAACAGAGCCATGTCGGGCCTTAGTCCAAGAGCTTCCTGAAAGCCGAGAACTGGGACGGACTTGTTACGAAAAACAATCGTTTTCCCTGCAGAACGGTCCGAGGCAACGGGAATTAACTGATCCACCGGGAAATCCCTTTCTTCCAGTATTTTAGTCATTAGTCCGCCAACCAGCCCGGTGGCCCCGGCAACCAATACTTTTTTTTTCATCTTGTCTGAAGTATATCGTTCAACAATCCGGAAGCCGTCTGGTCGGCTCCGGCTCCGGCACCTTCTATACGCAACCCGTCGGGATAGAGCCTGCTGTACAGAATGATACTGCTGTCGGTTCCCCTTAGATCGCTAAAAGGATGCGACGCGGGAACTTGTTCCAGTCCTGCCTTAATGATCCCGTTTTCAATCCGGGTTACAAACCGCAATTTGCTTCCATGGTAAATGCTTTTCTTGAAGAGGTTTTTAAAATGTTTTTCATTGGGCCATTCTGGCGGGATAAAAGATTGTGTTTCTATTTCCCCTTCTTCCGCTTCAAGACCACACTCACGCGCCAGGATCAGCGCTTTTCGCAAAACATCCGTACCTGAAAGATCGGTCATGGGATCCGGCTCGGTATATCCCAGGCGGGAAGCTTCTTCAACGATCTCATGGAAGGGAACGGTTCCGTCGTATTTTCCGAATACATAATTGAGCGTTCCCGACAGGCAGGCTTCTATTTTTACGGGGGTATCGCCGCTGCGTCGCATTTGCCTGATAAGGGAAATTACCGGAAGTGCAGCTCCTACATTGGTTTCATACAAAAATGGAGTGTTTTTCCTGCGTGATGCGCAACGCAATCGTTTGTAATAGTCCATGTCCAGTGAATTGGCAATTTTATTACAAGTCACAACAGCGATCCCGGCTTCCAGGATGTCTGCATAACGTGCTGCAAGGTAATGGTCTGATGTACAATCCACAAACACACTGTTTCTGAGGTTCATTTCCATCATGGTATCCGGGAAACTGCCGTTGCTGTTAGGCAGCCCGCTTTTGGAAAATGCTTCTGAAATGTCAAAGGATCTGTTCCCTTCTTTTTGAAATGCCATTTTTTTACTGTTGCATATGCCGGCTATGTGCAGGACCAGATTTTCTTCACGCATAAGGGCTTCTTTTTGATCCAGGATCATCTGTGTGAGGCTTTTCCCCACGTTTCCCCAGCCGGCAATGAACAGATTGATCTGCCGTTTGGGGGACCCGAAAAATTCTTCATGTACCGCCGCAATGGCTTCTTTTACGTCAGAGGTTCTGACTACGGCGGAAACGTTTTTTTCAGAGGATCCCTGGGCAATGGCCCGGATGGTAATGTTAAGTCTTCCGATGGCCTCGAACATGCGGCCGCTGGCTCCCGACTGGTTTTTCATGTCATCGCCAATGAGACTGATAATGGAATAGCCGCTTTCCACTTTCAGGGGTTCCACTTTTTGCAACGATATTTCGTAAGCAAAAGTTTCATCGGCTGCCAGCCGTGCTTTTTCGGCATCTTTTTCATCAATAGCCACCAACATGGTGTGTACGGAAGATGCCTGGGTAATAAGAACGATGTTGATCTGTTGTTGGGTAAGGGTGTTGAAAAGACGGCTGGAATACCCCGGAATGCCAACCATTCCGCTGCCTTCCATGGATAAAAGCGCAATCCGGTTGCTTCCTGATATACCCCGGATCTTTTCATGTCCTTCGGGCGGGTTCCCCTCTATGAGCGTACCGGGTCCGTCAGGATCAAACGTGTTTTTCACCATTATCGGGATACCTTTGGCAACAACTGGCTGAATTGTAGGAGGATACACAACTTTTGCCCCAAAATGGGATATTTCCAGTGCTTCTTTGTAGGAAATATGCTCTATGGTACGGGCATCGGGAACAATACACGGATCGGCCGTCATCATTCCGTTAACATCGGTCCAGATCCGGAGCATCCGGGCCTTTCCTCCCACAGCCAACAGAGAAGCGGTATAATCGGAACCTCCCCGGCCCAGAGTAGTGGTTCTTCCTTCCGGGTCCGAGGCAACAAACCCTGGCAGGATCAGGATCTTGGCCGGATTGTTCTGCAACATTTCCCGGATATTTTTAAAGGTCACAGCCGTATTTACTGTGACGGCAATTTGGCGGGATACAGGTTCAGTCTGGATGATTTTCCGGGAATCTATCCACTTGCAGCTCATTCCCATGGAATTGCACTTTGCTTCCAGGATCCGTGTAGAAAACAACTCTCCAAAACCAACAATGAGATCCGAGGTGGACCGACTGATCTCCCTGATCAGGCAGGCTCCACGGCAAACATCCCTGAGTTTTTCAAACAGAAGGGTAAGGATCGTCAATACATCGTTCCTGAAATTTTTCGGGATAAGTTCTCCGGCAAGCAACTGGTGCCTTTTTTCCAGGTCGCTTATACCCTGCAGGTAGGTTTCATCGCCCAGGCCGGCACGGTCTCCTATCTCTATCAGAGCATCGGTGACACCACTCAGTGCGGAAGCCACAACTATTGTTTTATCCCGGGCGGAAGATCTTTTGACAATCTCCATGACTTGTTTTATAGAAGAGGCATCGGCTACCGAGGTGCCTCCGAATTTAAGAACCTGCATAATGATGAAATAATTTGTTCGTATTCAAGTAAAAATCCGTCATGACCAAAATCTGACGATATAATATCTACTACGGCTCCCGGAATGTGACGGGCCATATATTTTATCTCGGCAAAGGGAAAAAGGAGATCGCTGTCAATGCCAATACAAAGCGTTCGTGCACGGATACCGGATAAAGCAGCTTCCACGCTTCCGCGTCCCCGTCCTACATTGTGCGAATCCAGGCTCAAGGTCAGTGAATAATAACTATACGGGCAAAAGCGCCGGGTAAGCTTCTCTCCCTGGTGCTGCTGGTATGAACAGGCTCTGGATGCCAACAGTGCATCGGCCGACAACTCGGCCTGTGTTTTCCCGTATCCTTCGTAAGATCTGTAAGATAACAAAGCCATGGCACGGGCGGCGGCAAGTCCCCGTTTTCCTCCGTCTGGATGATGTTGCTGCCCATAAGAGGGATCTGCCCGGAGTGCCATGCGTTGCGCTTCATTTAATGCGGTTGCCCAGGGGCTTACCCGTGCGTTGCAGGCGATCAGGCATAGATTTTTTATGAGATTAGGGCGAATGATACTCCATTCCAGGGCCTGGAAGCCCCCGCTGGAACCGCCTATCAGAATGTCAATGGTTTGAATACCAAGGTGTTCGCGTAACAATTCGTGGGCTTTGACCATGTCTCTTATGGTGATCAGGGGAAATCCGGCTGCATCCGGACCGGTTGATCCGTAGCACGAACCCAGTACGTTGGCACAGACCAGGTATTGTTTGCCGGGATCAAAATATTTACCGGGGCCGACCAGGGCCGGCCACCAGTCCTGCGGGTTGGAATTGGCTGTCAGGGCGTGGCATATCCACACCACCTTGCGCCCTTCAGGGGAGCCTTCACTGCGATGATAGGTAATCTTAATGCCGGGCAGCACATCCCCGCATTCCAGCGTAAAAGGATCTTTATAAAAAAAAATGTTTTCTTTCATCGGGCGCATTTTGCAAGTGATCCTGACAGATCATTTTTCAGATCGTCAATATGTTCTATACCCACTGAAAGACGCAGTGTCCCTTGACCAATGCCTGCCAGTTCCAGTTCTTTGTCGGATAACTGTCCGTGGGTTGTAGAAGCCGGATGGGTGATCAGGGTTTTGTTATCTCCCACATTGGTCAGGTGTGTGATCAGTTGAAGCCGTTCTACAAATTTTGCCGTGGTGTTGCGATCTCCTTTCAGCGTAAAACTCAATACGGCTCCCGCCCCGTTTTTAAAATATTTTTTTACGTTGAGATACGAAGGATGCGATTTCAAACCCGGGTAACTGACATGAGCTACACAGTCCTGTTTTTCAAGCCAACCGGCCAGTTCCAGGGCATTGTCCGTAGCTCTTTGTACACGCAGGGACAGTGTTTCAATTCCCTGGAGGATCAGCAGGGCGTTGAACGGGGACAGGCAACAGCCCCAGTCCCGCAACCCCAAAGCCCTGGCCCGGGCGGAAAATGTTTTGTTTCCGAAAGTTTCCCAAAAGTTCAACCCGTGATAGGAATCGCAATTTTCGGTAAAATATGGGAAACGACCGTTATCCCAGTTAAAGGTTCCTGCATCTACTACTATGCCGGCAATGCTGTTCCCGTGACCGCCTATCCATTTGGTGGCCGAATGAGTAACTATGGCCGCTCCGTAAGTGGCAGGA
Source organism: Bacteroidales bacterium (assembly GCA_011620605.1). Lineage (GTDB taxonomy): Bacteria > Bacteroidota > Bacteroidia > Bacteroidales > UBA932 > DMER64. The sequence continues at coordinate 92,199 of WOYW01000001.1, read as the reverse complement.
CGAAACAGGTACCCGCCGGCCCCGAAAGTATTGTCCGTGATCAGGGGGATCCTGTGTTTTTTGCAAATTTCTGCCAGGGCTTCAAAATCGGGTACGTGATAATCCGAGTTGGCAATGGTTTCCACAAACAAACCTTTAGTGCGATCGTCAATCAGTGCCTCCGCATTATGAGGTTTTTTGCCGGATGCAAAACGAAAATCGATCCCGAAACTCCTAAACCGGTCCCTGAACAATGTGTGTGTACCTCCGTACAACGAGGGAAAGGTTACGAAATTGTCACCGGGCACCGCCAGGTTCTGAAACGTAAGAAAGTGGGCTGCCTGCCCCGAGGAAGTGGCCACGGCTGTTGCACATCCTTCCAAAGCTGCAACCCTTTCTTCCAGAACACGAACCGTGGGATTGGAAAGACGGGAATAAATAAACCCGTCTTCTTTTAGTTCAAAGAGCCGGGCGGCATGTGCCATATCATTGAAATGAAAAGCCGAGGTCTGGTAAAGGGGGGTGGCGCAGGCGCCTGTGGCCGGATCCGAAATACGTCCGGCATGGACCTGCAAGGTCTCAAAACGATTATATACTGACATTATGTCGTAAATTTTATGTTTATATAAAAAAGGAAATCGGGTGGGACGGGGAAAAGTCCCATGCGGAATTGCATCTTAACGATGCATTCGCATTATCATAGAGGATATGTGAAACAAGTATATCACAATGCAAATATAAAAAGATTTTGTAAAAACATTAGGTTTATAAAATAAAACACTTTATATTTGTAGCAACATAAAATTTTAAGCATGGGAAAAATTATGAATGAAAAAGAAAGTCTGGAATTGATCACCAGGATGATCGACAACACCCGTAAGGGGATAGAAAAAAATGCCGCATTACCGATGCTGATATTCGGTTACACCAGTATTGTAACGACTTTGGCAGTCTGGTTTGCAATTACAAAAACGGAAAATTACATGTTCCACCTTTTATGGATAGCCATACCGGTAATAGGATGGTTGGTCTATGGTTTGCTTGGGTGGGCCCGTACCCGCAGGGGCGGTGTCTCACAATCCCATCTGGGATCTCTCATTGGAAGGATCTGGATCTTTCTGGCCGGGGTCATGATGCTATGCATGATCCCTGTATTCCTTTTACGTGGATTCCCTGCTCCCTTTATCATGACGCTTCTGGCAGCCATTGGCGTAAGCTGCACGGGTCTGCTTGTAAAGTACGCCCCTTTGATCATTTGCGGTATACTGGGTATACTTACGTCTTTTGTACTGCTCTGGGTCACCGGCATTACAAGTATGGTTGTCCTTGCTATTGCATTTGCTGTCATGATGGTCCTTCCCGGTCACATTTTACATAATGCCGCAAATAAAAACCCCAGGAATGATGCTTAACCAGTTAGATCCCCTGTTGCATTCTGAATTAAGACTGGCCGTAATGTCGGTACTTATTGCACTGGAAGAAGCTGATTTTGTATACCTGCAGGAAAAGACAGGCGCTTCTTCGGGGAATTTGAGCATTCAGCTGGACAAACTTCAGAATGCGGGATATATAGATGTAGAGAAAACTTATAAAGGGAAGAAACCCCGGACGGTCTGCCGGATAACACAAAAGGGAATAGACGCGTTCCGCGCTTACGTGGACGCTATTAAAGGTTATCTGGATGTCTGAATGGTGCCGCCGGCTATCAATCCTGCCAGGGCGGTTAAACATTCTTGTTGTGTCATTAGGCTCAGCCGTGACAATTCTTCAATATCGTAACCACGGCTATTGTCGTAGGTCCTGAGTACTTCCAGCAAGCGTTTGTGGTGGGAATCCATTATAAATGACAACGGTTTGGATGAATGGGTCATTTTAAGCACGGTGGTCTCCAGGAGCGAGGCCACTTTGTTTTCGTCCTCTTTCCTGATGTAGCAGGTGCGTTTACCTGTTTCGTCCGGGGCTGTATGCGGTGCCTTTGTGCTTTTGGGGACATTGACTTCCATAACGGTTTTTCCTTCATATTCCCAAAACCGTGTTGAATATTTAACGGCCGGTTTACAGAAAACGTGGGCAGCGGCCTCTACCACATAGGCTTCTTCTTCCTTGTGTTTCAACCCGGCCACTTTCCCGTTATCCTTAACACCCACAAGAAGCCGCCCGCCTTCAGTGTTGGCAAAGGCGGCCAGGGAACGGGCGATCTTTTTGGTGTCATTCAAAAAGTATTTAAAGTCCTGTTGCACGTGTTCCCCCTGGCTGATCATTTTTTCCAGCGGATGCATGCTGCAAAGATAACACACCTTTTTCTTATCTTTGCGCTATGGAAAAAGCGATATTTGCAGCAGGCTGTTTCTGGGGTGTGCAACATTACCTGGACAGAGCTCAGGGGGTGATAAATACAACAGTTGGTTACATTGGAGGGGAAAAGGAAAATCCCACTTACGAGGAAGTCAAATCCCATCAAACCGGTCATGCAGAAGCGGTGGAAGTGGAATTTGACCCGGTTCTTACAAGTTTTGAAGAATTGTGCCGTTTGTTCTTTGAGATCCACGACCCGGGACAGACAGACGGACAGGGCCCGGACACTGGCCCCCAATACCGGTCAGAAATCTTTTATACAAAGGACAAGCAACGGGTTGCTGCTCAAAAACTTATGGATATCCTCAGGAAAAAGGGACATACAGTCAATACGGCTCTGACTCCTGCTTCCCGTTTCTGGAAAGCGGAAAATTATCACCAGCATTATTACGATAAAACAGGACACCATCCCTATTGTCATTTTCGCGTTAAAAAATTCTGATCATGGCAGACGAAAAAGTGATCTTTTCAATGAACGGGGTCAGCAAGATCCTGCCTTCAAGCAATAAAACCATCATAAAAAATATCTATCTGTCTTTTTTCTACGGGGCAAAGATCGGTGTGATAGGACTTAATGGATCCGGGAAATCCACATTACTTAAGATCATAGCAGGGATCGAATCGGGAACGGAAGGAGAAGTCGTTTGGGCTCCCGGCTATTCCGTGGGTTACCTGGCACAGGAACCGCATCTGGACGATTCAAAGACGGTCATGGAAACGGTGCAGGAAGGCGTGCAGGAAGTGGTTAACCTGCTCAAGGAATACGAAGAAGTGAACCTGAAGTTTGCCGGGCCCATGAGCGACGATAAGATGAACGCTTTGATATTCCGCCAGGGCGAGTTGACCGAGCAGATAGACAATGCGGGCGCCTGGGACCTGGATTCCAAATTGCAGCGGGCCATGGATGCTCTTCAATGCCCGCCTGCCGAGACGTCTGTCAGAAACCTGAGCGGCGGGGAGCGACGGCGTGTGGCTTTGTGCCGCCTGCTGCTGAGCGAGCCAGATGTGCTTTTGCTTGACGAGCCCACCAACCACCTGGACACCGAGAGTGTGCAGTGGCTGGAAGCTCACCTGCAGCAATACAAAGGAACGGTAATAGCCGTTACCCACGACAGGTATTTTCTGGACAATGTAGCTGGGTGGATCCTGGAACTGGACCGCGGGGAAGGGATCCCCTGGAAAGGGAATTATTCTTCCTGGCTGGAACAGAAAACCATCCGTCTGACGATGGAAGAAAAGCAGGAAAGCAAACGGCGCAAAACGCTGGAGCGAGAGCTGGAATGGGTGCGTATGGCCCCCAAAGCGCGCCATGCCAAATCCAAGGCGCGCCTCTCGGCTTATGAAAGAATGCTCAACGAGGACGGCCGTCAGAAGGAAGAACGTCTGGAGATATTCATTCCCAACGGGCCCAGGCTGGGGGACAACGTCATAGAAGCCTCCGGCATTGCAAAGGCTTACGGGGACAAGCTGCTGTTCGAGAACCTGAATTTCAAATTGCCTCCTGCAGGGATCGTGGGAGTCATCGGTCCCAACGGGGCCGGGAAAACCACCCTGTTCCGCCTGATCATGGGAACCGAGTCTCCCAATGCCGGAACGTTTCGGGTGGGGGAGACTGTCCGTCTGGCTTACGTGGATCAGCAGCACAAACAGATCGATCCGGACAAAACAGTCTATCAAACTATTGCCGAGAACTCGGAATATGTCCAATTGGGAAACCGGCAGGTCAACGCACGGGCGTATGTTTCCCGCTTTAATTTCTCAGGGGCCGATCAGGAAAAGAAATGCGGGATTCTGAGCGGCGGGGAACGCAACCGGCTGCACCTGGCCCTGACACTCAAGGAAAACGCCAATGTCCTTTTATTGGACGAGCCTACCAACGACGTGGACGTCAACACCATCCGTGCCCTTGAAGAAGGTTTGGAGAATTTTGCCGGATGTGCCGTGATCGTATCCCATGACAGGTGGTTCCTGGACCGTATTGCCACACATATCCTGGCTTTTGAAGGGGATGCCGGGGTGTATTTCTTTGAAGGCTCCTACAGCGAATACGAAGAAAACCGTAAACGCCGCCTTGGAACAGAAATCAAACCGTTCAAATACAAGAAACTGCAAGGATAAATTCTTTTTGACGGTTATTTCCGGTGGTATTCGCTAGGTGCCGCCCCAAAATGCTTTTTAAAACTAATGGAAAAATGGGAAAGGGTGCTGAATCCTGTAAGATCGGCAATTTCCGAGATATTGTATTTGCCTGTGGCCAATAATTCTTCAGCCCGGTTCAATTTGTAATTTTTAAAGAAAACATTGGGATTCGTCCCGGTGAGTCCTTTGACTTTATAGTAAAATTTAGTTCGGCTGATCTTCAGTTTTTCAGTCATCTTTTGAATATTGAGCTCCGGATTGGACAACTCTTTTTCCATGAGATCGTACAGGTCATTCAAAAACTGTTTATTCTGGGGTAACAACTCTTTGTCGTCTATATCCAGTGGCGGTCTTGTAGTTTTCTCAAGCAGGCGGTGCAGGTTTTCCCTGTTTTTGAGTTGTGATTTGATAACGGCCTCCAGGTATGGCGGTTCGAAAGGTTTTGTAATATAGGCATCTGCCCCGGCTTCAAATCCAATGACTTGTTCTTCGGTCGTTGTTTTGGCTGTCAGTAGTATGACAGGTATATGATTGTAACTGAGATTCTCTTTTACTTTACCGCAAAATGTAAAACCGTCCATGCCCGGCATAATTATATCGCTAATTATCAGATCGGGAATGGTCGTTTCCATAGTATTCAGAGCTGTTTGCCCGTCAAATTCATGAATGACATGGTAATGAGGTCTCAGAAGCATTTTCAGGTAATGAGCTACATCAGTATCATCTTCTACCAAAAGGATCACGGGCAACTCTTTGTTTTTTTCATTATCTGTTTCTGTTCCCTCAGTATAGGATGGGGGAATGTTTAAGACAGGATCCGCGTTGGCAGGTGTTTCAGAATAATCCAGTTCGGAAGGATCATAGGCGGTTTCATCAACAGGAATAATGAAAGTTAACATGGCACCGCCATCGGGTTTGTTTTCCGCTTTAATAAATCCGTGATGTGTTTCTACAAGGCGCCTTGAATAATACAGTCCGATTCCTGTGCCCCAGGAAAGGAACCCGGTTTTCTGACGTTCCATCTGGTAGTACCTTGTAAACACTCTCGCAAGGTCGTTGTTGTCAAATCCCGGCCCGTTGTCTGCAACCGATAATTTGACATACCAGGAAGATGCAGGTCCTGTACTTTCGTCAAGATCAAAGCTCTTTACAGCATCTTTACTGTCTATTACATCGAATGTCACCTCTATACGTCCTTTTCCCGGTGTAGCGAATTTAACGGCATTAGCCAGCAAATTCCCGATGATCTTATCAATTTTATCTTCGTCTATCCAGGTAATAAAGGTATCTTCTAACCCTTTGGTACGTAAAGTTATATCTTTCTCGGATGCATTTATCCTGAATATATCCACCAGCCGGTTTATGGGTTCAATTATGTCCGTTTTTCTTACCTGCAGTTTAAGCGTATCGTTTTCAAGTTTATAAAAATCCAATAACTGATTGATCAGCTTAAGCATTCTACGGACGCTGCGCTGAATGATAAATACTAACTGACGGTTTTCTTCAGAGATCGTTTGATCATTTGCCAATGTGGAAATGGGGCCGGCTATCATGGTTAGAGGTGTGCGGAATTCATGAGAAATATTTGAAAAAAATTTCATGTTGGTTTCATTCTGTTTTATTTCTCTTTCCCGCTCCATTTCAATTTGTCGGGTTCTTATTTTGTTTTTCTTTATCCTTATATACAGTGCAACTACACTGCCTATAATAAGAGAACCCGACAAACTGTACAACATCCAGGCCCACCAGGAGAACCAGGGGGCGCTTTTAATCCGTACTGAAAGTGATCTTGTTGTCTCTACTATGGTGTTGTCATGGTTTTGGATCCTTACTGTAAATGTATATTTGCCGGCCGGAAGATTGGAATAATAAGCTTCCCGGTGTTGTCCGGCAGTAATCTCTTCTTTATCAAATCCCGATAACCGGTAATAATAGTCCACACGCGGGGCGGCGTTGTGATAATCCAGAGCCGAAAAAGATATACTGAAATTATTCTGTGTGTAGTCTAAAATTATTTCCGGAGTTTCTGTCAGCGAGCGTTTTATGGGGCCGTCTTCGGACGGCACTACCAGTTTGTTGTGAATCTTCAGGTATTCGAAACATAACGGAACGGATTTTTTTTGGGCAATATCCAGTGGATTGAAATGAGTTATACCGTGTGTCCCGCCAAAAACCAACGTGTTATCCGACAATCTGACAGCACTCCTTTCGTTAAACTGGTTTCCTGATATGCCGTCCAGGGCTGTATAGCTAAAATATTGATCTATAGTTCTGTCGTAACGGATTAATCCATATTGGGTGCTAATCCAGACCTGCCCTGTGTTGTCTTCCAAAATATCACTGATATCATTACAGGAAAGATCTCTGACCGTGATAATTTCCCCGGTTGCAGGTATATATTTTAACAGACCGTTCCCAACAGTCCCCATCCAGATAATTCCCGCCGAGTCTTCCATTAAAGCTGAAGGGATCAGAGGCAGATCCGGGAAAAGGTGGTTGATGTCCAATTCTTCAAATCGCATTTCTCCCGGATACAATATCCTCGGATTTTGTTTGAATCCCGGAATAAAAAGGGATCCGTTGGATAGGGGTAGAATGTGAGGGATATATACAAAACCGGGATGAAATAAATCCCGGCTTCTTATTTCGGAAGACCCTTTTTTCAGGAAATAGATTTGGTGGCTGAAAGTCCCAATCCACAACGTTCCCTCTTTGTCTGAGGTAACTGAAAGGACCGGCGGAAGGGATTTAAATCGCTTAACCAGACGGATCTTTCCCCCGGTATATTTCAGAGCGATCAGTTCTGTATAATGATACAGCCAAACCGTATTATCCGGATCAACATGAATATTGATCAACGGATCATTCAAAAATCCGGGAGCCACTCGTTCGATCCTATCCGAAAGATTAATAATCAAATCCGTCTCCCGGTCATAAAAAGAAACACCTTCCCGGCGTGCGGATATCCATAAATTCCCATTGCTGTCAGTGTCTAGCGATATAATATTTTTGCCGTTGTATCTATCTGGAAGAAAGGCGTTTCCGCCAAAGGATCTGCGGGACGGATTTCTTACAAAAAAACCCTTATCATAAGTTCCAATAAAAATATTGGAACGTGAATCTTCAAACAATGCTGTGATCTCTGCATCCGGAACGTCAAAAGGAAAATCTTTCTCACTCTGATGGATCACTCTGTCTGTAAGAGGCAGGTACAGGAATAGTCCCTGGCCGTTTGTATTGATGAGCATAGAATTCCTGTTGTACGGCTGGATAAATGTTATTCTGGAATTCATTAATATTTGGTTGCCGCTAATTCCTTGGGGTAATGAAGAATAACCACCGGTCCGGGTGTCCAGAATGGAGAAAAATTGCTCTCCTGCAAGCCAGAGTTCTCCGTTGTTTCTTAAATGAGAGTATGTGACATTTCCGGGAGTTTCCCAAGAATCGTTTAATTCAAGTGTTTTGGAATCGTAACAGAACACTTTGGCCGGAGTTACCAGCCACAATCTGTCTAGGCGGTCTATATGAAAAGTATTTGGGAATCCGGAAAATTCAAAATTCAATGCGTGCCTGAATGTATTGCTTTCCTCATCAAACACGGAAAGAGAAGATCCCAGACTCAAATAGAGTGTCCCTTCAGAATTTTCAAGCATTTGATTACAATTTCGGTTTGGACCTTCTACTGGATAATTGGTGAAACGTCCGTCAGGACCGTAGAGACTCAGGCCATTTACTGTCAAAAACCACATCCTGTCACGTGAATCCCTGAAAATGTACTGTAATTGATTGTCAACCAACGCAGTGCTGTCGCCGCTTCTTAGATGACGGCTAAATTCATAACTGTTGAAACGGTTCAGCCCCCTACCTGTACCTATCCATATATATCCGTGTTTGTCTTCTCCGAAACACCTGATGTTCTGATTGGATAAACTTGGAGAAAGAGAAAAAGATCCTCCGGCAAATTCGGTGGATGAAATTGTGTCTGAACATCCGCAGAACAGTACGGGAATAAAAAAAAGTGTTGTAACCAGATGTCGGATCGTCATAACTCCTGTAAAAATTGAATTGAGAACGAAAATACGGAAATCAAAGCAGAATATGTCCGTTATGATAAAATGTGATAAAAAATGAACAAAAAAGAAACAAATACATAGCTCGTTCGGACAAATATAGAAAAAATGTAATGATTCAGAAAACCCGTTGCTATTGTGTATCGATAGTTTTGTAATACCACAATATTTATACTTATGGAATCAAAGGTCATACTTGTTTTGCTTATAACTTGCCTTATAGTGACCGGATGTTCACGACGAACAGACAGTCAAATTTTTGTAAACAAAAATGCATCCCTGATAAAAGCTTCTTCTACAGATGCTGTAGCAGAGACTGTTACCGGAAAAGTTGCCGGGTATATTGAAAACGGGCTCAATATTTTTAAAGGGATTCCCTATGCTGTAGCAGGAAGGTTTGAATTGCCACAACAACCTGTATCATGGGAAGGCACACGCAGCTGCAAGGCTTACGGGCCAGTATGTCCACAGGCTGTAAGAACCGGATGGCAGAATGACGAGCAGGCTTTTGCTTTCAACTGGGATGACGGGTATTCCGGAGAAGACTGTCAGCATCTGAATATCTGGACACCGGGTTTGAAGGACGGGAAAAAACGTCCTGTTATGATATGGTTGCACGGAGGAGGCTACTCGGCAGGATCGGGTCAGGAATTGCCGGCATACGATGGTGCCTCTCTGGCTTCTTGTGGAGATGTTGTAATAGTTACCCTGAATCATCGGTTAAACATTCTCGGATTTCTGGATTTATCGGCTTTCGGGGAAAAATATGCTATGACAGGCAATCTGGGTATTCTGGATATAATCACTGCCCTGGAATGGGTCAGGGACAATATCGAAAACTTTGGCGGAGATCCTCATAATGTCACTCTCTTCGGGCAATCCGGCGGTGGAGGAAAAGTTTCCACACTGATGGCAACGCCCCGGGCAGAGGGGTTGTTTCACAAAGCCATAGTGCAAAGCGGGTCTATGATATCGGCTATGGAACCCAGGTATTCACGTAAGATTGGAATTGAAGTGGTACGTGAATTGGGCTTGAAATCATCACAAGTATATAAACTCAAAGATGTCCCATACCTTACTTTATTGAAAGCAGGCGAAAAAGCAGTGGAAAAAATCAGGAAAGAAGCCGAAACCGATGGAGTGGAAACGCTGATCTTTGGATGGGCACCGACCACAGACGGGGTCATTTTGCCCGAACAGCCCTTTGTTCATGAGGCTCCCGAATCTGCGAAAAACATACCAATGATCATAGGTACTACACTGCACGAATTCTCTGCAAGCACATTTATACCGGATCTGAGAAATGTTGATCTCCAAAAGGCACGTGACATATTAAAAGAGAAATATGGAAATAAAACGGATGCTTTTATTGAAACGGTAGCTGCGGTGTATCCGGGATTCAGGCCGGCAGACTTATTTGATATTGACACGCGTTTTCGGCAGGGAGCTTTGCATCAGGCAGAAGTAAAAGTACGTCAGAAAGGGGCCCCCGTATATATGTATTTGTTCAGCTGGGAATCTCCTGTGCTTGACGGGGCTCTGCGTGCGATGCATTGCATGGACTTGCCATTTGTTTTTAACAATGTATACAGGAGTCGCCATATGACAGGAGGCGGGGAAGATGCCCAACGTCTTGCCAATAAAATGAGCCGGGCATGGATTAATTTTGCCCGTAGTGGTAATCCTGATGTGTCTTTATTACCGGAATGGGAACCCTACGATTCCGGAACTGGTGCTACCATGATATTCGACAATCAATGCAGGATGGAATACCATCACGACAGGGAGTTGATCAGTTTTATTCTTGAAATAAACAAAAAACTATAAACTAACTATCTAACCATTAATTAATAACCAAAACCTAATTTTTATGAAAAAAATTATTTTTGATCATGTGTTCAGCTTGACTCTGCTGGTTTTCAGCTTTTTGCTGATTATTCCGGTAAATGTCACAGCCCAGGATGCACAGGTCAGGATCAGTGGTACGGTGTTGGACCAGGGTGGTCTGCCTTTACCCGGAGCTTATGTTACTGCCGCGGGGTTGCAACGTGGAGTAAGCACGGACCAAGACGGGAAATTTGAACTTATAATTCCTGAAAATGCTATGATTGCGGTATCTTATGTGGGATTTAAAAAAAAAGAATTTCCTGTCGGAAATCGTCGTGTGTTTGAGATAATACTGGAAGAAGACGCGCTTTTCCTTGAAGATGTTGTGGTTATCGGGTATGGAGTACAACGAAAAAGTGACGTAACCGGTGCTATAGCCAAAATCAATACGGATGATATTGAAAACCGGTCGGTTGCTCGTGTTGAAGAAGCCTTGCAGGGAAAGACCGCAGGTGTACAGATCATAACTACATCAGGAGCACCCGGTAAGGGCATGGATATCAGGGTTCGAGGAATAAGTTCCAATTCAGGGTCTGTAGATCCTATTATTCTGGTGGATGGACTTCAGGTTTCAGATATGGGTTACCTGGATCCCAACAATATCGAATCTATTGAAGTACTAAAAGATGCAGCTTCTGCAGCCATTTACGGAGCCCAGGCAGGTAACGGTGTCGTATTGGTAACTACCCGTTCCGGAAAACGGGCCGGCGAAGGCAGGGTCTTTTATGATTTTCAATACGTCCTGAATGATCTTGCCAAGGTCCCTGAAGTTATGAATGCTTCGCAGTACATGGATTATATGGTAGAAGCAGGTACGTTCACACAAGCCGAATTCGATCAGAAATACGATGGGGTAACCGACACCAATTGGGCGGATGTGGCATTTGAAACCTCACTCATGCAACGTCACAGCTTGGGATTCCAGGGCGGTGGTGAAAAAGGAAGTTTCTTTGCTTCTATTAATTACCTGGACCAAAACGGCATAGTTGCCGGAGATGCCGATGTTTATCACCGTCTTACCGGTCAGGTAAATGCAGATTACAAGATCAAAAAATGGTTACGCGTGGGAATGACTTCTTCCATTGAAAAATGGGATACCCGATCTGTCAGTGAAAGTTCAGAATATGGGAGTCTGCTGGCCGCTGTATTGGCGATGGACCCGCTTACTCCCAATCTGTATAGTCCTTCCGAACTGCCTCAGTTTATGAAGAACAATCAAAACGATTCCGAATGGGTGGCTTTATACAATGATTACCTTAAGAATGAAAACGGGGATTATTACGGAGTGTCCCAGTTTGTCACGGCTGAGCAGGTACATCCTATGATCATGAGGGATGCTACACAATCCGATTCCTGGGGAGCTAATCTTCTTGGAACATTTTTCGCCGATTTCACACCTGTCAAAGGCCTGACTATTACATCAAAGCTCGGTTACAGGTTGGGTTATAACAACAGTAAGACATACGGCGGTCTGTATTATGCCAACGATATGGTGTACCGCAGTAAAATGACTTTAAGCCGCAGTGCAGCCAACAATGTCTATTACCAATGGGAAAATTTCGCCAACTATGACCTGACCCTGGACAATCACCGCATCAATTTCATGGCGGGGGTTTCCTTTTCAGAAAGCAGGAACGATTATGCTTCGGCAGGAACGGATAAACTTACCAAAGATTTCCCGTTGTTCCGCGACATCGGCTATTCAGATCCTACTGCAAACAGAACCATAGGCGGAGGCTTCGGAAAATCAGCCAAAATGTCCTATTTCGGACGTGTATCCTATTCTTATGCAGATAAATATTTACTTCAGGCCGTATTGCGTCGGGATGCTTTTGATGCATCTGTACTTCCCGTGGAAAAAAGATGGGGAACATTTCCTTCCGTTTCGGCAGGTTGGGTTGTATCCAAAGAAGGATTTATGCCAAGCAACAATGTACTGTCTTACCTGAAACTGCGTGCCAGCTGGGGACAAAACGGGAACATTGGTCCTTTGGGCGGGTTTCGTTACCGCACTTCCATCGCTTCCAATTATACCTATCCCTTGTACAATGAAATTGCATACAACATAGGGTCTGCACCTACAGGTTTGACAAATCCTGATATTCGTTGGGAAACATCGGAACAAATAGACATAGGTATTGATCTGAGGATGTTTAATGACCGACTGACATTTACGGCAGACTTTTACACCAAGGAGACCAAAGACCTGCTTGTATCAACGACGCCTCCTTATGAAACGGGGGTAAGCAGTACTACAGTCAATGCCGGAAACGTACACAATCACGGTTTTGAATTTGAGTTGGGCTATACTGGGAATATAGGGGATTTCAATTATAACATCAGAGGAAACCTCTCGACCGTTACTAACGAAGTAACGTACCTGGATCCGTCTATCAGCCGTATATCGGGCGGGAGTTATCACACATACTCCGGGTTGACTGCTTTCGAAGTTGGTTACCCTGTATGGTATATGCGCGGATACCAACTGGATCATATAGACACCCAGACAGGTGATCCCGTATTTGTGGACCACACCGGTGACGGATTGGTCAGTGACGATGATAAAGTCATGATAGGAAGTGCCTTACCGGACTTTACATACGGAATCACGCTCAATATGTCATGGAAAGGGCTTGACATGACTCTCTTTGGAGCAGGATCACAGGGAAATGATATCTTTTCCTTACTTAACCGGGTGGATCGTCCCCAGGGAAACAAACTGTCTATGTTTTATGAAGGACGTTGGACCTCGAGCAATACAAACGCTTTATATCCCCGTCCCGGCAGTAATGACGAAGACAAATTCTGGATGTCGGATGCCAATGTGTTTGACGGATCTTATTTCAAGATCAAGCAAATACAAATAGGCTATTCTTTACCGCAAAAATGGATGCATAAGATCGCTATCAATTCGTTACGTTTTTATGTGTCGCTTGACGACTGGTTCTGTTTCACTTCCTATCCGGGAATGGATCCCGAGGCAGCTTCATACGGTTCCACTTACGGAATGGGTCTGGACAAAGGGGCGTACCCCATGTCCAAAAAGACTATGTTCGGTTTAAACATCACATTTTAAAAGAATACAGCCATGAAAAAATATATTATCACTTTGATTATTGGCCTGTTGGTGCTCAATTCATGTACCGAACGTCTGAATATTGATCAGTGGGGAGTCCTCTCCGAGGAGACTTTCTACCAGACAGATGAACAGGCAATGGAAGCCATTACAGCCGTTTACAGCACATGGAGGGGTCAGTATTACAACTGGTTCTACCTTAAAAACATGCTTGCCGATGACACCTATTGCGGAGGCGGAGGCCGGGGTGACAACAGCAATTATGAAATGATCAACGAATACCGGTTCAGTACGGCCAGTACGGTGGTCAGTAGTGCTTTCAGCGGATTATACAGTATCATATACATGTCTAATCTGATTGTGGATCGCGTTGAACCGGATACAGATGTGAAAGCGAGGGTTGTGGGAGAGGCCAAGACAGCCCGTGCATGGGCCATGACAGAGCTTATTTCCCTTTGGGGGCCTGTTCCTTTTGCCGATCATGTCCTGGGGGCCGATGAATACCAGTTGCCCAACGGGGACATTCCCACCATGTGGGCCTGGGTAGAGCAAAACCTTACCGAAGCTGCAGCCGTACTTCCTTCAAAAAGAAGTCTTGACGGACAGGCGGCCATTGGAGCCCGTTTGACCAAAGAAGCAGCACTGGCCTTCCTTGGAAAAGCGCAGGTTTTCCAGGAAAAATATGCAGAAGCGGCTACAAGCCTGAAGGCCGTAATCAATTCCAACAAATATGCTTTGGTGGATGATTTCAGTCAATTGTTACGTGAGGCCACTGATTTTGGGCCTGAAAACATATTCGAATCCAATGCCATAAACGATCCGGACAATGCATGGAGCCAAGGAACGACACTCTTCTCTCTGATGATTAACTGGCGTTCCGACCACCTGACAGGCATGCCCGAAGGAATATGGAATACGGGTTGGGGTTTCTACAATCCTACCAAATCGTTATATGAAGCTTTTGTAGAAATGGAAGGCCCTGAAGGCCACAGGCTGGTTAATACCATGAAAACACGTGAACAGATGGGAGGTGGCTGGGTTTTCAACTGGGAAACCTACGAAACGGTCTATGTTCCTATTGAGATTACAACCCCGTTGTATGGAAATGAAGGTTTTATGCAATGGAAATTCCGTTTTCCTGAAAATGAAGTAGTCACAAATTCTTGGGGTTTTTCAAGCAGTACCAATTTTAGATGGATGCGTTATGCCGAGGTATTATTGCTGGCCTCCGAAGCTTGCCTGTTGTCCGGTGATCAGGCTTCTGCCCTGAACTATATCAACCAGGTCCGCATCAGGGCACGCCTGGAACCCTTGGGAAGCCTGACCCTGGAAGACATCAAGAAAGAAAAGCGACTGGAACTGTGCTTTGAATGCTGCCGTTACCAGGACCTTGTGCGCTGGGGTGATGCGGCATCGGTACTTGCACAACAGGGCAAAACCATTCCTGCTTTACATAACGACGGAACAGTATCGGTTGCCGTGACAAACACTGATTACGGGTTCAAGACAGGGAAACACGAACTATTGCCCTTCCCGGAACACGAGATGAATGTAAATCAGAATCTGATGCAAAATCCCGGATGGTAATTCATAAAACGTTACATTCGCAATAAAATATATAAAATTGAATCAATGATTAAAAAAACCGTTTTTCTTACACTGGCCGGCCTGTTGTGTTTCTGTGTGCTTTCAGCACAACAGGCCCTTTTTACGGGAGGCCCGCAAATTACTTCTCCCCAGGTGAATCCCGACAATACCGTAACATTCCGTCTGATGGCTCCCGATGCCGGGGAAGTAAGGCTGATGGGAGATTTTATTCCTTCACAAGGATGGATGCCCGGCAGCGAAATCATGATAAAGGATGAAAGAGGGGTGTGGACTTATACTACAAAACCTCTGGATTCGGATCTGTACGGGTATGCTTTTATGGTAGACGGTCTGCGCATGATGGATCCAAACAATGTACACCAGATCAGGGACGTAGCTACAGTTACCAACATAGTGATCGTGGGCGGAGGCCAAGGCGATTTGTACTCGGTTCAACAAGTTCCTCACGGAACGGTAACACGCACCTGGTACGATAGTCCTTCCGACAAATACGTGCAAAAACGGAGAATCACCGTGTATACGCCTCCGGGATATGAAAACGGAAAAAAGAAATACCCGGTGTTTTACCTGCTTCACGGTATGGGCGGGGATGAAGAAGCCTGGATCAACCTGGGCAGGACGGCTCAGATCATGGACAACCTGATTGCAGCCGGAAAAGCAGAACCCATGATCGTCGTGATGACTAACGGAAATGTGGTTCAGGAAGCGGCTCCGGGTGAATCTTCACTTGGGTTGTACAAGCCTACCATGCAATTGGATGGAACCATGGACGGACAGTTTGAATCTTCTTTCAAAGACGTGATCCGTTTTGTGGAAAACAATTACAGGGTAATTCCCAAAAGCCATGCACGGGCCATTGCCGGTCTTTCCATGGGCGGATACCACACGTTGCATATTTCCAGGTATTATCCCAAAACGTTTGATTATATAGGATTGTTTTCGGCAGCTGTTATGCCCGACGAAAACGTGGCTGGAAGTCCGGTATACCGGGACATTGAGGGTACACTAAAACAACAGCGCGATAACGGATACCGCTTGTACTGGATAGGTATAGGAAAAGACGATTTTCTATACAATGCCAATGCGGAATACCGTCGGATGCTTGACAACATCAATATGACTTATGTTTACAGGGAAAGCAGCGGCGGACATACCTGGACTAACTGGAGGTTGTACCTTTCTGAATTCGCTCCTTTATTGTTTAAATAGCTAAATTTTAAAGAATGAAAAAATTATTGAACGTATGTTTTATTACCACTTTGTTGCTGTCAGCGGTCAGTTGCGGAAACGGTAAACAGCCTACTGTTTATATAGACGGCGTACCGCAGTTGAACCCCGACAACATAGAGGAGATCATTGGGACCATGACCACAGAAGAAAAAGTGTCGTTGCTCATAGGAACAGGAATGGCCGGTTTTACCGGGGACAATCCCGTTGTTGGGGAAACCCGTAACCTGGTGCCCGGAGCTGCCGGAACTACATGGCCCATCCCCCGTCTTGGGATCCCGGCCATAGTACTGGCTGACGGTCCTGCCGGTTTGCGCATAGCTCCTTTACGCAAAGGGGATGAAAACACCTATTATTGTACGGCTTTCCCCATAGCTACACAGCTGGCCTCCAGTTGGGATGTGTCATTGGTTGAGAAGGTGGGTAAGAACATAGGTGCAGAAGTCCTTGAATACGGGTGCGACGTATTGCTGGGACCCGGTATGAACCTGCACAGGAATCCTTTATGCGGAAGGAATTTTGAATACTATTCGGAAGACCCCCTGGTTACCGGAAAAATGGCGGCAGCCATGGTAAAAGGAGTCCAATCAAACGGCGTGGGCACTTCCATCAAACATTTTGCCATCAACAATCAGGAAACCAATCGTATGGCTAATGATGCACGTTTGAGTACCAGGGCCCTTCGCGAAATCTACCTTAAGGGTTTCGAGATCGCCGTTAAGGAATCAAATCCGCGGACCATTATGTCTTCTTACAACAAGATCAACGGTACCTACACTTCGGAAAGCCGGGATCTGCTGACTACCATAACCCGTGACGAATGGGGTTTTCAGGGCACGGTCATGACTGACTGGTTCGGTGGGACAAATGCTCCTGCGCAGGTATACGCAGGCAACGATCTACTGATGCCGGGAAAGTCCAATCAGAAAGAAGATATTATGAAAGCGCTGGAAGATGGTTCTTTGTCTGAAGAATTTATAAATACCAATGTAAAGCGTATCCTGGAACTTATAGTGGTTTCTCCGCGGTTCAGAGGTTATGAGTATAGCAACAAACCGGATTTGGAAGCCCATGCCCGGGTAACACGCCAGGCAGGTGCGGAAGGCATGGTATTGCTGAAAAATACGGAAGCACTTCTTCCGTTGCCTGAGAACGTTCGTAAGGTAGCTGCTTTCGGAAATACTTCCTATGCTTTTATAGCCGGGGGAACCGGAAGCGGAGACGTGAACGAAGCCTATACGGTATCCCTGGTGGAAGGATTGGAAAATGCCGGATTTGAATTAGATGAAGAACTCAAAGGTGCATACCTGGATTACCGTAAAAAAGAAGAGGGAAAAAGGGAAAAGACACGTTCCCGGGATATGTTGAGCGCTTTTATGCCTCAAAAACCATTTGAGGAATACCTGCCGTCTGAAAAAATGATTCGTCAGATGGCGCAGAACAACGACATTGCATTTATTACCATAGGCCGAAATTCGGGAGAATTCATGGACCGCCGCCTGGAAGACGATTTCCTGCTGACTGCTACTGAAAAAGAAATGCTCAGTAAAGTGTCTGAAATCTTTCATCAGGAAGGGAAAAAAGTGGTTGTCATTCTGAACATCGGCGGAGTTATTGAAACAACCTGCTGGAAAGACCTTCCCGATGCCATACTTCTGGCATGGCAGGGAGGTCAGGAAGGAGGCAATGCCGTGGCCGATATCCTGACAGGAAAAGTAAATCCTTCCGGAAAACTGACCATGACGTTTCCGGTTGCGTGGGAAGACCACCCCTCTTCAGCACATTTCCCTACAGGAAACGAACCAAAAACAGGAAAGTCTCTTATGGCGATAATGGAAAGCGGGGAACCCGAAAAGGAAAGAGATCCTATTGCAAACGTAGATTATACCGAATACAAAGAAGGTATTTTTGTCGGGTACCGTGCATTCGAGCACTTCGGTACGGAAGTGTCGTATCCTTTCGGTTACGGATTGTCTTACACAACTTTCCAATATGGACAGCCGGAAGTCTCTTCCCGCAGAGGTGTATATACAGTAAGTCTTGATGTTACAAACACAGGAAATCTGGAAGGAAAGGAAGTTGTTCAGCTTTATGTGGCTGCACCCGGGAAAGATATGATCAAACCGGAGAAAGAATTAAAAGCTTTTGCCAAGACAGGGTTGTTGGGACCCGGACAAACCGAAAAGGTGGAAATGGTTTTTTCAACGTCTGATCTTGCCTCATATAACCAGGAACGTTCGGGTTGGGTAACCGAACCCGGCACCTATGAGATACGTTTGGGAGCTTCCTCTGCCGACATCCGTTCTGAAGCCTCAATTACTGTGAAAAAGGAAATTTTTCAAGCCGTCAACAATGTGTTGACGCCACAAATCTGATTATTTGCCAATAAACAGTTTTTATTAGGAAAAACCACCTCGTCAGGGGTGGTTTTTTCCTGTTAAATAGTAAATTTGGATTATGAAAAAAATAATCACTATAGCAGCATTGTTGGCATGTTTGCCAATAGTTGCACAAGAAAAAGCCGTCATTGACCTGAAGCCTCAGAAGGAAACATGGCGCATAGAAAAAGAAATTTACGGACATTTTGCAGAGCATTTGGGGACCTGTATTTACGGGGGTCTCTGGGTCGGTCCCGATTCTTCTATCCCCAACACGCAGGGATACCGCAACGATGTGCTGGATGCACTGAAAAAGCTGCAGATCCCTGTCCTGCGCTGGCCCGGAGGCTGTTTTGCCGATGAATACCACTGGCGTGATGGCATAGGTCCGCGTCAGCTGAGACCGAAAATGATCAATACACACTGGGGAGGGACCGTAGAGGACAACAGCTTTGGTACGCATGAATTCCTTAACCTTTGTGAGTTATTGGGTTGTGAGCCATATGTGAGTGCAAACCTGGGAAGCGGAACGGTAGAGGAAATGGCCGACTGGGTGGAATACATGACCTCCCCGGCAGACAGCCCACTGGCCAATCTGCGCCGGGAAAACGGACGGGATGAACCCTGGAAGGTCAAGTATTTCGGAGTGGGGAATGAAAGCTGGGGCTGCGGAGGTAATATGCGTCCCGAGTTTTACGCAGATCAGTACCGCAGGTATGCCACTTATTGCCGGAATTTCGGAGACAACCGGTTGTTCAAAATTGCAGTGGGCCCCAGTGACTTTGACGTGAACTGGACCGAAGTGATGATGGAGAACGTAGGCAGACGTATGAACGGGCTTTCGGTTCATTTTTACACGGTTTATAATTGGAATGCCAAAGGCTCCGCCACACAGTTCACCCCTGACGATTATTACTGGACACTGGGGAAATGTCTGGATATTGACAATGTAATAAAGGCTCACAGCGCCGTTATGGATCGGACCGATCCCGACAAACGGATCTCCCTAATGGTAGACGAGTGGGGAACCTGGTGGGATGAAGAGCCCGGTACCGTACGGGGACATCTGTACCAGCAGAATACCATGCGCGATGCTTTTGTGGCAGCTCTTTCGCTGATGGTTTTCCATCAACATGCAGAGAGGGTAAAGATGGCCAACATTGCCCAACTGGCCAATGTACTCCAGGCAATGGTCCTGACCAAAGACGACAAAATGGTCCTTACTCCCACCTATCATGTGTTTGAAATGTTCAAAGTGCATAAGGGGGCTGCCTTCATGCCGCTTGAGGTGAATACTTCGGATATCGTAACACGTGACAAGAGGGTTATTCAGACGGTATATGCGACAGCTTCCGTGAATGAACAGGGCGTGATGCACATCTCTCTGGCCAATGTAAACCTGGAAAAGTCGTGTGAAGTAACGATCAACCTGAACGGGGCCCCATTCCAAGGCTCCTCGGGCAGGATACTTACTTCAGGGCAAATTACGGACTATAACGACTTTGATCATCCCCATACAGTCAGACCGGAACCCTATTCAGATATTCGATCCGGAAAAGATGTCCTGAAGCTGATTATGCCTGCAAGATCCATAGTTACGCTGGAGTTGCCTCCTGCAGGTAAATAATGGCAGTGAAAGGCCCTTTTTTGAAAAGAAATCGTTACTTTTGATAGTTTTTCAGACAAAACAATAACCTATAATCATTTTAATATGACAACAGAGAAAAAAAGCTACGCATTGCCAATCATCATGATGATTGCACTTTTCGGGATGATCTCATTTGTGACCAACCTGGCAGCACCAATGGGACAAGTGTTGAAAGAACAGTTTGGTGCATCCAATTTCCAGGGGTTACTGGGTAATGCGGCTAATTTCATAGCCTATGCCGTAATGGGGATACCGGGAGGTATGCTGTTACAGCGCATAGGGTATAAAAAAACGGCCCTTATAGCCATTGCAATCGGTTTTCTGGGAGTGTTCATTCAGTTCCTTTCAGGTCACTCATCGGAAACTGCCGCATTCAGCATCTACCTTCTGGGTGCCTTTGTGGCCGGTTTTTCCATGTGTTTGCTGAACACGGTGGTGAATCCCATGCTGAACACCCTTGGTGGCGGCGGAAACAAAGGGAACCAGCTTATACAGGTGGGAGGTTCCTTCAACTCCGTGATGGCTACGCTTACACCTGCCCTGGTCGGTATTTTGATTGGTGAAGCAACAAAAGCCAACATCAAGGACGTATTCCCGGTACTGTATATTGCCATGGGAGTGTTTGCCCTGGTATTTTTAGTGTTGCTGGCGGTGAAGATCCCCGAACCGCATGTTGCCCAAAGCAAAGAACCTATGAAGCAGTTGATGACAGGGGCTCTCAAGTACAAACATTTTATACTGGGAGCTATTGCCATTTTCGTATACGTAGGAGTGGAAGTAGGAACTCCGGGCGTAATGATCTACTGGCTGTCGGACAATCCCGAAGTGGGAAAAACCATTGCAGGCTTTGTGGCCGGGACCTATTGGTTTCTGATGCTGGTGGGGCGCCTTATAGGGGCCTCGGTAGGCAGCAAAATATCCAGTAAATTGATGCTTTCCGTTACTTCTGCCGTTGGACTTCTGTTGATCTTCCTCACCATATTTTCTTCTACGGATACCCTGGTTTCTCTTCCCGTTTTGCAGCGTTCGGCCCTGGGCGCCCTTTCATTTGGGATGGCCCAGGTCCCCATCAATGCCATGTTTATCGTATTGGTGGGACTGTGTACCTCCATCATGTGGGGCAGTATTTTCAACCTGGCCGTCGAAGGACTTGGCAAATATACGGCAGCGGCTTCCGGCATCTTTATGGTTTTGGTATGTGGTGGAGGTATTCTTCCCGCGATCCAGGGATTTGTTGCCGACAAAGCCGGTTATATTTCCAGTTACTGGGTGATAGTCATAGGTCTGGCTTACATTTTGTTCTATGCCCTGGCAGGATCAAGGATCAGAAATAATGAAATCCAAACACAATAAATTATGGGAAAACCTTACGTAGTAGGCATTGACATAGGTGGTCAAAGCACAAAACTGGGCGTTGTTGATGCCCGCGGGAACATTATTATTCAAACTACTTTTGATACACGCGACATAACAACCTTGAAGGGGTACATGGATGAACTGAAAAAAACACTTTCCCGGATCATTAACGCTCCGGCGGTGGGAGGCAGTGAAAAAATTAAGGGGATAGGTATTGGTGCCCCCAATGGAAATTACTATAAAGGCACCATAGAAATGGCCCCCAACCTGAAATGGGCAAAAGACAAACACGGGAATCCTGAAGTAGTATATCTGAAAAAAAACGTGGAATCAACACTGGGCTTGCCCGTTGTGGTCACCAACGACGCCAATGCGGCGGCACAGGGAGAAATGATCTACGGAGCAGCCAAAGGCATGAAAAATTTTGTAGAGATCACCCTGGGAACGGGTGTGGGCAGCGGCATTATCATTGACGGCAAAGTGGTATACGGGCATGACGGTTTTGCCGGAGAACTGGGCCATACCACCTCCGTGCGCAGAACCGGAAGGCTGTGCAATTGCGGGAAAGTGGGATGTCTGGAGACATATGCCTCGGCAATCGGTGTAGCCAGGACCGCGCGGGAATTACTGGAGATCGAACCCCAAAGGTCCAGCATCCTGAGGAATATGCCCGCCGATGAAATTACGTCCAAGGATGTTGCCGAGGCAGCGGTCAAAGGAGATGAACTTTCGGTGGACGTCTTTAATTACACCGGCCGTTTGTTGGGAGAAGCCTTTGCCGATTTTGTCGCTTTCAGCGCCCCCGAGGCAATCATTCTTTTCGGTGGTTTGGCACAGGCAGGAGACCTGATATTTAAACCTACCGTACAGGCAATGGAAGACAACCTGCTGTCCATCTGGAAAGGGAAAGTGAAAGTGCTTCACTCCGAGTTACCCGGGTCCGAAGCTGCCATCCTGGGATCCGCGGCCCTGGCGTGGGAATTGTAAAAGACACGGGTATGGATATTGAAATTATAAGAAAACAGTTTAACGACGAGTTCGGGGATCCTGCCGGGGAGGTATATGCTTCACCCGGCAGGATCAACCTCATTGGGGAACATACCGATTATAACGGGGGTTTCGTATTCCCTGGAGCGATCGATAAAGGCATGATCGCCATGATCCGTAAGAACGGGACCGACAGGGTTCGTGTCTGGTCGGTGGATTTGCAGGATTATGCCGAGTTCACGATGGAAGAAAGCGATCTGCCCAAAGCATCCTGGGCCCGGTACATCTTTGGCGTATGCCGGGAAATGATTAAGCGAGGTGCGCAGCCCGGAGGGTTTGACACGGCTTTTGCGGGGGACGTTCCCCTGGGGGCCGGCATGTCCTCATCGGCGGCACTGGAAAGCACTTACGCGTACGCGCTTAATGAAATGTTCTCCCTTGGAATAGACAAATTTGAGCTGGCACGCATTGGACAGGCCACCGAACACAATTACGTGGGTGTGAAATGCGGGATCATGGACCAGTTTGCATCACTTTTCGGAAAAGAAGGCAGTTTGATCCGCCTGGACACAAGGTCCATGGAATACAAATATTTTCCGTTCCATCCGCAATGCTACAAGCTGGTTTTACTGGATACTGCCGTTAAGCATGAGCTGGCCTCATCTGCGTATAACAAACGCCGTGAATCCTGTGAAAATGCAGCCCGCGTGGTGCGGGAGAACGGACACCCCAAAGTGGAATTTCTCAGGGATGTTACCATGGACATGCTCTATGAAGTTAAAGACAAGCTTTCAGAAGAAGACTTCAAAAGGGCCGAATATGTGGTAGGTGAAACCCAGAGGGTCCTGGCGGTAAGCGATGCCCTGGAACGGGATGACTACGAAACCGTAGGCCGGATGATGTACCAGACACACGACGGGATGAGCCGCCTGTACGAGGTCAGTTGTGAGGAACTTGACTTTTTGAACGACATTGCCAAAGAATGCGGTGTTACCGGTTCGCGCGTAATGGGAGGCGGTTTTGGCGGTTGCACCATTAACCTGGTGAAAGATCCTTTGTACGAGGGATTCCTGGAAACGGCAAAAGAAAAGTTTGCCGCCAGATTCGGCCATGAACCCAAAGTATATGACGTGGTCATAAGCGACGGGGCCCGCAGGATAGCCTGATCAGAGAGTTCCGGTTGTCGTTGGGATGAAAACTGATCTCTTCCGCTTTTTTGATTTTATCATCCAGGAACAATACCACGTGGCTATCCGTGTCGTTGATCAGGCCAAACGGGGAAACGGATCCCGGCTCTACCCCCAGATAACGCATCATACGCTTTGGCGAGGCAAAAGTCAGTTTACCCTGCCGGAGCATTTTCTCTATCCGGTGAATGGGCAATTGCCTTTTCCAGTCAAAAACCATTAGGTAATGCCGATTCCCCTTGTGGTTTCTATAAAAAAAGATTTTTACAGTATTGGGCGTCTATGTCTTTACAATAGGCGATGGCATCTTCCGCTGTGGGCAGGGGAGGGTGTTGGTACAAACGGTATGAAATGTTCCAGGCTTCCAGTTGTTTCAGTAATTTGTCCTTACGATCTTCCATAGTGCAAAAATATGTATATTTGCCTTATGATAATAAGAAAAGCGACAAAAGAGGATGCCGCCGTACTGGCCCGAAATCAGGTGCTGATGGCTCTGGAATCCGAAAATATTGTATTGGAATATCCGATGGTTAAAAAAGGGACCGATTCCTACCTGAAAGACGAGACCCGCGGAACGGCATACATTGCCGAGATTGAGGAGAAGATCGCCGGGTCTTTGCTGGTCACCAGGGAATGGAGTGACTGGCGGAATGCGTGGATCTGGTGGATCCAGAGTGTTTATACAGTTCCGGAGTTTCGCAGGCAGGGAGTCTATAAAGCTTTATACAGGCATTTGCAGGAATTGGTGCAACAGTCGGTTGATGTGATTGGAATTCGCCTGTATGCAGCCAAAACCAATGGTAATGCACTGGAAACATACCGTAAACTGGGCATGACCGATGAGCACTACGTTACTTTCGAATGGCTGAAAAATCCTGACACTTTCAAACCGCAATCATGAAGCATTTTGGCCTCTTTTTTGCCCTGCTGCTGGTCATTTATGCGGCAGGTACCGCATATGTACTTTACCGGGGATACGTATGGTCACCCTTCCGGGGTGAGGCACTGAAATGGACATGCATTGTTGCCGGTTCGTTCTTCATACTTTCATTCCCGCTGATGAACATGATCCCTTTGCCCTGGCCGGGAGTGCAGGCGGTATGGATGAAACTTTCTTACACGTGGCTTGTATTCGTTCTCTATGCCTTTATAATGATCCTGTTGGTGGATATTACCTCCGGGGTCCTGCATCTGTTCCGGGTTAAATTTATTCTTTCCTTAACTGTCCGGTCTGTTCTGTGGTTTGCAGGCCTATTTCTTATAGGTGCCGTTCTGGTTACAGGCAATATCAGGTATCGGAATTTTGTGCGAAGAGATGTTGACCTTGGATTTTCAAAGCCCGTTAAAATGTTGGCTATAAGCGACCTTCACCTGGGATTGCTGGTGAATGCCAAAAGACTGGAAAAATTTGTCGAGGTTATCAACCGGGAACATCCGGATGTGTTGCTTATTGCCGGGGACCTGGTGGATCGTTCGATCAGTCAAGTACAGGAACAGGGAATGGGAGAGATCCTCAGGAGAATTGAAACCACAATGGGAGTATATGCCATAGCCGGGAATCATGAGTTTTATGCAGGAGAGGAAGATACCTTTGCATGGATGGAAAACCAGGGCATCACCGTGCTCAGGGATTCTTTGGTCATGATCCCAGGGGTAGCGTATTTGCTGGGCAGGGATGACCAGTCTGCCAAAGAACGGAAAACGCTCCGGGAAATATGGGAAAATTCGCCCTATGCAGGTAAACCCCGCGAATTGCCCCTGATAGTACTGGACCATCAGCCGGTCAATACCGGTGAGGCGGTCGATTTCGGTGTGGACCTGCAAATATCCGGACATACACATGCCGGGCAGATCTGGCCGGTGTCATGGCTGGTAAGAAAAGCGAATGATTTTTTTTATGGTGAATATTCTAAAGGGGAAACACGTTTTTACGTCACTTCCGGACTGGCCATCTGGGGCCCTCCTTTCCGCATAGGAGTTGCCCGCAGTGAATACGTTGTCATTCAGTGAAAAAGAGGAATTATTCCTATTGACAGGGTGTAATTGATGCCGGGCATGGGTCTTGCCAGGACCGATTCGTATTCTTCGTTAAAGAGATTTCGCACGATCCCTTTCAGGTTGATAACAATATGCGGTAAGCGAATGTCGGTTTCCAGGGAAATGTCGTTCATGAAATACGGGGAAAGCACCCCTATACGGCTGTTGGTCTGGTTGCTGGATGTGGTATACCGTTGGCTGTAGTAGGTCCATTGATACATAAAAGTCCATTCTTTCCAGGATATGCGTCCCGTTATGGCCGAGGAAAATTCCGGGATATACACCAGTTGTTTCCCGATGGCCTGATCTGCCCAGTTTACGGGATCTCCCATGTTCAGCGACCTGGTCCAGGCAAAATGACCATCTGCAGCCACTTTCCAGTTTTTATTCAATGTTATGGCCAAAGATGCGTTGACTTCCGTTCCGTAGCTTTTTACCTGTTTAACATTGACCGGGGACCAGAATCCTTTAAAGGAAGGCAGCCAGACGATCCAGTTGTCTATCAGGGAATAAAACCCGGTAACACTACCGTTCCAGGAATATCGGGATCCTTTGTGAGCGGTCGCGATCCCTCCGTCAAAAGTAACCCCTTGCTCGGGTTTAAGTTCGGGATTGCCTCCGGGCATGAAATACAGGTCGTTGAGTGTGGGATAACGAAAATTCCTGGCAGCAGATGCTTTCAGAACGACTTCACCCCTGCGGGAGACCAGATACTCGGCAAAAAAGGAAGGGATCAGGGGCGTGAGATCACTGCCGTACAGATCTTTCCTCAAGTCCACGGAAAACCCCAGACGTTCAGCGGGCCGGTACTTGACAGACACGAAACCGGAGGCTTCCAGGCGTGCCTGTTCGTACCCCATAATGCTTTGCTTGCCTTCTACAGATACCACGGCATTATCCAGGCTGGTGACAAAATGCTGGTTCACGGTCAAATTCCCGGAAAACATCCATTTATTGATGTACCATTCGGTTTCCACCTGGGAAAAGAAGGTGTTCACGTAACTCTGGGCATGGACCATATTGGCCCATTGGTCTTCTCCCAGGTCCCGTTTATACTCGTACAACAGATCGGTGTAGGTATACCCGGCTTTGGCTTCCCATTTTGAACGTTGTTGCAGGTTGCGCCACCGGATGACACCTCTGAAAGTGTTTTCTGTCTGGTTGTTCCTTACACTGGAATTTTCCTTGTAATCTACGTTTAACAAAGGAATACCCCGGTCGGTCCGGCTATACCAGGCAGACAGGTTCCAGTTTCCCGTTCCGGATCCGCTATAATCAATATCCTGCAATACGTGAAAATCACGGAAAGAACCGTTTTGATTTCTTTCCTTTGGGTATTCAAAGCCCGTGATGTTTCCCTGCTGATCGTAATAAAAGGTTTTTTTCCTGTAATTGGTGTATGGGTAATCATTGGCAGAAGAAGCAAAATAGACCCTGGTAGAGGTTCTCCACCTGCCTTTTCCGTAAGATACCTGTAGGAAATCATCGAAAGTCCGGAAACTTCCGATTCCCTGGATGAGATGGACATGAAGGCCTTCAGCGGGCACCGTTTGGGTGGACAACGCTATGGCACCCCCAAGCCCGCCCGAAGCAACGATCACCGAACCGGGGCCGTGGTACAAATGGGCTTCGTCAATAAAAAAGGAAGGTATGGTGGAAAAGTCCACCATACCCAGCATGGGTGAATTGAGCTTCATTCCGTTCCAGGTTACCTGGGTATGAGAGGGAGACGTTCCCCGGAACGATGCGGTGGACAATGTAGCCCTGCCGTAGCTTTTTATAAAGACGGTACTGTTTTGGGACAGGACCTGAGCCAGGGAGCCGGTAATGTCGTTGCGCAACCCCGCAGAATCCAGCGATGTTTTCTGCACACCCATATCCCGGAGCCTTCTTTGGGCAACTATCCGGATGGAATACAGTTGTCTTACCTGTACCGTGTCCTGTGCATGTAAATTGAATCCGCAGAAAACAAAACAAAACAACAAGACAAAGAATTTCATCATTTTACAAGGTTGTAATCCCTGATAACGGTAATTTCAGTAGATATTTCACCCAACCAACCCGATTTGCTGTTCACCCCGGTTTGTATTTTTACAAAATCAATGAACTCCAGTTCCATGGGGTATCCTTCAGGGGTTACGGCGTCGGATAGCCTGAACAGACCCTGCGGGCCATTGTCGGCATATCCCCAATCGTAAGAAGGGCTTATCCAGGATCCCGTTTCAGACATGTAATTGCGGGGTTCCAGGCACGTTCCGGTAAGTGTGTAATATTCAGTATCTATCCACAGCGGATAATAAGTCTCCTGGTCATGATATGCACCCAGGTAATCTACTTTGCCGGTGATCCCCTTATTGTCGATCCAGTGTACAGGAGAACCGGATTGACGCGGTTTAAAATAGGTGACACTGTAATTCCGGCGAACCGTTCCTGCGTTATCTTCGCTGCCTTTTAACTCAAACCATCCATCGTCAGGCAACCCGTTCCCGTTGCTATCCTGCATAACCCAAACGATCCCGGGCTCGGAAGAATTTTCGTGGGCGTTGCCTTCTATCTGAAGGTTATACCCGCCGTCATTGACAATGCTGTGGTCAAACGCGGCTACAATATACCCGCCGAAAGCTCCCAGGGAAACAAACAGGTTGTTTTTCAGCCTGTTTTCGGAATAAAAGATGGCTGTTTGCTGTGTGTTTTCCCCGGCAAAACCCCCGGTCCCGGATTCGTTAATAAACTGGCCGGGTGCCGGCAGGTAGTCATGTATAGCCGCCCAGTCTGCCCGGCTGTTTTCCTGAACGGGGCGGAAATATTTCCCCGAGGGTACTTCAGGAGGATCGTGTCCGTTTTCGTCGTCTGTCTGTTCACTTACGGTAATTAAAAAGCGGATCTCATCACAACCTTCCGTTGTCCGGGCACTGAAAAAGAGGTTAAAGAGACCTGTTTGTGGTGTACTGAAAAGGTAGATGCTGTCCCTGCTGACTTCCACGTCATTGACTTTCCAGGTATAGATGGCGTTTTGAGCGTTATCAACAATGGGACGCAAGGTCAGGGTACTGTAAGGTAAAATGGAAAAACCATTTTCAGGAACGGCAAGAAATATGGCAGGAACGGCACTTCTTTCCACATTTATACGGATGTCTTTGCTGACCGTTATGTCTTGGCGTATTACTTTAAAGGTCAGGTAATACGTTCCCGGGTAATCGGCATTGAAAACATAAACAGTTTTTGTACTGACCATATTTCCGTCCATCGTCCATGCATAGACGGCATCCTGTGCGTAACGGACCTGTGGGGCCAGAGTCAGTGTATTTCCTACTTTCAGGGTATAGATGCCGTCCTGATCCTCAAGTCGGATCTCAGGTGCCGGCAAGGTATACAATTCCCGGCCTCCGTTACATCCGTTCAGAATGAAAACCAGGAAAACCAGTGGTATGTATATATACTTTTTCATGATCATTTAAAACAAAAAGCACCCGGGTTGATACCCGCAGTCAATGTATCTACGGGAACTCCTTCCGGATCAAAGCAGTAAATTTTTCCGGGTTGCACATAATCTATGGCGTCTGCAATATAAATGTGGGATGTGGCCGGATCTACGGCCAATCCGTAATAGCGTTTGTTTTGATTGCTGATAAACGGTTTAAGAGGGATTGTGCCTGCATCAGAGGACATACGCCATACATCCCGGTTCATGATGTACACGGTATCCCTGGTGGCGTTGAGGGCCAGGTAGGAATATGCCGCTTCGTCTGACACAGTAAAAATTTTTTCAACATTTCTTGTAGGTGCGTCTATACGGAATATTTTCCCGGAGGCAGCACACCAGATCTTGTCGTTTTTGTCAAGCAGCATTTGCGAAGGCTGATCTCCCACTTCAATGGAATCGGTAACAACGTCCGTTTGTGTGTCAATGACCAGTATTTTGTTGTCGTATGACCAACAGCTCACAAACAGGTAGTTGTCCCACTGTACCATTTCTTCAGTGGATCTGTGACCCGGTGTATTTATTGATCCTGTAATAGTGTATGTTACCGGGTCAACAATAGTGATCTTTTCCCTGTACAGATCGGTTATGTAGGCTTTATTATCATTTACAAAATGAATGTGACGCGGTGAGATCAGGCCCGTGATATTCCCCGTTATGAGGAATGTTGCGGGATCAATGACGAATATTACCCCCGAGTTGTTGATAACAATGTATCCTTTTCCGTTATGGATCGTCATGGATTGCGCCACATCTCCCAGGTTGACCCCGTTTGCTCTTATAAATACTTCATTTTCAACGGTTCCGGATTTGGTATCGTAATAAGTGAGGGAGGCGTTGCCATACATAAAATTCCCCTCATTAATAATGAAAAGCCCTTTTGAAGAAGGTCCCGGTTCAAACGTTTCCGTGGCCGAAGGTCCGTATTTCATACAGGAGACCGCAGGGAACAGTAACAATATTACAAGAAACGTCCGGGTCATTTTCGGGATTATTAGAGGGGATAATTTTCAACAATGATATTGTCCAGGCAAAAATAGGCAGGCGTGTTCATCCCGTAGGCTCCTGTGTCTGAACTTTCCATGGAAAAGGTTATGCTGTGTACGTATCCCAGCGGGGTCAGGTCCACTTTCTGCCAGGACGTGCCCACACCTTCGGCTTCCGGGGTACGAAAGTCAGCCAGGTAACAATCCGAGCTGCCCGTAACTGCACCTTCCTTGTCATACCCTGTAAAGGTCAGTTTCAGCCAGTCTTTATCTTCATAGGAAAAAATTTTGCAGAACATGTCTCCGTGGATCATGGATAAAGCTGTATAGGAACCGTTGGCTACGAAGAGGGACAGAAAACTCATCTCTTTTTCCGGATCTTCAAAGGAGATAACGGCATTCGTTCCCAGGTATACCAGGGCAAAGGTGGCAGACTTGCCATGACCTCCAAATCCGGTCTTCGGGTCCCGGTAAAATACGCTGCACTGGTTTGTATAACCTTGTGTGAACATGTCATTCCATTGAGACATAACAATCCCGTTCCAGGAACTGTATACATATCCTTCGTACTCGAAGGACGAAAAGGCGTATCCAAAGGTCATCCCCGTATATTCATGAATGTAGGGGGTATAGGACTCCTGGTAAAGGTTGTCCCCGTAAATGGAATTGGCCAGAGCCGACTGCGGGGCGTCTTCAAAAGTGACGACAAAAGGTTTGGGTTCTCCGGGAACACAAGGGGTACAACGCACAAAAAGTGCAGCAATGCACAGGGCAATTAATAAAGGAAAGCTTTTCATGTTTTTAGAAAATTAATTAGTTCTCCGCTAGTTTTACGACGGCAGGTCTTCTGACTTATCCCTGTTACCGTCGCCTTCCCGAACCGTTTGGTCAGTGGCAAGAATGACGGGAACTTTTGGAACTTAAGTTCCTGGGACTCACAGCAGCGGGAACTGTTGCCGAATTTCACGGCATTCCCTTTTAATCCTTGGGACCGTTTTCAGGTCTGTTGGAACCGGTGCTCTGCAAATATAGATGGTTTGGAGCAATAATATGCTATTTTTGTAAAGAAAAAATTCGGGAACCATGAAAAAAATTGTTAGTTTATTGACACTTATAGTGTTGTGTTGTTCAAGTCCCTTATCAGCCCTTGCCAGGGGAAGTTATGTGGTTGATTCCCTGGAGAGTACCATTCTGGGAGAGGTACGTTATTTTGCTGTGTATCTGCCTGAGGGTTATCAAAGCAGCCCGGAACGGGAATACCCTGTACTTTATTTACTCCATGGCGGAGGCGGTTCCTGGCGTGATTGGGGCCGGGTGGGTAATATGGTCCGGATTGCGGACCGGCTGATATCGGCCCGTGAGGCCCGGGAAATGATCATTGTTATGCCTGATGCCGGAACTACCCTGATGACGTATTTCAACGGAGGGAATTGGAATTTTGAAGATCATTTCTACCAGGAATTCATGCCGGTTGTTGAAAGTAGGTACAGGATCCGTTCAGAGAAAGGGTCCCGTGCGATCGCCGGCCTGTCCATGGGAGGACAGGGGTCAATCATGTACGGCTGTCACAGACCGGATCTTTTTTCTGTGGTTTACGCCATGAGCGCCTACCTTTACAAAATGGATCTTTCCATGTACAAAGAGGATGATCCGGTTAACAGGGATATTCAGCAAAGGGTTGAGGATAACAATGCAGTTAAATACATTTCCGGAATTTCCGGGGAAGATGCGGCTTTTTTACGGTCGGTGATCTGGGTGATCGATTGCGGAGACGATGATTTCACTTACCGGGCCAATGTGGAATTTTCCCTGGCCATGAAGGAAAAGGGGATCCCTTTGCAGGTCAGGATATTTGACGGGGCACATTCCTGGGAATACTGGCAGGCGGCCCTGGGCAGGGCGCTTCCTTACATCTCGGCAACTCTGTAAACCAAGGGAGCTTTGTCAGGCGGAGGAAGGATCCGGTAGCCTTCCTTCAGTTCCAGGTTCCATCCGGGAGTCTTGTAAGGAACGAAAGCGGTAGTCCAGTCTGCAGAGATCAGACACCCACCTTCGGTTACCTCCAATATGCCAAAATCTCCCGTTATCCTTATGTTGGGATACAATGTACCCAATTGTCCCAGAGATTGTACATTAACCGGGGAAAATCCCATGTTGAAACGGCCCAGGGGAATGGCCAGAACACTATCGCGGGTGAAAGTATGTATACTGGCTTCCCGCAAGCGTATTTTTTCACGCTCCCTTTCTTTTTCTGTGGCCTGAACGCTGTCGTACCCGTATGTATTCAACACAATGCTGTCCTTTTGCAGGGGAAGAATTTTGTTGTTGTTGAAAAGCGCATTATGTAAAATGTCGGGAAGTGAAGCTTCTTTACTCAGCCCTGTCCTCCAGGGAATATGAAAACGGTCCAGCAAATAGCCGTAGGCCAGTCCGGAATGGTAGGCGAAAGCGTATACAAAAGAGTCATTATTCCAGTGGCGTTTTCGGCTTTCGATGATCTGTTCCTTCATGTGGGTGGTATCGTCGCAGCAAAGCTTGTAGGCAGTATATTCGGGAAGTCCTTCCAGGATCAAAAAAGCATCTTCATTACGCCGGGCTTCTTCCGGGAACCCGGACAGGCGGATGTTCCTGAAGTGCAAAGCCTGGCGAACGGCTTCAGCGGCTGCTACCGGGTTTTCTTCCCTAATGGCCGCATCCAGGGCGTTCCACTCCATTTTAAGCCAGATCCGGGCAGAGGTATTTTCCATGTGATCACAGAGTTGAGGGTTGGGATCCAGTTCCAGTTCAGGTTGCCAATAATGAAATGTTTCGTGAACCAACAGTACATTCCGGTCAAATGTTTCTTCCGGCAGAGGCCACAATGCCATGACCCACTTCATGCCTCCCAGTTGTGCCGTTGAATTGGCGGGATTCATCTCTTCCGGGAATGTCCCTCTCCAGACAGGCCCTAAGGGTTCCAGCATTCCTTCCTGGTCTGCCCTGTCTGCATACATTGTCCTGGTTTCAGGATCCACAAAAAAAACAGGGGCGTACATTGCAATGCCCCACAATGTTCCGGAATCCTGTTGTAAAACAGATCCCAGGGAAATGAAGTAAGAACGGGCTACGGATGCTGTTCGGTCAGCGGTGCAGGAAAGCATCGTAAAAACGGCAATCCAAAGAATAAACCGGAAAACTTGTTTCATAATTACAGTGTTGTTAATTAATCACAAAACTATAAAAATATAGTATATTTGCGCCTCAAATTCAAATTGATGGAATCAACCCGCCGGAGAATCATACATTCTGTCAGGGCCGTTACACCGGGCGCTTTAAAAACTTCCTGGTGGCTGATAAAGATCATGTTTTTGGTTACTTTTTTAATTACCATTCTAAAGTACCTGGGGGTGATCTCCTGGATATCAATGCACCTGACACCTGTATTCTCTAAATTTGGATTGCCCGGAGAAGCCTCACTGGCATACGTATCGGGGTTTTTTGTAAACTGTTACTCCGCAATTGCCGTCATTACTACGCTGAACATGGACTTCAGATCCATCACCATTCTTGCCGTTATGGTTCTGTGCGCACACAACATCCCTATGGAAACCGCTGTTCAGAAAAAAACGGGAACGTCAGCCATACGTATGATCATGGTAAGGACATTGTCTTCATTATTTCTGGGATGGTTTTTGCATAGAATTATGCCAGGAGAAGCTATGCTGACAGTTACCGGGACGATAGAAAAGCAGGTTTTGGAATTTTGGCCTCTGATGGGGAAATGGGCCCTGGATACCATTAAGATCGCGGTACCTATGGTTTTACTGGTTTTTTCACTTACCGTCATACAGCGTTTACTTGCCGAGTTTGGTGTCATACGATATATAGCACACTTTTTAAAACCTGTAATGATTTTTTTTGGATTGCCTCCCAAAACAGCTTTCTTGTGGATAGTGGCAAATACACTGGGTCTCGCTTACGGAGCTGCTGTTATGATAGATGAGGTTGATGCGGGTAAGATTTCCGTTAAGGATGTGGATTTATTGAACCACCATATAAGTGTATCCCACAGCAACGTGGAAGATATCCTTTTGTTTACTGCTATTGGAGGCCTTTTACCATGGATGTTGCTATCCAGGTGGGCTGTGTCCTTGTTTTGGGTATGGGAGAGAAGATTAGAAAGGCTTATTGTGAACAGAATGAAAAGGGTGTAAAAAAAAGTCGGGGCGAAATGACTCGAACATTCGACCCCTTGCACCCCATGCAAGTGCGCTAGCCAACTGCGCCACGCCCCGCTTTTTTAGAGGCGCAAATATACGGAAATTTTATGAAATTAATAATATTTGAATAAAAAAATACAATGGGAACCATCAAATGCCTTATTGCCGGAAGCGGACCGGCCGGATATACAGCAGCCATATATGCAGCAAGGGCGAACCTTCAGCCTGTTCTTTATGAGGGAATTCTCCGCGGAGGTCAATTGACCACCACTACAGAGATAGAAAATTTTCCTGGATATCCTCAGGGAATAGACGGTAACCAGTTAATGGAGGAACTGCGTAAACAGGCAGAAAGGTTTGGTGCAGATTTGAGGACGGGGATCATTACGGAAACCAAGCTGGATGAATCTCCCTTCAGGGTCAAACTTGATGACGGAAAGGAACTTCTGACCAAAACCCTAATAATTGCAACAGGGGCCACTGCACGTTACCTGGGATTGGAATCTGAAGAAAAATTCAAAGGCATGGGCGTTTCGGCATGTGCCACCTGTGACGGCTTTTTTAACAGAGGGAAAGATGTGGCCGTAGTTGGTGGAGGAGACACTGCCTGTGAAGAAGCAGTGTATTTATCAGGACTGTGCCGCAAGGTTTATATGATTGTAAGACGCAATGTATTAAGGGCTTCCGAAGTAATGCAGAAGCGGGTGCTTTCAACTCCCAACATTGAGGTCCTTTGGGAACACCAGACCCGTGAAATACTGGGAGACAATACCGGTGTAACTGGAGCTTTGCTGGTGCATAAATCGGGGCAAGAGAAGGTGATAGACATTCACGGCTTCTTTTTGGCCATAGGACACCATCCCAATTCAGAGGCTTTTCTCCCATGGATTGAGATCAATCCGGAAGGATACATCATCACCCGTGCCAAAAGCACAGAAACCAATATAGAAGGAGTATTTGCCGCGGGAGACGTTCAGGACCCGAAATACAGACAGGCAATTACGGCTGCAGGTAGCGGATGTATGGCGGCAATGGATGCCGAACGTTATCTGTCTATGAAATCTGGCCTGTAATTTGCTAAACTGTCGTATATTTGCATTTAATGTTATCGATGAAAAAACAAATTATTCTGATCATAGCTCTGTTTCTTTCAGTAGCGACCTCTTGTGTCAACCAATACGAGACTTTGCTGAGGAGTACGGATTATGATCTGAAATTCCGAAAAGCCATTGAATATTTTGAAGCCAAAAAATAT
Source organism: Bacteroidales bacterium (assembly GCA_011620605.1). Classification (GTDB taxonomy): domain Bacteria; phylum Bacteroidota; class Bacteroidia; order Bacteroidales; family UBA932; genus DMER64. The sequence continues at coordinate 56,344 of WOYW01000001.1, read as the reverse complement.
TCCAGATCACAACCGTTACTGGAACAATTAAAATTGGTGTACAGGGGTACCGCACGGGATGACACTCTCCAGTTTTACCTGGGACTAAGCAATTACCACCTGAACGATTTTGTTACTGCCGAAGACAATTTTAAGCAGTTTGTGGATATATTTCCACGCAGTCCCTTTACCAAAACTGCACGTTATCTAAGGCTTGATTGTCTGTACCAGAACACCTACCGGTATGAATTAGACCAGCAACCCAGTCATACCGCCATTGCCGCAATCGAGGAATTTCTCTATGATTATCCGGGTAGTGAATACCAGGAGGTTTGCAGCAATATGCTTAATGATCTGTACAACCGTCTGGATCTGAAAGCATATGAGTCGGCTAAACTTTATTATACCATTGAGGATTACAAAGCGGCCACTCATGCTTTAAAGGAAACTCTCAAGAACAATCCGGAAAGCCGTTATCGTGAAGATATCCTTTATTACATAGTTGCGGCAAATTACCAGTATGCAAACAACAGTATACCGGAAATGCAAAGGGAGCGCTTCCTTAATGTGATTGACGAGTATTATAACTTTATAAGTGAATATCCCGACTCCAAATACCGGAAAGAAGTAGACGGCATGTTCAGAAAAGCACAAAATTTCACCACACGACATAATAATCAAGAATAAATATGGATAATAACAAAACATCTGTTCCCGATACTACCGTTACCCGTGATCTTTCCAAATTGTCGGAAAAGACGGGGAACATTTATCAGACTGTAATGGTAATAACGCAACGCGCCAACCAGATATCTTCTGAAGTAAAGAAAGAATTGAATAGCAGGTTGGAAGAGTTTTCCAATTTTGCCGACACACTGGAAGAAACATTTGAGAATCGTGAACAAATTGAAATTTCACGTCATTATGAACGTCAGCCCAAACCCACGCTGATCGCCATAAAAGAGTTTGAGGACGGAGAAACGTATTATAAAGTGGTTGAAGAACCCAAAGAATAATATTGCTTTATTCGCTGAACATATCCAATTATGCCCTCATCAATATACTGGATATTGAATTTTCGGAGGGCCTTACAATCCTTACCGGCGAAACAGGAGCCGGTAAATCTATAATATTGGGTGCTCTTTCCCTTGTCTTAGGTCAAAGAGCAGATGTAAGCGTACTAAGAGATCAGAATGCCAACGCCATAGTTGAGGCTTGTTTCAGGATCCCGGGACCGGAAAGAGAACTGGAACGCCTTTTTGCTGAATACCAGGTAGATTTTTCTTCCCATCTGATAATCAGACGCGTAATATTCCCGGGAGGGAAGAGTCGTTGTTTCGTGAACGATCAGCCGGTCAATCTCAATTTTCTAAAAAAACTGGGTTATGCACTCATAGATATACATTCCCAACATGAGAACCTGTTGCTGGCAGACAATGATTATCCTGTAAGAGTTGTAGATGCATTTGCAGGCCTGGCGCCATTAACAGGAGAATACCAAAAATTGCAACGCCAGGTAATATCCCTTACAGAACAGACTCAGACGTTAAGACAATCTTGTGAGAAGGCTCAAAATGACCTGGATTATTTGACTTTTCAATTTCAGGAATTGCAGGAAGCGAGACTGGAATCAGGAGAACAGGAAGTCCTGGAAAATGAATTGAAAATACTGGAGCATGCCAAAGAGATCCGGCAACATCTATTAGAACTGACCTCCATACTAGAAGAAGGGGATTCGCCTGTCCTGGTTCTCATGAAGGAAGCGGAAAAGATTGCAACTGCCGTTGCATGCCGTTACCGGGATTTTGAAGACGTTGCAGCCCGGATGGAACAGGCCCGCATTGAGCTTAAAGATTTGGCTTCTGAGTGTGTAAGAACTATCACAACCATACAGGATGATCCTGAAAGACTGGATACGATAACCGGGCGCCTTGATAAGATTTATTCTCTGCAACGTAAGCACAACGTGCAGACTGTTGACCAATTGATTGAACTTACAGATACGCTGGATCGGGATTTACAGAAGGCAGATACTGATTTTTCCCGATTGCATGAGTTGGAAAAAGAACTCAAAGAAAAGATCCGGGACAGGAATGTTCTGGCTTTCCGTTTGCACCAAGAGCGAAAAGCCTGTTTGAAAAATCTTTCCGAACAGTTAAGATCCAGGCTGGCCCTTCTTGGAATTCCTTATGCCAGGATAGAATTCAATATTGAAGAAAAACCCGTGTACGGGATAAACGGCAATACGGGTTTGGAAATCCTGTTTTCTGCCAATAAAGACATTCCCCCCAGGGAACTCAGCCGTATTGCATCGGGAGGGGAAATGTCACGTCTGATGCTATGTATAAAAACCGTCATAGCGCAACATTCCGGGTTGAGCACTATTATTTTTGATGAAGTGGATCAGGGAGTATCGGGGAAAATAGCAGACCGAATGGGCAATATGATCCATGAATTGTCCAGGTATATGCAGGTTCTTGCCATTACACACCTGCCACAGGTGGCTGCCAAAGGAAATTCCCATTTTCTGGTGCACAAGGATACCGAAGGTGAGGTAACGGAAACCAAAGTATGGCCACTGGAAGGCCAGGAGCGTGTAGAGGAAGTAGCAAGAATGTTGAGCGGATCCAGGATTACACCGGCAGCGCTCCAAAATGCGAAAGACTTATTACAAATAAATAATTAATACCATGAGAGTAATTATTCAGGAAAATTACGACCGTCTATCTGCCTGGGCGGCCCATTATATTGTCAAGAAAATAAAGGCACACAATCCTACGCCCGACCATCCTTTCGTATTGGGGCTTCCTACAGGCTCTTCCCCGTTGGGCACATACAGGGAGCTGGTTGGTATGTACCGTAAAGGTTTAATATCGTTCAAGAATGTTATCACGTTCAACATGGATGAATATATGGGCATTCCCGACGATCATCCCCAGTCCTATCATTATTTTATGCAGGAAAACTTCTTTCGTCATATTGATATTAATCCGGACAACATTCACCTGTTGAACGGAAATGCTTCTGATCCCGTAGCAGAATGTGTAGCCTATGAGGAAGCCATAAAAAAAGCCGGCGGTATTCATCTTTTTATGGGGGGAGTTGGGCCGGACGGTCACATTGCCTTTAATGAGCCCGGATCTTCCCTGGTCTCGAGAACCCGCATCAAAACACTTACTACAGATACCTTAATGGCAAATGCCCGTTTTTTTGAAAACGATATTTCCCGCATACCCAAAACAGCACTGACAGTGGGGATAGGAACTATTATGGATGCTGACGAGGTGCTGATCCTGGTAAACGGACACGGAAAAGCCCGGGCGTTGCGTCATGCCGTAGAAGGTCCCGTATCTCACATGTGGACCGTAACTGCTTTACAGATGCATCCTAAAGCCATCATTGTTTGTGATGAATCGGCGACGGCCGAATTAAAAACAGAGACGGTTAAATACTTTAAGGATATCGAAAGGGATAACCCGTGATCAGGGTAAAAGCTCAACTGTGAAGTCGGGCAAATACCGGATCATTCGAATGCCTGTATTGGAATACCCGCTGTCGGGAGATTTTCGTGAAAAAGAAAATTTATTCTGTAATAGCGGGATCTGCAGATTATCCAGACAAGGCTCAAAATCAGGGCCGTACAGGAACAGGCCGTTTAAAAAATACAGTGCTACATCGTACCCCTGCAATGCATATTGGGAAGGTTCGTCATGATACACTGCTCGGAATGTTCTTACGAATTCCCGGACTTCCGCTGCCGAGTAGTCGGCATATACAGAAAGCGGCAAAATCACCTTGAGCAGGTGCAGTGCATTCAGGTCCAGCGTTTCAAAATTCCGCCAGCGGGACATTCCGAATAATTCTACCGGAATGCTGTCGTAGGCATGCAACAAGTACAAATTTCTTACGGCATCTGAAACAAAAGCTTCGTTTTGTGAGGCTATGATAATCTGGTTCCTGGGATTACCGGACAATGCTTCCCTCAAGACCTCTGTTATTTCTCTTCCCTGGAGTACATCATAGGAAAAATGACGGTAACTGATCAGATTGTTGTCAAGAATGGATCTCATACCAGGAGCCACTTGTTGTTCCCCTTCTTCAGAAATGATCCATATAGATGCCCGGTGAGGATCCAGGTATTTTAACAGAGATTCCTGCTGGGCAGCTAATGTTGGCTGCACCTGGAAAAGATGTGGATACGAACTGATCCATACTTCTGCATTTCCGTCCAGTGGAGAAACAATCTTTGTGTCACTGTTGCGGAAATAGGCAATGGTACTGCCTATGTCGTTGGCGTATACCGGCCCTATGATAAGATCGCTTTTCCCCAGTGTTTCACCGGATAAAAGAACATCGGTGGGTTGTTCGTACCAGTCAAACACCTGAAATACCAGGGGCAAGCCTCTTTCTTTCATCGTTTCAGCTGCCAGGAGAGCTCCCTGGTAGAATTCAATAAATCCCTGATTGGCTACTGTGTCCGAAAAAGGAAGTATAATAGAAACAACGGGTGTATATGATCCGGGCGGAATGAAATCGTTGCAGGAGCGTCCTTCTGTTTCTCCCTGTTGGGGGAGATCTACTTCCGGGATGGGTTCCTGAATGTTTCCGGTAATATCCTGCTTGTCTTCTTTGTCAGGATCAGGTATTAGTAATATCTGTCCCCTGGATATGTCAGCCGTTTTCAGGTTATTGAGTATGGCAATTTCTTTTGCATCCACTTTGTATTTCCTGGCTATGGAATACAACGTTTCCATCCATCGCACTTTGTGACGGATGTAATGTTGTTCCTGAGCTCCCAGTGTAATCACTGAAAAAAGGAAAAAGACCAGGAATATGTTTCTGATTCTCATAAACGGGCGATCATATTACGGATGCATCCTTCCATATTGTCATAAAATGCATCGTCATATGTTAGGGGTACAAAAGCCGTGCCTGTAAGATGTTCAAACAACTCAACGTACCTGTTGGATATACTTTCAATGACCTCGTCTGTTAGTAGAGGCATCTTTTGCCCGGGTTGTCCACTGAACCCGTTATTCATAAGCCATTCCCGCACAAATTCTTTGGAAAGTTGCCTGGGAGGAAGTCCCTTAGGGAAGTTTATCAGGTAGTCATCGGCGTAAAAATACCTGGAAGAATCTGGAGTATGGATTTCATCTATAAGATAAATTATATCCCCCAGCTTTCCGAACTCATATTTTGTGTCAACCAGGATCAAGCCTTTTTCGGCAGCCAGTTTTTGGCCTCTTTCGAAGAGTGCCAGTGAATATTCTTCAATTTTTCTGTAATCATCCTCACTTACAAGACCGCAGCTGATAATCTCTTCCGGAGAAATATCCTGGTCGTGAGACCCGATTTCCGCTTTTGTGGTAGGGGTTATAATCGGCCGGGAAAAGGCCTGGTGTTCCCTCATCCCTTCCGGGAGTGTGATCCCGCATAGGGTGCGCTGACCGCTCTTATAGGTTCTCCAGGAACTACCTGTTAAATAGGATCTGACGATCATTTCTACTGGAAACGGCTTACAACAGTATCCTACGGTAACCATAGGGTGAGGAGTGGCTATCTTCCAGTTGGGAACAATGTCAGCTGTAAGATCCAGGAAGTAGGAAGCTATACGGTTCAGGATCTGGCCCTTATAGGTAATTCCCCTGGGAAAAACTATATCAAAGGCAGATATCCTGTCCGTAGCGATCATAATAAGAATACGGTTGTCTATTGTATAGACATCACGGACTTTTCCTGTATAGACGCCCGTTTGACGGGGAAAATCAAATTGAGTCCCGATAACCGAGTTCATAAGATCTTCCTATTTACGGCTTTTTGAATATTCCAGGTTTAATCCTTCCACAACGTCTTTGGTTATGTCCAAAGCTGATGTTCCGTCTATGATGGTATTGCTGCTTCCGTCAGTGGTAAGGATAAGATCATAATTGTTCAGTACACGATACTCAGCCAGGAAAGTTCTGAGGGCATCCAAAACGCGGTTCAGCATAACTTGATTTTCCTCGGCCAGTTCCATTTGTTTTTGCTGGGCATACTGTTCCAACTCCTGCTGACGGGCGGCCAGCTGATTTTGTTGTGTCTCGGCTTGTGATCTTGTTATAAGGCCTTTCTGAACCTTTTCCTGGAAGCTGGTAACGTCATTTTCAAAGGCACGCCCTTTTTTGGTAAGGTCGTCCTCCACTATCCGGGCTTTTGTATTTAAGTCGGTTTGAAGGTCCAGGAAAAGATCGTATTTGTTCAAAAGAGAATCCATTCGAATGTATACGATATTGCCTGAAGGCATTTCATTCAATCCGGGTTGAGATTCTACGGCTGCGGGTTTTCCGGTCCCGATTCCCGTAAAATGTAAAACATAAAGCGCTGCTACGGCAAGTGCCAGTAAAACGGTGATTATCAGTGATTTTTTCTTCATGATGTAAAAAATAAGAACGTGCAAATATAATTAAAAATCGGAGAGTTGACTTAAATACAGCTGAATCGTATTTTCCAGGCCGTAATAAATTGACTCACAAATAAGGGCGTGCCCTATAGAGACTTCCAGTAACCCGGGGATATTTCGCTGAAAATAAGCAATATTAGTCAGGTTCAGATCGTGTCCCGCGTTCAGGCCCAGGGAATAACGCGCAGCTGCCTCGGCTGCCTTGATATAAGGCCGGATAGCGTTTTCCCGGTCGATTTCGTATGAACGTGCATAGGCTTCTGTATACAACTCCACCCGGTCGGCTCCCGTAACAGCCGCAGCTTTTATTATTACAGGATCGGGATCTACAAAAAGAGATGTTCTGATCCCTACGTTTTTAAATATTCTTACCCATTCTTTCAGTGCATCCTTATGACGGAGCGTATCCCATCCCGCATTTGAGGTGATCACATCGTGTGAATCCGGAACCAGAGTAACCTGGGCAGGTTTGATTTCCAGAACAAGATCTATAAAGGATGGGATGGGATTTCCTTCAATATTGAACTCGGTATTGATTACAGGTTTAATATCCCTTACATCCCTGTAGCGTATATGACGTTCGTCAGGTCTTGGGTGGACGGTGATGCCCTGCGCTCCAAAACGCTCACAATCCCGTACGGCTTGCACTACATCGGGCATATTGCCTCCTCTGGCATTTCGCAAGGTGGCAAATTTGTTGACATTAACACTTAGATTTGTCATTATTGGTTATCTTTGCTGCAAAAGTACACCAACTAATCGGCAATACAAATATGAAGGTCGTTTTTTACGGGAAGGAAATCAATAACCAATGGCTTCTCCCTGACAGGGGAGATGTTTCTTATGAGACATTGCCGGAAGACCGGATCCTTCCCGGTGATACAGATTTGCTGATTACGGCAGGAGGTGACGGAACATTCTTGGAAGCACTCCAGATTGTCAAAGATTCCGGAATTCCAATAGTTGGTGTCAATTTTGGAAGGCTTGGCTTTCTTACCGGTTGCAGTCCGGAGTTTATTGGGCAGTTGTTTGATCTGGTGGAAAGGAAGGAATACTACAAAACAATTCATACTGTACTTGCCATTGAACAGGAGGAGATCAGAAGTAAGATCTATCCCTATGCCCTTAACGAAATATGCATTCAAAGGTACAGTTCTGCCATGATAGAGGTAGATGTAAAGATTGACGGGAAGCACGTGTCGACATACCGGGGTGACGGGATCATAGTGGCAACACCCACGGGATCAACGGCTTATTCACTAAGTGTGGGAGGCCCAATTGTTTTTCCTGAATCAGGGGTCCTGATACTTTCTCCCATAGCCCCGCATAACCTGAACGTACGTCCCCTGGTATTTAAAGACGATGCCCGGCTGGAAATAGAGGTGAAAAGCAGAAGCCCCAAAGCTCAGTTACATCTTGACAACCGTTCCGTAGACATTGACCTGCCCTACTCTTTTGTTGTGAAAAAGGCACCTTTCACCATTACCAGTCTCTCTTTTGCCGGGAATGATTTCATAACTACCTTACGAGAGAAACTGATGTTGGGATTTGACAAAAGAAACGGAGGTGAAGACCATGCCTGAACAAACCGGAAAAATGCCCCGTCACGTATCCATAATTATGGATGGGAATGGAAGGTGGGCTATGTCCCGTGGCCTGGAGAGAAATCTGGGACATCGCCAGGGAGTAGAAGCTGTACGTGAAGCAACGGAATTTGCTGTGGAAAAAGGTATTTCCTACTTAAGTCTTTTTGTCTTTTCAGAAGAGAACTGGGGTCGTCCAAAACGGGAAACAGACGCCCTGATGTCACTTATGGTACATTCAATCCACAGCGAAACACCTACCTTGATGAAGAACAACGTCCGCTGTATATTTATTGGTGACAGGACTCATCTTAAACCCGATGTTCTGGAACGGATGGACCGTTGTGTTGAACAAACTTCCAAAAACACTGCCATGACCCTGATCCTGGCCGTCAATTACAGTGGTAAGTGGGATATCCTGCAAGCCGTCAACCGTTATCTTGAAAAAGAAATATCCAGTGGCGAAAAGGTTCAGCTTGAACCGGATTCTTTTTCCCGTTATCTTACTACGGCCGGCATACCGGATCCGGATCTTATGATTAGAACAAGCGGAGAAATGCGAATCAGCAATTTTATGCTATGGCAACTGGCCTATACTGAATTATATTTTACTCCCGTACTTTGGCCTGATTTTCGCAAACCTGACTTCCAGACAGCCCTTGCCGCTTATTTTAACAGGAAGCGCCGGTTTGGAAAGCTTGAAGAATCACTATACTAATATTCCCTGAATGAAGCACCTGTTTTTCTGCCTAATTTTAATTTTATCGGGATCCCCGATATTTGCACAGGTTACGGAAAATACGACTGTAGCGGATTCTACCGCCGGAAAACAGAGTTCTGTGGTGATCGACTATTCAGATCCCAGGCAATGTGTTATATCCGGGCTTACCGTGACTGGGGTGAATTATCTGAATGCGGACCAGATCCTTTCTTTGACCGGTCTGGCATTGGGAGATACTATCACAATTCCCGGGGAAGAATTACAATCAATTGTGAAGCGTTTGTTTATGCAGCGTTTCTTTTCAGATGTGGGAGTATATGTGGACAGTCTGGTTAATGACCAAGCATACATCAACATTAATATTGTGGAACGTCCCCGAGTTTCGCAGTGGAGGTACGAAGGTGTCAAAAAGGGAGAGCAGACTGATATAGAAGAAAAGGTGCGGCTCAGGAGAGGAAGTGAATTGTCCGATTATGTTATCAAATCTTCCAGTGATCTGATCAGGGAGTATTATGTTGAGAAAGGTTTTTTAAATGCAGAAGTAACAGCGACTCATAAAGAAGATACAACCATAAAGAATGCAGTCCAGGTCACCTTTAATGTAGACCGTAAAGAGAAAGTGCGCATCAAGGAGATCAACTTTATTGGAGGAGAACAACTGTCCCTGCTGAAAAAGCGCTTTGCCATGAAGAAGACGAAAGACAAAAGGCTTTATAACTTCTTCTTCAGTAAAAAATTTAACAAAAAGGAATTTAGCAACGACAAGCAACTCCTGTTGCAAAAGTACCACGAGCTGGGTTTCCGTGATGCCAGGATCGTCAGAGATTCTGTTTATCAGATAGATGAAAAAAATCTGGGGATCGATCTTGTGATCGATGAAGGCAAGAAGTATTATTTCCGGAATATCACATGGACCGGGAATACGCAATATTCCAGTGCAATGCTGAATTCGGTCTTGCGCATAGAAAAAGGAGATATCTACGATGTTGTTACGATGGAAGAACGTTTGTTCGGAGGGGGAAAAACTCAGCAAGGCAACGTTTCACAAATATACAAGGATCAGGGGTATCTCTTCTTCAGGGTAGTCCCGGTAGAAGTTAATATTGTAAAGGATTCCGTAGATGTTGAAATGCGAATTTTTGAAGGCAAACCAGCTACATACAACAGGATAATCATAAACGGGAACAATGTATCCAACGAAAAGATCGTACGCAGGCAGGTTTTCACGCGTCCGGGTTACCTCTTTAGTCAGACAGAACTGGAGCGTTCGATTCGTGAGATAGCATCCATGGGGCACTTTGATCAGGAAGCCATCATGCAAATGGGGTCCGGATTCAATGTCGTCCCCAATCAGGTCAATAATACGGTTGATATCATATATAATGTTACCGAAAAACCGGACAGCCAGTTTGAGATCGCAGGCGGCTGGGGGGGTAATACCTTTGTAGGGACCGTGGGGATCAGTTTTAACAATTTTTCAATAAAAAGATTATTTGACAAAGAAGCCTGGAGACCTGTTCCACTTGGAGACGGACAGACGTTATCTCTCAGATTTCAGACCAACGGGACCTATTACATGGCTCTAAGTACCACCTTTATTGAACCCTGGCTGACAGGTAAAAAGCCTACTTCTTTCAATACCAGTATCTACTATACAAGGCAAACAGCTTCTACCTACTATTACCTGACCAATGACCAGTTCATGGAAGTATATGGTCTTGGTATAGGCCTGGGAACCAGGCTCAAATGGCCCGACAACTATTTTGTGTTTTACAACCAGCTGGATATTAAACGGTACAATCTTCAGGATTGGGGGTATTATTTTATGTTTACCGACGGTCAGTCCAATATCATAGATTATACAGTCACGTTACAACGAAATTCTACCGACCAGATCATATATCCCCGCCAGGGTTCCGATTTCAAATTCGGTTTACAGGTAACCCCTCCATATTCCCTGTTCAGGGATAAAAATACTGATTATTCAGCCATGACAGAGGCCGAAAGATATCGCTGGATAGAATACCATAAATGGAACTTTGATGCCAGTCTTTACACACGTTTGATAGGGGACCTGGTGTTAATGACCAGGGCTAATTTCGGATATCTTGGTTATTACAGCCGGAAATTAGGTTATTCTCCTTTTGAAGGATTTATGTTGGGTGGCGATGGTATGAGCGGATATAATACTTATGGGGCCGATATCATATCCCAACGTGGTTACTCCAATTATTCCCTGACTCCCACCATCGATGACGCATACGCAGGCCGTGTATACGACAGGTTTACGGTAGAATTGCGTTATCCGGTGATCTTACAGCCCCAGTCAACTATTTATGCCCTTGTTTTCCTTGAAGGAGGTAATTGCTGGAGCGATATGCGCGATTTTAATCCCTTTTCCATAAAGAGGGCTGCCGGTTTTGGAGTCCGGGTATTTTTACCCATGATCGGTCTTTTAGGTATTGACTGGGGTTATGGGTTCGATACCGATTTCAGCGGAAAGAAAGGCGGATCGAATTTCCATTTCATGATAGGCCAAACTTTTTAATTACATCAATATGAAAAGAGTGTTATTATTTTTACTGGTTAGCCTGGTGACCGGCAGTTTGTCGGCCCAGAAATATGCCGTAATGAATTCCGGGACTATTCTGGAGGCGTTACCCGAATATACCTCGGCACAGGAACAGATTTCCGATTTGCAGGAACAGTATCAGCAAAAGATCCAAGCTGAATACGATCAGCTGGAAGCCATGTTCCAGCAATATCAGAATGATAAAGCGCGTCTTTCTGCTCAACAGAAAAATGCACGCGAACAGGAAATACTGAACAGGGAAGAAGAAGTGAAAGCTATGCAGGAAAGGTATTTTGGACAAGAAGGAACACTGGCAAAAACGTCTGAAGTTCTCTTCAAACCCATCCAGGATCGTTTGCAGGACGCTGTTAAATATATTGCCGAACGACAGGGTTATGCGTTGATCATCGATTTAGCGATCGGTATGGGTGTGGTCCATTATACCCCTGAAATTGACATAAGTAATCTGATTTTGGAAAGATTACAAGCTGTCAGGTAAATTTTTAGTACATTTGTAATCTTTAAACCAAAAACTTATGAAACGTATTGCTTGTGTCCTTATTCTGTTGATCTGCGTTATTGGCACATCTTCTGCGCAAAACCTGAAATTCGGTCATATTAATTCCCAGGAATTGATAAGCCTGATGCCCGAAAGGGATTCAGCTCTCATCAAATTGCAGAATTATACCAATGAACTGGAACAAACCATGGCCGAGATGCAGCAGGAGTACCAAACAAAATACAACACATACCAGCAGAAACAGGCTACATGGACAGCTGCGGTTCTGGAAGCGAAACAGAGAGAATTGATTGAGATACAGCAACGTCTTGAACAATTCAGCCAGGGAGCACAGCAGGAATACCAGCAAATGCAGCAAATATTGCTGTCCCCTGTGTTCAAGAAAGCGAACGAGGCCATTACAAAAGTGGCAAAAGACAACGGGTTCGCTTTCATTTTTGATCTATCGGTCGGAGGAGTCATTTATTTTGATGAACAGGTAAGTGTAAACATCCTGCCCATGGCAAAAAGTGAGCTCGGCATACCGGCAGAAAAAGTAGCTCCAACACAACTGCCCGGCATGGAACAACAACCACAGTAAAGGATAACTTTATGAACAGGTTGTCCATTGGAATAATGGATTCTGGAATAGGTGGGCTATCTGTTCACAGTCACATCAAGGCGCTTCTCCCTGAGGAGCGCCTCATTTATGTAGCAGATACCGCCTATTGTCCATACGGTACAAGGCCGGTGGAAGAGATCATTCGCAGATGTGATCTGATAACACGGTTTTTTCTTAAAAGCGGATGTAAGATCATTGTTCTGGCCTGCAACACTGCAACGGCTGCTGCTATTGACACACTACGCCATTCGTACCCTCAAACGCTGATAGTTGGTATGGAACCTGCGGTAAAGCCGGCAGTACTACATACAAAAAGCGGAATAGTGGGCGTTTTGGCAACGCGTGGAACCTTAATGGGATCTTTATACAACAGGACCTTGGCTACGTTTGCCGGAGAAGTAAAAGTGCTGGAAAAAATGGGCGAAGGGTGGGTCGATGCGGTAGAACGGGGAGACCTGAATTCCACTAAAACTGAAGAAATGGTGCGCAGAACCATACTCCCAATGCTGGAAGCCGGGGCTGATCATCTTGTCTTGGGATGTACCCATTATCCTTTTCTCATTCCCGTGATCCAAAAAATAGCCGGCCCCGGTGTGACTATAGTCGATCCGGCACCTGCAGTGGCTAGACGGGTAAAACAATTATTGCATGAAAATGGGTTGGCTGCCGAAAAGGGGATGATACGGTTAGAAGAACTATATTATTCCTCTTGTGAGGATACCAGTGTACTACCCAAAGCAGTACCGAATGCGGCAAAAGGTGGTACTATAAACTGGAGACCGTATACGTTTGAGAACATGGAGTAAATATCCCTGGCCTGGGGAAGGCGTGTAAGGGAGCCTACAAGAACCACATTCTTTTTGAGACAACTCTTGCAAATCATAACTGCCATACTCCCTATCACCTGAAGAACCATATTGATCAGGGCAAGGGCCAGATCTTCTTTGCCTGCAAGGGAAGCCTTTTCTTTATAAAGAGGATGGGCGAGTTTTCCGAAATTTGAAGCTGTCAGGTAAGGAGGTAAATGTTCCATCTCCTGGTCGGTGACGTCTCCAATCAGAAGGTCCACATTTTCCATTTTGCCATGGGATGCCATACGGACGATCTCATGGACAGATGAACACCCCAGAAGGCTGTGTCCAAGTCCGGTAAGAGTGCCGCCTCCTACACCTGTCCCTCCCAGGTGCCGGTATCCTTCCGGGGATGCATCGATGTATGTAGTACCGGTGCCCGTATTTACCACCAAAGCTTCTTTTAATCCGGTAAGAGCCAGGCCACCGCGGCCGATGGACTCAATTTCCGGTACAATTCGGGTCGGGATCCCCAGAATGTCGCCTTTTACCAGGTTGGCATGTGTCCCGGTGGCAGAAATATGATCTATGGCGTTCAAAGGAATATTTTCCTGAAGCAGGAAACTTTCCAGCGCCTTGTATAGCTCGGGAACGTAATCGTTTGTTTTGTATTGAAAAACAGCCTGGGGTGAAGGATAATCCTTCTCCCCGGGCTGAGTAAGAGCCATTTTAGTCAGCGTAGAACCAAAATCCAGCCCCAGTCTGTACATGATTAAACAACTCCTTGTTCAAGCATGGCACGGGCCACTTTCATGAAACCAGCAATATTGGCTCCTTTCACATAGTTGATGTAGCCGTCTTTTTGTTTGCCGTGATCCACACATGCCTGGTGAATGCTGGACATAATCTGGTGCAGTTTGCCATCTACCTCTTCTGCTGGCCAGTTGAGGTGTGCGGCATTCTGTGTCATTTCTAGTCCGGATGTGGCTACTCCGCCTGCATTGACGGCCTTTCCGGGAGCAAAATTGACTTTTGCTTTCTGGAATGCTTCAATGGCTTCCGGGGTGCAACCCATATTTGAGATCTCAGCGACAAGAGAGACACCGTTGGCTATCAGTTTTTTGGCGTCTTCTCCGTTCAATTCATTCTGAGTTGCGCAGGGCAAAGCAATGTCCACTTTCACTTCCCAGGGACGTTTGCCTGCGTAAAATACCGATTCGGGGAATTTGTCTGCGTAAGGTGCGACAATATCGTTTCCGCTGGCACGAAGTTCCAGCATAAAAGCGATTTTTTCTTCATCAAGTCCGGTTTTATCGTAAATGTATCCATCAGGACCGGAAACTGTTACGACTTTGGCTCCCAGCTCTGTTGCTTTCTGGGCAGCACCCCAGGCAACGTTACCGAATCCCGATATGGAAACGGTTTTGCCTTTCAGTCCCTGGTTCTTTTCCTGAAGCATATGCTGTACAAAATATACACCTCCGTATCCGGTAGCTTCAGGACGGATCAGGGATCCTCCCCATGTAAGGCCCTTGCCTGTAAGTACGCCTGTATGCTCACGTGCCAGTTTCTTGTACCAGCCGTAAAGATAGCCGATCTCCCTGGCTCCAACTCCAATATCACCGGCAGGTACATCTGTGTCGGGACCTATGTTATGCCACAGTTCTGTCATAAAAGCCTGGCAGAAACGCATGATCTCGTTGGCGGAACGGCCGCGGGGGCTGAAATCCGATCCTCCCTTGCCGCCACCCATGGGCAGTGAAGTAAGGGCATTCTTGAAGATCTGTTCGAATCCCAGGAACTTCAATATGGAAATATTCACTGAATCGTGAAACCGAAGTCCCCCCTTGTACGGTCCAATAGCATTGTTGAATTGTACACGGTAACCTGTATTTACCTGTACATCTCCTTTGTCGTCAACCCAGGTAACCCTAAATGTGAAAATCCGGTCAGGCTCAACAAGCCGTTCAATGATCCTTGCTTTTTCAAACTCCGGATGTTGGTTGTAAACATCCTCGATGGATTCCAAAACTTCGTGAACAGCTTGCAGATACTCTTTCTCGTGCCCGTACTTTTTCTCGAGAGTCGCAATAATTTCTTTTGCTTTCATGATAAATAAGTAAATTTTAAAGATGTTAATTTTTGGTGCAAATCATTCCACTTCCCAAGTGGCTCCGCTGCAGAGCAGATCGTTCATACAGTGTATGGAGGATCTGTCAGCTACTTCAGTTACCTGATCCTTGACCATATCATCGTAGGTACGGTCTTTAACCTTACGGATCACTCCCAGGGCAACGGGGAGTTCAGGCCATTCCATTTCACAAAGCATCATGTGCATTCCATGATTCTGTTCTTCTGCATTGTGAATCAGAACGTCTTCTTTTGTAATCCCGTTTTCTCCAATGGTAACTGCTTTTAGCCTCATTCCTTCAAGGATGAGTCCTTTGTCATTGTCTTTCCCGAATATCATGGGTTCTCCGTGACGTAAGACTATGGTTCGATCAGCCCTTACGCTTCTATCTGTAATAAGAGCATGTATTTTGTCGTTAAAAATGACACAATTCTGAAGGACTTCAACTAAAGCGGTCCCGTCGTGAGATGCAGCCTCCATCATGATCTCCTGTGTTAGTTTTAATTCCACATCCAGAGTGCGTGCATAAAACGTTCCGCGGGCTCCCATGGCCAGCGCTCCGGGATTGAAAGGGTGTTCCACAGTCCCGAACGGAGATGTTTTGGTAACAGTACCCCACCGGGAGGTAGGAGAGTATTGCCCTTTGGTAAGACCATAAATTCGGTTGTTGAAAAGGACAATATTTATGTCAATGTTCCTGCGGATGGCATGTATCAGGTGATTTCCTCCAATAGCCAGAGAATCCCCATCACCTGTCATTTCCCATACCGACAAGGTCGGATTCGCAACTTTTATTCCGGTGGCAATAGCAGCTGCCCTTCCGTGGATCCCGTGAAAACCGTAAGTTTTCATATAATAGGGAAAACGTGAAGAACAGCCAATTCCGGAAACGAAAACATAACGCTCATGAGAATAGCCCAGTTTTTCACTGACTTCCGGTAATGCCCGCTGAATGGCTGCAAGAACAGCATGATCTCCGCAACCGGGACACCACTTCACTTCTTGATCTGATTTAAAGTCTTGAGGAATGAATTTCATTGTACTAAATCATTGATTGCTTCGGTAATTTCGGAAACGATAAAAGGTTGACCCTGTATTTTGTTGTATTGTAAATAAGTAAACTGAGGGATCTTTGTTCTCAGGTAATTGGCAAAATGACCGCTGTTGAGTTCAAAAACAATGATCTTTTTAAAATGTTTGAAGACTTCTTCAGTATTCAGGGGCAGCGGGTTGATATAATCAAAGTGTGCCAGACCTGTTTTAATGCCCTGTAAACGCAACTGACTTTCTGCACTCAGCATATGTCCGTAAGTGCCGCCCCAGCTAACCATAAGAATATCCCCTTTTTCTTCTCCAATGACTTTTAGCGGAGGTATTTCACGAGCCAGCAGTTCCACCTTTTTGGCGCGTTCCTGCACCATCTGCTCATGTACAAGCGGATCCGAAGAAACAGCGCCTTTGTGGTTCTTTTCCAGCCCGCCTACGCGGTGTTCCAACCCTTCGGTACCGGGTAGGGCCCATCGTGGGACCATAGTTTCGGGATCACGTTTGAAAGGATAAAAATAAGGTTCATCAGGCTCAAGTTCATAGATTATGGGCGGATTGATGGAGGGATAATCCTTCATGTCCGGAATCCTCCAGGGTTCAGAACCGTTGCCCAGAAAACCTTCGGAAAGAACGATCACGGGCATCATGTGTTCCAGCGCGTGTTTAGCCGCATAAAAAGCCGTAACAAAACAATGAGAAGGAGAATGGGGTGCCATAATGGCTATCGGACTCTCCCCGTTACGTCCGTATAAAGCCTGATTCAAATCTGTTTGTTCGGTTTTTGTGGGTATCCCAGTTGAAGGCCCGGCTCTTTGAACGTCCACTATTACCAAAGGTAATTCAGCCATAATGGCCAGTCCCAGGGCTTCTGTTTTCAAGGACAGACCAGGTCCGGAAGTAGTCGTTACGGCCAGTGAACCGGCGTAGGAAGCTCCTATGGCGGTACAAATACCTGCTATTTCGTCTTCGCATTGAAGTGTTTTTACACCCAGCTCCTTGTGTATGGCCAGTTCTTCCAGTATACTCGTGGCAGGGGTAATGGGATAAGAGCCGCAAAAAAGCGGTCTTCCCGATTTTTCAGAAGCGGCCATCAATCCCCAGGCAATAGCTCTATTGCCGTTGATATTCCTGTATATACCCGGTTCTTGTTTGGAAGGCTTAACGATATAGGTGTCTGCAATTGCCTGGATATTCCCTGCATAATTATACCCGTCCCTGAGGACCTTATTATTCATATCTATAAGATCAGGCGATCTGGAAAACTTCTTTTTGAAAAAATCTTCCGTATGCTTCAGGGGCATGTTATAAAGGAAAAAACAAATTCCCAATGCAAACATATTTTTGCATCTCAATCCTGATTTGGGATCCAGTCCGCATTTATTCAGACAGTTTTTGGTCAGGGTGGTTATGGGCGCTGCAATGATGTTCCTGTTCTTGATCTTCAGTTCCTTAAAAGGATCGGTCGTCTGAAACCCGGCTTTTTCGAGCCCTTTTTCATCGAATGTATCAGTATCCACAATGATGGTTGCATTCGGCTTGAGCCATTTTACGTTAGACTTCAGAGCCGCAGGATTCATGGCAACAAGGATATCGCAATAGTCTCCCGGGGTATATATGGCACTGCTGCCAATATGAACCTGAAAACCGGATACTCCGGCAACGGTTCCCTGTGGAGCCCTTATCTCCGAAGGATAATCGGGGAAGGTCAGGATATCGTTCCCAAAATAGGCAGAGGCATCGGCAAAGAGAGATCCTGTCAACTGCATACCGTCGCCCGAATCACCCGAAAAACGAATCACTACGTCCTTTACGTCGATTACTTTATGCTGCATAGGTTAGTGATTTTGATTTATTATTAATGGTGGCAAATATATATAAAATAATAAGGGCCGCAGCCCTTATTGATAATTATTTGTAATAATTTCCCTTTATTTGGGCAGTGTTCGTTCTTCTACCATCTTTTTGTAATCAGTCAGGGATGTGACCAGGATATTTTCATATTCCCGTTGTCCTGTTCCGGCAGGGATCAGATGGCCGCAAATAACGTTTTCTTTCAGGCCTTCCAGGGTGTCGCTCTTACCAAAAATGGCAGCTTCCGAAAGCACCTTGGTTGTTTCCTGGAATGAAGCAGCCGACATGAAACTGTTTGTTCTCAAGGCTGCACGCGTAATACCCTGGAGGATCTGGTTGGAAGTGGCCGGCATGGCATCACGGGCCTGAACCAGTTTCAGGTCTTTACGCTTGAGGGTTGAATTTTCGTCCCGCAGTCTGCGAACGGTTACAGTCTGACCCGGTTTGAGTTCCCGGGAATCTCCGGCATCCGTAATGATTTTCTTGTCAAAGATAAAATCGTTTTCCTGCATGAATTCCCATTTGTCAACCAATTGTTCCGGCAGGAACCGGGTATCTCCGGGATCAACTATCTCTACTTTACGCATCATCTGGCGGACAATAACTTCAAAATGCTTGTCGTTGATCTTCACACCCTGATTGCGGTATACACTCTGGATCTCGTTTACAATGTACTCCTGTACTTTGGTGGGACCTTGTATCAAAAGTATGTCAGTAGGGGATATGGCTCCTTCTGAAAGCGCCATCCCGGCACGAACATAATCATTCTCCTGAACCAGGATCTGTTTGGACAGGGGCACCAGATATTTTTTCTCTTCACCGGTCTTGGCACGAATGATAATTTCCCGGTTGCCTCTTTTTATCCGGCCCATTTGCACTTCACCGTCAATTTCCGACACAATAGCCGGGTTGGAAGGATTACGGGCTTCAAACAATTCGGTAACACGCGGAAGACCTCCGGTAATATCTCTGGATTTTCCAATAGCACGGGGGATCTTGACCAGGATATCTCCGGCCTTGATCTCCTGATTGGCATTGACCATGATGTGAGCTCCTACAGGCAGGTTGTATTGCCTGAGTTCTTCTTTTCCCTTCATGATCTTCAGGGTAGGGTTACGCGATTTATCACGGCTTTCTATGATCACTTTATCGCGGTGCATTGAATATTCATCGGCAGCTTCCTCGCGGTAAGTGACTCCTTCGATGAGACTGTCAAAAGCAACTGTACCGTCAATTTCTGCAATGGTAACCGCATTATAGGAGTCCCATTCACAGATTTTGTCTTTTTCCTTAACCTGATCACCGTTATTGAAAAACAATACGGCTCCGTATGGAATGTTGTAGGAAGAAAGTGTAATGCGTGTATTGTTATCTACAATGCGCATCTCTGCGGTACGTCCCACGACAATTGTTTGTGTTTCCCCGGTTGCGGAGACTTTAGTTAAGGTCTTGAGTTCGTCAATCTCCAGAGTCCCGTTGTAACGGGCCATGATCTCGCTTTCAGAAGTAATTGTGGATGCAGTACCTCCCTGGTGAAACGTACGCAATGTAAGCTGTGTTCCCGGCTCACCAATGGATTGTGCTGCAATGACTCCGACTACTTCTCCTTTTTCCACCATTCTTCCAGTAGAAAGATTTCTCCCGTAGCATTTGGCACATACACCTTTCTTGGATTCACAGGTTAAAACGCTCCTGATCTCTACCTGTTCAATGGGAAGTGAAGATATTCTCTCGGCAATTTCTTCAGTGATCTCTTCTCCGGATTCTACCACCAGTTCGCCGCTCAGCGGATCGTATACATCATGAACGCTCGTGCGACCCAGGATTCTGTCATAGAGAGATTCCACCACCTGATCCTTGTTCTTAATGGCTGTTGCCACCAAGCCCCTCAATGTTCCGCAGTCTTCTTCGTTAATGATCACATCGTGTGAAACATCAACCAGTCGACGGGTGAGGTATCCAGCATCAGCAGTTTTCAGAGCTGTATCGGCCAACCCCTTACGGGCTCCGTGGGTGGATATGAAGTATTCCAGAACGGACAGCCCTTCTTTAAAATTAGCCAGGATGGGGTTTTCAATAATTTCCGCACTGGAAGATCCGGATTTTTGTGGTTTGGCCATAAGACCACGCATCCCGGAAAGTTGCCGGATCTGAGCTTTGGATCCGCGGGCTCCGGAATCAAGCATCATATAGATAGGGTTGAACCCTTCGTTGTCTTCTTTCAGCTGTTTTTCAAGGATATCGGTCAGTTTAACGTTAACTCCGGTCCAGATGTCAAGTACTTTGTTGTACCTTTCGTTGTTGGCCAGAAGTCCCATATTGTAGTTGGCCATCACGCTTTCTACATCACTATACCCTTTTTCAATAAGAGCGGACTTTTCAACGGGAACGATAACATCGTCAAGATTGAAGGACAGACCGCCGCGATAGGCCATATTGTAACCTATTTCTTTAATGTCATCCAAAAATTGGGCAGTGCGGGCTACATCGGTTGTTTTCAATACAAGATTGATGATATCCCTTAAAGACCTTTTGGTGAGGACTTCGTTGATATAGCCAACTTCACGGGGTACTACCTGGTTAAATATGACACGACCTACTGACGTTTCTATTATATGGGTTCCCTGAGCGGGATCTGCCAGGAATACTTTCGTGCCTCTGGAAGGATTATTTTCATCTTTTGCAGTGCGTACCGTCGTTTTCTTCAAACGCAGCTTGATACGCGTATGCATTTCCACAACTTTCTCGTTGTAGGCAATAATCACTTCTTCTGCATTGTAGAAGGTCATCCCTTCTCCTTTGGCGTTTTTCCTGAGTTTGGTTATGTAATACAAACCCAATACCATATCCTGGGAAGGTACCGTAATAGGTGCCCCATTTGCCGGGTTAAGGATGTTATGGGATCCCAGCATCAATAACTGGGCTTCCAGAATAGCAGCATTGCCCAGCGGGAGGTGAACAGCCATTTGGTCACCGTCAAAGTCGGCGTTGAAAGCGGTACAGGCCAGGGGGTGCAACTGGATGGCTTTTCCTTCTATCAATTTTGGCTGAAATGCCTGGATACCCAAACGGTGCAGGGTAGGAGCACGGTTGAGCAATACCGGATGGCCTTTCATGACATTTTCCAGGATATCCCAGATCATGGGATCTTTACGATCCACGATCTTTTTGGCAGATTTTACGGTCTTAACGATACCGCGTTCAATGAGTTTCCGGATGATAAAAGGCTTGTAAAGTTCTGCCGCCATATCTTTGGGTAATCCGCACTCATGCATATGTAATTCAGGACCTACAACAATAACAGAACGGGCAGAATAATCTACACGTTTTCCCAACAGATTTTGACGGAACCGGCCCTGCTTTCCTTTTAAACTGTCCGACAGGGATTTTAGTGTCCTGTTAGCTTCCGTTTTTACGGCATTTGATTTCCTGGAGTTATCAAACAGGGAGTCAACCGCTTCCTGGAGCATCCTTTTTTCATTTCTCAGGATCACTTCAGGGGCTTTGATCTCTATCAGTCTTTTCAGCCGGTTGTTGCGGATGATGACACGACGGTAAAGGTCATTCAGGTCCGAGGTGGCAAAACGGCCTCCGTCAAGGGGGACCAGGGGCCGAAGATCGGGAGGTATCACGGGGATAACCTTCATGATCATCCATTCCGGCCTGTTGATTTCTTTGGAATCCCGGAATGCTTCAACAATGTTCAAACGCTTTAATGCTTCCGTTTTTCTTTGCTGAGATGTTTCCACATCTGCTTTGTGGCGAAGTTCGTAGGAAAGTTCATCCAGGTTGATGCGTGTCAACAGCTTGTATATAGCTTCGGCACCCATACCGGCAATGAATTTATTGGGATCTTCGTCATCAAGCATTTGGTTTTCTTTAGGAAGGGTATCCAGAATACCCAGGTATTCTTCCTCTGTAAGAAAATCCAGTTCATTGAAACCATCCTGTGCCTTAATACCCGACTGGATCACCACATACCTTTCATAATATATAATGGCTTCCAGTTTTTTTGAAGGGATTCCCAACAGGTATCCGATTTTGTTGGGAGTGGAACGGAAATACCAGATGTGAGCAATGGGAACTACCAGTGATATGTGTCCCATACGTTCCCGGCGGACTTTCTTCTCGGTCACTTCCACGCCGCAACGATCGCAGATAATACCGCGATACCTGATGCGTTTGTATTTTCCGCAGTGACATTCATAATCCTTGGAAGGGCCGAATATCCTTTCACAGAACAATCCGTCGCGTTCCGGTTTGTAGGTACGGTAATTGACGGTTTCGGGCTTGAGCACTTCTCCGCGGGACATAGACAGGATCTCTTCGGGAGAAGCCAGTCCAATCGTGATCTTATTGAAGTTGATTTTTAATTTGCTATCTTTTTTGTAAGCCATAATCAAAATTTTATTCCAGGTTAATGCTAAGACCCAAACCGCGTAATTCATGAAGCAATACGTTCAGAGACTCGGGAATGCCCGGCTGGGGCATATTGTCTCCTTTCACGATGGCTTCATAAGCGCGTGACCTTCCGGTCACATCATCCGATTTAACGGTAAGGATTTCCTGAAGAATATTGGAAGCTCCAAATGCTTCAAGTGCCCAGACTTCCATTTCCCCAAACCGTTGTCCTCCGAATTGAGCTTTACCTCCCAAAGGTTGTTGGGTAATAAGTGAATAAGGACCAATGGAACGGGCGTGCATCTTGTCATCCACCATGTGCCCCAGTTTGAGCATATAAATAACCCCCACAGTAGCCGGTTGGTCAAAACGTTCTCCGCTACCACCGTCGCGCAGGTATGTCTTTCCATACCTGGGCAGTTTTGCCTTTTCCGTGTAAGAAGTGATCTCTTCAAGTGTGGCTCCGTCAAAGATAGGGGAAGCAAAAGTTAATCCGAGTTCTTTTCCGGCCCAGCCCAAAACAGTTTCGTATATCTGTCCAAGGTTCATACGAGAAGGCACACCAAGAGGATTCAATACAATATCCACAATGGAACCGTCTTCCAGGAAAGGCATGTCTTCGTCACGCACCACTTTGGCTACAATACCTTTATTCCCGTGGCGACCGGCCATCTTGTCTCCGACCTTGATCTTACGTTTCTTGGCAATATAGACCTTGGCAAGTTGCATAATTCCCGAGGGAAGTTCGTCTCCTATGGTAAGGCTGTATTTCACACGTTTTAATTCGGCATCCAGCTCCTTGAAACTGATTAGGTAATTGTTGATCAGTTTTCGTATAAGGGTATTGGTGTGCTTGTCGTTGGTCCATTTAACAGGGTTGATGTTTTCAAATTCTTGATTTTCAAGGATTCCCCTGGTAAATTTGGTGTCTTTTTGAATGACTGTTTCTCCATATAGATTGGTAATCCCCGGAGACGTTTTCCCTTTAAGCAGGGTCTCCATTTTGTCCATGAATGCATTGGTCAGGTTATCAAAGCGGGCTTTGAATTTTTCTTCTGCCTGTTGTACCTGCATTTTGGCAATGGGTTTGACCTTTCTGGATCCTTCTTTCATGATACGGGAGAAAAGCCGTTTGTCAATTACAGTCCCATACAGGGAAGGAGAAGCTTTCAAAGAGGCATCTTTTACATCTCCGGCTTTGTCACCGAAAATGGCACGTAAGAGTTTTTCTTCCGGGGAAGGATCGCTTTCTCCCTTAGGGGTGATCTTTCCAATAAGAATATCTCCAGGTTCCACATAGGCTCCAATACGAATGATCCCGTTTTCGTCCAGGTTCTTGGTGGCTTCTTCGGATACGTTGGGGATATCGCTGGTAAGCTCTTCCATACCGCGTTTTGTGTCGCGGACTTCCATAATGTATTCGTCAACATGTATGGAAGTGAAAACATCTTCCCGAAGCATTCTTTCCGAGAGTACGATGGCATCTTCAAAATTGTATCCTTTCCAAGGCATGAAAGCCACCTTCAGGTTGCGTCCAAGGGCAAGTTCTCCGTTCTGGGTGCCGTACCCTTCAGTAAGGATCTGTCCTGCGGTTACCTTCTGGCCTTTCCTTACAATCGGTTTCAGGTTTACCGAGGTATTCTGATTGGTTTTCCTGTTTATGGGGAGCTTGTATACGGTCACTTCCGGGTTGAAACTGACAAATTTCTCGTCATCTGTCCTTTCGTAACGGATGTGTATTTCGTTTGCATCTACGTATACCACTTCTCCTTTTCCTTCTGCCGAGATCTGAGTCCGGCTGTCACGGATCACCGATCCTTCAAGGCCTGTTCCCACGATGGGAGCTTCGGGACTGATCAGGGGTACTGCCTGGCGCATCATGTTGGATCCCATCAGGGCACGGTTGGCATCGTCGTGTTCCAGGAAGGGGATCAGGGAAGCTGCAATGGATGCGATCTGGTTGGGGGCGACGTCCATCAGGTGCACTTCCTCTTTTGTTACAACGGGATAATCGGCTTCATAACGGCATTTGATCCTTTCATCAAGGATGTTGCCGTCATCGTCCAGGTTAACGTTCGCCTGTGCCACCATTCGTTCTTCCTCTTCCTCGGCACTCATGTAAAGAAAGCCTTTGGCAGAAAGATCAACACATCCGTTGTCCACTTTCCGGTAAGGTGTTTCAATGAATCCAAGATCGTTGATCCGCGCATATACACACAAAGAAGAGATCAGACCGATGTTCGGTCCTTCCGGTGTCTCAATGGGACAAAGTCTTCCGTAATGCGTATAGTGTACGTCGCGAACCTCAAATCCCGCACGGTCCCTGGAAAGACCTCCGGGGCCCAGGGCAGAGAGACGGCGTTTGTGAGTCATCTCGGCCAGGGGGTTTGTCTGGTCCATGAACTGGGACAATTGTGAAGTCCCGAAAAATGAATTGATCACAGAAGACAATGTCTTGGCGTTGATCAGGTCTATAGGTGTAAATACCTCATTGTCACGCACATTCATTCTTTCCCGAATAGTCCGGGCCATACGTGATAAACCAACACTGAACTGGTTGGCAAGCTGTTCTCCTACTGTCCGGATACGGCGGTTGCTCAAATGGTCGATGTCATCCACCGTCGCTTTAGAGTTGATTAGCTGTATCAAGTGATGTATAATGGCAATGATATCTTCTTTGGTCAACACCTTAATGTCGGTAGGTGTATTCAGGTTGAGTTTGTGATTCAGACGGTAACGTCCCACATCGCCTAGATCGTAACGCTTGGAGGAGAAGAACAGTTTGTCTATCACATCCATGGCCGTAGCTTCGTCTGGCGGTTCGGAGTTGCGTAATTGCCTGTATATGTAAACTACGGCTTCCTTTGCCGAGTTACAGGGATCTTTCTGCAGGGTGTTGTGTATGATTGCATAATCACCGATGTTGGCATCTTCTTTATGCAGCAGTACGGTTTCGGCACCCGAATCGAGGATCAGCTCTATGTGTTCCTCTTCCAGGACAGTTTTTCTGTCCAGTACAATTTCATTACGTTCAATGGATACTACTTCTCCGGTATCTTCATCCACAAAGTCTTCGATCCACGATTTCAAAACACGGGCAGCCAGTTTTCTGCCCAGATTCTTCTTAAGATTGGTTTTGGTAACTTTGATCTCGTTAGCCAGACCGAAAATTTCCAGGATATCCTTATCGCTTTCAAATCCTATGGCACGCAAAAGGGTGGTGACGGGTAATTTCTTTTTCCTGTCAATATATGCGTACATCACGTTGTTGATGTCCGTGGCGAATTCAATCCATGATCCTTTGAAAGGAATAATACGTGCCGAGTAGAGTTTGGTTCCGTTGGTGTGAATGCTTTGTCCAAAGAATACACCCGGAGACCGGTGAAGCTGTGATACCACTATACGTTCCGATCCGTTGATCATAAACGTTCCGCGTGGTGTCATGTAAGGGATTGTTCCCAGGTAAACATCCTGGAGAACGGTTGCAAAATCTTCGTGTTCGGGATCGGTGCAAAAAAGTTTGAGCTTTGCTTTCAGGGGCACACTGTAAGTCAGTCCCCTGTCCAGGCATTCTTCCAGGGAATAACGCGGAGGATCAATAAAGTAATCGATAAACTCCAGAACAAAATTGTTCCGGGTATCGGTAATGGGGAAATTCTCCTGGAATACCCTGAATAATCCTTCGTTTTTCCGGTTTTCCGGAGTTGTATCCAATTGGAAGAAATCCTGGAAAGATTTCAATTGTACCTCCAGAAAATCGGGATGATCCAGGAGGGTTTTTGATGTGGCGAAGTTAATTCGCTGATTATTTGCTTTTTGAGGCATTTTCTAAGGATTAGTTGAAAATAAACGTTTTAACGACAAAAAGGCTTAGAACTCCCGCAGGGGTCCTAAACCTGGTACCGTTCCCGATTATTTCGGGAAGTGAGTTTATTTAATTTCAACTTCTCCGCCAGCTTCTTCAATTTGTGATTTGATTTGTTCAGCTTCGGCTTTGCTTGCTTTTTCTTTCAGAGGCTTGGGTGCTCCGTCCACAAGTTCTTTGGCTTCTTTCAGTCCAAGATTGGTTATCTCTTTGACTACCTTAATAACTTGCAGTTTAGCCTGTCCGGCGGATGTAAGTATTACGTCAAATTGTGTTTGTTCAGCTTCGGCAGCAGGTCCTGCGGCACCGGAAGCGGCGACGGCGGCAACTGTGGCGGCTGCGGGTTCAATTCCGTATTCGTCCTTAAGTATGTTAGCTAATTCAATAGCTTCTTTAATGGTAAGATTAGCAATGGATTCTGCCAATTGTTTCAATTCTGCCATGATTTTTATGTTTAAAATTGTTTTTTCTTGATAAAATAATTATTCACGATCAGCCTGTGTTTTCACAATACAGGCCATATTGCTTCCGGCCGATTTAATAGCCGATACAAGTCTTTGTGCAGGGGACAGGATAAGACCGGCAATATCTCCAATGAGTTCTTCACGGGATTTGATGTTGACAAGGTTTTCCAGTTGATCTTCCCCAATGTAGGCACATTCCTGAACCAAAGCCCCTTTGAGAACGGGCTTGCCGTTTTCCTGGCCAAAAGACTTGATCAGTTTGGCCGGAGCATTGACAACTTCAGTGAACATTACAGCAGTGGAACCTTCCAGTATGGGGAAAAGCATTTTCATTTCCTCAATACCTGCCTGTTCCAGTGTACGTTTTAGCAGGGTATTCTTGACTACAACCAGCTTGATGTTCTGTGCAAAACATTCGTGACGCAACCGGGAAGTTTTCTCGGCATTGAGTCCTTCAATGTTCACAACGTAGAAATCAGGGGTTGCCTGCAGTTGAGCTGCCAAACTATCTATGATCTGTACTTTTTGTTCTTTCTTCATAATACACAATGTTCTTATTCCGCAGCTGTACCCGATTTGATCTCAATTGACATTCCGGGCCCCATGGTAGTTGACAGGTAGATACTTTTCACATAAGTTCCCTTAAGAGCCTGCGGTTTGAGTTTCGTAACAGTTCCTATAAACTCCTGCGCGTTTTCCTGAAGTTTTTTTGGATCAAAAGAAACTTTACCTATGGATGCATGGATGATCCCGGTTTTATCGACTTTAAAATCGATCTTACCGGCTTTAACTTCGGTAACGGCTTTTCCTATCTCCATGGTCACAGTCCCTGTTTTGGGATTGGGCATAAGTCCGCGGGGACCCAAAATACGGCCAATAGGGCCAATTTTACCCATGACCGAAGGAGTACAAATAATAACGTCAACGTCTGTCCAGCCTCCTTTTATTTTGTCAATATATTCATCCAGTCCAATGTGATCGGCACCTGCATTTTTGGCTTCTTCCTCCTTATCGGGAGTACAGAGAACCAGGACACGTACCTGCTTTCCTGTTCCATGCGGAAGAGTCACAACGCCGCGAACCATTTGGTTTGCCTTTCGGGGATCAACGCCCAAACGCATAGCAATGTCCACTGAAGCATCAAATTTCGTGAAACTTGTCTGACTGATAAGTTCACATGCTTCGGACAATTTGTATTGTTTGTCAGAGTCAACCCTGGCGTATACTACTTTTTGGTTTTTCGTCAGTTTACTCATTTCTACATAGAAGTTTAGTTAACATCTTCCGGGAACTTCCCGCTTACGGTGATACCCATACTGCGTGCAGTACCGGCCACCATGCTCATGGCAGATTTCAACGTGAAGGCATTCATATCCTGCATCTTGTCTTCGGCAATGGCACGGACCTGATCCCAGGTAACAGAAGCCACTTTTTTACGGTTTGGTTCGGGTGAACCACTTGTAACTTTTGCGGCTTCTTTCAATTGAACAGCAATAGGCGGCTGTTTAACGATAAACGAAAACGACTTATCGCTGTAAACAGTAATGATGACGGGAAGGACTTTACCTGCCCGGTCCTGAGTCTGCGCGTTGAATTTTTTGCAGAACTCCATAATGTTTACACCTTTGGAGCCCAGTGCCGGTCCTACCGGGGGCGAAGGGTTGGCAGCACCGCCTTTAATCTGTAATTTGATTAATCCGGCAATTTCTTTAGCCATAATGATTTTTTATATTTATTCTTTTTCTACCTGAACAAAGCCGAGCTCCAGCAACGTCTTTCTGCCGAAGATCTTTACCATCACTTTTAGTTTTTTCTTATCTTCCAGAATCTCCTCAACTGTACCGTTGAATCCGTTAAACGGTCCGTCAATAACCTTGACGGCTTCTCCTACCAGATAAGGTGTGATGTTCTCCTCTTCCCTTTCAGCCTGTTCATCTACACGGCCCAGAATCCTGTTGATCTCTGACATACGGACTGGAACGGGTTCCCCTCCCTTGACAGTTCCCAGGAAACCCGAGACATGTGGAATGTTGGTGATAAGGTGCTGAATTTCAGCGGTAAGCGCGACTTCAATCAAAATGTATCCGGGATAAAAGATCCTTTCCTTACTGATCTTTTTACCGTTTTTTACCTGGTAAATTTTCTCGGTAGGGATCAACACCTGTGATACATAGTCTTCAAGATGAAGTCGTTTCACCTCGTTCTCAATGTATTCCCTGGCTTTTTTTTCTTTACCTCCGGCCGCTCTTATAACGTACCATTTTTTGGTAACTTCTGTCATTTCTCTTTAGTATTAATACAATGCCTTGTAGAGAAACTCCATCAGATTCCTAAATGTAAAATCCATTGCAAAAATGACTATGGCAATGATGACCGAAGCCACCATTACAATAATAGCGCTGTTCTGCAGTTGACTCCATGTAGGCCAGCTCACTTTGTGAACAAGCTCACTGTAGGAGTCTTTGAAATACATTCCGATTTTGCTCATTGTTAGTTTGTTAGCAACACGTGGAGATGGAAGCTTCTCCAGTTGTTGAGGTTAACAATACGGAACCGTAACATCCCGTATCTGCAGGGGCAGAGCGATTCGAACGCCCATCAACGGTTTTGGAGACCGCTATTCTACCCTTGAACTATGCCCCTAGTATACACAAGTCCGGTCGTACAAAATTACGGCCAAACCTGTGTTTATTTATGTTTTCCGGACAATTAGTCACCAATTTTGGTGATCTGACCGGCACCTACAGTACGACCTCCTTCACGGA
Source organism: Bacteroidales bacterium (assembly GCA_011620605.1). Lineage (GTDB taxonomy): Bacteria > Bacteroidota > Bacteroidia > Bacteroidales > UBA932 > DMER64. The sequence goes on along the minus strand of WOYW01000001.1, from coordinate 26,611 downwards.
TAGCAAAACGGAGACCTTCGTTCAAAGCTACGGGGTAAATCAGTTCTACGTCAATGGAAACGTTGTCACCCGGCATTACCATATCCACGCCTTCGGGAAGTTTGATCTCTCCGGTTACGTCTAGTGTACGGAGGAAGAATTGGGGACGGTATTTGTTGTGGAACGGGGTGTGGCGTCCGCCTTCGTCTTTCTTCAATACGTAGATCTGGGCCGAGAAATGTTTGTGAGGAGTGATTGTGCCCGGACGACAGATAACCTGACCGCGTTTTACTTCTTTCTTGTCGATACCACGGAGCAACAGTCCTACGTTGTCACCGGCTTCCCCTCTGTCAAGGATCTTACGGAACATTTCAACACCTGTTACAACACTGGTTTTGGGCTTCTCACCAAGACCAACGATCTCAATTTGTTCGCCGGTTTTGATCATACCTGTTTCAATACGTCCGGTAGCAACGGTTCCGCGTCCGGTAATGGAGAAGATATCCTCTACGGGCATGATGAAAGGTTTTTCATTGTCGCGTACGGGAATGGGGATGTAAGTATCTACAGCTTCCATAAGCTCCATAACTCTGTCTTCCCATTCAGCTTCTCCGTTCAGGGCGCCTAATGCAGAACCGCGGATAACGGGTGCATTGTCACCGTCAAAGTTGTATTTGGACAGCAAATCGCGTACTTCCAGTTCAACCAGATCCAACATTTCGGGGTCGTCTACCATGTCGCATTTGTTCAGGAAAACTACGATCTTGGGTACGTTTACCTGGCGGGCAAGCAGTACGTGTTCGTTGGTCTGGGGCATAGGTCCGTCAGTAGCGGCTACTACCAGGATGGCACCGTCCATCTGGGCTGCACCCGTAACCATGTTTTTAACGTAGTCGGCGTGTCCCGGGCAGTCCACGTGAGCATAGTGGCGTGCTGCTGTTTGATATTCAACGTGGGCAGTATTAATGGTGATACCGCGTTCTTTTTCTTCAGGAGCGTTATCAATAGAGTCAAATGAACGGATCTCTGACAGGCCTTTTTTTGCAAGTACTTGGGTAATTGCGGCAGTCAAAGTGGTTTTGCCATGGTCAACGTGACCAATAGTTCCAATGTTTACGTGGGGTTTATCCCTTTTGTAGGTTTCTTTTGCCATAACTTAATAATTTTTATAACTCAATAATGTTGTTTTGAGCCGGTGATGAGATTTGAACTCATGACCTCTTCCTTACCAAGGAAGCGCTCTACCCCTGAGCTACACTGGCTTTTGGTGCTATGTGGAGCGGAAGACGAGGTTCGAACTCGCGACCCTCAGCTTGGAAGGCTGATGCTCTACCAACTGAGCTACTTCCGCGTGTTGGTGGTGGGAGGGGCAGGATTCGAACCTACGAAGACGTGCGTCAGCAGATTTACAGTCTGCCCCAGTTGGCCACTTTGGTACCCTCCCTTGTAATCCATTCTGTCAAAAAACTCCGAGCCGATAGAGGGATTCGAACCCACGACCTGCTGATTACAAATCAGCTGCTCTGACCAACTGAGCTACATCGGCAAAAATATCCCGTCATTTTGGAGCCGCAAAGATAAACGATTTCTACAAACTACCAAAAAAAAACACCAAAATACTCGCGTCAGTGCAATGATTCCTAAGCATTAAAATGTTCGGGCAAGGTTTAAGATGGCGTTTGTAATACTCTCGGTGTCGTAACCGCATTCGTGGTACAATTGCCTGGTCTTTCCCTGTTCAATAAAACGGTCAGGTACTCCGAGTCCCGTAACTTTGCTTATAGCCCCGGTATGATTTGCCATATATGTGGAGACAGTGCTGTTCAATCCACCAATAAGACACCCGTCTTCCACTGTGATCACTTTTTTGAAATTTCGTGCCACATAATCCAATACTTCCTGATCTACAGGCTTGAGAAAACGCATGTCATAGTGTTGCACGGATATTCCTTCTTCTCCGGCACGGGCAACCGCCTGAGTCCCCATGATCCCCGCAGCCCCCAGGCTCAGCAGTGCAATGTCTTTACCCTCGTGCAAAAGACGTGCCTTTCCCGGTTCCAGGAATTGAAAAGGCCTTCTCCAGTCTTTCATTCCCGCCCCGGTTCCCCTGGGGTAGCGAATGGTAATGGTCTTGTACCTTTTATCCTGGGCCGAGTATAACATGTTTCGCAATTCCACTTCGTCCATGGGTGCTGCCACGAACATTTCCGGGATACAATTGAAATAGGCCAAGTCAAACACACCGTGGTGGGTAGCCCCGTCTTCACCTACAAGGCCTCCACGGTCCAGGCAAAAAACCACTTTTAATTTCTGTACTGCCACGTCATGGATGACCGAATCGTAAGCTCTCTGCATGAACGACGAATATATGTTGCAATACGGCAGGTAACCCGCTGCCGCCAGACCGGCAGAAAAAGTTACTGCATGTTGTTCGGCTATTCCCACGTCAAAACACCGTTCAGGCATTTCTTCCATCATGATGTTCAGGGAGCAGCCACCGGGCATTGCAGGTGTGATCCCGACTATGTCCGGGTTAACCCGTGCCAGTTCCAAAAGCGTATGTCCGAAAACATCCTGAAAACGGATCTTTTTGGGTATTTCGGGATCCTCGTCTGAAATACGGTTCCCGGTTTGTGCATCGAACAATCCCGGGGCATGCCAGGTCGCCTGATTCATTTCGGCCGGGGCATAACCTTTTCCCTTGATTGTAAGAATGTGAAGCAGCCTGGGGCCTTTCAATTTTTTCAATCTGTTGAAAGTGTTGACCAACTGTATGACATCATGCCCGTCCACAGGACCGAAATAACGGATTCCAAGGGGCTGGAACAACGTGCTGTTTCTAACTGCAAGGCGTTTACCTGCCTGTACCAGTCGCTGTACAGTGTCTCGCAAAGCTCCTGATCCGAGCGCTTTCCAGGTTTTTACCTTCAATTTATTATAACGCCTGGACGTGGTCAGTTTAAGCAGGGAATTGTGAAGGCCTCCCACACTGGGCTCTATAGCCATTTTATTGTCATTCAGAACAATAAGCATGTCGGCTGACATGCCGCCGGCATTGTTAAGACCCTCGTACGCCAAACCCGCCGTCATAGAGCCGTCCCCGATAACGGCAACTGTTTTTTCCCCGGTCTTTTTTAATTTAGCGGCTGTGGCAAAACCAAGTGCCGCTGATATGGATGTGGAAGAGTGACCCGTCCCGAAAGCATCATAAGGACTTTCTTCCATTTTTGGGAATCCGCTCAACCCTTTATAACACCGGTTTTTGGAAAATGATTTCCGACGTCCGGTTATGATTTTGTGCGCATAGGCCTGGTGTCCTACATCCCAAATGATCTTGTCTTTGGGAGTATCGTATACGTAATGTAACGCTACGGTCAGCTCTACGGCACCCAGACTGGCACCCAGATGACCCGGATTGCGGGAACAGCTCTCTGTAATGAAATGCCTCAGTTCTTCACAAAATTGAGGCAATTGATGGATATCCAGTTTTTTTAGATCTTCCGGGCTGTCAATTCTTTCCAGCAAATTATCCATAATGCTTTTTTTACTTCCTGATAATAGTCTGTTCACGGTCCGGACCCAGGGAAATTATTCTTACAGGAACTCCGGTCTCGTTTTCAATGAAACGGATGTAAGATGCAAATTCAGCGGGCAGATCTTTTTCACAGCTGATCTTTGTAAGATCTTTTTTCCAACCTCTGAATTCTTTATATACCGGAACGACCGGGAAATGTATATCGTAAGGTACACGGTCGGTCAAAATGTCATTTATCTTGTATGCAGTGGCAATTTTTATGGTGTCAAATCCATCCAGCACATCTGATTTCATCATGATAAGATCTGTAACCCCGTTCAGGATCACGGCGTATTTCAGGGCTACCAGGTCCAGCCATCCGGTACGCCGGGGCCTTCCGGTGGTTGCTCCGAATTCTTTTCCGCGTTCCCTGAGAAGATCGCTTTCCCGGTCAAAGAGCTCGGTGGGAAACGGACCGCTGCCCACACGTGTACAATAGGCTTTGAATATTCCGTATACCTTCCCGACCCTGGAAGGAGGGAATCCCAGTCCTATACATGCTCCGGCGCAAGTCGTAGAAGAAGATGTGACATACGGATATGAGCCAAAATCAATATCCAGCAATGCCCCCTGTGCTCCTTCGGCCAGAACAGGCATGTCCTTATGCAGACAATCATTGATGTAATACTCGGCATCTATCAGCTTGAACTCCCTCAGATAATCAATGGCCTGTATCCATTTGTCCTGTCCCTGGTCCGGATGGTATTTGTAATCGAATTGTTGCAAAAAAACCAGGTGCTTGGACTTTAAGGCATGAAAACGTTCTTCAAAATCAGGAGCGAGGATATCTCCCACCCGGATCCCGTTACGTCCGGTTTTATCCATATAGGCAGGGGATATTCCTTTAAGTGTAGAGCCTATCCGGGAGGAACCCTTGGCCTGTTCACTGGCGGCATCAATGATCCGATGTGTAGGCAGGATCAGATGTGCCCGTTTGGAGATCATCAGGCGCTCCCTGACCGGAACACCCAGGGCTTCTATGGCACGGCATTCTTCTTCAAAAATTACGGGGTCAATGACTACTCCGTTTCCGATCACATTTACCGTATCTTTACGGAATATACCCGATGGAACAGAATGAAGGACAAAGGATGTATCTTCAAAATGGAGTGAGTGGCCTGCGTTCGGTCCTCCCTGGAAACGGGCGATCACGGGATATTTTTGTGCCAGATAATCTACGATCTTGCCTTTTCCCTCGTCACCCCACTGAAGTCCGAGAACTACGTCTACGTTCATAATTATTATAATCTCTGTGCAAAATGAGAATAATAAAACAAAAGTACGACAAATTTTGCAGACTTGACTTATTATTCTATCTTAGATTTTCTTTTTCGGACAATTGATTGAATCAATCTAAAACCTGTATATGAATAAAGTTTCTATTTTATTGAAGGACAGAGCTGTAGTCAGATGGAGCATGCTTGTCCTCCTGGCATCCATGATGTTCTTTGCCTACATGTTCGTAGATGTTCTGTCCCCCCTCAAAAGTATGTTGGAAACTACAAAAGGCTGGACCTCCGAGAATTTCGGAACAGTCACAGGAGCGGAATATTTCTTGAATGTTTTTGTCCTGTTCCTGATATTTGCAGGGATCATTCTGGACAAAATGGGCGTTCGTTTTACGGCCATTCTCTCTGCACTGGTCATGATAGTCGGAGCCGGGATCAAGTATTACGCCCTGACTGATGCTTTCGCCGGATCCGGGCTGGAAACATGGCTCAACTCCTGGTGGGTGTCTTTGCCCGCCTCGGCCAAACTGGCTTCACTTGGATTTATGATATTCGGCTGTGGAGTGGAAATGGCCGGGGTTACGGTATCCAAAGGCATTGTCAAATGGTTCAAGGGCAAAGAGTTGGCCCTGGCAATGGGATTGGAAATGGCTATTGCCAGACTGGGTGTTTTTTTCATTTTCAGGATATCTCCGAGGGTGGCTGAAAACATGTCAGATGTAAGCGCACCCGTCCTGATCAGTTTGATACTGCTTTTAATAGGACTTTTGGCTTTTTCAGTTTATTTTTTCTTTGACAGGAAATTGGAGCGTCAGTTGGGCGAATCCGGGGAAGAACCTGAGGAAGAATTCAAAATAAAAGATTTGGGAATTCTCTTTACCAACAAAGCTTTTCTCATTGTTTCCGGCCTTTGTGTGCTGTATTACTCGGCCATTTTTCCTTTCCAGAAATTCGCCGCCAATATGCTGGAGTGCCGGTTGCAGACTTCTGCCACCGAGGCCAGTGATATATTTTCATGGTTCCCCATAGGAGCTATGATCCTTACTCCATTGCTGGGCGCATACCTGGATAACAAGGGAAAAGGGGCCACCATGCTCATTACTGGAGCAGTACTGATGTGCCTGTGCCATCTTACCTTTGCTCTTGTTCCTGAAGCCTATTTCACAAAAGGAGTTGCCTATACGGCTATTATTATATTAGGTATAAGTTTTTCACTGGTACCTGCCGCCCTGTGGCCTTCTGTTCCCAAGCTGGTGAAAGACAGGTATTTGGGGTCTGCTTATTCGGTCATTTTCTGGATCCAGAATATTGGATTGTGGGCACTGCCTTTACTCATTGGCGTTGTTTTGGACCGGACCAACCAGGGAGTGACCAATCCTATGGAATACAATTATACCGTTCCCATGCTCATTTTTGCCTCGCTGGGGGTTCTGGCCTTTTTCCTGGGCCTCTGGCTCAAAGCGGAAGACCATATTAAAGGGTACGGACTGGAGTTACCAAACATAACCAAGAAAATAAAAACAGATGATTAAAAAAGATCTTTTGCTTAAGAATTCCAAATGGGCCAGGTGGATGGTGCTTTTGTGCCTGTCCCTGGTCATGTTCGCTTCTTATTTTTTTGATGACCAGTTCACCACCATAAGTCACATATTCAAAAATCCAGAGATACTCGATCTGTCTTGGACATCAGGAGATTACGGTATGTATGGGGGCGCGTATTCGTTGCTTTGCGTATGGGGAGGACTGATCATATGCGGGATGTTGCTGGATAAATGGGGCGTACGGGTCACCGGGACCCTTTTTGTACTGTTGATGGTGGGAGGGGCCGTACTGGTTATGTACGGAATATCTGAATCCTTCAACAACAGCGGGTTATACAGCTTAATGGCACGTACTTTTGAGAAACCTTCATTGGCATTTGCCTATGCCGGATGTGCCCTTTTCGGTTTAGGGAGCGAGATAGCCGGTGTAGCCGTTACGCGTTCCATTGCAAAGTGGTTTCGCGGGAAAGAAATGGCCCTGGCCATGGGATTGCAACTGGCGCTTGCCCGCCTGGGAACGGCCACTGCCCTGATCATTGTTCCCCGGATCGTGAGTCTGAATGAAACGTATATTCCCTTTTCCGAGACAAGCAAACCGGCGTTGATCGGGTTTATCCTGTTGTTGTGCGGGCTCGTAGTCTGGGCTGTCTTCCTGATCTTTGACAGGAACCTGGATAACCAGACAGCAGCGGAAGCTTTGAAAAATAACGAAACGGTAAAGAAAGAAGACAAATTCCGTTTTTCCGATATTTTCAGGGTCCTGGGCAACAAGCATTACATACTCATCTCCCTTTTGTGTGTGTTCTTTTATGCCTGCATCATATCTTTCAGAAGGTTTGCCACATCCATTATAATACCCCGATTTGAAATTGAGAGTGATATAGCTTCCCTGATGGTTTCGCTTATCCCGTTTACCACCATGATCTTTACACCCATTTTCGGATCTCTGGTAGATATGCGCGGAAAAGCCACCCGATGGATGATCGTCGGGTCGTTCCTGGTACTTATATCACACCTGATCGTAGGTTTTGCTCCCGGTGGAGTTCCTTTCTACGGGTATTTGGGCATAGCCATCCTGGGGGTGGGGTATTCGCTGGTTCCGGCGGCTATGTGGCCATCCGTCCCCAAAGTAATTCCGGACAAAAATCTGGGAACTGCCTACTCGCTGATATACTGGATCCAGAACATGGGAATGCTTCTGGTGCCCATTTTTGTGGGACAGATCATTGAGCGGAACATTGATGATGAGATCCGGGCAGCCATTCATTCCGAGTATCTGTTCATAGGATTGTCACTGGTTGCGATTGCCGTTTCCTTCATCCTGGCAAGATCATCGGACAGACATCCCGAACTGCAACTGGATGTTCCCAATAAGAAAAGGAAAAAATAGAGACTGATCAGAAAGGCAGGTCGTCCACCTCGTCCGTAGAGAAATCTGCGGGTCCGTCATCAAACGAAGACGTATCTTTCCGGTCAGGGCGAACGTTGTTGGCTGAAGGAGCAGGGCGTGCAGAAGCGTTGGCGGGATTGTCGCTTCTTCTGCCAAGTAACTGCATATTGTCGGCTACAATCTCTGTTGCATATCTTTTCTGGCCCGACTGGTCTTCCCAGCTGCGGGTACGTATCTTGCCTTCTATGAATATCTGTGAACCTTTTCGTACAAAGCGCTCGGTCACATCGGCCAGTCCCCGCCACAATACTACGTTGTGCCATTCCGTCTGTTCCTGTGTTTCTCCGTTCCTGTCTTTATACCTTTCTGTTGTAGCCAGTGTTACGTTCGCTACTGCCGTCCCGCTTTCAAGATGACGGATCTCGGGATCCTTTCCCACGTTTCCTATTAACATTACTTTATTCAACATAGTATTTATTGATTTGATTGATTTCCCGTAAAGTTACTATCTTTTTTACAAACCCAGAAGTTTGCACATAGCCTTTCTGTCGGGTTCCATTCCGGTCAGAAGTTTAAACCCTTCCACTGCCTGGTGGTAAAGCCAATGATAGCCGTTCAGATATGAGGCGCCTGCTAGGATGGCGGCCTCTTTCAGGGGGGCCTCTTTGTAGGAAGCATCCAGTATCACATGTTTTGAAGTGAATCCGGTTTTAACCGCCTTGGCAGGATTCCAGGGAATGGTGTTGACTACCAGGGAGCATTTCTTTAACAGATCCGGAAGTGATGAAAGCGGATGCAGTCCGTCCCGTACGGTCCGGTTGGCCACGTATACAACGGCACCTGCCTGTTCCATACCCAGAGCTGCGGCACGTCCCGCTCCGCCTGCTCCTATAACCAGGACGTGCTTTCCTTTGAGGATCGTGCCTGAATCAATGAAACTGTTTACCACTCCCCATACATCAGTATTACAGGCAGTCCAGGTGTCGTCCTTAATATATACCAGATTGGTGGCATTGATCTCTCTGACAAGAGTTTCCGTGTGTTGAACAAATTTTATGTAATCCGTTTTAAAGGGCATGGTTACATTGACCCCCCGAATGTTAAGACGCTGCATCTCTTGCCATCCGGTAACGGCATCGGGGACCTCCAGTGTCCTGTATGTATCCGGAGGTAATTGCGGGTACGCGGTCCTGAAAAGGGCAGGACTCATGCTCGATCTTACTGGATTTCCTATGATGGCAAAAGGTCCCATAAGTTCTATGCATTTCGTTGCCTGATCACTTCAAAACACAATACGGCAGTAGCCACGGAAACATTTAAGGAATCAATTTTCCCTTTCATGGGAATTTTTACTTGTACATGGGCTCTTTCGTTCCAAAAAGAAGTCAGGCCCTTGTCTTCCGCACCCATGGCCAGGGCAGTCGGTTTTGTGTAATCCTGAAGGTGGTATGGGGAAGAAGACTGGCAGCTGGCAGCGACAACCTGTATGTTGTTTTCAGTTAACCATCTGTATGCTTCTTCAGACGAACAGGTGAGGGTGGGAACACTGAACAAACAGCCCATGGATGCCCTTATGGTATTGGGATTGTAAAGATCTGTCAGGGGATCGCATACCAGTACGGCATCAGCCCCACAGGCATCGGCCGTGCGCAGAATGGCACCCAGGTTTCCCGGTTTTTCCACAGATTCCAGAACTATGATCAGGGGAGAAGCGGTGAGTTTGATATCTGTCAATGCCGGGTAGCAGCTGTACATAACGGCCAAAACCCCTTCGGTATTTCCCCGGTATGCTATTCTTTCATATAATCCGGGATCGATCTCTTCCACTACAGGTGCTTTTTCAGTAAAGAAAGCGACCTTGTCCGGATCCGATAAAATGGGAGAGCATATAAACAAACTGTGAACGGCAAAGCCGCTCTGCAGTGCAATTTCCAGCTCGCGAACCCCTTCGATCACAAACAATTGTTCTTCCCTTCGTTCGCGGGATTTTTCCATCAACAAACGTAAATGCCTGGTCCTGGGATTATGAGCCGAGGATATCATTTTATTCCGGTCTCATTTGCGGGAAGAACAGCACGTCCTGGATACTTGCCGAGTTGGTCATCAGCATACAAAGACGGTCAATGCCTATCCCCATCCCCGAGGTGGGAGGCATGCCGAATTCCAGTGCCCGTATAAAGTCCATGTCAATGAACATTGCTTCATCGTCCCCTTTTTCTTTCAGCTTCAATTGATCCCTGAATCGTTCCAACTGGTCCAGGGGATCATTCAGTTCCGAATACGCATTGGCCAGTTCTTGCCCGTTCACAAATAATTCAAACCGTTCGGTCAGTTGCGGATCCTCACGGTGTTTTTTTGTTAGTGGAGAAGTCGCTTTTGGATAATCGGTAATAAAAGTAGGCTGGATCAGGTGTTTTTCACAATACTCACCAAAAATGGCATCTATCAGCTTGCCTTTTCCCATTGAAGGAGTTACGGGAACATTCAGGTCCCGGCAGGTTTTCCGGAGTGTTTCTTCGTCCATGCCAGATACATCCACTCCTGCATATTCCTTGATGGCTCCCAGCATGGTAACCCTCCGGTAAGGCCTCTTCCAGTCTATAACCCGATCTCCCATAGGTACCTGTGTAGTCCCGTGAAGTTCAAGTGCTACTTTTTCTACCAGATTTTCCGTAAACTCCATCATCCAGAAGTAATCCTTGTAAGCCACATAGATCTCAAGAACGGTAAACTCCGGATTGTGAGTCCGGTCCATTCCTTCGTTACGGAAATCTTTTGAAAATTCATAAACACCGGGGAATCCGCCCACGATGAGTTTTTTAAGGTACAGTTCATTGGCGATCCTCATGTAAAGGGGAATATCAAGAGCATTGTGATGTGTTACAAAAGGACGTGCGTTGGCTCCTCCCGGGATCGGTTGCAATATGGGTGTTTCCACCTCCAGGTATCCGTGGCTGTTAAAGAAATCACGCATCACGTTGACCATTTTTGTTCTTTTTACGAACGTTTCCCGTACCTGGGGGTTCACTATCAGGTCCACATAACGCATCCGGTAACGTTGCTCCGGATCTGTAAAAGCATCGTACAGATGACCTTCCTTCTCTTTGACAATAGGGAGTACCCTGAGGGATTTGCTTAATAATACCAATTCTTTGGCATGTACGGATATTTCTCCTGTTTGGGTTACAAAGGCAAAACCTTTGATCCCTACAATATCACCAATATCCAGCAACTTTTTAAAAACAGTGTTGTATAATGTTTTGTCTTCACCGGGACATATTTCGTCTCTTTTAACATATACCTGGATACGTCCGGTCTCATCCTGAATAACCATAAAAGAAGCGGCTCCCATGATCCTGCGGCTCATGATCCTTCCTGCCAGGGTAACCTGTTTGAAATTATCCTTTTGGGCATCATAATGTGTGAGAATTTCCAGAGCGGTGGTATCTACCGGAAACGCTGCTGCAGGATAGGAATCCACTCCCAGACGCTCCAGTTCTTTCAATGCCTGGCGACGGATCTGTTCTTGTTCACTGATATGAGGATTCTCCATAAAATTTGATTTTATCAACCTGCAAAAGTAAGCATTTTTTACACGCATAAGGATTATATTCTTACCTTTGCGAGATTAATATGGCTTTGGACAAAAAATGGATCGTTAAAGAGCCCGGAAACCCGGCTTTGGTACGGCAGCTGGCCTCCGATCTGGGAGTAGATCAGGCTTTGGCTAATCTATTGGTCCAAAGGAATATAATATCGCTCTCACAGGCAAAAACCTTTTTCCGTCCCCAGTTGGAAGACCTTCATGACCCTTATCTTATGAAAGACATGGACAAAGCGGTCAAAAGGCTTGACAGGGCCATCCGGGAAAGTGAAAAAATTTTGGTTTACGGGGATTACGATGTGGACGGTACTACTGCTGTGGCACTGGTTTATTCTTTCCTGCGTAAAGAAACGCCGATGGTCTCCTATTACATTCCTGACCGGTACACGGAAGGGTACGGAATATCACGAATAGGCATAGATGCAGCAGCGGATGAAGGATGTACGCTCATCATTGCCCTGGATTGCGGAATCAAAGCAAACGATAAAGTAGAATATGCCAGGCAGAAGGGTATTGATTTCATAATTTGTGATCATCACCTGCCTGCGGAAGAATTACCGCATGCTTCTGCCGTACTGGACACCAAAAGGCTTGATTGCCATTATCCTTTTAATGAACTGAGCGGCTGTGGAGTGGGGTTCAAGCTCATGCAGGCCTATTGCATCCGTAAGAACATCCCCCTGACTGAGTTGTATCCGTTCCTTGACCTGTTGGTTGTCAGTATAGCGTCTGATTTGGTGTCCATAACCGGCGAAAACCGCATCCTGGCTCATTACGGACTGAAACAATTAAACGAAGCTCCCCGTAAAGGACTGCTTTCCATTATCAAACTGGCCGGATTGGAAAAACATCAGATAACCATTGATGACATAGTCTTTAAGATTGGACCACGCATCAATGCCGCCGGAAGGATGGAATCCGGAAAAATGGCCGTTGACCTGCTCATTTCCCGTACCGATGACGATGCATCCCAGATCGGTCATACCATAAACGATCACAACGACGACAGAAAGAACATTGACAGGAAGATCACCCAGGAAGCACTGGCCATGGTCCGGGATATGCCCGGTCTGGAAAATAAAAAGTCCACAGTAGTCTATAATCCCAAATGGCACAAGGGTGTTGTGGGAATAGTAGCTTCCCGTCTTGTTGAAAATTACTACCGTCCCACCATTGTCCTGACACGTTCAAACGGTTTTATTACGGGATCCGCCAGGAGCATTCCCGGCTTTGACCTTTATGAAGCCATAGAAAGCTGCAGTGATCTGCTGGAAAATTTCGGCGGCCATATGTATGCGGCCGGACTGACCATGAGCGAAAAACATTATCAGGAGTTTTGCCGCCGCTTTGAATCCATAGTAGCGGAAAAAGTGACGGATGAAATGCTCACTCCCTTGGTTAACATTGATACTTACTTGGAATTTAAGCAAATAACCCCAAAATTTTTCCGACTGTTGAAACAATTCCAACCTTTCGGTCCCGGGAACTTGTCTCCGGTTTTTGTGACAGAAAATGTGTACGACAACGGGAACGGGCGTCTTGTGGGATCTGATTCCGGCCACCTGAAACTGGAATTGATCCAGGAAGAAGAACCGTACCGTCCCATCTCGGCCATTGCTTTTAACCAAAGCCTCCATTTTGAACACATGCACAACGGGAATCCCGTGGATGTATGCTATTCTGTGGCCGAGAATTATTATCGGGGTATTGCCAACATTCAGTTGCGCATTAAAGATATCAAAGCCCGGGAAGTAATCGTCTAGGGCACCATTCTACGGTGTGCCTTTTTATACCATTTTATGCGGGATCTGTAAAGTGCTTTGGCGTCCTTATGTTTTAACAGGGGCCATCGTTCCGGTTGATCCGAGATCCGTTTGAGAATTACATCCAGGGGCGTATCAATAAATACCACGTGACCGTGGAATTTCATAAAGTGCAGATTATCAAAGAAACAAGGGGTACCTCCTCCGCATGCTACGATCGTAGCCGGTTTCCCCGCGGCATTCCAGTCCCGGACTATTTCATGCAGCGTATCCCGCTCAATTTCCCTGAAAATGTTCTCCCCCTTAAGAGCCAGGATCTCACGGGTACTGATCCCCGCTTTGTCCCGGATCACTTGGTCCAGGTCAATAAAACGGGCATTAAGTTCCTTTGCATCACGCGCCCCGGTGGTACTTTTCCCACTGGCCATAAAACCTATATAAAAAACCAGATCCATCGGTTGTAGATTTACAGCAGAGTCATCTGAAAGGCGTCCTCATCGTTGAAATTGAAGGGAGATTTTTCCCCGGCAACCGGAGCCTGCGGTGTATTTCCCTTTGAAGCAGGACCTTCCAGTTCAAAATCCAGATCTTCATCATTCCCGTTGTCGTCTGGTCCTTCGGGATCAGTTCCCGGTTCGATGAATTCGATCTTTCCTACTTCAAATGTGGTGATGCGTTTTCCTTTGGCGCGGAAGCTCTTGTCATTTATAAATTCCACCGCATCTATGATCTCGTCCGGTCTTTTGGCGTGTTTCCCTGCAAATGTGATCTTTATCCTTGGGAAAGCATCTGCCGAGATGTCAGCCAGATAGGAACCTTCGGACTCACTTATGAATGACAGTACACAATTTTCCGAGACTTCAAAACGGAAACGTTTCAGGTAAAAATTCCCTGAATTACCGTCATAATATATGGCAGTATATATTTTTTCCGGATCCAGTTTTTCAATAAGGCGGATCTCCTGCTGATAACGGTTGCTCAGATCAAAATTGGTGGTGTAGAAAGTACCGTCCCGGTTGACAGCCAACAAACTTTCATTGGCAAGAAATTCGCCCAGGTAAAGACCTCTGCAGTCTACGTTGAGTCTTTGAATGTCTTTATCGAACCATATCTTCCGGCCACCCATGGTGGCCACGCCTTTGTCTTTGAGAGTGATCTTCTGAACCGCATAACGACTCAGAATATTCCCCCGGCTGTTACGTCCTTTGATGGCCAGATCCAGGAATGAAAATTCAAAAATCAGTTTTTTCAGTTTGGGGCGGGCTTTCAGGTAAATCTTTATGGTCTCGGCCTCGCCATTGGGGTTTGCAGAAAACCAAAGGATCTGCGATCCGGGTTTGCCCTGGGTCAGATCATATTCCTTATCCCGTGTAATGCTGTTAACTGAAAACCGTTTTACAAAGACTTTCCCGTTTTTTCCGTCCCGGTAGGCTGCGTTGTACACGGTCCGGGTATCTTTTTTTCTGAAAATGCTTGTGAAGATAATGTCTTTCCCGAAGTAAACCTTTTCGGCAACTTTTCTGACAGCGTACGTGCCGTCTTTCAAAAACACAATGATCTCGTCCAGGTTGGAACAATCACAAACGTAAACGGCTTTTTCATCTTTTTTCATATCGGTGCCCACAAAGCCCGATTCACTGTTGACGTAAAGCTTGCAATTGGCCAGGATCACCTTGGCAGCTTCTATGGTTTCAAAATCGCAGATCTCGGTCCTTCTGGGGAAACGACTCCCGTATTTTTGCTTAAGATTTTCAAAATAATCGATGGCGTATTGGGTCAGGTGCTTCAGATGGTGTTGTACCCGCGCCATTTCCTGATCCAGGGATATGATGTGTTCCTCGGCTTTTTTAATATCAAAACGGGAGATTTTTCGCACAGGCTTTTCTACAAGTTTCCGTATTTCGTCCGAGGTAACGGGTCTGCGCAAACGGTCCTGGAAACGAAGCATTTCGGTTTCCACATCCTGCAACTGTTTTTCCCATGTGCGGGCATCGTTTTCCAATATACGATATACCTTTTCCTGAAAGAATATTTTTTCCAGGGAAGAAAAATGCCAGTCTTCTTCCAACTCGCCCATGCGTATCTCCAGCTCGGCCTTTAACAAATTCCGGGTACGGTCAGTGCTATAGCGCAGCATGTCCTCAACGCTCATCACAAAGGGTTTCCCATCCATGATGACACAGGCATCCGGAGAAACGGACACCTCGCATTTGGTGAATGCGTACAGGGCGTCTATTGTCTTATCGGGGGATACGTCATTGGCCAGATGGATCAGGATCTCTACCTGTTCTGCCGTATTATCGTCAATTTTACGAATACGGATCTTCCCCTTGTCATTAGCCGTAATTATGGAACGGATCAGGCTTTCGGTAGTTTGTCCGTAAGGGATCTCGGTGATAGCAAGGGTCTTCTTGTCTATTTTGATGATCCGGGCCCTTACCTTCACCCGGCTGACTTTACCTCCAATACCCCCGTTGTAATTGCTGCAGTCAATAAGACCGCCGGTCAGAAAATCGGGATACAATGTAAAGGGTTCCCCTTTAAGATGTGCCACAGAGGCATCCAGCAATTCGTTGAAATTATGAGGCAGTATGCGGGTAGCCAGTCCTACTGCAATCCCTTCGGCTCCCTGGGCAAGTAAAAGAGGGAATTTGACAGGTAAGGATTCCGGTTCCCTGTTCCTGCCGTCATAAGAAGGCACCCAAACCGTTGTTTTGGGATTGAAAACAACATCCAGGGCAAATTTACTCAGACGGGCTTCTATGTAACGCGGCGCAGCAGCAGAATCACCGGTCAGCGTATTTCCCCAGTTCCCCTGCGTATCTATTAAAAGCTCTTTTTGTCCCAGTTGAACCAGGGCATCTCCAATGGAAGCATCTCCGTGAGGATGGAACTGCATGGTGTGCCCTATGATGTTGGCCACTTTGTTGTACCGCCCGTCCTCCATTCTCTTCATGGAATGCAGGATCCTGCGTTGTACCGGTTTTAATCCGTCAGTTATATGAGGAACGGCACGCTCCAGTATCACATAGGAAGAATATTCAAGGAACCAGTCTTTGAACATCCCGGTTAACCGGTATTTTTTATCTCCTTCTTCACTCAGTATCCGCAAATACTTGAGCTGGTCTTCACTCATCATGGCTTAATCTCCCACCATTCTTAAATTGTTGACTATAAACTCCCTGCGTTGGGGAGAGTTGTCTCCCATATAAAACCTCAGAAGTTCCGGGAGCCTGTCATCCTTATCCAGCCGGACCATATCCAGGCGGATGTTATCTCCAATAAATTCCTTGAATTCATCGGGAGAAATCTCACCCAGGCCTTTAAAACGGGTGATCTCAGGGTCCGGTCCCAGTTCCCGCACGGCTTTCTCTCTTTCTTGTTCGGTATAACAATAACGTGTTTCTTTCTTGTTCCTGACACGGAACAGGGGCGTCTGCAATATATAAATGTGTCCGTGCCGTACCAGTTCCGGGAAGAATTGAAGGAAGAAGCTTAAGAGTAACATGCGGATATGCATCCCGTCCGGGTCGGCATCGGTAGCAATGATGATCTTATTGTAGCGCAGGTTGTCCAGGTCTTCTTCAATGTTCAGGGCAGCCTGCAACAGGTTGAACTCGTCATTTGTATAAACTACCTGTTTGGTCATGCCGTATGTGTTCTCGGGTTTTCCCCGTAGGCTGAAGACCGCCTGGATGTTTGGATTCCTGCTTTTGGTTATAGATCCGCTGGCCGAATCTCCTTCCGTTATGAATAACATGGTTTGTTCAGCCTTTTCACTCTTATCCGTGAAATGAATGCGGCAATCCCGAAGCTTTCGGTTGTGCAGGCTGATCTTGCGGGCGTTTTCCTTAGCTTTTTTACGGACAACACCTACTGCTTTTCTTTCCTTCTCATTCTCAACGATCTTCTTCAAAAGAATGTCTGCCGTTTCGGGATTCTTGTGCAGGTAATTATCCAAGTGTTCTTTTACAAAATCACTTATAAAACTGCGCAGGGTAGGGCCGTCGGGTCCCGTATCCCTGGAATCCAGAATGGTTTTGGTCTGGTTTGCGAACTTGGGTTCTATCAGGCGAATACTGATGGCCCCTACTATGGATTGCCTGATATCGGAAGGTTCAAAATCCTTTTTATAAAATTCTTTTATGGTACGTGCCACTGCCTCCCTGAAAACCGACAGGTGGGTGCCTCCCTGAGAAGTGTTCTGCCCGTTGGCAAAGGACATGATGCTTTCCCCGGTTTCGTTGGTATGGGTAATGACCATTTCTATATCCTTCCCGGTCAGATGAATGGGGGGATAGAGCGTTTCTTCGGCCATGCTTTCCAGGACCAGGTCCAGCAACCCGTTTTTGGAAACGTATTCATTTCCGTTAAGTTGCATTTTCAACCCTTTGTTCAGGTAGGCATAATGTCGCATCATTTCCTGAACGAATTCCGTGTTAATGGTATAATTGGGAAACAATACAGGGTCAGGAGTGAATTTGACCAGCGTCCCGTCTTTTTCGTCTGCTTGGGTGGTCCCTTCTTCCAGCAAAATACCTTTGGAAAATTTGCCGAAACGGCTCTTACCTTCCCGGAAAGATTCTATGTAGAACATGGTGGAAGTTGCATTTACGGCTTTCAGTCCCACCCCGTTAAGGCCTACGGCCTTCTGAAAGGATTTGTTATCGTATTTTGCGCCGGTGTTCATCTTGTTGGCGGCGTCTATAACTTTGCCGAAAGGAATGCCCCTTCCGTAATCACGGACAGATATCTCATTGTCGCGGATGGTAACCGCAATAACTTTCCCGTGTCCCATGGCAAACTCGTCTACCGAGTTGTCTATGACTTCTTTGATAAGCACATAAAGCCCGTCATCGGGAGTACTTCCGTCTCCTGATTTTCCTATATACATACCTGGCCTGAGCCGGATATGCTCGTTCCATTCCAGGGTTTGGAAATTCGCTTCTGTGTAGCTTGATAATGGATTCGACATACGGGGCACAAAGATAAAAAAAACTGGTAGAAGTAGTCTAATTAATGATTACATTTGCCGCTGGTTCTATTAACGAAATAATTCATTATGTCAGATCTGAAGGGATACATCTCGCAAATTATCGGTCCGGTGGTAGACGTGGTCTTTACTCCTGAAGAAACCGGGAAAGTGCGGTTACCCTCCATACATCATGCCCTTGAAGTGAAGCGTAACGACGGAAAGGAGATTGTATTGGAAGTACAGCAGCATATAGGCGATTATACTGTACGTACCGTAGCAATGGATTCTACGGACGGTCTTTCACGAGGAACGGAGATCAGGGTTACTAACGGTCCCATTACCATGCCTGTAGGGGAAGCTGTAAAAGGAAGGCTGATGAATGTAACAGGGGAAACCATAGACGGGCTGAGACCGTTGGATAAAAGCACGGGATCTTCTCCCATTCACAAAACACCCCCCAAATTTGAAGATCTGACCACTTCAAGCGAAGTATTGTTCACGGGGATAAAGGTGATTGACCTTTTGGAACCGTATTTGAAAGGAGGGAAGATCGGGCTGTTCGGAGGAGCCGGTGTAGGCAAGACCGTGATCATTATGGAGCTGATCAACAACATTGCCAAAAAACACAGCGGCTTTTCGGTTTTTGCCGGAGTAGGCGAACGTACACGTGAAGGGAACGACCTATTGCGCGAGATGATACAGTCCGAAGTGATCCGTTACGGAGATGCTTTTCGCGAAAGTATGGAAAAAGGGGAATGGGATCTGACCAAGGTAGATTACGACGAGTTGGCAAAATCCCAGGCGACACTGGTGTTTGGTCAGATGAACGAACCTCCCGGGGCCCGCGCATCTGTTGCCCTGAGCGGACTTACCATTGCTGAGTCTATTCGGGATGACGATGGGAGCATTAAAGATATTTTGTTGTTTATAGATAATATTTTCCGCTTTACCCAGGCCGGCTCAGAGGTATCTGCTTTATTGGGAAGGATGCCCTCAGCCGTTGGTTACCAGCCGACCTTGGCTACGGAAATGGGGAGCATGCAGGAGCGGATCGCCTCTACACGTAACGGGTCCATAACGTCTATCCAGGCCGTTTATGTTCCTGCAGACGACCTGACCGACCCGGCTCCTGCGACTACATTCTCTCATTTGGATGCAACAACGGTTTTATCCCGGAAGATCACAGAGATGGGTATATACCCGGCTGTGGATCCGCTGGAATCCACATCGCGGATCCTGGATCCTGCAGTAGTGGGACAGGAACACTACAACACCGCCCAGAAAATAAAACAGATCCTGCAACGCAACAAGGAACTGCAGGATATTATTTCCATTCTGGGTATGGAAGAACTTTCCCGTGAAGACCAATTGACTGTTAACAGGGCCAGAAAAGTTCAGCGATTTCTCTCACAGCCATTTACAGTTGCCCAGAAATTTACGGGACTTGAAGGTGTGATGGTTCCCATAGAAGAGTGTATCAAAGGGTTTAATATGATCATAAACGGAGAAGTAGACCAAATACCCGAAAATGCTTTTCTGAATGTAGGTACCATAGAGGATGCCATAGAAAAAGGAAAACGAATTATGAAATAACCGCTATGAAGGCCCCGGTATATCTCCAGGTTATGTCTCCGGAAAAGGTCCTTTTTGAAGGGAATGTTAGTTTGGTGAGGTTTCCCGGCAAAAAAGCCTCTTTTACTGTAATGAAGGATCATGCTCCCATAATGTCACTGCTTAACAGGGGCTTTATCATGTACGAAGGAGAAACGGGAGACGGAAAGATTCCTGTCAGCAGCGGATTCGTTCAGGTCAGAAACAACAAGGTGTACGCCTGTATTATACAGAAACTTTTATGATAAAAAAAATGATCACGGTACATACAGCGACCATACTCCTGGTGGGAGGTATATGGGGACTGATCATGTACCTGTTTATGCCTCTGTGGTGGTTCCCTGTGTATCCAGTAATTCCTGCCACCTTTTTGCTGGTAGGTTTGCTGGAGATCCTGATGATGAAAAAAAGCAAAACCCAGAATGCCAAAATGCTTAACAGCATGCTGATACAGCGTATCGTACGCTGGGGTATCGTCCTGGTGATACTGATCGTGTTAATAGGGGTGGCCCATCCTCCCAAAGCCTCCTTTATTATTAGTTTTATGGGTATGTTCATTACCTACAGTTCTTTATCTATATGGTTCCTTTTGGTTGATTGTAAGGAACAGAAAAAGCTAAAGGAGAAAGAGTCGTAATTTATTATGCAGGCAACCCGCAGGTCCATATTGATCGTTTTGTCGTTTGCTTGCGTTATGATGGCAGGCAGGACTGCGTTATATGCAACCCCCGCTAAGGTGAGACCTCCGGTAGATGTTAAACATCTGATTCTGGAACACCTGAAAGATTCTTATCACTGGCATCTTTTTTCCACAGAGGAAAAAGACATTGGGATTCCTTTACCTGTAATTGTCCGCAGCCGGGAAAGGGGCTGGTTTTTCTTTCTTTCTTCTCACCTTATGGAAAAGGAGGAATACGAAGGTTTTTATATTGCAGGTGAGGGCAGGTACGAAGGAAAACTTGTAGAAACGGATTTGCAAGGTCAGGAGGTCAGGCCTTTTGACCTTTCCATCACAAAAGACGTGCTTGCTCTGTTTTTTTCCTGCGGATTGCTTATGTTCCTGGTTCTTAGCCTGGCAAAATGGTATAAGAAACAGGAAGTGCACGGAAAATCGGAGGCTGTTCCTTCCGGGCTAATGGGCGTTATGGAATGGTTCATCATGAGCATCCACGACGGAATGATCAAAAAATGCGTGGGGAAGGATTACAAACGTTACGCACCATATTTACTGACGGCTTTTTTCTTTATTTTCCTGAACAATGTATTGGGGCTGATCCCGCTTTTTCCTGGTGGAGCCAACCTGACAGGCAACATTACCATTACATTCGGTCTGGCTTTCTTTACTTTGGTAGCCGTCAATCTGTTCGGAAACAAGGAATACTGGAAAGAGATCCTGTGGCCGGATGTCCCCGTATTTATGAAAGTACCGGTCCCTATTATGCAGATAATTGAATTTTTCGGGATAATGACCAAGCCCATGGCCCTTATGATACGTCTGTTTGCCAATATTTTTGCCGGACATATTGTCATACTGGCATTGACTTCGCTGGTGTTTCTTACAGTGGCTATGGGCCCGGTTATTAATGTTTCCATGAGTGCAGTGTCGGTACTCTTTTCAGTTTTCATGTTGGCCCTTGAATTACTGGTTGCTTACATACAGGCGTATGTATTTACCATGCTGTCCTCCATATTTATTGGTCTTTCCCGTCAGGGATCACATAAAGTAAAGACCAGCTATGCCGTAGAAACAAATAAAAAATGAGAATTAATTTTTAAACCATATTGTTATGTTACTATTTACTGTATTGCAAGCTGCTGTGGCATCTGCCGAAATTGCAAAATTAGGAGCCGTATTTGCCGCTGCCATTGTAGTTCTTGGTGCCGCTTTGGGTATCGGAAAGATCGGAAGTGCCGCCATGGAAGCCACTGCACGTCAGCCGGAAGCTGCTGACGGGATCAGGATGTCCATGATTATAATAGGTGCGTTGGTGGAAGGCGTTTCCCTGTTTGCCATCATTGTCTGCCTGCTGGTAGCCTTGTAAATTTTCTGTGTTATGGATTTGATGATCCCCGATTCCGGATTGTTGTTCTGGATGTTCATTGCTTTTGGCATCCTGTTTCTTGTGCTGGCCCGTTTCGGGTGGCCCCTGGTCACCGGTGTGGTGGAACGTCGCAACGAAAAGATCGAGAGAGCACTTGCCGATGCGGCCTCTGCCCGCAAATTGCTGGCTACCCTGAAGCAGCAGGAGGAAAAAATAATGCAACAATCCCGCGACGAGCAGACAAAAGTTATAGAACAGACGGCACAGCTGCGTCAACAGCTTCTGGATGAAGCCCGGGAAGCAGCCCGCCACGAAAGTCGCCTTATGCTGGACCGGGCAAGGGCGCAAATAGAGAAAGAAAGGGATATGGCCATGCAGGAAGTCAAGGCTTATGTGGCCACACTATCGGTTGCAGTAGCCGAAAAATTACTAAAAAAACAATTGGATCCCAGTGTAAGGCAAATGGATTTTATCAACAACCTGCTGGAGGAATCCGCAAAACCCGAGGCATGATCCCATGAACACAGGACTGATAGTTTCCCGTTATGCCGCTGCATTATTACGGTTTGCCTCTGATCGTAGATCTGAACAGGAGGTGTACCGTATGATGAAAAGATTATGGGAATATTTCAAGGAAGTACCCGATCTGGAGAAAACATTCTGCAACAGGATGATAGATCCTGAAAATCGAAAGAAGATGTTCCTTGATCTGTTCCGGGCACATCCGCGGAATGCTTTTGAGGTACTGTCCGCTTTTCTGGATCTTTTGGTAAGGCATAAAAGGGAAAACATTTTGAGTTCCGTCTGTCTGCAGTATATGGATAAGTACAGGAAAGAAAAGGGTATAACTTACGGTATACTGACTACGGTTGTGCCTGTGGATAACAAGACGGCAGAAAATATAAAGAAAGTCCTGGATCCGGAACATCCCCAAAAGGTAGAGCTGGAATTAAAACAGGACAAACAATTGATCGGAGGATTCTCACTCTGGGTAGGCATGAAGGTCTGGGACGCATCCCTGGCGGGCCGGATGAGAGAAGTGAGAAAAGCCTTTGGAATAAATGGTAAACAGTAGACGTGTTATGTCAGATGTGATTAAACCTGCTGAAGTCACCGAAATATTGCGGATGCAACTGGAGGGACTTGACAACCGTCCCCTTTATGAAGAAAAGGGTACGGTGCTTCAGGTAAGCGACGGCGTGGTCCGTATTTACGGTTTGTATCAGGCCGAGTCAAATGAATTGCTGGAGTTCGACAACGGCATGATAGCCATAGCGATGAACCTGGAAGAAGACAACGTGGGTGCCGTGTTGCTGGGACCCACCGACAGGATAAGGGAAGGAGACATGGTCAAACGAACGGGTCGCATTGCATCAATCCCCTTCAGCGAGAATTTATTAGGCAGGGTGGTGGATCCCCTGGGAAATCCCCTGGACGGAAGGGGAGAGATCCCCGGCCCGTTCATTTCCATGCCCCTTGAAAGAAAAGCTCCCGGAGTGATCTTTCGCGAACCGGTATCCGAACCTCTTCAGACAGGAATTAAATCCATAGACGCCATGATCCCCATAGGCAGGGGTCAGAGGGAACTGATCATAGGTGACAGGCAGACAGGTAAGACCGCCATTGCCATAGATACTATCATCAACCAGCGATCCAATTTTCTAGCAGGAGATCCCGTATATTGCATTTATGTGGCCACAGGTCAGAAAGGATCCACTGTGGCAT
This sequence comes from Bacteroidales bacterium, assembly GCA_011620605.1. GTDB lineage: Bacteria > Bacteroidota > Bacteroidia > Bacteroidales > UBA932 > DMER64. The sequence goes on along the minus strand of WOYW01000001.1, from coordinate 3,178 downwards.
CCATTGTAAACACCCTTGAGAAATACGGGGCCATGGAATATACCACGGTTATCTCGGCAACAGCGGGGGATCCGGCTGCCATGCAGTATTTTGCGCCTTTTGCCGGAGCCGCAGTAGGAGAGTATTTCCGTGATACGGGACGCCATGCCCTGGTCGTATACGATGACCTGTCCAAGCAGGCCGTTTCCTACCGGGAAGTTTCCCTGATCCTGCGCAGGCCATCAGGACGGGAAGCTTATCCCGGGGATATCTTCTACCTCCATTCACGTCTTTTGGAAAGGGCTGCCAAGATCATTGCTCAGGATGAAGTGGCCTCGCGCATGAACGACCTGCCCGAATCCCTGAAGGACAAAGTTAAAGGAGGCGGGTCACTGACGGCCCTTCCCATCATAGAGACCCAGGCGGGAGACGTCTCGGCCTACATTCCCACAAATGTTATATCCATTACGGATGGACAGATATTCCTGGATACCGACCTTTTTAACCAGGGAAACCGTCCTGCCGTCAATGTAGGTATTTCCGTTTCCCGTGTGGGTGGCAATGCACAGTTAAAAGCCATGAAAATAGTGGCCGGGACCCTTAAGATCGACCAGGCACAATACCGGGAACTGGAATCCTTCACCCGTTTTGGGGGCGATATGGATCCTTATACCGCGCGTATACTGGATAAAGGACAGAAAAATTCACAACTTCTTATACAGAAGCAATACAGTCCGCTGGAAGTCGGAAAACAGATAGCATTGCTTTATTGCGGGACACACGGTCTTTTAGGCAGGGTTCCTTTGGATAAGATCGTTGTATTTGAAGAAAAATTCCTGCATGTTTTGGAAACCAGTCACCTCAAAACCGTACTTGAACCCTTGAACAGGGGTGAAATAAACGAAGAAATTGCCTCGATAATAGAAAGTGTGGCAGAACAAATTGCCGGATAACCATGCCGTCTTTAAGAGAAATAAAAAGAAGGATCAACTCCATTAAAAAAACCCAGAAGATAACCGAAGCCATGCAACGGGTATCTTCTGCCAAACTACACAAGGCACAGACAGCCCTGGGTTATATGCTTCCCTACGAAGAACGTTTGCATTATATGCTGCTTACCTTCATACATGAGGAACGTTATATGTATGAACACGGGTATCCAAAAGGAATGCACACCCTCCGCCAGACTCCCTTTGCCATTGCCAGGCCCATAAATTACGTGTCAATTGTATTTATGGCTTCTAATACAGGGCTCTGTGGGGCGTACAATACCAATATGGAGAAAAAACTTCACGAGGTACTGGACGAGTACGCACACCTGCCCCGTCAGAACATAACTTTGTACCCCGTTGGGATAAAAATGCTGGAAGCCGCCAAAAAAACGGGTTGTGTTGTCTGTGACATTTTCACGGACCTGATATCACGCCCTGATTATTTGTCGTGCGAGCGTTTTTCCAAAAGATTGGGGATCGGATATATGCGTGGAAGGGTAGACAAGGCCGAGTTGATATTTTACCATTTCAAAAGCATGGCTGTGCAGATACTTCAAAGGGACACATTTCTGCCTTTTCAGTCCGAACTGGTAAAAAGTTCCAATCCTTCTTACGGACGTGAGTTAAGAGGTAAACAGGGATTGATCATTCCCCAGGAATACCCTTTGGAGGAATTGAATCCTGCGCATTACGAAAATTATATCATAGAGCCTTCCCGCCAGGAGCTTATAGACAACCTGTTGCCCAAGGTGCTCCGTTTTCAGCTTTACCGTTCCGTATTGGATGCCAATGCCTCTGAGCACGCTGCCAGAACCATGGCCATGAAAGCGGCTTCTGAAAATGCAAAAGATCTGATACGTGATCTTACCCTTCAGTACAATAAAAGCCGCCAGCAGGCCATTACTTCAGAAATACTTGATATTTTGTCCGGGTCACTCAGGTAGGATCTATACTCCCCGCATTTTTTCTTTCGTTTTAACCAGGTTTTCTTTTAATATATCCACACCTGTAGCTACGGCTTCTTCAAAGGTCGGACAGGTGCGTTCCGCGATCAGATCGTTTCCGGGTACTTTTACACGAATGGTAGCTTTTTTATTATCGTGGCCGGGTACCAGGGAGAGCGTCACCTCTGCTCCAATTATGGCATCAAAGAATCTATCTAGTTTCCCTACTTTTTCATGTATAAAATCAAGCAGTTTCCTGTCTGCATCAAATTTGACGGATTCAACCTTAATGTCCATGATATAACTCCATTTTATATTGTTAATAAATTGGCTTCCGGGGTTTTATGCCCTTGGATGAGCCTTTTTGTATTCTTTTTTCATTACTTCAAACGAATTGTGTGTATACACCTGTGTGGCGGCAAGAGATGTATGACCCAGCAGTTCCTTGATGCTGTTCAGATCGGCCCCATTGTTTAGCAGATGTGTCGCCAGGGAATGGCGAAGCACATGCGGACTTTTTTTCCCGGTGAATACAGGTTCACGCGATAATTCTCTGTGTACCATTTTGCTAACGGTTGTCAGAGCCAGTTGATCTCCGTTCTTCCGGTTGAAAAGCCATGGAGACGCCACCTCTCTTTCTTCCAGGAAGCGTCGCAAATCGCGGACCATATTTTCACTAAGGGGAACATCTCTTTCTTTATTACCCTTGCCGCGAACCCGGAGCAAAGAACGTTCAAAATCCAGGTCCCGGACACGTATGCCTGCCAGTTCCGCACGCCGGATACCTGTGGCATACAGCAAATGGATCATAATAAACACAGGAGTAGGGGAGTCTTCCTTATGATCTATCCAGGTATTGATACTTGCCTGAGAATAAAATTCCGGTATCCTGTGTCCTTTTTTTGGGCGGATCAGTAATTTCAGGGGATTGTCCCTGAGTTTTCCTTTTTTGACCAGGTAATTGCAGAAAGAACTTAATGCAGACAGCCGCTGGTATACGGTGGAAGGACTCAGACCCTGTTCCAGCAGTGACCCTGTATAGGCTCTCAGGGAGGTCAGCGTAACAAGTTCCATAGGATTGTCTTCAGCCTGAAAATCCATGAATTTATAAAAATCTTTAATTGCCTGATCATAAATGGATTGGGTGCGTTCGGAATAACGTTTTTGTACCCTAAGGAAGTCTATGAATTCACGCCTTTCCATCATACACAAACTTACATAAAATTCGTTGATTTTACGTCCGTTCCAATAAAAATCAAGACC
>WOYW01000007.1 GCA_011620605.1 Bacteroidales bacterium | reverse complement strand
GCCGCTAGCGTTCATCCTGAGCCAGGATCAAACTCTTCATTGTAAATTTGTTTTTACACTCTTTGCTTGTCCCGTTACTCTCATTCTTTTCTTCTCAGAAATTAACGTTCTGCTCTTGTACTCTTTTTTGTTGTACTTCTCTTCCAATTTGTCAATGAACTTCTTTTTTGTACCCTCTCTCGTGAAAGGGGATGCAAAGATAAGGGTTTTATTTTTTCTAAACCAAATATTTTTGAAAAAAAAGGCTGATATTGATCCTGAAAAAAAGTATTGACCACATTATCAACCACTAAAATTTAAACAAAAATTATGCCTATATTTGATGCGCCTTAATACTGTTGACTTTCGCGTATATGCAAGAAAAAAATCTGATTATTATTCCTACCTATAATGAAAAGGAAAATGCGGAAAAGATCATCCGTAAAGTATTTTCTTTAAAGGAACCATTTCACATACTGGTGGTGGATGACGGATCACCCGACGGGACTGCAGATATTGTCCGTTCCCTGATGACTGAATTTCCGGAACGTTTGCACATACTGGAAAGAGAAGGCAAGCTGGGTCTGGGGACTGCCTATCTGGCAGGATTTCGCTGGGGTCTGGACAGAGACTATACGTACCTGATAGAAATGGATGCCGATTTTTCACATAATCCCGACGATCTTCCCAAAATGGTACAAGTCTGCCGGGACGGGGCACAGGTATCCATTGGATCACGTTACTGCAAAGGTATTAGCGTGATCAACTGGCCCATAGGGCGCGTCATCATGTCCTGGTTTGCTTCTGCTTTTGTCCGCAGGGTACTGAATATACCCATATACGACTGCACCGCAGGCTTCATCTGCTATCACAGAGAAGTGCTGGAGGCTATAGATCCCGGGTGGATCCGCATGAAGGGCTATGGCTTTCAGATTTCCATGAAATATTTTGCCTACAAACTAGGGTATAAAATTGTTGAAGTGCCCATTATCTTTGTTGACAGAACAGAAGGAACTTCCAAGATGAGCAGCGGTATTTTTGGAGAAGCTTTCTGGGGTGTCATCAAATTGCGATTTACCGGGATCCGTAGAAAAAACAGGTAACACCATGCAGACGATCATTCGGAATGCACTTATTGTTAACGAAGGAGATGTCTTTAAAGGATGTCTGGTAATTGACGGCCAACGCATTGATAAGGTATTCAGTGGAAAAGAAGCGGAAAAGGACGCCAAAAGTTATTGCAGGATCAATCATACCCTTGTTGATGCTACCGGGATGATCCTGATCCCCGGTATCATTGATGACCATGTACATTTTCGTGAACCGGGACAAACTCACAAAGGCACCATGACTCAGGAAAGCCGTTCCGCATTACTGGGCGGAGTTACTTCTGTTCTGGATATGCCCAACAACGTACCTCCCGCTATCTCTGCACGGGCACTTGAAGAAAAATATGGTTTGGGAGCCTCCAATATGTTCGTCAATTACGGATTCTATATGGGATCCTCAAATAACAATATTGAAGAGGTGCTTAAAACCGGAAAGAAAGGGTGCGGACTGAAGATCTTTATGGGCTCTTCAACCGGGAATATGCTGGTGGATGACCCTGCTGCCCTGGATACCCTCTTTGGACAATACCAGGGGGTAATAGCTGTTCATTGTGAAGAGGAATCCATAATTCGGGAGAATCTGACCAAGGCAGTATCCCGATTTGGAGATGATATTCCCATGATACTCCACAATACCATCAGAAGCCGGGAAGCATGCATTGCCTCTACCCGGAAAGCCCTTGAAATAGCGATCAAACATAATACCCGATTGCATATTCTTCACGTGACCACAGAAGAAGAAATTGAACTGATCCGTAAAGCACGCCGGATAAATCCCCGCATAAGCTGTGAAGCGGTCCTGCCTCATCTTATGTTCACTCAAGCCGATTACGTACATTACGGAACACAGATCAAATGCAATCCTTCCATAAAAACGGCTAAAGACCGGGATGCTATCCTGGAAGCCATTGAAAACGGGAATGTTCAGACAGTAGGCTCCGATCATGCCCCCCACTCCTGGGAAGAAAAGCAAAATCCTTATGTTCAGGCTCCTTCGGGCATTCCAATAATTCAGCATTTCTGCCAGATCATGATGGAAAATGTCCATAACAATACACTTTCCGTTACTTCCATGGCAGGTGCCTGTTGTCACTGGCCCGCCCAAATATTCGACATAAAGGACAGGGGTTTTATTCGCGAAGGATACTACGCGGACCTGGTACTGATCAACCCGGAAAAAGAACACCGGGTCACAAAATCACAACTGGAATACGCCTGCAAGTGGACTCCCCTGGAAGGAACTACCTTCCAGACCTCTGTTTCCCACGTTTTTGTCAATGGAACACTGGCTGCCGAAAATGGCCAGATAATTCAGAAACCTCCTGTTTTTCCCATATCGTAACCAATGACCAAGCAACGTATCCGGGCATATATTTTTATATGCACAACAGTTTTTCTCTGGGGAATCTCATTTTTCTGGACCAACAGACTGCTGGTATACCACGTTCCCGTGTTCTTTTTGATCTTTACCAGGATATCTCTGGCTGCCCTGATCTTGTTCGTTTTTGGCAAGATCACCGGGGTCATCCAGCGCATCAAAAATAAAAAGGATGTATTGTGGTTCATGAGTCTGGCCCTGATGGAGCCCTTTTTCTATTTCACCGGGGAGGCTTACGGGGTGAAGCTTACGGCCAGTCCTAACCTGAGCTCGGTAATCGTGTCCAGCATTCCAATTTTCGGATTGATTGCCGGTATTACCTTTTACAAGGAAAAAGTAACGCCCCGCAATATTCTGGGTGTTATCCTGACACTTCCCGGGCTGATGATGGTAGTTCTGGGAAAATGGGGACTTGATCTGGGAACTCCTTCGGACCTGCCGGGAACCAACATGACGGCCGGTATCCTTTTCCTGTTTATGGCGGTATTTTCTGCCGTGGGACATACCGTGATCCTGAAAAGGATAACCATGTCTTACAATGCCTATACCGTAACTTTTTACCAGCACGCCCTGGGAGCCGTGTATTTTCTTGTTCCGTTTTTGTTCTTCGATCTCAAACGCACCAATGTATCCCTCTTCCTGACTGACTGGAATTTTTGGTATCCCATCATCATGTTATCCGTTTTGTGCTCCAGTTTTGCGTTTTTACTCTTTACTACTGCAATTAAGGAACTGGGCGTTACGCGTACCAACACTTTTGCGGCTATCATCCCCATAGTTACTGCAGCTGCCGGATTTTTACTGGGAATAGAATCTTTAAACTGGATCCAGGTAGCAGGAATTCTGATCGTGGTCACCGGGGTGATACTTTCTCAGCTGCGTTCCAGGCGCAACTGAATCCTGTTCCGTTCCGGATCCACTTTAAGCACTCTGACCATCACGTGTTGATGTAATTTGACCACATCCATGGGGTTTTTCACATACCTCTCCCCCATTTGCGACACATGGATCAAACCATCCTGTTTTATGCCGAAGTTTACGAAAGCTCCGAAGTTGGTCACATTGCTGACGATCCCCGGCAAGACCATCCCCTCCTTCAGGTCTTCGATACCCGAGACGGACTCGTCAAATTCCCATACCCCGATCAGCGCTCTGGGGTCCCTTCCCGGTTTGTCCAACTCGGCCATTATATCCTTCAAAGTGGGCATGCCGACTGTCGTGGTAATGTATTTTGAAAGATCTATTTTTTTGCGGAGTTCTTCCGAGGCGAACATTTCTCCTACGGAAACTCCCAGATCGGCTGCCATCCGTTTGACCAGGGGATAGCTTTCCGGGTGCACTCCGGTGTTATCCAGGATATCCGATCCGTCCGGTATGCGCAAAAAGCCTGCACATTGCTCAAATGCCTTCTCACCCAGACGTTTCACCTGCTTTAATTGTCCGCGGTTTGAAAAAGGGCCGTTTTCCTGCCGGTATTCCACTATACTTTCGGCCAGCCGCGGACCGAGCCCGGAGACATAGGTTAGCAACTGACGGCTTGCGGTATTTAGGTTGACTCCCACGTGATTGACGCAAAATTCCACGGTCCTGTCCAGACTCTCTTTCAGAAGTGTCTGGTTGACATCATGCTGGTATTGTCCAACTCCAAGTGATTTGGGATCGATCTTGACCAGCTCGGCCAGCGGGTCCATAAGCCTTCTTCCAATGGAAACAGCCCCCCTGACGGTAACATCGTATTCGGGAAATTCATCCCTGCCGGCCTGAGAGGCGGAATAAACGCTTGCCCCGTCTTCACTGACCGAAAACACCTGTACCTTGTGAGGAAAAGCGATCTTTTTGATAAATTGTTCCGTTTCCCTTCCGGCCGTTCCGTTCCCGATGGCGATCACTTCTGTTTTATATGCCTCCACCATGTGAGACAGTTTGCGCATTGCAGTACTCCGCTCATTTTGAGGAGGATGCGGATAGATGGTGTCGTTATGAAGCAAGTCTCCCTGTGCCGAGAGGCAAACGACCTTGCACCCTGTGCGAAAGCCCGGATCGATGGCCAGCACCCTCTTTTGTCCCATCGGTGGTGCGAGCAGCAATTGTTTTAGATTTTCCGAGAAAACCCTGACGGATTCCAGGTCGGCCTTGTCCTTGTAAGCATTGAGCACTTCGTTTTCAATGGAAGGATGGATCAGCCTGCGGTAAGCATCGGCCAGTGCTTCCTTCATATTCCATAGACTGCCCGCCTCCTGGCGGGGAAAGAGTCCCGTAGATCTTCCGTCCAGGAAGATCTTCTCCATTTCCTGCGGAACGGTATCAGGATGCGGTTTCAAAGCCAGTGATACCACCCCTTCCTTGTGTGCCCTGAGCAAAGCCAGGAGCCTGTGGGGTGCCATGTTCCTTGTAGGTTCATTGTAGTCAAAGTAATTGCGGTATTTGACACCATCTTCTTCCTTGCCTTTCCGGACTTTTGAGATAAGCACCCCCTTCTGCTTATAGGTATTGCGGATCCGCTCCCGGAGCGTTGCGTTCTCGCTGACGGTCTCGGCAATGATGTCGCGCGCACCGGATAAGGCTTCTTCCGCTGTTTCCACCCCTTCTTTAACAAATCCGCGGGCCAATTCCAGGCAGTCTTGTTTGTCCAGTCGCATGATGGCCTCAGCCAGGGGTTCCAGCCCTTTGTCCCGGGCTACAGAAGCCTTTGTTTTCCGTTTGGGACGGTAAGGCAGGTAAAGGTCCTCCAGACGATTCATCTGCCAGCAATCCTCAATTTCCTTTTTGAGTTCGGGCGTCAGTTTATCCTGTTCCTCTATGGACCTGAGAATGGCCGCCCTCCTTTTTTCAAGCTCACTGTAGTTGTTCCACAATGTTTTCATGGCAGCCAGCTGAACTTCGTCCAGGGATCCGGTGGCCTCTTTGCGGTAACGGCTCACAAAGGGTATGGTGGCACCGTCCTCCATCAGTGTTACGGCATTCTCAACTTGCCATTCCCGAATGTGCAGCTCGCGGGCTATGAGTTTTATGTGTTTTTTATTCATGGGATACCTGTGACAATTGTTCCCGATATGCCGAGAAGATCCTCGATTTTGAAACAAAACCCACATAATGGTACCCCTGGTCCAGTACCGGCAGGTTCCATGCGCCTGAACGTTCAAATTTATTCATTACGCTGTCCATCCGTTCATCAATAAAAACATGATCCAGCGGACGGTGCATGAGTTCGTAGACAAATACGCTTTTGTACAATTCCTTTCGGAACATAATGGAACGGATGTCATCCAGGGTCACAATGCCCTGGAGACGGTTTTCATTGTCCAGTACAGGAAAAATGTTTCTATTGCTTTTTTCCACCACATCCACCAGGTGTTCCAGGGAATCATGCGTATTGACAAACAAGAAATCCGATTCAATGACCTCGGATGTTTTCATTAGTGTCAAAACAGCCTGATCGCTGTCGTGCGTAAGTAGTTTTCCGGCCTGAGCCAGACGTTTTGTATAAATGGAGTAAGGTTCAAAGTTCCGTACCGTTACGTAAGAACAGACGGAAGTAATGATCAGCGGCATGAGCAGCTCGTAACCTCCTGTAATCTCGGCAATCAGGAATATGGCTGTCATGGGTGCCTGCATCACTCCGGCCATCAGTCCGGCCATGCCCACCAGGGCAAAATTTGACTCGGGAAGGACCGATACCCCCGCCAGGTTGATAAAGCGGGATATCACAAATCCCAGGACACCGCCCATGAAAAGCGTCGGGCCGAAAGTCCCTCCCACACCACCTCCGGCATTGGTGAACGACATGGCAAAGACTTTAAGCAGCAGCACGGCCGTAAAGAAAATGGGGATGAACCATACGTTCCCGCTTAAAGAACTGTATATCAAACTGTCAACAGCGCCTTCCACGTTGTTGTTCAAGAGTGAAATGAGCGAACCGTACCCTTCCCCGTATAAAGGGGGAAAGAGCAAAATAAGCGTTCCCAGGGCAAGCGCCGAGACGGCCCAGCGGGTATACACATTGTTGATCTTTTTGATGCGCCCTTCCATCATGAGCGTGGTCCGGGTAAAGAACAGGCTGACAAATCCGCATACAACACCCATAAGCAGGTAATAGGGTATGTTTGATAAGAGGAAGGGATCTATGGAACTCACGTAACTCACACCTCCTCCCATAATAAGAGAAGCTACGGCTGTAGCTGTTATGGAGGCTGTTAACAGGGGAATGATGGAGCCCATGGTAAGGTTGAAGAGGAGTATCTCAAAGCAAAACAGGACTCCGGCCAGGGGGGCTTTGAAGATACCGGAAATGGCGGCGGCGGCCCCGCAACATACCAAAAGAGTGATACTACGGTAATTCAGTCCGAATTTCCGCCCGATATTGGATCCGATAGCTGCCCCGGTATATACAATGGGGGCTTCGGCTCCTACAGATCCGCCAAAACCTATGGTGATAGCACTGGAAACAACAGATGAAAAACAATTGTGGGGTTTTATCCTGGATTTGTTTCCTGAAATGGATTCCAAAACACGGGTAACCCCGTGGGAAATGTTGTCTTTGATAAGGAATTTCACAAACAGTAAGGAAAGGAGCATACCGACTCCGGGCAGCAGAAAATAGGTAAGGCTCTCAATCTGTAAGCTTCCGTGGGAAGTAAAAAGTTCCTTGATGAATTCTATGGACAATTTCAGTAACACAGCAGCCAGTCCGCTGATCAATCCTATGATCAGGGCCAACACCAGCAGCATTGTAGACTCGGGTAATTGCTTAATCCTGATCCAAATCGTCTTCAGCATCCGCAAAGTTAGAATCATCTGAGTCGGGGAAGTCGACACTTTCATCATCTCCCTGTACATCGTCTCCGGAATCGAATATGTCTTTTTCGATTTCGTCGTAATCGTCAATCTTGACTTCTACCTTCACCAGGTAAATGGCTTCAGGTATTTCCAGCGTTACGGCATAAAAGAAGGAACCGTCCGCTTTGTCAACCTTCATGATATCCTCCATGTAATCGGCATAACCCCTGGGATACTTTTCTTTCCAGATTTCCACAAGCTGTGGCGGCATATTCGCGTAGCCGATAACCAATCTTTTTTTATTTACAACAGGTCTTTGTGCCGGAGTCTTTTTCATAGGACAAATAAAATCAGAATTTGCTGCAATAATACAATAATATTTTGAATTGCAAATTACATCCTTTCAGGTAAAATAATACCTAACAATTCCATGGACTGTTTCAATAGTTCAGACACCTGGCTCAGAAGCAACAGACGCTGTTCTCTCAGCAAAGCGTTTTCTTCGTGAAGTACAGAAACTTCGTGATAGTATTGATTGAATTCCCTGGCCAGTTCAAAGCTGAAATTTGCGATTTGAGCCGGTGAAAATTCTTTTGAGGATTCTTCAATAACCCGCGGAAAATCCGTCATAAGTTTGATCAGTCTCCATTCTTTTTCCAGCATAGGTATCCCGTGCAAACGAGATGAGTAGCCTCGTTCCCCGGCTTTTCTCAGTATGGAGCGGATACGGGCATAAGTATATTGTATGAAAGGACCTGTATTTCCGTTAAAATCAATAGATTCTTTGGGATCGAACAACATGGTTTTGAGGGGATCGACTTTCAATATAAAATATTTAAGTGCACCCAGGCCCAAAATTTCAAAGAGTTTTGCCTGTTCTTCTTCAGGCATATCCTCCAGTTTTCCCGATTCTACAGATGTTTCGCGGGCTGTTTCCACCATATTGTCCATCAGGTCATCGGCATCTACTACGGTTCCTTCGCGGGATTTCATTTTTCCTTCAGGTAATTCTACCATACCGTAGGACAGGTGAATGATATTATCGGCCCATGAATAACCCAGTTTTTTGAGGATAAGCTTCAAAACCTGGAAATGATAATTCTGTTCGTTCCCTACCACATATACATGTGTGTCAAATCCCGAAGTTTCGTAGCGGCTGACAGCCGTACCCAGATCCTGTGTCATGTATACGGAAGTCCCGTCGGCTCTTAAAAGCAGTTTTTTATCCAGGCCGTCCTGCGTCAGGTCACACCAGACAGATCCGTCTTCATTTTTGTAAAAAACCCCCTTCTTAAGACCTTTCAGCACAAGTTCCTTACCTAAGAGATAGGTGTCGGATTCATAATAAATGGTATCAAACGACACGCCCATTCGTTCATACGTCCTGTCAAATCCGCTGTAAACCCATCCGTTCATTTTTTTCCAAAGTCCTATTACTTCGGGATCGCCCTGTTCCCATCTGACCAGCATATCCTGGGCTTCTTTCATGATAGGGGCTTCTTTTTGCGCCGTTTCCTGATCCATGCCCCTTCTTACCAGTTCCCTGACCTGTTCTTTGCATTCTTTGTCAAAACGGACGTAGTAATCGCCAACCAGGTGGTCTCCTTTTATCCCGGTCGTTTCAGGGGTGCTGTTTTCCCCGAATTTCTGCCAGGCCAGCATGGATTTACATATATGAATTCCCCTGTCGTTAACCAGATTTACTTTGATGACATGATGGCCGTTGGCTTCCATTATTTTAGAAACGGACCAGCCCAGCAGGTTGTTTCGTATATGTCCCAGGTGAAGCGGTTTGTTGGTGTTGGGAGATGAAAATTCTATCATTACTGTTTTCCCGGAATCCTGTTTTTTCCCATACCCGGGAGTTGCGGCAATTTCTTCCAGGTTTTGCATCCAGTATGCGGCGGACATCTTCAGATTCAAAAAACCTTTTATAACCTGGAAAGATTCAACTTCAGGCACATGAAAAACAATGGCCTGACCCAGTTCCTGCGCTGTTTGTTCCGGTGATTTCCGGCTCAGGCGAAGTAAAGGAAAGACCACAACGGTATAATCTCCTTCAAATTCTTTACGTGTAGCCTGAACTTGAAGGACCTCAGGCTGAGGATAAGATCCGTAAAGCTCCTTAACGGTTTCCTTTAATGCACCTGTAATTAGGATCTCTGCGTTCATTTTTTAAAATACTGCTTTATGGCCACCCTGACACGGGGAGAAAGCACCACCATGGTGAATACCGTACAGAAAGCCATAAAGGCAAATGCAATGTCTATTATGTCAACAACTGCCGATAACGGTATGACGGCTCCCATAACCAGGGTTGCCAGAAAAAGATAATTGTAATAATGTGCCCGATGTGCCCCAAATAAAAAATTGGTACACTTTGTACCGTAGTACGAATAAGAGAACATTGTGGAAAAAGCGAATACCAGCACAACTCCCATAAGCAAATAACTTCCCCATCCGGGGATGGAACGTTCAAACGATTCCATTACCATTTGCATGCCCTGAACATCAGATACGGTATATTGTGCGTTGATCAGAACGGCCAGGGCCGTCAAGGTGCAAATAAGCCCCGAGTCTATGGAGGGTGCGATCATGGCCACGAGGCCTTCACGGACCGGCTGGCTGTTGCGGGAAGCTCCGTGCATCATGGAAGCCGTCCCGATCCCCGCTTCGTTCACAAAAGCAGCCCTACGGGCCCCGATAACAATTACCGAGCCGGCAAAGCCACCCAATCCGGCTTTGAAATGAAAGGCTTCTGTAAAAATGGATCTGAAGACCTGGGGTACTACATCTAGGTTTGTAAATATGATGTAAAATACGATTAAAAAATAAAAGGCTACCATAAAGGGTACCAGCCGGGATGCAACTTTTCCTATACGTTTGATGCCGCCCAACACCACTATGGATACCAGGGCCGCAATAACAATCCCCAAGATGAATCTCAAACCGAGCGTGTTCTCAATTCCGGCAGGAGTAAAGACAACAGTCTGTAAGGCTTCGGTGAGCTGGTTGGACTGCATCAGGCAAAAGGTTCCTATCATACCTGAAATGGAAAAAACGACTGCCAAAGGTCTCCATTTATTTCCGAGTCCCTGGGTAATCATGTACATGGTACCGCCCTGCATCTCTCCTGCGCTGTCTTTCCCTTTATACATAATGGAAAGGGTTCCTTCAAAAAATTTGGTGGCCATGCCCAGAAAGGCACTTACCCACATCCAGAATATGGTTCCGGGGCCCCCAATGGTGATGGCAACAGCTACACCGGATATGTTCCCCAGACCGACAGTAGCTGCAATGGCTGACGTAAGTGCTTGAAATGAACTAAGTTGTCCTTCTGCCTTATCTTCTTTTACCCCGGTGGCTTTCAAAGCTTTGCCGTAATACCGGAAAGGTATGAAGCGGGAATAGATCATAAAGAACAATCCCCCACCAATGAGGGTAATGAATAACGGCAGATTCAGCCAGGAACTAAAGGTATGCAGTGCGTTACCTATTGCTTCAAACATAGGCTAACCCAGATATGCTTTGAGTAATTTGCTTCTGGCACTGTGACGTAGACGACGAATAGCTTTTTCTTTTATCTGGCGGACACGCTCCCGTGTAAGTCCGAATTCTTCACCGATCTCTTCCAGTGTCATTTCCTGGGTCCCTATACCAAAGAAATATTTTACAATGTCCCGTTCGCGCTTTGACAGTGTAGACAACGCCCTTTCAATTTCTTTATTCAGACTTTCGTTGACCAGGCCGCGGTCTGCGTTGGGAGAATCGTTGTTAACCAGAACATCCAGCAAGCTGTTGTCCTCTCCGTCAATAAAAGGGGCATCAACAGAAACATGACGGCCGGATACACGCAGGGTATCGGATATTTTTTCACTCGGGATCTCAAGGATCTCGGCTAGTTCTTCCGGAGAAGGAACCCTTTCGTGTTCCTGTTCGAATTTGGAAAGAGCCCTGTTTATCTTGTTAAGCGATCCAACCTGGTTAAGGGGAAGTCTTACAATACGGCTTTGTTCGGCCAGAGCCTGGAGGATCGATTGCCTGATCCACCATACGGCATATGATATAAATTTAAATCCGCGTGTTTCGTCAAACTTTTCAGCAGCTTTTATCAGACCCAGGTTCCCTTCGTTAATCAGATCCGGCAGACTCAACCCCTGGTTCTGATATTGTTTGGCAACGGAAACCACGAACCTCAAATTCGCACGAGTCAGTTTTTCAAGTGCTTCCTGATCACCTTTTCTGATACGTTGTGCCAGTTCCACTTCTTCTTCCACAGAGATCAGATCTTCTCTGCCTATTTCCTGTAAATACTTGTCCAGAGAGGCACTTTCTCTGTTGGTAATGGACTTTGTAATTTTTAATTGTCTCATCCAAATATAACTATAAACTGCCCTCTTATACGTAAAAGGGCAGTTTATGTTTCAAAAATGCAATAAAATTGATAAATTTAGTTCCCTAGTGCGTAATAATATACCGATCCGTCCGGATAACGGCCTTCTATAAGGACTCCGCGTTGTGCATTTTGTACGGCCATTGCAAATTGCTGAACGGTTGATATTGGTTTCTGATTGACATGTGTGATCACAAAACCTTTCTGGATACCGGCGTCTTTGAGTTTGCCGTTCCCTAAATCCGTTACTTCTATACCGGCACGGATATGCAATTTATTCCTGAGTTCTTTTCCCGCAGGACGCAATTCTGCTCCCAAAAAATTTGTTACGTCTCCTTCGGTTTCACTTATAAGTTGTGTATCTCCGGATTGATTCTGCAACGTGGCCGTTACTTTCATTTCCTTTTTCCCTCTGCGCAACATCAGATCCACTTTGTCTCCTGGGCTGAATTTGCTGATCTGTTCCTGAACCGAAGTGCCTGAATTGACTTTGACCCCGTCTATTTCCAATAATATATCTCCTTCTTTGATACCGGCTTTATGAGCCGCTCCGTCTTCCAGTACCTGATGTATATATACACCTTTTATTTCGCTGATATCCTTTTCTTCTGCCAATTCGCCGGTTATATCCTGCATGGTTATTCCCAGTAAAGCCCTTTGAACTATTCCGTATTTGCGTAAATCATCCACCACTTTCTGTGCAATACTGCTGGGAACGGCAAACGAATAACCGGAATAAGAGCCCGTTCGTGTAGCAATAGCCGTATTGATTCCCACCAGTTCTCCTTTTGCATTGACCAGGGCACCTCCCGAATTACCCGGATTTACGGCTGCATCCGTTTGGATGAAAGCTTCAATTTTAAATTCATTCTGGTATGAGGGCAGACTACGGCCTTTGGCACTTACGATCCCGGCAGTAATGGTAGAACGCAGATTGTAAGGATTTCCTATGGCTATGACCCATTGCCCCAAGCGAAGATCATCGGAATTACCGAACTTCAGAGTGGGTAAATCTATGGCTTCGATCTTAAGTAATGCAATATCCGTTACCGGGTCTTTCCCTACAACACGGCCTTCGAATTCCCTTTTATCATCAAGTGTGATCACTACTTCATCTGCTCCGTCTATTACGTGATTTGCAGTAATGATGTATCCGTCAGGTGATATGATGACTCCGGAGCCGGCCCCTACCTGGGGACGTATCTGGGGAGAAGGATTCCCATATCCGAAAAAGAAATCAAAGAGACTTTGCGGACCCATGGACTGCTGCCCGTTTTTGACTACTTTTACATGAACTACAGCCTTAACACCTGTTTCGGCTGCATAGGTGAAATCCGGATACTGTACCTCCGGGAGGGAAACCTGCTGAATAACGGGTTTCTGATCGGATGTAACATATACTTTTTCAACATCTTTTGAATTTCCTGTAAAATGATTGACCAGTAAGGTGGTTCCCACACTTAACAGGACGGTGATAACGACTATAATTCCAACTTTGTTTTTCATAACTTATATCTCATTTAATTTAACTACTTTTGTTTTATCGCAATATCTTCAAAATTCATACCAAATAAATGAAACTGCCATTTTGTAAATACCACGGAGCCGGGAATGATTTCATTTTAATAAACAACCTGTCTGGGAATTACCACCTAATCAAAAGACAGATCAACGCATTGTGTCACAGGCGTTTTGGCATAGGCGCAGACGGACTTATACTTTTGGAAAAGGATAAACCTCCCTTTGATTATTTCATGAATTTTTTCAACTCGGACGGCACGGAAGGCACCATGTGCGGAAACGGGGGCCGATGCCTGGTCGCTTTTGCCGACAGAGTGGGTCTGAAAAATCACAATTTCAGATCCTTTGACGGACCTCACACCGGTCAGGTGCTGGAAAGAACCGGCCTGTATGCCAAAGTGAAATTGCAGCTAAACGACGTCAATAAGATCAGTCTTTACGACAAGAACATTTACGTAACAGATACAGGATCGCTCCACCTGGTAAAATTTACAAACAACGTTAAGGATGTGGATATAGCATCAGAAGGCCCTTTCTGGCGATGGCACCGCGATTTCGGGGAGGAGGGCATCAACGTGAATTTTGTTGAGATATTGGATAACGGATGTCTTTTTGTACGAACTTTTGAAAAGGGCGTAGAAGATGAAACATGGGCATGCGGGACGGGATCAGCGGCATCGGCCATAGCCGCCTGGGCTCATACCAAAAGCAAATTAGAACATTGGTTCATCCAGACAAAAGGTGGTAACCTGGAAGTGGAATTCAGACAAAACGGGGATGGATTTTCAGATGTTTACCTTACAGGCGGAGCAGTACTCACTTTTGAGGGCGAGGTGGAAATATAGCGCTGCCTATACGCACCATGGTACTTCCTTCTTCCAGTGCAATGGGGAAATCACCGGTCATTCCCATAGAACAATGAATAAAATACGGGTATGCGGAATACGTATCTTCTTTTAAGGTATCAAACAATTTTCTCAGCTGCCTGAACTCACTCCTGACTTTTTCCTTGTCCTCTGTAAAAGTTGCCATACCCATCAGGCCGCATATATTAACGTTAGGCAGGTTTGACGGGTTTATATCACGAATTTCTTCCGGCAAAAAGCCCTGTTTGGTTTCTTCCCTGGCAATATAGATCTGTAAAAGGACGTCCTGTACTATTCCACTCTTTTGGGCCTGTTTCTGAATGGAGTTTAGCAGTTTGACACTGTCTACTGACTGGATCAGGACCACGCGTCCCACTATATCTTTCACTTTGTTGGTCTGCAAGTGTCCAATAAAATGCCATTGTATGTCATTGGGGAGCAGTTGTATTTTTTCAAGCAATTCCCTGGAACGGTTTTCTCCAAACAAACGCTGCCCGGCCCGGTATGCTTCCATGATAAGTTCAGGGGGGTGAAATTTGGAAACGGCCAGCAAGGATACGTTCGCCGGGATAATTTTACGCAACTGTTGGATATGATCAGCTATCATTTCCTGTTTCTCATTTGATGCTGCTGTTGGCGTTGCATTTCTTCCAATCTTTGCTGAAACTTTGACTTTTTGGGGGTGGCCGGCGCTTTCTCTGCTTTTTCTTTCAATTGCCTGTATAATTTTTCTTCATCCACAAAGAATTTCTGAATGATCCAGGTCTGCAGCATTGTTATTAGATTGGAAAGGAGGTAATAATAGCTTAAGGCAGCGGACAGGTTGTTACAAACGACCAACATCATCAAAGGCATGAAGTAGAGCATCATCCCCTGCATACCGGGCATTTGCTGACCGGTAGCGGGCTGCTGCCTCATGTTCATTTTTGAATAGAAAAACATGGAAAATGCCATCAGAAGGGCAAACAAACTGATATGATCACCGTACAAAGGAATATTAAATGGCAATTCCAGTATGGAATCGTACCCGCTCAGGTCATCTGCCCAAAGAAAACCTTCCTGGCGCAATTCTATAGACCCCGGAAAGAACCTGAACATGGCAAACAGAATGGGCATTTGGAACAACATAGGCCAGCATCCTCCCATCATACTGACACCGGTTTTTTTGTACAGCGCCATGGTTTCCTGTTGTTTCTTCAGGGCATCGTCTTTCTTGGGATATTTGGCATTGATTTTATCAATTTCCGGTTTTAAGACCCGCATCTTTGCAGATGACATGTATGATTTTAGAGTGAATGGAGATATGACCAATTTGATGAGAATGGTCATCAGGAATATGATGAGTCCGAAATTGCTGATGAAACGGTTCAGAAAATTAAAAATGGGAATGATCCCAAAACGGTTTATCCATTTGACCAAAAAGCCACCCATGGGAATAATCTGTTCAAAAGACCGGTTATAGGCTTTCAGGGAATAATAGCCGTTTGGTCCAAAGTAGAATTGCAAAGGAATGCTCTGTTGCGGGACCGCCTGATAAGGGATTTGCATATATGCCCTGCAATTCATCAGCAAGGTGTCTGCATTTTCGGCTTCGTAGAACCTGAATGAAAGGTCCCCGCTGTTAAAGCTTTCGTCGGCTATGAGAATGGCAGAAAAAAACTGTTGTTGAAAAGCCACCCATTCCAGGCGTGTTGTGATGGATTCGGAACCGTCGGCTTTTCTGTGCCCCAAGTTTTCTGCTTCTGTGGAATTGGGGTATTTGTAAGAAATGGTTGAATAATTTTTTTCGTTGTCAAAGCCTTTTTCCAAATGGCGGACATCTACAACCCAGTTCAGGTCCATCTGGGTAACGTTGCGCGGGATATAGCGGTCCATCCCAACAAGGTTAATCTGCAAATTGAGCATGTAGGCATCTTCGTTCAGCACATATACATACTCCAGGTAGGCGTCTTCATCAAAATGCAGGGTAAACGTGAGTATATTTTCCTGTTCGATAACCCCGGGAGTGAAGAAAAACTCTCCAGTATTGATCTGTTCTCCTGAGTAAAGATCAATGGAAAAATTGTTACCCGGACCCCGGAATAACTCCAGACTGTCCCCGCCGTAAGTTTTAAAATTTTTGATCTGTACGCTATAAGGCTGACCTCCACGATTGGTAAAAGCGATCCTGATCTTGTCATTTTCCAGTACGTACAAAGAATCCGATCCTTCGAGTGCCTGATTCAGATAAGCGTTTGAAAACTGATATCCGTCCTCTGAGTCTGCAGGTTGCGGATCCCGCGGTTTTTTGGCTTTCAGTGATGTCAGCGTGTCTGTAGCTACTTGATTTGCAGTCGCTTTTACGGCTTCTGAATAAGCAATGGAATCACGTACGAATTGTTCTCTTTGCTGTTCTTTGACCACTTTGCTATTGTAAAGGCTGAAGCCCAGAAGTAAGGCTCCGATCAGCAAAACGGCCCAAATCGTATTCTTATTCATTGTTCTCTATCTTTTTGATCTTTTCTTCCAATTCCTTTAACTCGGATTTAGCTTCTTCAATTTTTTTGCAGGTATCTGCTATGATCTTGTCTGCATTTTTGGACTTGGCAAAGAAACCCATATTGTTTTCCCACACAGTGATTTCTGATTCCAATTGACGGAAACGTAGAATAAGCTTATCATGCTCACTGTGGCTCTCGGAAGACCTGCGTTTTCCCTGCCGTATATTTCCGTGTTTTTCGGAAAATCCCGGGTTTAGATGTCCAAAATGTTTGTTTATCAGATTTTTATATTTATTCTGAATAGAATCTTTCTCCTTTATTGGGACAAAACCTATCTGATTCCAGCGTGCCTGAAAATCCCGGAGTGTACCTTGCAGATCGTTAACGGAAGACGGGTCAAAAGCTTCCAGTTCACTCAATATGGCTTCTTTTTTAGTCAGGTTGTCTTCAAATGAGGATTCCAGTTTGGAAAAATGTTCAGCCTTGCGGGTAAAGAACACATCGCAGGCAGAACGGAATCGTTTCCAGATGGCTTCTGCCTGTTTCCTGGGAACTGGTCCTATCTCTTTCCATTGCTTTTGAAGATGGATCAGTTGATCGGTAGTACGACGCCAGTCATCACTCATGTTGACGGCTTCGGCCTGTTCGCAAAGAGCGGTTTTCCGGGCAAGATTATCCTGCATTTCCCGTTTGAATTTTGAATAAAACTCTCTTTTCTGACCGTAAAAGTTATCGCATGCCGCACGAAAACGATCATACACTTTTTGGTTTTCCTTTTTAGTGGCAAAGCCAATGGTTCTCCATTCTTTCTGAAGTTCTTCCAGTTCTTTGGCTTTTTTATTCCAGTTTATATCGTCGGTTTGGGTTAGTCCGGTTATCTCTTCCGCTTTTTCGCACAAACTTGTCTTGGCTTCCAGGTTTTCCTTTTGATGCTTCTTCTGTTCCTCAAAGTACTCCTGGTGCTTTTTGTTGATCGCCGTGGTACTCAGTTTGAAACGTTCCCACATGGTCTCCCGCAATTCACGGTCTATGGGACCGGTTTCCCGCCACTCTTCGTGTAATTTCTGCAATTTATAAAATGCCGACACTACGTTTGGTTCATTGACCAAAGCCTCGGCCTTTTCACAAAGTTTCTCCTTTATCTCCTGATTGCGTTTGAAATCCAGATCCCGTAATTCCTTGTTGATCTTTACGTAATCGTAAAATTTCTCTACATAATGCTGGTATGTTTCCCAAATATCCTTGGTACGGGTTATGGGAACAGGGCCAACTTCTTTCCAATGGAGTTGAAATGCACGGAATTCGGGAAAGGTATGATTGATGTCTTCCTGTTTTTCAAGAAGTTCTTTAATACCATCAATAATGGCCAGCTTCTCTTCCAGGTTCCTTTCTTTTTGCTTTTCGATACTATGTAGAAGGTCTGCACGCAAGACTTTGTAACGTGCATACAACTGTTTGAAAGCAGCTTCCTCCGGGCTTTCCTGCACCTGGACCGGATTATCAGGATCGGCATTTTCAGCCGGCTGGTCTTTCCGGAGCAGTTTGTAGAAACAGGACTTGATGATGTCTGCATTTTTGTGCATTTCAGTCTTGTCCTCAGCCTCAATAAGTTTCTCAAATTCAGCCAGAAGTTCAGTCATAGACAAGGTTGAGTAGTCTGTGGTTTCTGTGTTCTGCGTAGATTCGACTACATCGTTTTCCGGTTGTTTTTTGTCGTCGAATTGCTCCATGGGAGCAGAGATGTTCGTTTCAGGATCCATTGTACGAGAAAGGAATTAGTATTTATAGCTTGCAAATGTAATGAAAAACTCCAATATACGGAATTATGATTACTTTTGCATTATTATGAGAATTGACATCATTACGGTACTTCCGGAATTGCTGGAAAGTCCTCTTTCTCATTCCATAATCAAAAGGGCCAGAGCAAAGTCCCTGGCAGAAATTGTCATTCACGACCTGAGAACCTACGGCAAAGGAAAATACCTGCAAACAGACGATTATTCATTCGGAGGGGATGCCGGAATGGTCATGATGATAGAACCGGTTTACAATCTGTTGGAAGATCTGAAAAAAGACCGCTTATACGACGAGATACTGTACACCAGTCCCGACGGGGAACTTTTCTCTCAGAAAGAAGCAAACCGCCTGTCCTGTCTGCAAAATATTATCATACTGTGCGGCCATTATAAAGGGATCGATCAAAGGATCCGGGACCATCTTATCACCAAAGAGATCTCCATTGGGGATTATGTATTGAGCGGAGGGGAACTGGCCGCCGCCGTCATCACAGATGCCTTAGTACGTCTGCTCCCCGGAGCACTTTCCGATGAAACCTCGGCCTTGACAGACAGTTTTCAGGACGGCTTGTTGGCCCCTCCCATTTATACGCGTCCGGCCAACTTCAGGGGGTGGAAAGTACCAGAGGTTCTGTTGTGCGGTGATCCGGTAAAGATCCGTACCTGGCAGGAAGAAAAAAGTCTCGACCGTACGGAACGGTTGAGACCTGATCTTTTAAAAAACAATTCCGGGGACTAAAACCCGAATCCGTCCACTTCAATATTGATGGTCGCGTCTATGACCGGTGCATCTGCCTGGCGTTGTTCAGACAGAGGAAGCACCACAATGGCTTTGGGCCGGGCGGGACATATAAATTCGCATCCGCCGCATCCAATACACAGGGATGGCGTTGTTTTGGGAAACAGCTTGTCACTTCCTTCACGGGATGACATCTTAACGGCCTTGACCGGGCAATGTTCATCACAGGCACCGCAATCGGTTCCGAATTTTTCTACTATGCAATTTTCCAGCATCAGCTTGACAACACCCATTTTCACCCTTTTTTTCTCTTCAAGGGGCATCATCTGTAAGGCTCCAGAAGGACAAACTTCCTGGCATTTTTGGCAGTCATAACCGCAAAAACCATTTTCATATGAGACCGAAGGCAACAGAAATCCCTGCCACCCGAAGGCTCCCATAGCCGGTTTAATAATATGGGCAGGACAGGCTGCAATACAGGCGTGACAAGCTATACAGGTGTCTTTAAGACGTTCCGGCGTTCCGGCCCCCGGGGGCATGGCTTTGGGAATATCCAACTTCTTTTTCTCTGTAAAGCGGTTCAGTAAAACGATGCCGGCACCGGTTCCCATCACAGCCAGCAGGAAAGCCCTACGGTTATTGCCTGCTGAAGGTTGTTTCTCTTCTGCAGCTGATAAGGCTTTCTTTTCAGGTTTCCAGGCAAAACGGTAAGTGACGGATCCTTTGGCACATTTGGATATACAGTTAAAACAGACTACACAACGGGAATTATCTATCACCGGTTTGCCTGCATCTATGCAAAAGGCTTTGCAATTCATGCTGCATAATTGACAATGTGTACAGGATTCCGGGTCTATCATTACCCGGAACATGGAGTAACGGGATATAAGTCCCAGCAAAGCACCTACAGGACAAATAGTATTGCAGTAGAGTCTTCCTTTAAAGAAAGCCGTAACGGTCAATGCCACCAGGATAACCCCTGAAACCAGAAAAGCAGCCAGGTTCCAGGCATCGTATTTTGAACCTGAAACAAAATAAGCCAAAGGCCTGCCAATGTTTGTGGCAATTTTTCCGAATAACCCGTAAGGATCAAGCCACACCAGGAGAAATACAAAAGAAAACGCAACACAAATAACAACAATGATCAATATGGAATACCTGATTGTGTTATGGGGTTTTGTATAATGTGTCCGGCGTTTCTTTTTATTTCTCAGGAACCATCCTATCCGGTAAACGATATCCTGGTATATACCAAGCGGACAAAGCAGCGAACAGTAAATACGTCCGGATAACAAAGTTAAAAGCAGTACTATAAGCACAGTGACCAGGCCCCCTGTGGCAATACCCAGTATGGCCGGTACGAACTGTAATCCCAGTAAAGCATTCCAGACCTCCGCAGCTTTAGCTGAAAAAGATATAAAGAAGTATGTGAGCCCTAAAAAGACTGCCAAAGCAATGATCCTGCGGGCCCATCTCAAAAAGCCGTAGGCCTGCATCAGAGACGGATTCGTTTTATGTTCAAAGCGTCAAGTTTTGTAGTACCCAGCTGATGCTTTTCTGCCAGCAAAATGTGGGAAGCGTCTTCCAGTGTCATGGCACTGAATTGATTGAAGAACTGTGTGGCAGCCGTATCCACTGCAACAATATCCTGTGACATAAACAAGGCCTTGGGAGTCTGCACATCCTCCAGGCTTCGCCCTTTGGGGCCGTTTTGTGTCATAATACGGTATCCGTCCACAATATTGAGCACCGGACGTTTTTCAAATGTTGCGGCATCCGCTATACATTGCTGCAAATCATTGGAATGCATATACCTGCGATCCCATACGATCCCCATGTAATTCTTCATACATATTGTCATCCTGGCTCCTCCGTGATTTTTGAGTACCGGAACGTTGATCCAGGCATCGCACTCAAGCAGGGCTTCGTGGATCTTTGCTGTTTTCATCCTAAGCGCCTGTGGCAATTCCGTTTCACGAAAATACCTCTCTTCATGGGCGTTAACCATTTCTCCACCAGCCTGTTTTACGGCTTCCTGGATGCCGCTGTTTTCATAACAGCCTCTCCATTGGTCACAGGTATGATCAAACACTTTTACCTGAGAGGCTCCTGCTGCCAGGCAGTCTTTGATTATGGCCGCTACCAGTAAGGGATTGGTACATGCCCCATACTCGGGACTTTTGTCCCATCCGATATTCGGCTTTACAACCACTTTCATGCCGGGTTTAATGTACCGGGACATGCCTCCCATTTCCTTTATGGCACGGGCATATAGTTGTTCGGGTTCACCACCCATAATGGCCACCAGGTCCGGAATGTCTTCTTTAGCGGGAATGGCGCCCGGAGCTGATTTTTCCGAGGCAAAGAGCTTCATTCCTTTCAATCCCAACGTTCCGGCTACTGCGCCCAGCACAGCGGTCTTTAAAAAATGTCTTCTTTCCATTATGATGTTATTTGTTGTGTTTTAAGGCTGCTTTTAATGTATTTTTTAATAACGATACACGTGTCATGGGACCTACACCGCCCGGAACAGGGGTTATGTAACTGCACCGCGGCGCCACCTGTTCAAAGTCCACGTCGCCGGCCAGGCGGAATCCCGATTTGGTACTCTTGTCTTCCACTCTTGAAATGCCTACGTCAATTACCACGGCGCCTTCTTTTACCATATTGGCCTTCAGGAAGCCGGGACGACCCAGGGCTGCAATAAGGATATCGGCCCTGCGGCATACTTTTTCCAGATCCCGGGTACGGCTGTGGCATAACGTTACTGTGCAATCCCCTCCGGGCCCCTTCCGGGACAACAGGTTGGCAAGAGGTTTACCAACAATGTTGCTGCGTCCTACGATGACGCATTCTTTTCCCTGGGTAGGGATCTTGTAATAATCCAGCAGATCCACGATACCGGCAGGTGTAGCCGAAACAAAAGTAGGCAAACCCAGCACCATGCGTCCCACGTTTACCGGGTGGAATCCATCCACGTCCTTTGAAGGGTCTATAGTCTCAATAATTTCCTGTGGATCAATGTGGTCTGGAAGCGGTAACTGCACAATCAAACCGTCAATTTCCGGATCGTTGTTAATGGTCTGCACGCAGGAGATCAGTTCTTCCCGGGTGATGGTGTCCGGAAATTTGTAAAGGGACGAATCCATCCCGACTTCCTTACAATCCTTTTCCTTATTTCTTACATACGTATGACTGGCAGGATCTTCTCCCACCAAAATGGCAGCAAGGTGCGGTTTTCTGCCGAATTGGCATACAAAACCGGAAACTTCCTCTGCGATTTCCTTTTTGAGGTCCTGTGCCGTTTGTTTTCCATCAATTAATTTCATCATCATAAACCTCCTTTTCTTAATGCATTTGCCATAGACATGCCACGTCCACCGCGCAGATCCTTCATCATTTTACGGGTATCGTCAAATTGCTTTATCAAACGGTTAACTTCTGTAATGGATGTTCCGCTTCCCAAAGCTATACGTTTGCGCCTGTTCCCGTTCATAATCGAAGGATTGTCCCTTTCTTCCGGTGTCATGGAAGAAATGATGGCTTCAATACCCTTGAACGCATCGTTGTCAATGTCGGCATCTTTGACCATTTTAGAAACTCCGGGTATCATGGCTGCCAGGTCCTTGATATTACCCATCTTCTGCACCTGTTTGATCTGGTTCAAAAAGTCGTTGAAATTAAAACTGTCCTGGGCCAGTTTCTTTCTGAGCTTCTTGCTTTCTTCCTCGTCAAACTGTTCCTGTGCTTTTTCCACCAGGCTGACAATGTCACCCATTCCCAGGATCCTGTCTGCTATACGCGAAGGATAAAAGACATCCAGTGCGTCCATTTTTTCCCCGGAACTGACAAACTTAATGGGTTTGTTTACCACGGCACGTATGGTCAGGGCGGCACCCCCGCGGGTATCTCCGTCCAGCTTGGTCAGAACCACTCCGTCGTACTGCAACCTTTCATGGAAAGTGCGCGCCGTTTCCACAGCATCCTGTCCAGTCATGGAATCAACTACAAACAGGGTTTCCGTAGGATCGACCGCCTTTTTGATAGCCGTGATCTCCTTCATCATGGCTTCATCTATAGCCAGACGACCGGCCGTGTCTATGATTACTACGCCGTATCCTTCTTTTTTTGCTTTGTTTATGGCATTGCGCGCAATTTTCACCGGATCCCGGTTCTCGTTTTCAATATGCACATCAACACCTGTTTGTTCGCCCAGGACCCGTAATTGTTCCATGGCTGCCGGGCGGTATATGTCCCCGGCGACCAGCAGCGGCCGGATCCCTTTCTTTTTCTTTAAGTGAAAGGCAAGTTTTGCCGAGAAGGTGGTTTTACCGGAACCCTGCAGTCCCGCCACCAACACGATCCCCGGATTCCCTTTGACGTTGATTCCCGAGGCATCGCCTCCCATCAGGTCAACCAGTCGGTCGTGGACAATTTTGGTCATCATCTGGCCGGGACGCACCGCTTTCAGTACGTCCTGACCCAAAGCCTCTTCCTTCACCTGATCGCAGAAAGTCTTGGCCACCTTGTAACTGACGTCGGCATCCAGCAATGCCCTGCGGACATCCTTAAGTGTTTCCGCCACGTTAATTTCGGTGATCTTTCCTTCACCTTTCAACAATTTGAACGATCGTTCCAGTCTTTCCGTCAGATTCTCAAACATATAAAAATTCTATTTATCTATTAAAGGTTTTGGGCCTTCCCGAATGATCAAAGGTTCGTGGCCCGTACAATCTATAATGGCCGAGGGATCCTGTCCCCCGGGTCCTCCGTCAATCACAATATCCACCAGGTCGCCAAACCGTTCGTTGATCAGGTCCGGATCGAATCCGTATTCGGGTTCGGCTTCATCCCATGGAAGTGAAGTGGAAATGATGGGCACTCCCAGCGCTCTGAGAATATGTTGCAATATGGCGTTGTCCGGGACACGGATCCCTACAGTGTGCTTTTTCCCCTTAAACATTTTGGGAACCTGGCTGTTTCCCTGCAGTAAAAAAGTATACGGCCCGGGCAGGTTTTTTTTCATCAACCTGAATACGCTGTTGTTCATAGGCCTGCAATACGAGGACAACTGTGACAGATCGTAACAGAGAAATGACAACCTGGTTGACGGCGTGTAATACCCCTTGATCCTTTCCATGCGCGGCACACTCCCCAGAAATTCTATGGAACAACCCATCCCGTAAACGCTGTCTGTGGGATATATGACAATGCCTCCCCTTTGTAGGGTTGAGACAGTCTGTTCAATGAGTCGATCCTGTGGATTGTCAGGATATATTTTAAAATACATAATTGCTATAAATCCGGTGAGTAGTATGCCTGTGCCAGTTCCCGCTGGTTGTAACGCATGCTCATAACCTGTCCGTATGCACCGGCCGTACAGATGGCTATCATATCGCCACGCGATGTTTCAGGCAGGCGTACCGATAATCCAAAACGGTCAGCCGATTCACAAACCGGTCCTACCACATCGTACACTTCTGTTTTTTCTGATGCCGATGTGAAATTACATACTGCGTGCCGCGCCCCGTATAAAGCCGGCCGTATGAGATCATTCATTCCCGCATCCAGTATTGCAAATTTCTTGCCTTTTCCTACCTTTACATATAAGACCCTGGATATCAGAAAACCGCATTGCGCTACCAGGGCCCTGCCGGGTTCAAAATGTACTTTTTGTCCTTTTCTCAATTCCAGGTTCCGGTTAATGGTTTCAAAATACGTTTCAAAAGGACTGTACAGATTTTCCAGGGGATCTTTATAATCTACGGCTACACCGCCGCCCAGGTTAATATGCTCCAGGCGGATTTCCTTCTGTTCAAACCATCGCTGGAAGTAATTCACTTTGTCGCACAACATTTCAAACACTTTCATGTCGGTGACCTGTGATCCTATATGAAAATGAAGGCCTACTAATTTGATATTGGAACTTTCCGAAAACACCTGCAACACATCGTCCAGCATCCATTCACTGATCCCGAATTTGTCCCGGGATCTTCCCGTTGTAATGTGTTTATTGGTATGCGCATCTATATTGGGATTCAGTCTGAGTGATATCCGGGCTGTCTTTCCCATTTGTACAGCAAGGTCGTTAATGATCTTTATTTCGGGAACCGATTCGCAGTTAAAAGAAAAGATCCCTCCCTGCAATGCGGTACGGATCTCTTTGTCGGATTTTCCTACACCTGCAAATACGATCGTTCCGGGATCGAATCCCATATCCAGTGCCAGCTGTACCTCATTCCCGCTTACGCAGTCTGCCCCCAATCCGGAACGTTGAATGATCTCCAAAATACGCGGATTGGCATTAGCTTTCATGGCATAATGTGCTTTGTATCCGTACTTTATGAGATTCTTGGTATAGGTTCTGAGGGTTTGGTCCAGAATGTCCAGATCGTAAAAATAAAAGGGCGTTTCCAGACGCTTGAAGGCATTGATAAAACGTGTAAATTGCATAATAAAACGGAATGAATTACCCGCCAAAATTAACATTTTTTTGAATTAAAGCCTTACCTTTGAGTGGTTATCTAAAGATACTGTTATGACTACAAAGAAAAATGACCTGTTAAAAGATGTCATTCAACACATTGACATCACCAAGATCAATGCTACAGATATTATTGATTCTATGCGGGATATGTCTTTCTCATCACGCGATACGGCCAGTGCTGCCGACATTCTGCAGATGATGATCCGGGATAAAGACTGCACCAATTGGCTTACAATGGCCGGCAGCTCCAGCGCCGGCGGTTGCATGCAGGTTTATGTGGATATGGTACGGTTCAACATGATAGACTGCATAGTCTCTACAGGGGCATCCATCATAGACATGGATTTCTTTGAAGCTCTGGGATACAAGCATTACAAAGGGACCCCCTTTGTTGATGACGGCATGTTACGCAGTGTATATATAGACAGGATCTATGATACCTATATTGATGAAGAGGAACTGCAGCATTGTGATGCCACCATCAAAAAAATTGCAGACAGCCTGGAACCCCGGCCCTATTCCTCAAGGGAATTTTTGTGGGAAACCGGTAAATGGCTTAAGGAACACTCGGTAAAGAAAAATTCACTGATCCAGACCTGTTATGAACACGGTGTTCCCATATTCGTTCCCGCTTTTTCCGATTGCAGTGCCGGATTCGGACTGGTCATGCACCAGCAGGAACGCATTAAGGAAGGGAAACCTTACCTGACCATAGATTCGGTTGCCGACTTCAGGGAACTGACCGATATCAAGATCAAAGCCAAAACGAGCGGGCTGTTTATGGTTGGCGGCGGTGTCCCCAAGAATTTTGCCCAGGACACGGTCGTTTGCGCCGAATGCCAGGGTCTGGATGTTCCCATGCATCAGTATGCCATCCAGATCACCGTGGCCGATGTACGGGACGGGGCCTGCTCCAGTTCCACGCTCAAGGAAGCTTCTTCCTGGGGAAAGGTAAGCACCGTTCATGAACAAATGGTTTTTGCCGAGGCCACGACCGTCGTACCCCTGATGGCCAGTTATGCATACCACAAAGGGGACTGGAAAAACCGGAAACGTTACCGCTGGGCGGATATTTTTAATAAATAAAAGACCAACTGTCTGAAAATAAGAAAGGCGGATCTGCTGCAGCAAATCCGCCTTTTTGTTTGTTTTGCCAGTATACTATTCTTGCACTAAACTGATAATGCCAGAAATTACAGATAACAGGATTGCTCCAATTCCAAGAAATGCAATAATAAATCCACCGTCCATATTCTGGAGACCTATCCACATATCGTTGATAATTGCTGTTATAACTTCTACGATACCCATTTTTAATTCGAATTAAATGATTAATTTTTTTTGCCTACTCTTAAGGATTTTCGGCGGCTCCCCCTACTCTTTCAAGGATTTTCGGGATATTCCTTTCAATACAATATTACTCGGCAGGGAATAGGAACTTCAAAAGGAAAGGAATAATCATTCCCAGAACCATAAGAACCATTGCAAATCCCAAATTAGTTTCCGGATTAGTAATTAGGCCTTCAATAATTAATTTTAATTCTTCCATAGTGTTTATTATTAGTTAAATGTTCAAAAATTCAATGATCAGGGACAAAGTTAAAAATCTTTTTTTAACTACCAAACACAGCAGTTTCTAAAATTATGCTCTTTTCTTAATAAATCATTAATTGTTTTTACAGGATTAAAAGTACTCAGCGGAACTTCCACAAAAGCCGTATTCCATCCACCCATGCTCCCATTCCACAATCCGGGTAATTCCAGAGCTTTCAACTCCCTTCCTTCCAGGCTTTTATGTAATATAAACCGGGCATCGTCATCCCGGAAGTCCGGCAAATAATACACCTTTCCGTCGTAATCTTTGAAGGAACAGACAATGTCAACCGGGTTAAAATGCGTGGAATCGTATTTTTTCCCGTTCAGCTGTATACTTTCCAGGATCTGTAGCGATCCGGAACCGTCTTTGTCCCTAACCCTGAAGGGCCCTCCTCCGGGGTCGCCTGTAGAGCTTACCATACCGCATACCCTGACAGGTCTGTTCAGTTTGGAGAACAGGTAGGAACGAAAAGCTTCTCCCTCCATGGGAGGATGGGTAATGCCGAAAGTCTGCTCCAAAAAATCGGCCATTTCCCTTAAACGGAATGGATCGGCATGATTTTTCAGTTCACCTATATATTTATATACCTGTCTTCTGCATCTGAGCAGGAACCCTGCCAACACTTTTCTCCAATGAATGACCGGTTCAAGGGAAGCTTCAGGGACAACGTTGTCAATGTTCCGTATAAATACCATGTCCTGAGTCAGGGTGTTCAGATTTTCCAACAGGGCACCATGTCCGCCCGGTCTCAGCACCAGGGAACCGTCTTTGGTACGGAATGGTCTGTTCTGCATATCCACTGCCAGGGTATTGGTAGAAGGACTTTGGGTGGAAAAAGTAACATTGATATCCATCCCGAACCTTTTTTGGTATTTCCCGCGGATCTCTTTCAAAAGGGCTGCAAACAACGGTTCGTGTTCCGGGGATACCGTAAAATGAACGTTTACCGTTTCACCTGTCGGGGTGTCGCATAGCGCCGATTCTACCAGGTGTTCCTGGAACGGGGTACGCGGTCCGTCGGGGTATTTGTGGAACGGGATCAGTCCTTTTGGTAATGATCCGTAGTTCAATCCCTCTTCTTCCAAAAGAAGCTGAAGGATCTTGAGGGGATGGCTGGGGTCAAAACCTTTCATCCCCGATAGTATGGGATAAAACGCAAATTCGTTAAGGTGGCGGAAAAAAGTGTGAACCGGTTCTGAAAGTACTGCCTGTTTGTCGTTCCTCAACGTTTCAACTGCCGAAAACAGATCTTTGAACATGCGACTTGCCGCACCGGATGCGGGAACAAATTTTATCCGGCTCCCGTTCCAGCTGTCAAAACGTTCTACCAGCTTGTCCTGTTGTTGCTTATCCAGGCATACAATCCCGTTGCCGGGAACTGCGGGCCCAATGATATCAAGGGGAGGAATACCTTCTGAAAATATTTGCAGCTGCGATTCAACAGCATAGGGTGTCAATCCGTTATGCTCAATGAATTCCTGATCTTTCCTGGTAAACATAAAGTCAGATGCCTGTATTGTTCCGGTGTCCATTCCCTTCTAAAGACATAATTTTTTCTGAATGTCTCAAACAGATGGGGAGCACTTCGCAACTGTTTATCTTCAACAAATATAGGAAAACATTGGGTAAAAAGCAAATCTGCAGGGACATCCGAAGCCGGGGGCAGATCAATACAATGATTTTCCAGTTCTTTCCACCCAAAATGTCCTGCCAGCGCACGAATCACCGTTTGTGATGCATTTCTCTTTCCTTCCAGAGAATAACCGGCTATATGGGGCGTGGCTATATCTGTGATCTTAAGGGTCTCTGTGTCAATATGCGGTTCGTTATGCCATACATCTAGGATAATCCCACCCAGATCTTTTTCGGCATTTTTCAATGCTTCTTCATCCACTACTTCACCGCGAGAGGTATTCACAAGGCAGGCACCTTTCTTCATGGAAGAAAAAAACGCCCGGTCTGCCATACAGTATGTATCCCGTGCCAAGGGAACATGCAGGGTGACGATATCGGAATGTGTGATCAACTCGGCAAGTTCAACAAAACCGGCGGAGCCCTCGGCAAGAGCGCGCGGGGGATCGTTCAAAAGGGTTTTCAAGCCAAGATGTTCGGCCAGGCGGACCACTTTTTTCCCCACATTTCCCACACCCACAACACCCAGCGTTTTGCCGCAAAGATCCTCGTTTCTCTTTGCGGCCCATGCTGTCAAGGCTGTGAAAATGTATTGCATGACAGCCCCGGCATTACAACCGGGCGCATTGACCACCGTTATGCCGCGTGATTCACAATACGGTATGTCAATATGGTCCGTCCCTATGGTTGCCGATCCTATAAAAGAAACGGAACTGCCTTCCAGAAGGAAGGCATCGCACCGTGTTCGGGTACGGACAATGAGTGCATCGGCCGCATGTATGGTTTCCTTGTCAATCAGATGTCCGGGAAGTCGGGTTATCCGGGCCAGCCGGGAAGGGATACTATCCAGGAAAGGGATCTGATCGTCTGCGATAATATGTGGTATGCTGTTCACGGTCAACGTATGATGAGTTCGCTCACAACGGGTTTTTTCAGAATGGCATTGAGTTTTCCCATCAGAAAGGTTTTCTGCATGTCCAGCTGGCAACGCAGAACGGATGATTTGATCCTGACGGTGTAAACCCCGTCCCGGAAAGAACGTTCCCCACATTCGCGGGCAGCCGTTTCGCCTATGAGTTCGTCCCAGGCATGATGCAAACACAGTATTTCCAATCCTTCCCGTAAACCTGTTTCTTCCAGGGTCTGGTCAAGCACCTCCTGTAATGTTTTAGTCTTTTGTCTTTTCATGCGTGAAAACGCCTCCTTTTACACTGTATATGGTATGGGGCTCTCCCAGGGCATGGATCAAGTCCTCTATCCTGACCTTATTGCTGTCTGTCAGTAATATCTGGCCAAAACCGTCTTCCACTACCAAATGCAGCAAATGTGACACCCGCCGGGCATCCAGTTTATCAAATACATCGTCCAGTAAAAGAATGGGAGCCAGTTCCTTCATTTGCCGGATCAATGCGAACTGGGCTAGTTTTAGTGCCAGCAGGTATGTTTTCTGCTGTCCCTGGGACCCGCACACTTTCAGCGGATGACCTTCCAGTGAAAATTGCACGTCGTCCCGCTGTATTCCGGTGCCTGTATATTGCAACATCCTGTCTTTCTGCCTGTTCTTTTTCAACAAACCGGCCATGTCTCCGTGATTCAGGTCCGAATCATACCTCAGATCCACCTGTTCCTTCCCTGCCGAGAGCAGCCTGTAATAATGGATCACGTGAGGGTGCAGCAAACGGCACAATTCTTTCCTTTTATTATATATCAGATCTGCACGTACCGATAACGAATTATCCAAAGCTTCCATCACATCGCCAGAAAGGTGATCCGATTTAAGAAGTTTGTTTCTCTGGTGAAGCAGTTTCTTGTATTCCAGAACGGTCTGAAGGTAATCCGGCTCTGTTTGTGAAAGAAGAAAATTCAGGTATTTCCGGCGTTCTTCCCCGGAACCGTATACAAGTGATGTATCCTGGGGTGAAACCATGACCACCGGGATAAGACCTACGTGTGCCGATAATTTTTCGTAACGCTTTCCGTTCCGTTTGAATACTTTTTCTCCCTGACGGTTAACGGCACAGGATATTTTTTCTGTTAAGGCATTCCCCATGACATATTTCCCCAAAAGTGTGGTGTCCTGATATTCATACCCTATAACATCCCTGTCCGGGATGCCCAGGGAGCTTTTACAGACGCTCAGGTAATACAGGCTGTCCAGCAAATTGGTCTTTCCTTCCCCATTATCCCCGTACAATACATTAATGCCCGGGGAAAAGGTCAAAGATGCCTCACCAATGTTTTTAAAATGAGATAGCAACAATCGGGATAAATACATAGAGATTCGTTCAACAAATATGCAAACATAGCAAATTTTACGTATATTTGCCGCCTCAAAACACAGACCTATGTCAAAAAAGAATACTAGCGCAAAGCATAGACAGAAGAAAGAAGATCCGGCAGCAGTTGCCGAAGCCATCAGCAAAACAGAAGAATTTCTGGGCAAGTACAAAAAACACCTGATCTATTCCGCCACGGGTATTGTGGTCCTGCTGGGCCTGGGTTTCGGATATATGAAACTTATCCGGGAACCCCGCCGACAGGAAGCCCTGGCACAAATGTTCCCGGCTGAAAGTTATTTCAGGGCTGATTCCTTTGACCTGGCTCTT
Source organism: Bacteroidales bacterium (assembly GCA_011620605.1). GTDB lineage: Bacteria > Bacteroidota > Bacteroidia > Bacteroidales > UBA932 > DMER64. The sequence goes on along the minus strand of WOYW01000007.1, from coordinate 75,324 downwards.
AACGGAGACGGGAACGTACTTGGGTTTAAAGACATTGTTGACGAATACAAGGCACTTCCGGGAAAGGTTGTATATTTTTATGCAGGAGTCAGTGAACTGCGCCTGGGGAATTACGCTGAAGCCATTGAATACCTGAAAAAATACAAATCTGGAGATGAGATCATTCAGGCACGTGCTTATTGCAATATAGGTGATGCCTACGCTGGCCTTGATGATCTTGACAACGCACTTTCATGGTACAAAAAAGCAGCTCAGTACAGGGACAATGCCTATGCTGCAGCTTATTATAAAAAAGCCGGTATCCTTCTGGAAGAAAAGAGAGATTATGCCGGTGCCCTGGTAATGTACAAGACCATTAAGGATCAATATTCCCAGACCATTGAGGGCGTAGAGATCGACAAATACATTTCACGCCTGGAAATCCTGATGGAACAATAAAAAAGTGATCTATGGGAAGGGCATTTGAATACAGGAAGGCAAGAAAATTAAAACGTTGGGGCAATATGTCCCGTACCTTTACCCGTTTGGGCAAAGAGTTAACCATAGCTGCCAAACAAGGCGGCACGGACCCCGAAAACAATCCCCGGCTTAGGGCGATCATTCAGAACGCCCGTTCCGAGAATATGCCCAAAGACAATATTGAACGGGCCATTCGCAGAGCCGACGAAAAAGACAGGGGAGACTACAAGGAAGTCGTTTACGAAGGATACGGGCCACACGGCGTAGCCATTCTCATTGAAACCGCTACCGACAATACCACCAGGACAGTGGCTAATATCCGTTCCTATTTTAATAAGGCCGGCGGGAATCTGGGCACATCGGGCAGCGTTGAATTCATGTTTGACCACAAATGCGTCTTTCATGTCAAATCAAAATATCCCGTTAACCTGGAAGAGCTGGAACTGGAACTGATAGATTACGGAGGAGAAGAAGTCTTCCTGGACGAGGAAGATGAAGAGATTGTGATATACGGCAGTTTTGAATCCTACGGTTCGCTGCAAAAATACATAGAAGAAAAGGATCTGGAACTGGTCAGAGGAGGTTTTGACCGTATTGTAAACGGGGAAATGAAAGAATTGTCCCCGGAAGAAAAGGCGGACATAGAAAAATTGCTGGAACGTATAGAAGAAGACGATGACGTTCAAAACGTTTATACCAACATGGCTTAATCTTCTACCGTAAGCCGGTCTTCCACCAGCCTGTTGTTGTATTGCTGACGGAAAGCTTTCAAAAAGAGCTCATTGGAGGGCTCTTTTTCTTTTTCATCCCTGAGTATATTCCAACCGGAAGGATAATTAACGACAAACGGTGTGGTCAGCGTGTCCAGTATACTCCTTCCGAAAGCAAAAAAGGAGTATGGATGATCCAGCATATCCAACACGGTAGGCATAATGTCAATCTGTTGTGTGTATTGATCGTATATTCGACCTTTTTCTGCCATGACACCTAGGGGATCGTGATACACAACAGGGATGGCCATACTTTCAATATCTGTCTGGTATTGCGGATGGATCAGGGAAAAGATGCCATGGTCAGCTACCAGCACAAAAAGCGTATTGTTATACCAGGGGCAATCCTTCGCTGTTTCAAAAAAACGTTTCAGAGCATGATCGGCATATCCTATGCATTGATGTATGGGAAGTGTGCCTTTGGGAAAGACTCCTTCGTATTCTTGTGGTATGACAAAAGGATGATGCGAAGACAAGGTAAAAACCGCTGTGGCAAAAGGCTCCGGAAAAGTATTCAGCGTACGGGCAAAAAACTGCAGGAAGGGTTCGTCCCAGATCCCCCAGTAACCGTCAAACAGGCTGTTTTCTCCAAATGATCCTTTGCCGTAATAATTATCGAAACCAAAATGACGGGACATGCCGTCCAGGCCCATGGACCCTTCGGGAGCTCCGTGAAAGAAAGAGGTGTGATATCCTGCTCTTTTTAAAGCATTTCCCAACCCTTCCACACGGTTCAACGCATAAGGTGTCAAGGCAAAAGAATGTTCCAGGCTGGGGATGCTTCCCAATACGGAAGGAATAGCGTCTACGGATTTTCTTCCATTTGCGTAAGCCCCCACACATGTCAGTGACTCCGACATCAGGGAATCCAAAAATGGCGTATAAGTCTGGATTTCGCCGTCATTGAGATACCCAATATATTCTTTTGAAAAACTCTCCAATATAAAAATGACGACATTCTTCTTTCGGAATTCCTCGCCGGATGATGAATAAACGCTGTCTTTCCTGTGTATAGGGGAATATATCCGGGATAATTCCCTTTGATCTTTAAAGAAACTGAGTTTTTCAACACCGCTTTTCCCCAGTGTGCGGATGATGCAAAAAGGCGTGTTCAGCACTATAGCCGCTTCCATGGGCCGGGAAACGTATGCGGTTGCGTTTCCTAAAGTTATGGGTCTCGTGGTCCTGTCCGTTCCCCCCCGTATGGCCGCTACTGCTATCAACAAAGCCAGACACAACACAACCGCTCTGTTAGTAAAATACCTGAAGGTAAAGGCCGGGCGCAACGGGTAAAACACACGTCCGTATAGAAACCATAGTATAAAAACAATGCCCAACCATATTAGGAAAAACATGACATACTCCTGCAGCCCCTCCAGGAAAATGTTTTCCAGATTTGTATCTCCCGCAAATTCCCTGAAGAAAGTAAAGTCAATTCTTCTGAGGCGGATGCGAAAAAAAATGAAGTCAAACAGCTGGAAAAAGAATCCTGCAGCGTTAAATATTACAAAAATGATCTTCAGGAATTTCTGGTAGATCCCCGAAAAAACGAAGGGAAAGGGCAAAAGGGCCAATACAAGGTATATACCGTTCAGATAGAACAGCGCCGAGAGGTCAAAACGGATTCCCCCACGGTAGATCATCAGCATGTCTTCCCAGGCGGTTGTCTGAAAAAGATAGTGATTGTAAATGTAAAATCCTGAACGGCTGATCAATAATAAAAGCAATACCAAAGACAAACGTTTGGTCAGGGAAAAAAAGTAAGAAAATCCGGTATAGTTTTTGGGTCGGTATATACTTTTCATATATGTTTGCAAATGTAAAGAATCTATCATAATGATATTCCTTTCAGATAAATTTCCTATTTTTGCAGGATTGGAATTCTATTTTCTTTGAACAAAAAATCCGAAATTAAATGAAGATAAAACATATTGAACACATAGGCATAGCTGTCAGATCACTGGAATCAGCCATTAAGCTCTATGAATCCAAACTCGGATTAAAATGCTATGCCATTGAAGAAGTTCCGGACCAGAAAGTCAGGACGGCGTTTTTTATGGCCGGACAGACGAAAATTGAATTACTTGAAAGCACCGACCCTGAGGGTCCCATAGGAAAATTCCTGGAAAAAAAAGGAGAAGGAGTGCATCATATAGCTTTTGCCACAGAAGGATTGCAGGAGAACCTGGATGAATTGTCCCAAAAAGGGATCCGTCTGATAGATAACAATCCCCGTAAAGGCGCCGAAGGATTGAATATTGCTTTCCTTCATCCAAGGGACACTATGGGTGTGTTGACCGAGTTATGTGAAAAACCCGAATAACTATACAATATAATATAAAATGAGCAATCAGTTGGAACAAATCAAGGAGTTGACCCTACTCCGTGAAAAAGCCCGCCTGGGAGGGGGTCAGAAACGCATAGATGCACAGCACGAAAAGGGAAAATGTACCGCACGTGAACGTATCTCTATGCTTCTGGATGAAGGCAGTTTTGAAGAATTTGACATGTTTGTCACCCACCGTTGTGACAACTTTGGGATGCAGGAAAAAACCATCCTTGGTGACGGCGTTGTGACGGGTTACGGAACCATAGACGGAAGGCTTGTTTATGTTTTCGCCCAGGACTTTACTGTCTTTGGAGGGTCTCTTTCGGAAACAATGGCCATGAAGATCTGTAAAGTAATGGAACAGGCAATGAAAGTGGGAGCTCCCCTGATCGGGATCAATGATTCCGGTGGTGCACGTATACAGGAAGGTGTCAATGCACTGGCAGGATACGGAGATATTTTTCAAAACAACATACTGGGATCCGGAGTGATCCCCCAGATATCTGCCCTTTTCGGTCCCTGTGCCGGAGGAGCAGTTTACTCCCCTGCCCTTACAGACTTCACCATCATGATGAAAGGCTCCAGCTACATGTTCCTTACCGGACCCAAGGTGGTTAAAACAGTTACGGGTGAAGACGTCACCCAGGAAGAGCTTGGTGGCGCCAACGTGCATGCCAGCAAAAGCGGAGTAGCCCATTTTGCGGTGGATACGGAAGAAGATGGTGTGGAACTCATTCGCGAATTGCTCAGTTATATCCCGCAAAACAACATGGAAGAACCCCCGCGCATTGAGTGCGACGATCCTGTTGACCGCCTGGACGATTCACTTAACGATATCATTCCGGACAGCCCCAACAAACCTTACAATATGTTTGAGATTATCCACACTCTGGTGGATAACGGGAAATTCCTGGAAGTACATAAGGAATATGCCACTAACGTTATCGTGGGATTTGCCCGTTTTAACGGAACTTCAGTGGGAATTGTGGCCAATCAGCCAAGGGTGCTTGCCGGGGTTCTGGATATCAACGCATCCCGTAAAGCCGCACGATTCGTCCGTTTTTGTGATGCCTTCAATATACCGCTGGTGACTTTGGTTGACGTACCGGGATTCCTCCCGGGTACTCACCAGGAATACGGAGGCGTCATCCTGCACGGGGCCAAATTGTTGTATGCATACGGAGAAGCGACCGTTCCCAAGATCACGGTTATTCTAAGAAAAGCTTACGGCGGTGCCTACATTGTCATGAGCTCCAAACATCTTGGAGGAGATCTGAATTACGCATGGCCTTCGGCTGAAATTGCCGTTATGGGGCCTTCCGGAGCCATAGAAGTCCTTTACGGAAAAGAAATGGTCCAGGCCGAAGATCCGGCTCTCTTTGTGGAACAGAAAGAAAAAGAATACCGCGATAAATTTGCAAATCCTTATAATGCTGCACGTTACGGATATATTGACGATATTATCGAGCCCAGGAACACCCGTTTCAGGATCATCAGATCTTTGCAGCTTCTGGCCACCAAAAAACAGAGTCTTCCTCCCAAAAAGCATGACAACCTTCCCTTATAAACCCTACAATTCATGAAAAAATATTTAAAATTCATACTTGCCGGGGTTTTTGTTCTCTTTCAGTTATCCCTTTATGGACAGAGCATGACCGACTTGAGGTTGAACGAATTGCTCATTGTAAACACGGATGACTACCAGGATGATTTTGGAGAACACAGCGGCTGGTTTGAAATATTCAATACAGGCTACGGTACTGTGGATATCGGCGGTTGTTACCTGAGTAACGATCCCGAAAATTTAAAAAAGTATACCATTCCCCGCAGAGATATCCTGACCCGGATCAAACCCAGGCAGCATATCCTATTCTGGGCAGACAACAAACCCTACAGGGGTTCTTTCCATGTGAATTTCACGCTGGCTGAATCCAGCATGCTCATTCTGACCAGCAGTGACGGCAGCACCATTCTGGATATGGTATCCCTGCCTCTGGACCTGAAACCCAACGAATCATACGGACGTCTTGTTGACGGGGAAGGTTCCTACGGCACGGGATCCGACAATACAGGATGGGGCGTTTTGTCCAGAACATCACCCAGCACGAATAACCACTCTCTTGACGGAAAATCACGCAGTGAACGCATGAAAGAAACCGATCCTTTCGGCTGGATAATGGCAGTTATGGCCATGTCTGTGGTATTTCTGTCACTTGTTATGTTATTCCTGGTATTCAAGGGAACGGGAAATATTGCATTGCGCTGGTCACAGAAAAAAGCCGATGCTTATCACAAAAACAAAACCAAAAAAATATCTCTGGCCGAGACTTCAGGAGAAACATTTGCGGCCATATCCATGGCATTGCATTTATACGCTAACGAAACTGAAGTCCACGATATAGAGAATACCATACTAACCATTGAACAGGTAAGAAGAAATTATTCTCCGTGGAGTTCAAAATTCCATTCCATGAGGAAGCCGCCTGAAATGAGAAAGAAATTAGACCGATAACAAATTGCGCTATGAAAGAATACAATCTGATCATCAACGGGAACAGTTACAACGTTGTCATCAACGAACTGGAAGATACGCTGGCAGAGGTGGAAGTCAACGGTACACCTTTCCAGGTTACCATAGATAAACCTCTGAAAAAATCGACTCCGGCTCCTTCTCCCAGAGCTCCGCGCTCCGCTGCTCCCACAACTGCAAAAGCCTCACACAGTACACCGAAAACTGCTTCCGGCAATTCTTATACGGTATACTCCCCACTTCCCGGGGTAATACTGGAAGTAAATGTTAAAAAAGGCGATACTGTAAAGGCCGGGCAAAAACTGATAGTACTGGAAGCCATGAAGATGGAGAATAACATTGAAGCCGAAAGAGACGGAGTGGTGGCCTCAATTAAAGTGAACAAAGGAGATTCCGTATTGGAAGGAGCTCCCCTGATAATAATGAACTAATATGGACCAAATATTAAATAATCTCCAACAGTTCTGGGAATATACCGGTTTTGCCAATGCCACCTACCAGCATATCCTGATGATATGTATAGGTATTATTTTTATCACCATGGCCATTGTCAAGGAGTGGGAACCACTGTTGCTCATACCAATTGGTTTTGGAATGATAATAGGCAACATCCCGTTATTTGCCGGGCTTAATGTAGGCATATATGAGGAAGGGTCCGTTCTGAACATTCTGTACAACGGGGTACAAAAAGGATGGTATCCCCCACTGATCTTCCTGGGGATAGGGGCCATGACCGATTTCTCTTCACTGATTTCCAATCCCAAGCTATTGCTCATAGGAGCAGCCGCGCAATTTGGCATTTTTGCCGCCTACGCCATTTCCCTATCCCTTGGATTTGAGCCAAGTGCAGCCGGGGCCATAGGTATCATCGGTGGGGCCGACGGACCTACCGCCATTTTCCTTTCTTCACGACTTGCCCCGGACCTGATGGGAGCTATCGCCATCTCGGCATATTCCTATATGGCTCTGGTCCCGGTGATTCAGCCGCCCATAATGCGCCTTTTGACAACAAAAAAAGAAAGACTCATAAGGATGAAACCGCCCAGGGTCGTTTCCAGGATGGAGAAAATCGTATTTCCTATAGTAGGACTTTTACTGACAACATTTATTGTTCCTTCAGGTTTGCCCCTTCTTGGGATGTTGTTTTTCGGCAATCTACTGAAAGAGAGCGGTGTGACAAGGAGACTGGCAGAAACGGCACGCGGACCTCTGGTTGACATTGTGACCATTCTTATAGGACTGACTGTAGGCTGTTCCACCCAAGCCGACAAATTTCTGCAGCTGAATTCCATACTGATCTTCGGTTTGGGAGCTTTGTCTTTCATAGTAGCTACAAGTGCCGGGGTGCTCTTTGTGAAATTTATGAACCTGTTCCTGAAACAGGGGAACAAGATCAATCCCTTAATAGGGAATTCAGGAGTATCTGCCGTCCCCGACTCGGCACGTGTCTCTGAAAACGTAGGTTTATCTTACGACCGTTCCAACCACCTTCTGATGCACGCCATGGGGCCAAACGTTGCCGGAGTGATCGGCTCGGCCGTTGCGGCAGGAATTTTGCTTGGATTCTTATCTTAACTTTATAGACCATTCTGAAATAATATGGAAAACAAACTGCAAGAACTTACTGAAAAGCTTTACCAGAAAGGATTGGCTAAAGGCAAAGACCAAGCAGAAGAGATCATTGCCAAAGCCAAAGAGGAAGCAGACGAAATCGTTAAAAAGGCAAAAAAAGAAGCCACATGGATGGTAGAGCGGGCAGAAAAAGAAGCTGCCGAACACAAGGAACAGGTAGAAAACGAAATCAAAATGGCTTCCCGTCATACCTTGTCTTCCTTGAAGAAACAAATTGAGAACCTGATAGTTCTGAAATCACTGGAAAGTCCCACAAGAAAAGCCCTGGAAGATGACGCATTCATACAGGATATCATCAAAACGCTTATAAATGCTTTTAACCCGAAAGATGCCGTATCCATGGACCTGGAACTAGTACTTCCCAAAGACAAACAAAAATCTTTTACCGAATTCCTGAAATCCCAGACTTCCAAAATTTTTGAAAAAAATCTGAAAGTCACCTTCAGTCCGGATATGGAAAATGGATTTGTCATTGGGCCTGCTGACGGAGGTTACCAGATACGTTTCTCGGACAAGGATTTCAGGGCACTTTTCAATAAATACGTTAGTTCCAGGACACAAGAATTGATCTATGGCGAATAACTATGAATTCATTGTTGCCGGATTGCCGCAGCTGGCTCTTGATTTTCAGTCCGGGAACTTTGATCTGGAAGGATTAACCCATTCACTGAGAGCATTGCTGAGCAAAAAAGACAACCGTTGGCTGGATTGGTTGACAAAAGGATTGCAAAGTCAATACATGCATTCCCGTTTTTACCGTGCAGCAAAGAATTGCAACAATGCTTTCATAAGCCGTTATTTTTCCTTTGATCAGGATATTCGCAACATCATTGCCGCTTATACGGCCAGGGAATATGGACGCGAGATCAAACCGAACCTGGTTGGGTCTAACCGGATCACCGAACAGCTGTCGGTTTCCAAAGCAGAAGATTTTGAACTGGAATACTTAACAGAGCATTCAGTCACATTGCATAAGATCATGCAATTGAAAGATCCTGTGGAAAGGGAACAGAAAATTGACAGACTTCGCTGGGAAAAAGCCACGGAACTCACTACATTCCACTACTTTGATATAGATGTTATACTAGCTTTTTTACTGAAAGCCTCCCTGGTAGCACGTTGGGCAAAACTGGACAAAGAAACCGGTACCAGATTGTTCAGGGAACTGGTAGAAGAAGTAAAAGGCACATACAAAGCTGATAAAGAATAATTATGCAAACAAAAACCACTGGAAAAGTACAAGGCATTATTGCCAATCTGGTTACCATAGAAGTAGACGGACCGGTTGCCCAAAATGAAATATGCTTCATCCATCTGGGAGACACCCGTTTGATGTCGGAAGTCATTAAGGTAACGGGGAAAATTGCTTCGGCCCAGGTTTACGAAAGCACTCGCGGACTGCGTGTTGGTGATCATGTGACTTTTGAAGGTCATATGCTGGAAGTTCAATTGGGACCGGGCCTATTATCCAGTAATTACGACGGCTTGCAGAACAATCTGGCCACCATGGAAGGTGTATTTCTGAAAAGAGGCGAATATACCGAACCTATTGACAGGGAAGCCAAATGGGATTTCAAGCCCCTGGCAAAGAAAGGGGACACGGTAACAGCCGGGGACTGGCTGGGAGAAGTTATGGAAGGCTGGATGGTTCACAAGATCATGGTGCCTTTTATCATGACAGACACCTATACCGTCCAGGAAGTCACCAAAGAAGGCTCTTACACGGTAGACAAAAAAATCGCCATTCTCAAAGACGCCGACGGGAAAACACATGATGTCACCATGGTGCAAAAATGGCCTGTAAAACGAGCCATCACCGCATACATGGAAAAACCCAGACCTTACAAGGTTCTGGAAACCGGGGTGCGGACCATAGACACTTTTAACCCCATGGCCGAGGGAGGGACCGGGTTCATCCCGGGACCGTTCGGATGCGGAAAGACCGTGCTTCAGCACGCTTTGGCTAAACAGGCCGAGGCCGACATCATCGTGATGGCCGCATGCGGGGAGCGCGCCAATGAAGTAGTGGAAATATTTGCCGAGTTTCCCAAGCTCATTGACCCCCGCACCGGAAGGCACCTGATGGACAGAACCACCATCATTTGCAACACGTCAAACATGCCCGTTGCAGCCCGTGAAGCTTCCGTCTATACAGCCATGACCATTTGTGAATATTACCGTGCCATGGGACATAAAACCCTTTTGCTGGCCGATTCCACTTCCCGTTGGGCACAGGCATTGCGTGAGATGAGTAACCGTATGGAAGAGCTTCCCGGACAGGATGGTTTCCCCATGGACCTCTCGGCCACTATTGCAAATTTTTATGCACGTGCTGGTATAGTAACACTGAACAACGGGGAAACCGGATCTGTCACTTTCATTGGAACTGTATCCCCTGCAGGGGGTAACCTCAAGGAACCCGTAACTGAATCGACGCAAAAAGCCACACGTTGCTTCTATGCTTTATCACAGAACCGTGCCGATAGAAAACGCTACCCTGCAGTGGATCCTATGGAAAGTTATTCCAAATACCTGGAATATCCCGAAATAATAAAATATTATTCAGAGAAGATCGGAGAAGACTGGATTGATATGGTCTGGGAAGGAAAGAATTTTGTAAGGCGTGGTAAAGAAGCATACGAACAGATCAACATCCTGGGAGACGACGGCGTTCCCCTGGAATATCACATCAACTACTGGAAATCGGAACTAATAGATTTCATCATTCTGCAGCAGGATGCCTTTGACGATGTGGACGCTTCAACTCCCATGGAAAGGCAGAAATACATGTATACCAAAATTATCAACGTATGCCGCCAGAAATTTGAATTTGACGATTTTGAATCCTGTTCGGCATATTTCAAGAAAATGATCAACATATTCCGCCAGATGAATTACTCGGAATACGAATCCGAAGATTTCAAACGCTACGAAAAAGAAATTGAAGAACTCCTGACAGAAAAAATTCAGGCTTAACAAAAAAGATATGGCACAAGCTTTTCAACGCATATACACACGTTTAGAAGGGATAACAAAGGCTACCGTAATGCTGAACGCTCAACGTATAACCAACGATGAACTGGCAACGGTAGACGGACGTCTGGCCCAGGTGGTAAAGATCAACGGAGACCGCGTCACCTTACAGATATTCGGAGGCACGGAAGGGATCGCTACCAACTCGGAAGTTGTTTTCTGGGGAGAAGCCCCCTCGCTCAATGTGAGCGACCAACTTGCCGGCCGTTTTTTCAACGCCTATGGCAATCCCATTGACGGAGGTCCTCAGGTGGAAGGAGAACACCGCGAGATCGGAGGCCCCTCGGTGAATCCTTTTAAAAGAAAACAACCTTCGCAACTCATCCCTACCGGGATCGCCGGTATCGATTTGAACAATACCCTTGTCTCGGGACAAAAAATTCCTTTTTTTGCCGACCCCGACCAACCGTATAACCAGGTAATGGCCACCGTGGCACTGAGAGCCGATGTGGACAAGATCATCCTGGGAGGCATGGGCCTGACCAACGACGATTACCTGTATTTCCGCCAATCCTTCGAGAATGCCGGAAAACTTTCCAAGATCATCAGTTTTGTCAATACCACGGACGATCCTCCCGTGGAACGCTTGCTTATTCCTGACATGGCGCTGACGGCTGCCGAATATTTTGCCGTGGACAAAAATGAGAAAGTACTCGTTTTACTTACGGATATGACACTTTATGCAGATGCACTGAGTATTGTCAGCAACCGTATGGATCAGATCCCTTCCAAGGATTCCATGCCCGGTTCCCTTTATTCGGACCTGGCCAAGATCTATGAAAAAGCGGTATTGCTGCCCAGCGGAGGATCCATTACCATTATTGCCGTAACTACGCTGAACGGGGGAGACATTACACATGCCATTCCCGACAATACTGGGTACATTACGGAAGGTCAGCTCTTCCTGCGTCACGACTCCGATACCGGAAAAGTCATCGTTGACCCGTTCCGTTCACTTTCTCGTTTAAAACAGCTGGTCATTGGGAAACAGACACGTGAAGACCATAACCAGGTAATGAATACGGCTATCAGGCTTTATGCAGATGCTGCAGACGCCAAGACCAAAATGGAAAACGGTTTTGATCTGAGTGATTATGATCTGCGCGCGCTGGATTTCGCCAAAGAGTATTCCCTGAAACTGTTGTCCATTGACGTGAACATTAACATTACGGAAATGCTGGAACGGACCTGGAAACTATTTGCCAAATATTTCAGCAAAGAAGAGGTCAGTATTCGTGAAGACCTTATTGATCAATACTGGCCCAAAGGAGAAGAATAAAGAGAATTAGCATGGCCATTAAATACCAGTTTAATAAAACGTCGCTGACTGCCCTTGGAAAACAGCTCAAGGTAAGGCAGAAAGCGCTCCCTACGCTGAAGAACAAGGAAAGTGCTTTGCGTGCGGAGGTAAAACGTGCCAAACAACGATCGGACGAGTTGATGGAAAAACTGGACAACACCTTATCTTCATACAGGAATATGGCAGCCCTGTGGAATGAATTCACACCGGGACTGATATCCGTAAAAGACGTGGAACTGGAAATTGTCAAGATAGCCGGCATCAAAACTCCCGCCTTAAAGGAGGTTATTTTTGAGGTACAGCCTTTTTCCCTGTTTTCACAACCTCAATGGTATGCCCAGGGTGTGCAGATCCTGAAAGATCTGGCCCAGATAGGCATTGAAAGCGAAATATTCCTGGAGAAGAAGAATTTACTGGATTTTGCCCGTAAGAAAACCACCCAGAAGGTGAACCTGTACGAAAAAGTGCAGATACCGGGGTACCAGGAAGCTATTCGTAAGATCAAACGGTTTATGGAAGATGAGGAAACACTGTCCAAAGCCAGTCAGAAGATCGTAAAAACACGTCATCAGGAACAGGAGGAGGTACTATGATAACCCGAATGACAAAATATTCCTTTGTGTTGCTCAGTGAACAGACTCAGGACTTCCTGAAGAAGTTACAGGATCTGGGTATGGTAGATATAAACCGCCGGGAGAAACCCGTGGATGAGCATTCCAAAGAAATGACCAATAAGCTTGTCCAGATAAACCAATCTGTTGCCCGCCTGAAACAGGTTGCCAAAGAAAAGACACAAAAGGAAGCCGTCCCGTTTGAAGGGGACGCATCTTCCATGCTTGAGGAAACAACTCAATTGTTTTTGAAAAGGGAGGCTTTGCGCAACGATATCAATGTTTTATCCGAACAAATCAAACAGGCAGAACCCTGGGGAACATTCACTCAGGAAGATATGGACAAGCTCCGTGATATGGGCTTTACCATTCATGCTTATGTACAACCCGCTAAAAGACTGAATCCCGGGCTGGAGCAGAAATACCCGCTCTATGTTGTCAATCGTTTAGACGGTCAGGCCTATTTCATTGTACTGGAGGTAGAGGGAGAAACTTATGATTTCCCGGGTAATGAAGTTACATTTCCTGCAGAATCTTACGACAAATTGCAGGAAAAACTTCAGGAAAAAGAGGCCGCCCTGGAATCATGTATATCCCGGCTGGAAGCGTTATCCGATTACACCGGAATTTTAGAAACATACGCCCTGGAAATTTCATCGCAACTTGATCTTTACCTGGCAAACGCATCGGCCCGCAAAGAAGTGGAAGACCATGTGGACCTGCTGACGGGTTTTGTGCCTTTTGTAAAGACAAAAGAACTGGAAGCTTTCCTGAACAAAGAAAGCTTATACTACATAAGTGCTCCGGCAGAAAGTGAAGACAATCCTCCCATTAAGCTGAAAAACAATTGGTATACCCGGTTGTTCGAGCCCATAGGTAATATGTATATGCTCCCCCGGTATGATGAACTGGATCTGACCCCCTACTTTGCTCCTTTTTACATGCTTTTCTTCGGGTTCTGCCTGGGAGACATGGGATACGGACTGGTGTTCATGATAGCGGCACTTTTAGGAAAACGTTTCCTCCCAAAAATGAGAGGATACATGAACTTGGTATTCTTCCTGGGACTTGGGTCGTTTATAATGGCGGCCTTTCCCGGAGTGTTTTTCGGGGTGAAAATAGCCGATGTAATACCCTCTTTGAAGGGAAGCAATACATTCCTTTTTAACTTCTCGGATATGAAGATGTTCTGGTTTGCAATTCTTTTTGGATTGTTCCAGATAGTTTTCGCACGTATTCTTAAAGGGATCGATTCCTTCATTCGTAAAGGATGGCAACACGGCATGGCTCCTTTTGGCTGGGCTATTTTGATAGTATGGTGTACCATTGCCTATGCCTCGATGGAAGTGCCTTCCCTGGCATTGCCAAAAAGCGTATCGCTGACCATGGTAATTTTGAGTGTTGCACTGATCCTGTTTTTCTCTAAACCCGAAGGGCCCATTTACAAAAGACTGGGAAAAGGCCTTTGGGCCATGTACGATATAACCGGAGTCTTTGGCGACATGCTTTCCTATATTCGTCTTTTTGGCCTGGGCACGGCAGGCGCTATCCTGGGAATGGTGATCAATTCCATAGCCATGAGTCTGTCCGGCATCCCATACGTAGGATGGCTGCTCACGATCATCATGCTCCTGTTTGGACACACCCTGGTATTGGGACTCAACGCACTGGGAGCATTTGTTCACCCCATGCGTCTGACTTTTGTTGAATTTTTCAAGAATGCAGGGTTTACGGGAGGAGGTCGGGAATTCAAACCCCTTACTTCCGTATCCAATAAAAAAGAACAATAGATTATTTATTAATAAACAATTAACCAACTAGTTATGAACACATTATCTTTAATTTTAGCCTATATCGGTTTGGCTTTTATGTTGGGTCTTGCCGGAATCGGAAGCGCAATAGGTGTGACCATTGCAGGAAATGCCACTGTGGGAGCTCTTAAGAAAAATCCCAACATGTTCGGGTCTGCCATGATCCTGAGCGCTCTTCCTTCAACACAGGGCCTGTACGGATTTGCCGGATTCTTTTTGAACCTGGGCGCCGTAACCAAATTAGGCGATGCCCTTACCCTGTCACAGGGTCTGGCCGTTTTTGCAGTAGGGTTGGCCATGGGCTTTGTAGGTCTATTTTCCGCAATGAAACAGGCTTCCATCTCGGCAAATGGTATTGTTGAGATAAGCAACGGACATAATGTATTCAGCAGCACTCTTGTTTTGGCCGTATTCCCGGAGTTGTATGCAATTCTGGCCTTTGCCTCGTGCTTCCTGGCAATGCCCAGCTAAGCCATGAGTCTGATAAAATCGATTTCCGGAATAAGGGGTACTATAGGCGGTTTGCCCGGAGTATCGCTTTCTCCTTTGGACATTGTCCTCTTTACAGCAGGCTATGCCCAACTGATCCGGGAATCTTTTCCGGGCAAAAGTAATACCATTGTTGTAGGACGGGATGCCCGCATTTCCGGAGACATGGTCCGTCAATTGGTTTGCGGAACACTGCGTGCCTGCGGAATGGATGTGACAGACATAGGGATGGCCAGCACCCCTACTACAGAAATGGCTGTTGTTTTCTCCGGTGCTTCCGGTGGGATCATTCTGACTGCAAGTCACAATCCGCGCCAGTGGAATGCCCTGAAACTGCTGGGGCCTGAAGGTGAATTCCTGAATGCGGCACAAGGTAAACGGCTATTAGAGATCGTGGCCGGGAATCGGTTTGATTTTGCCGGGGTGGATTCTCTGGGACGTTATAAACAGGAAGATTTTACTTCCAGGCATATAGAAGCCGTTCTGAAACATCCTCTTGTAGATGTAGAGGCCATTTACCGGGCCGGGTTCAGCGTAGTGGTAGACGGGATCAATTCGGTTGGCGGATTTGTCATGCCTGATCTGTTGGAAGCCATGGGGGTAACTTGTCACAAGGTTCATTGTGAACCGCACGGAAATTTTGCCCATAATCCGGAACCGTTGCCTGCACATCTGAAAGATCTTTCGGCTGAGGTCGTTTCACAAAAAGCTTCCCTGGGGATATCTGTTGATCCCGATGTAGACCGCCTGGCCCTTGTATGCGAGGACGGCAGTATGTTTGGAGAAGAATACACTTTGGTGGCTTGTGCCGATTACGTATTGCAAAAATATACCGCCGATCATCCCGGCGATAATATCCATACCGTATCCAATCTGTCTTCCACACGTGCCTTAAAAGACATTACCCAATGGTATAAAGGCACTTACACGGCAGCTGCCGTAGGAGAAGTAAATGTGGTAGAGGAGATGAAGCGGACAAAAAGCATAATTGGCGGAGAAGGCAACGGTGGGGTGATCCTTCCGTCTCTACATTACGGAAGGGATGCACTTATAGGGATCGCACTTTTCCTGTCGCATCTGGCAGCAAAAGATCAGCTGCCATCTGAATTGAGAGATACTTACCCCCGGTACCACATGAGTAAAAACCGGGTGGAGTTGAAAGAAGACATTCCTTTGGGATCCCTGTTCAAAAGAATCCGGGATGCTTACCCCAAAGCCCTCGTAAATGATACCGACGGGTTGCGTCTGGACTTTGAAGATGAAAAAAAATGGGTTTGTTTGCGCAAATCCAACACAGAACCAATAATGCGAATTTATTCGGAAGCACCCGATAAACTGCAGGCAGAAGTGCTGGCTCAGGAAATCATTTCATTCCTGTGATTTTTTATTTGGCCGAGCCGAAAAAATGTGTACCTTTGCAGCCCGTTTGCAAGAAAAATAAACAATTTATATACAATGAAACAAGGAATACATCCCGACACCTATAAACTGGTTGCTTTTAAGGATATGTCCAATGATCACGTATTCATTACACGTTCCTGTGTGAATACCAAAGAGACACTTACCGTGGACGGTATTGAATACCCATTATACAAACTTGAGATTTCCAACACATCCCATCCTTTCTACACCGGTAAGATGAAGCTGGTGGATACGGCAGGACGTGTGGATAAATTCAGAAGCCGTTATGGTGACCGAAAAAAATAATCCTAAGCCCGTCAATACAGAAAGCTGTCCCCACACGGACGGCTTTTTTCTGATGTATCCACTGCCGTGATCAAAACGGCGGACGGTTCTCCCACACTTATGGGCCCCCTGGGAGAAACCTACCATTCTACAGGCGGTGCCATTGAAGAATCCCAGCACGTGTACATTGACTCAGGGCTGCGTTATTACCTTGAGAGCAGAAAAGAAGAGGGTTTGGTTCCTGCAGTTGTTAACATCTTTGAATTGGGGCTGGGGACCGGATTGAATGTCCTGCTGACTTACCGTGAAATGCTCAAAGATCATTTTCCGGGATCGGTTCAGATCTTTTACCGGGCTGTGGAAATAAACCCTTTGGAATCCGGCATATGGGAAAAACTTGATTATGCCCGATCTGAAAAAGAGAATGATTTTTTTAGGAAAATGCACCGGAGTCCCTGGAATGAACCGTTTGATCCTGCCCCGGGATTTACACTTATCAAACTAAGAAATAATTTTTTGGATTGTACCTTTAAAGGACCTGTCAACGTTGTTTATTACGATGTTTTCTCGCCTGCCGTTCAACCTGAATTATGGACATCACAAGCCGTTGGAAAGCTAATACCCTCCCTGAGCGGGAACACAGTGCTGACCACTTATTGTTGCAAAGGTTCTTTTAAGCAAATTTTGCGTGATAAGGGCTTTATAACTCAAAGGCTTCCCGGCACGGGAAAGAAACGTCATATTCTGCGAGCCGTTTACGGCTTGCACAATTCCCTGATCACGGGAGTAAGCAACGCTTCCATCGCAAAATAAGCATCCGGGGACGGATGCACCCCATCTGAACTCAACTCTTTCTTCATTGCTCCCTGTCCGTCAGACATGGGTGTCCAGAAATCCACGTAAAGGCAATCATTTTCCACGGCATATTCTTTTATCATCAGGTTCAGGCGTTCAATGGCATCGGCAGGACGTACCATTTCATTAAACTCTTTTGGTCTCCAGATGTACTCTCCGGCAGGCAGTACCGAACATAAAATCACCTTTATACCGTGAAAACGGGCCAGATCAGCCATTGAAGCGATATTGTCCATTATCTGCCTGTGAGTAACGTAGCCCTGATTTTGAGCAATATCATTTGTCCCGGCAAAAATGACAACTACTTTTGGGTTTATAAGGATCACATCTTTCCTGAAACGGATCAACATCTGGGCAGTGACCTCTCCGCCTATGCCCTTACCTATAAAATTGTTTTCCGTAAAATAACCGTGGTGAAAATTTCTCCAGTTCTGGGTTATGGAATTCCCCATAAAAACGGCATCGGGTCTTTTTTGTTCAGTGTTTTCCTGTGCAGGAGCTGTTAACGATACCAGCAAAGAAAATGTTAATAATAATATTCGTCTCATATACCTTAATTTAAATGGGCAAAAGGTTTTACTGCTCTTTTCACTTCCCGTATCCTGGCTAAAAGCTGCCTGTGTGTGATCATACAACCACCTCATTGTATTACCAGGGCATAATCCCTGAAAGGTCTGCGCGGAATATCCAATCCGACGATCATCTCAAACTCAAGTTGTTTTCCTGTTTGCTCACTCAGCATTCGCGGTAATTTTACCCGGCCAATATCCTCACAGGTACTGTGATGACTGCAGGATTCCATTAAAAGGACACGGTCTCCGTCTTTAAGATAATCAATTATTGATGTGTCTTCTAAATAGATCTTAAAATCTCCTTTGCTGCGGGCGGGAGGCCTTTGCAGGAATTAATAATTGTTTTTCTTTTCCTCAAAGAATGCCTTAGGATGTTGGCAGGCAGGACATTTTTCAGGTGCTTTCTTTCCTTTGGTTATGTAACCGCAATTGC
Organism: Bacteroidales bacterium; assembly: GCA_011620605.1. Classification (GTDB taxonomy): domain Bacteria; phylum Bacteroidota; class Bacteroidia; order Bacteroidales; family UBA932; genus DMER64. Next base: position 56,814 of record WOYW01000007.1, on the reverse strand, counting down.
GACATTGCCAAAGGATTTCTTCATCTCTTTCAAAGAATTTGCCCGATTCAACCCTCTCAAGAAGTATCCTGTAACGGGTTTCGTGTTCTTTCTCAACAGCAGCAACTGCAAGGAAAGTAGCGGCAATTTGCGGGAACCCTTCTTCGGTGGCTATTCTGGCAAATTCGGGATACAACACATGGTGTTCTTCTTGTTCGCCTTCTGCGGCTGCTTTCAGATTATCAGCAGTCGTCCCTATCATGCCGGCAGGATAGGTAGCAGTGATCTCTACCATGCCTCCTTCAAGAAATTTAAAGAAACGTTTTGCGTGTTCTTTTTCCTGGTTGGCTGTTTCCTCAAAGACACCTGCTATTTGTTCAAATCCTTCTTTTTTTGCGGCCGAAGTAAAAAAGGAATATCGGTTACGGGCCTGTGATTCTCCTGCAAAAGCGGCCAGGAGATTCTTTTCTGTTTTCGTTCCTTTAATTGATTTCATACAATGGTGGTTTAAACATGAATATGTAGCCCCAACAGGACTCGAACCTGTATTTGAAGTTTAGGAAACTTCCGTTCTATCCCTTGAACTATAGGGCCAAAGCGCCTGAGAGGTATCAGACAACTTTTTTCGCAATGATCTGCCGTCCGCGATAGTAACCGCATTCGGGGCATACCCTGTGATACATGACAGTAGTTCCGCAATTGGAACAGACAGCCAGTGTGGGGGTATTCAATTTATAGTGCGTTCTGCGTTTGTCTCTTCTCTGTTTTGAGACTCTGTGTTTAGGATGTGCCATATCTCAATTAATTATTATGTTGTTTTCTTTCCATATACGTAACATTTCAGGATCACAATCTTTTTCCGGTTCATGAACCCGTTTTAAGGGAATTGCCAGGCATACGTTATCGTATATATACTGCGTAAAATCAAGTTGCCCGGTATGTTCATTCCTGCATTCTTCCGCTTCCTGCTCTTCTAACACTCCCCTGAAGGTAACGGGCACGGATAAATTTTCCAGACAACGATCGCACAAAAGTACTACATATCCTTCAATTATCACGGAAATATCCAATTTTCTTTCCTTACCCATTTCAACTTCTATTGCCACAGTCAACTCACTATCAAGAACTTCCGTATTATCAAATAAATCAAAGAAGCTCTTGCCCAAATGGAAATCGTAATGATGTGATCCTTTAGAAAGAGACCTCCCTGCAACAGTAAGCCTTATGTTTTCCATATTATTCATCCTGCCCGAAATGAGCGGACAAAGATAAATAATTATTTTTGATAATCGCTGTTTTGTTCTACTTTTGCTCACGCACATTAACCTACACATTTATGAACGAGAAGATCCTCATTCTTGATTTTGGTTCACAATTTACACAATTGATTGGCAGACGTTTGCGCGAAATGAACGTGTTTTGTGAGATCCACCCCTACCATCATTATCCTCAACCCGACCGGGCCGTTAAGGGAATAATACTATCGGGGAGTCCGTATTCGGTTATGGATGAAAACGCACCCGATATTGATCTGGGCCACATCAGGGGGCATATACCTTTACTGGGGATCTGCTTTGGCTCTCAATACCTGGCAACACGTTACGGCGGTTCAGTAAAGTCTTCATCATCCAGAGAATATGGCAGGGCTAAACTGGAAATAACAGAACCGGACTCACTCCTGTTCAAGGATATCCCGTCACCCACTACGGTATGGATGTCTCACGGGGACAGTATAGAATCTTTGCCCCGGGGTTCCGTAAACCTGGCCTCGACAAACGATATCAGGTATGCCGCTTTCCGTTTCCTGGACGAAGAAACATACGCTGTGCAATTCCATCCGGAGGTATACCATTCTGTTCACGGCAAGGAAATGCTTAACAACTTCGCTTTTAATATCTGTAAATGCAAGGGAGACTGGACTCCTTCCTGCTTCATTGAAAGTACCGTAGCTGAATTACGCGAAAAGATCAGGGACGAACATGTTATCCTGGCTTTATCGGGCGGTGTTGACAGTTCTGTAGCTGCCGTATTGTTGCACAGAGCAATAGGAAAACAATTGCACTGCATTTTTGTGGATACCGGTCTGCTTCGTTTAAACGAATACGGAGCCGTTATGAGATCCTACGAAGAAATGGGATTAAATATTACCGGAGTAGATGCTTCAGGTGTGTTTTTATCGGCATTAAAAGGGATCTCAGATCCCGAGACAAAACGAAAAGCCATAGGACGGACATTCATTGAAGTTTTTGAAAGGGAGGCAGGAAAGATCAACGATGCCACCTGGCTTGCTCAAGGCACAATTTATCCCGATGTGATTGAATCGGTTCCTGTGCATGGTCATTCTGCGGTTATCAAATCCCATCACAACGTAGGGGGACTTCCCGAACACGTCAGGCTTAAGATTGTTGAACCTTTACGGATGTTGTTTAAAGACGAAGTGCGTCGCATTGGCCTTTCCCTGGGCATCAAAAAAGAACTCATTAGCAGACATCCCTTCCCGGGACCGGGGCTGGCTATAAGACTCTTGGGCGATATTACTCCAGAAAAACTCACGATCCTCAGACAGGCAGACGAAATTTTTATTCGAAAACTGAAAGAAGAAAACCTTTATGATTCCGTATGGCAGGCAGGAGCCATACTTCTTCCGGTAAAAAGCGTGGGAGTTATGGGAGATGAACGTACTTATGAATTTACTATCGCTCTGCGCGCCGTGGAATCAACAGACGGCATGACAGCAGACTGGGTTCACCTGCCTTACGAATTCCTGATGGAAGTATCTAACGAGATTATCAACAAAGTAAGGGGAATTAACAGGGTGGTCTACGATATTTCTTCCAAACCTCCTGCAACCATTGAATGGGAATAACCGGGTTTCATTCCCAATGCATCAAACAATGCTTTGTAGTAAGATGCCTTCTTTTCCAGGGACATTGGATAAGCCCTGGACGTTGACGGCATTCTGTACAATTTGATAGTCCGCGCCTGAAAATGAAAGGTCACGTATTTGCCCATTTCGGGAAGGGGAACCTCCTGGGCGAAACCATTACCCCCTATTACTCCCTGCAGTGTTTGTGCCGCCTTTTGACCGGTTACGGCAACCGTATTGCATAGGGGTATCTGATTTAAAATACCTGCAAGATCAATAGGATCAAGCACTTCCATAAATTTATCCGAAGCATTCCCCGATCCTCTGATAACACGCATGGCAGCATCGTACAAAGCAATTCCCTGCTTTTCACAAAAAGCACTTATGCTTTCCTTTCTGAAGGCGTTCCCCCGGGTAAAGAAGGCAGTGTCTTTGAAAAAGATAAGCCCAAATATCCTCCACATATCATTTCGAAAATTCGGGTAATAAAAATCCATGGACCACCGGGCAGCCGGAGGTGGAAAACTGCCTAACAGGAGAAGACGAGATCTCCCGGGCAGGAAAGGCTTCATAGGATGGATCTCGGGATCAGGCACCAATATATTTGAATATTTCAAATACCATAATTGCAGGCCATACAAAGGCTTTTACAACACCCAGCACACCGGCCCAAAACCCGGTAGCTTCAATAATAAAATAGATTACTGCACCCACAAAACCTATCCCGTAAACAGCTCCTGCCTGGGGAGCACTTTTTGGCATTTCACATTTCATGATCAAATATTTTTATTGATTTTTTTTTTAAGCGGAACAACGGATTCTAAAATGTATTAATATCGCACATTATTTTACAAACCAAAAATATGAAAATTTATGGTATTCCCGTTGAGCCCGGGAGCAAATGAAATGAAAATTGGCCTCACTTATGACCTGCGTTCCGAATATCTGTCTTTGGGATATTCAGAAGAAGACACCGCAGAACTGGACAAAACAGAGACGATAGAGGGCATCGAAACCGCCTTGCATTCACTGGGTTATCAAACCGAACGCATCGGAAATGCACGATCGCTGATGATGCGTCTTCTTAACGGAAACAGATGGGATCTTGTATTCAATATCTGCGAAGGGATCTTCGGAGACGGAAGGGAATCGCTTGTTCCCGCCATACTTGATGACTGGCAAATTCCTTATGTTTTTTCCGGGGCTGCCACCATGGCACTTTCACTTAATAAAGCTTTTTGCAAACGTGTGGTCAGGGATGCGGGAATACCCACTCCCGATTTTTGTCTCATACGCTCTGAAGAAGACATGAATGGTCCAAAACCCTCTTTCCCTCTATTTCTAAAACCTGTCATGGAAGGATCCGGTAAAGGAATAGGAGAATATTCCCTGATATGGAACGAAGAAGAATTCAGACAGGTCAGCCGAAAACTGCTGGAACGTTACAACCAGGCAGTATTGGTAGAAGAATACCTTCCCGGTCGTGAATTTACAGTCGGGATATGCGGAAATGGAAAAGAAGCACGCGTGATTGGGGTTATGGAGGTAATTTTCAAGAATGAAGTGCCGGATATATACTCATACGAAAACAAACAGAATTATAAGGAGGCCGTTGAATATCAAAACGCCGAGGATGGCGAAACGGCTGCAGCATGTGCACGATTGGCTCTTGGCGTTTGGGAGATCACAGGCTCCCGTGATAGTGGGAGGGTGGATGTGAAATTAAATCGTATGGGAGAACCTGAATTCATGGAGATCAATCCCCTTGCCGGGTTGAATTTTAAAGATTCAGACCTTCCCATATTGGCAAGAATGAACGGCATGGATTTTACGCAATTGATAGATACCATCATGCAGGCTGCATTAAAAAGAATATACGGTACTGAAATACCTTCCCTGATCATACCCCGTGAACAATACAGTTATTATCCTGCATAACCGGCTTTCCGCCCATCCCTCTCCTGATGAACAGGACGTAATCCATCAGGTGGAACTTGTCAGGAATGCCCTTGAAGATCTTGGATACCTTTGCCGGATAAGAGATGTTGGGACTGATCTTAACGGAGACCTTCAGCCTTTGTTGGCGGAAAAACCCGCTTTCGTATTCAACCTGGTTGAGTCTGTGTGGGGTTTCACCGGGTTACTTCATACAGTTCCTTCCATCCTGCATGCCTGGAAAATTCCTTACACCGGTGTGGGAGAAGAAGGCCTGTACCTGACTACAAGGAAACCGCTTGCCAAAAGGGTCATGACTTCTCACGGGATTGATACCCCCGCGTGGTTAAGCACAGACAGACCCGATTTGCTGGACAGACACAAAAAATATATCGTCAAGCCGATTGCCGAGGAGGGTTCGGCCGAGCTTGACGAACATCATGTCTTTGACCCTGCCCTGCCCGACTCAGGGGAATGGCTGAAGACGTTTGATCCGGCACAATATTTTGTGGAAGAGTATATTGACGGGAGGGAATTCAACCTGAGTGTTACGGGAAGCCCCGGTCAGTATGTCATTTATCCCATCCCCGAAATGATATTCAGCGGATATCCGGCCGGTAAAGCAAAAATACTGGGATACCGCTCCAAATGGATGGAAGATTCGTTTGAATACAAACACACATATCGAAAATTCAACACCCTGGAAGATATTCCTCAGATTGCGCAGAAATTAAAAAAAACAGCTGTCAGCTGTGGGGAGGTTTTCGAATTGTCAGGTTATTTCAGGGTGGACATCAGGCTAAGTACCGCGAGTATACCTTATGTGTTGGAAATAAATGCCAATCCCTGTATATCTCCTGACAGCGGTTTTGTGGCAGCCGGAAAACAAGCCGGGTTTTCAACAACCGATATGATACAACAGATCATTTCCTGTCTCAATTAAACTGATGAATATGTCATTTACTTTTCGTGATGTTCTGTTTAAACAAGATCTTAGATCACTGACCGCTGTCATGGAGTCCACGGGTTTGTTCTATAATTTTGAGATTGAGGTGGCACTTGAGGTATTGCAGTCTTACCTGGATCAGGGTGAGGCTTCGGGTTATTATTGTATCATTGCTATGGAGAACGGGGTTTGTGCCGGATATGCCGTCTACGGGCCCACGCCCTGTACACGTTCGGGTTGGGATATTTACTGGATGGCTGTACGTAAAGATCTGCAGGGACAAGGTCTGGGATCAGGATTAATAACCAGAATGGAGCAAGCTATCCTCATACGGAACGGTAAACAAATATGGATAGAGACATCCGGAAGACCAGATTACCTTCCCACGCGAAAGTTCTACGAAAAGCACAAATACCTTAAAATGGCTGAACTTCCCGGATTTTACGCACCCGGTGACAGCAAAGTCATTTACGGGAAAACCATTCCTTTTTCCTAAAAAGATAATGATCAACGGAGAGGCTGCCTGCGCCTGTTATCAACAAAACCATAAAAAGCCCCAGATACAACAGGGATAATTCTCTAACCGAAAACGGATCCCTGGCGTGTACTACAAAGCCGGCAGCAATCATTCCTGCAATTACCGGGATGGTGGCCAGCCTTATCAGATGGCCGGCAATAATCAGGATACTGCAGCCAATTTCCGCAAACAAGATCAGTATTAGCGAAACATGGCTGGCCAAACCCAGTGGATCGGGAAATGCATTCCTCAATTGCTCATAATTCAACAGTTTGGTAAGACCGTGATAAATCATAAAATTGGATATTCGTAAATAGCGGGTCCCAGTAAAAATTGACCTTTAGTTTGTTTTCTATCCTGCTTGTGGGGCCGGCTGGGTGAGCTGGACTGCGTAACCGAGTTTTTCCAGTTCTCTTTTCAGGTATAGCTTCCGTTTCTTTTCTACCCGTTGGGTTACATAATCTGCTCCAGGTTCTTTATACTCCTCCATTCCATTTATCACATGGTAAACAGACTTCCAATAAATACCTGTACTCTCCATGGCCACGTGTGTGACTCCGTTTTCCAATAACCAGTCTTTCAGTTCTGTCAAAGAGCGCGTAAAGGTCCCGAACTCCCGGGTTTCCTGCTTTAGGCCTTCGCCACTTATCGTGGCTACCACCACTTTCTGGTGGACATCTATGCCGCATCCCCTGGATACGACTTGATTGAAACTTATTTGAGGGTCCATCGTTCTTATGTTTTATTGCTAACAAAGATACGATTACCTCTCTTTTTCATTCGCTTGGACGTCTAATTCGTCATGGAGGTTTCATAATAACAAATTTAGCAATTAAAATATTATATTTGTAATTGACCGGATTGATAACTTTATACTTGATCTCATGGAAATTAAGGAAAGAAAACAAATCGCCTTATTAGTAGGCAGTCTCAGAAAGGAATCCCTCAACCGGAAAATGGCAAGGGTACTGATTGACCTGGCTCCTGACACAATAGACCTGGAAATTGTGGAAATCGGGAATCTTCCCCTGTACAACGAGGATCTGGAAGACAGTACACCCCGGGAATGGACGGCTTTCCGTAAAAAGATCAAAGAATTTGACGGAGTCATTTTCATTACACCGGAATATAACCGATCCACCACGGCTGCCATGAAGAATGCCATTGATGTGGGATCCCGGCCCTACAAACAAAATGTATGGAGTAACAAACCTTCTGCCGTGATCTCTGTGTCCATGGGAGCCATAGGCGGGTTCGGTGCCAACCATCATTTAAGACAGTCCCTGGTTTGCCTGAATGCCCCCGTTATGGCACAGCCCGAGATGTATATTGGGGGTGCCTCCGATCTTTTTGACCATCAGGGGCATCTGACCGATAGCCGTATGGAAGAACTGATCCATAGATTCTTCCGTTCCTATGGCCGTTGGCTATGTAAGTTTGTCGAGTGATCTGAGTGCCCTGGCGTTGTATCCCAGGTCAAACATCTCTTCTTTATGTTTTAGATCATAGGCATTGTAAACCGCCATTTCTTCATCTTCAATGACCAGATCGGCCAGATCCATGTCATAGGAAGCATTGGCATTGAATAACATGGTAACACAGCGTTCGGCTATGTATTTCATGTTTCTGGTATAATCCGTATTCCGTTCCGGTTCGGGAAATAAATTCAGGGCAAAGACTTTTTTGCATTCTTTACGGAGGGGCAATACGGGAACATTCCTTATGACTCCGCCGTCTACATAATGTTTACCATCCATTTTCACAGGAGGAAAAACCACCGGAACGCTGCAGGAAGCCAATATGGCATCAATAAGCGGGCCACTGTCAAAAACTACTTCCTTAGCAGTTTCAAGACAGGTCGCAACTACTTTTAAAGGTATCTTTAACTCTTCAAAAGTCTTTGCTTTAAGTGTTTCTTCCAGGATTTTTTTTACCGGTTTTGAATCCACCAGGTACTCCTTAGGTATCCTGGGTTCCAAAAAATCTTTCAGGTTAAGTTCCCTGAATGCTTCCAGCATTTCCTCTATGGTTAATCCCTGGGCATACATGGCGGCCACTATTGACCCCACGCTTGTCCCGGACACCATATCGGGCCTGTATCCCAATTCCAACAGGCGCTTCAACGCTCCTGCATGATAATAGCCTCTGGCGCCTCCACCGCCAAAGGCCATTCCCAATTTGTATTTTCTTCTCATAAAAATTATGATAATATCACTTTAATCCGCCTGAAGTATCGGTGGAAATACCGCCTGAAGTTCCAACCCTGGAAGCTTCTTCAAGATTCCCCACCTTCCTGGCCCTGGCAGCTTTTCCCTGTCCAAAACGTATACTGAAACTCAACCTGACCTTCTGAAGATTTATCTTCTGGTCCAGTGTGTATTGAACATCACTATCCGAATTGAACTTCAGGTTGTTATCAAAGGTATTAAAAATATCATTGACATTGAGACTTAAAGTGGCTTTGTTGTCCAGGAAGTTTTTCTTAATTCCGCCACTGGTCATGAATATTGGTTCTATGATGAAATAACCGTATGGGATCTTTCCCTGGAACATAGCGTCGATCTCGATTTTCCAGTTTTTTGGCAACAGGAAAGTCAACTGACCGTAAGCATTGGTCAACATACCGTTATTAACGTACCGTTCTGTCTGACCCTGAGCGGGATCTGCAGAATTGGTCATATAGAGACATGTTCCGCTTGCTGTAAAATGCAGCCATTGAGTGATGGGTAGTTCACTGATGGACAAGGCACCTCCTGCCATATTCTGATTCCCGAAATTTTCATACATAAGCATCTTGGTCCCTGTCTGATCGTAATAAGGATTTTGCATGATCAGATTCCGGGTATGTGCGTAGATCAAAGCCAGGTTGTAATGCGTTTTGAAATTAACGCTCAGTGCCAGCTGATCCGAGAGCTGCGGATCAAGATCCGGATTTCCCTCCACGTAGGAATTGGCGTCGACGTAGTTCCGGAAAGGATTCAGCTGGTTGAAAGACGGCCTGCCTATACGGCTTGTATAGGAGAGCGTCAGACGCCAGATTGCCGAAGGATTGTATCCTACAAAAACGGTAGGAAAAACATTAAAATAACTTTTTACGGTTTCTTTTTGCGCCGTGATCCAATTTCCCAGTGCATATGTATATTCTCCGCGCAATCCCAATTTAAGCATCCATTTGGTTCCCAACATCCGGCCTACCGATGCATATGCCGCAGCAATGTGTTCGGTATATAAAAACTGGTTGGACATGTTGGTATTGGGCTGCCAGATATTATTCAGAAAATCTTCCCGGTTCAGATCGTTATCGGTTTGCGTCATAGCCCACTTAAGACCGGTTTCCAGCATACCCGTTTTCCAGAAAGATTGCTGGTAATCCGCCCTTCCCGAAACCAGGTTTATATACTGCTGGCTGTTCTGACGAAACATTTCACTAATACCGGTCCCGGTAACTATGCTGTTATCCTGAAAATTCCGGGAAGCAATGTCGTAATAGGCGTAATCACCGTTAAAGGTCAATTCCTGTGCCTTTTGCTCATTAAATAAACCCGTGTAATTGATGTTTGTAGTAATATTGTCGTAGTCGGAACCCGTTTCTATTATGCTCTTAATACTATTTACAAGCTGTTCGTTAAGATAGAAATTGGTAAAATTCTGATCCCCATAATTATCCTGTGTCTGATCCCGGAACATGGTGGTTACTATAAATCCCACCGTGTTCTTTTTGTCAATATAGAAATCATTGGCCAGTTTTATGGTATGACTCTGCGATCCTATCAGAAAATCGGAATGCGATATCTGTTCAAAACCGGTATTTCCGCCCAAACCGGTCCAGGAATCCAACGTGGCTCCCATTTCTTCGTAACGTCCGCCATAATTAAGCAATGTGTTTGTTTTATCGGTACGCAGGTTCAGATTCAAGCCCCCTCCGGCCTCCTGTTCGTAGAGTTGGTGTTTCATACCTCCGTAAAAACCGTTGGCCATACCACTGAATCCCTTCAGCAGGTTTTTCTTCATCTTAATATTAATGATCCCCCCGGTGCCTTCGGCATCGTAACGGGCAGATGGATGCGCCATAAGCTCTATCTTATCAATGGTCGTTCCTTCGGTGGATCTCAACAGAGCTTCAAGCTCCAGACCACTCATGTAAGAAGGACGTCCGTCAATCCAGATGCTCACAGCCTGGCCGTTGAGTTTTACGTTTCCGTCCATATCGATGGTCACCCCCGGGGCTTTTCGCAATACTTCCAGGGCATTGCTTCCCTCGGTTGATACAGCCTCGGCCACGTTCATGACAATTTTATCAATTTTCTGTTCAATCAGAGGGACCCTTGCTGTAATAACTGCTGTTTCAAGCGTTTCCACATCCTCTTCCATTTCAATGGTACCAGCATCCATTTCAGAAGTATTCAATTGTACCGGCGTTTCATGTTCTTTGTACCCAATAAAGGTGGCAACAAGACGGTACGAACCGTGAGGTACGTTGCTGATCGAAAAAATTCCGTCTTCATTTGCCGTGGCAGCAGCTATAACCTCATCACTGCCGTTCCTGACGGCAACCGTAGCATATGAAAGCGGAGTCCGGGTTTCTTTATCAATAACAACCCCTTTGATGGTCGTCGTGTTTGCGGCTGCCATCAGGTTCACGGCCCCCAGTAAAAGAATTGACAAAATTGTCGCAAAGATTTTCATTTGGATTCTTGTTTGTAATAATTTTCAATTTCATTCATCGATATGGACAGCATATCCATCCGTTTAAAAAATACAGGAAGTTCTTCCTTTAAAAAGCGATCCTTAAGTGCCTTGATGATCTCCTGCCGGGCACCGGGAGCCACAAAATAACCTATACCTCTTTTGTTGTATATGATCTCCCTTTGCTGAAGATGATCGTAGGTCCGGGCTATCGTATTGGGATTTACTCCCATTGTCGCCCCCAGTTCCCGCACCGATGGGATCCGGTCTTCTGCATTCAATTTGCCGCTCAGTATCCTTTCGCATAACGATTCGGCTATCTGCAGGTAAATGGCTTTATGTTCGTTGAATTCCATAATCATCAATATTTATTTGTTTTTATCAGCCGGTAGGTACCGGTCCAACACCCCAGGCCTATAACAGCCCATAAAATATGTTGTATGGTCATCATCTTTTTAAATATGGGAATATCTTTTACCACCTCCCTCAGATCTCCCATACCCAGTACCCTGATCTTGCTCCCGTCAATGTTCATATCCATATCCGAAAATTGTTTTTCAAAGATAAGGCCTACTTTTTCATAACCTATAATATGGAAAATGAGCAAAAAAAGCAGCCCAATCAAAATAACCAGCCCCAACAGACTTAGTATGGTTTTGGCTACTTTCTGGTTTTTAAACATCATATTGCCTAAAACGAACCAGGATTGTATCACCAGCAAACTCAGGATCTCAATACCCATGAGTTCCAAGGAGTGGGCTGTAAAAAGCATTTCATTAAGACGTAACGGCATGATCAGGTATACAACAGTGTCCAGGATGAGTAGTCCTGCAGTCGTAATGAACGTAGTAAAAACGGCAGTGATAAATAACATGCTCAATGTTTTCTCCAGTGTAGATACGGGAAGTAATACATAGTTCAGTCCTTTCCGGTGGTGATTGACTGTCCCGTAAAGTTTTGAGGGTGCTACTATCATGATGACCGCTGTCATGAGCATGATCATATTGATACGAGACAATGCACTTACCGAACCGCCAACAAGTAAAGGCAGTACCAGAAATAATAAATATATACCCAGAATACTGATAATTGAAATACCATAATTTCGGGAATATTCCCTGATCTCTTTGGCCGCAATGGCACAAAAACGCTTGAAATTAAATATATTATTCATGATCAAACTCTTTAAAATTTTCGTCAAACCATTCTTTATGTGTCAGTACCGCATTAAATAAGGCTTCCAGGTTCACTTTGGTATCCAATCCACAGGTATTAGCTATAACCATGGCATATCCCAGGGGTGTTTCCTCTGAATACAATGCATCGGGATCACTGTCGGATTTTGTTACAAAGCAGACCTTTTCTGTAATTTTTTGAACGGTAGCATGGAGTAACACTCCTTTGTTGTCAAGGATGATCACCGGATCTATCAGATGTTCCAGATCCCTTACCTGGTGCGTAGAAATGACCATGATGTGCTCTTCATTGATGTGTCCGGCCACGATACTCCGGAAAAGGGCTTTGGAAGGAATGTCCAGCCCGTTGCTCGGTTCGTCCAAAAGGAGTATCCCGGTATTCAGTGACAGGGCATAAGATATGTACGCTTTCTTCTGTTGTCCTGCCGACAGATCTTTAAACCTCTTTTCAGGTTTTACCTCAAAGCGATCCAACAGGGAATAAAATTTTTCCTTTTTGAAACCCGGATAAAAAATACCGTAATTTTTTCCTAACTCTCCCACCGTTCCCGGAGGACAGGCCGGTTCTTCCGGCAGGTAATATATATCCGCCAGGAAAACAGGTTTCCGTTTGTATGGATGAAATCCGTTGACACGGCAGGCAGCCTGTTCGCTTTTTAACAACCCGGCCATGATCTTGAGCAATGTAGTTTTTCCTACCCCGTTTTGCCCCAGCAGGCCGTATATATTTCCTTTTTCAAGGGACAAAGTCAGACGGTCAAAGACTTTGTTCCTGCCATAACTAAACGATAAATCGTTGATTTGTATCATATTGCTAGTGTGTTAGTATATTAGTATACTGCAAATGTAAGCATTTTTAAAATAACACCGAATTTTTTACTTTTTTAAATTTTAATAACCTACCCCGTTTTATTATCTTTGTTAAAAATCCGAATTATGGCTCTTATCAAGCTCTCCGGTGTAGACATTATAAAGGACGCGAATCTGATCCTGGCAGGCGTAGACCTGACTCTTGACAAAGGAGATTTCATATACCTGGTGGGACGTGTTGGCTCCGGGAAAACTTCATTGGTAAAAAGTCTGATCGGAGAATTCCCTGTATTAAAAGGAGAAGCACAGGTAGCAGGATTCGATCTGATCAAGCTGAAAAGAAAAAAAATACCTTTTTTAAGAAGGAAGATCGGCGTTGTTTTTCAGGATTTTCAGCTTTTACAGGATCGTTCGGCTTACGACAACCTGGAATTCGTTCTCCGTTCTACCGGGTGGAAAAATAAAAAAGAAATACAGCAACGCATTGAAGAGGCGCTTGACAGTGTGGGAATGCTGCACAAAAAACATAAAATGCCTCACCAGTTATCGGGCGGAGAACAGCAACGGGTAGCCATAGCCCGTGCCGTACTGAACAACCCGGAGATCATCCTGGCCGATGAACCCACCGGGAACCTGGACAGCGATACCCAGCAGGAGATCATGCAATTGTTTATGAACATACATGATAAACAAAAGCCGGCCATGATGGTAGTAACCCACAACCTGCAGCTGTTGCAACGCTACCCGGGACGGATCTTTAAATGTGAAGCAGGAAAATGTACGGAAGTAGCAGACCGTCAGGAAATTGACTTTTCCACTTTTATGGAATCATGAAAAGCAGGCAGGAGGTTGAAGGTATCACAGGCTGGTTCAGCACACATATGCCGGATCCGGTTACTGAACTGGAATATGCAGATCCGTTCGGATTGCTGGTAGCGGTCATACTTTCGGCCCAATGTACGGACAAACGCGTAAACATGACCACACCTGCGTTGCTGGAACGTTATCCCACCCCGTCTGATCTGGCTGCTGCCACTTCTGAGGAGGTCTATCCGTATATCAAATCCATATCGTATCCCAACAACAAAGCAAAACACCTTACCGGGATGGCACGGGCATTGATCACTCTTTTTGACGGGAAAGTTCCCGAGGATCCCCAAGACCTGCAAAAGCTCCCCGGGGTGGGCAGAAAAACGGCACATGTGATCGCCTCGGTAATCTATAAAAAGCAAGTCATGGCGGTAGACACCCATGTTTTCCGCATCTCCCGCAGACTTGGCTTATCCAAAGGCAAAACACCCCTGGCCGTCGAAAACGACCTGAACCGTCATTTTCCCCCGGAACTCAGGGCAAGGGCACATCATTGGCTTATCTTCCATGGCCGTTACGTTTGTACGGCCCGGAAACCTAAATGCGAATCGTGCGGGATCTCTTCTTTTTGTGATACATACAATAAAATTTCCAAAGGATGAAAGCCTTACCCGGAATTGGGAAAGTATGGGAAGAAGCCATCGATGACTTCCTGATATACCTGCGCCTGGAACGCTCTCTTTCCGAAAACACAAGGAATGCCTATTTGCACGACGTGAACATGTTACTGGAACACCTGTCTCAAACATCTCCTGCAGGTTCTTCTGTTCCGGGACCATCAGACATCCGGGATGAACATATTGAATTGTTTCTGGCCAGGGTTACGGATTCAGGTTCTTCTCCCAGAACTCAGGCACGTATTCTGTCCGGTTTAAATGCTTTTTTTCGTTTCTTAACCATGGAAAAACGAATAGTAGCCAATCCCTGTTCCCCCGTGGAATCACCAAAAACCGGCAGACATCTTCCCGTGGTACTTTCCTTAAATGAAATTGAAAGAATTCTGGAAGCCGTGGATTTGAGCCTTCCTGAAGGACACCGCAACAAAGCCATCATAGAGGTATTGTACGGCTGCGGATTACGAGTGAGTGAACTGACCGGTCTGAAATTATCCCAAATGTTTCCCAAACAGGGCTTTATAAGAGTAATTGGAAAAGGGGACAAACAACGTTTGGTCCCTATAGGTTCTCATGCCCTGAAAGCACTCAGTTTATACTATCACTGGAGAAATTCGCTGAATATCAAACCTTCAGACGATGATTATGTCTTTTTAAACCGTTACGGCAGAAGGATAAGCCGCAACATGGTCTTTATTATTGTCAGGGAACTGGCTTCCCGTGCAGGATTGAAAAAAACGATCTCCCCACACACCTTCCGTCATTCTTTTGCCACGCATTTAATTGAAAACGGAGCTGATTTGCGTGTCGTACAGGAAATGCTGGGGCATAGCAGCATACTGACCACCGAAATATATACCCATTTAGACACGGCTTTCTGGCAACATACCATTTTGGATCATCATCCCCGTCCATAAATGCGGTATGATTCTTGAAAAACCCTATATTTGTTACAATATTTTGTTTGATACATGAACTATTTCAGGCGTATCTTAATATTTACCGGTATTCTCCTGACAGCCCCCTTCATATGGGGCCAGGAATATGATCGTTCCTACGACGAGATCTTCAACACCGCTGTTGAATTGTACAAACAGGAGCAGTACTGGAGTGCCTGCCTGCTGTTTGAAAGCCTGGAGAATCGCAAACCGGACAATAGTGCTTCACTGGTTGCTTCCTACAGGATCCTGTGCGACATTGCACTGAAAGATCCCGCGGTGGAAAAGCGCGTTGCCCGGTGGAAAGAGCGTTATCCTTCCGCTCCACTGAAACACCAGATATATTTAAAGCTGGGCAATCTTTTAACTGAAGAAAACCGGTACCAAGACGCTGCCACTGTTTTCGAAAAAGTAAACGTGAAGAGGCTGCCCGTTTCGGATCGTGCTTCCTATACCTTTCGTAAAGGTTATGTATATATGCAGCTGGGCGATTCAGACAAAGCCGTTTCTCTTTTTCTTGAAACTGAAAAATACCCGCGTGGCCAGGCATACTATTGGGCTGCAAGGTATTACAGGGGATACATTCACTATGCAAAAGGACGTTTTGAGGAAGCAATTCCTCTGCTGGAACCGCTTACGGAAATTCCGGAATACGGTGCTCTCTCTTCTGTATACCTGTTACAGGCACTCTTCTACACGGAAAAATACGAACAGGTGATCCGGCAGGGTGTTTCAATATACAACCATGCCGACCCGGCTTTACGTACAACCCTGGCCAAAACATTATCCGAATCCTATTTTGCCCAGGGAAGGACGGAAGAAGCCCGCAAATTTTTTGATGATTACCTGAAAGAGGCCAAAACACTGACCCTTACAGACAGGTACTATTCAGGCATTTTGTACTTTAAGCTGGGAGACTATACACGAGCCGCCGAACAACTTTCCCTTGTAGGTGAAAGACCTGACAGTCTTGGGCAAAACGCCCTTTATCACCTGGGAGAAACCTACATTCAATTACGCAACAAGTTGCAGGCTATGGATGCTTTCAGGCGGGCCAGCACAATGCAATTTGATCCTGTGATCCGTGAAGACGCTTTTTTCAATTATGCCAAACTGGCCTTTGACGTTAACCGGGATATCCAGGTGCTTTCTTCCTACAGGAACGCTTATCCGGACTCACCCAGGCTGGACGAGATCCAAAACTACATTGCAGCCAATTATTTTTTAAACCGTGATTACGCCTCGGCAGTAGAAGCACTACAGGCACTCAGGGAACCCACACAGGAGAATCGGGAAGACTTGAAAAAGGCCGCGTTTTTAAGAGGTATTCAACTTTACCAGGCCGGCTCGTTCCGAGATGCGGAACGGTATTTCTCGCTGGCACAGGAACCATATTGGGTGGCTGAGTGTTTATACAGGAGCAATATGTTTGGTAATGCCATTCAGATATGGGAACAATTCATACGTAAAAGCGGTTCTTTTTCCAATCCGGAAAAATACCGCACCAGCCACTACAATATCGCTTACGCCTATTTTAAACAGGGAGATTACGCAAATGCCGAAACCTGGTTCACAAGGTATTTAAGACTCGGTTCCGGCAACCATTCAATGATATCGGATACATACCTGCGACTGGGCGATTGTGCCTTTGCACAGTACAAACACCAACAAGCCCTGGAAGAATACCAGAAAGCCTTGGACCACAATACAATAGTTCCCGATTATGCCCTATACCAGATAGGCATGGCAGAAGGTATTCTGAACCGTGAGCCCGATAAGATCCAGACGCTGGACCGCCTGATGCAGGAGTACCCTTCTTCTGCATATTACTCTACCGCCCTTTTTGAACAAGGCCGGACTTACATTCAGACAAATCAATATGCCAAAGCCGAAGAACGTTTCCGGATCATTCTTTCTTTTGACGCTCACAGGGCTTATCATGCCAAAGCACTTATTGAACTGGGGCTTATTCAGATCAACTTACAGAATCCAGATGCCGCACTCGATTATTATAAAGAAGTTCTGCGGCGTTTCCCGGATTCTCCGGACATAACAGATGCCCTGGCCGGAATAGAGAACATATACCTTGCACGTAATGATTCCCGGGGATTTTTCAAATACCTGGAAAGCCTGGGAATTGACTCGGGAAAAACTCTGGATGAAAAAGAAATGATGATATTTTCCTCGGCCGAGCAATTGTACCTGAATCATTCACATGCCGAGGCGGTGACCGCACTGAACAGTTTTATCAGGGAATATCCCCAGAGCGAGAAAATCCCCGCAGCTCACTTTTACCTGGGAGAATGCCTTACGCAATTGGGGAAAATGCAAATGGCCGCCGATGCCTACCTTGTGGTCATGAAAAAGCCTTCCGGGTCTTTCACCGAGCTGGCCACCCGCAATTACGCTTCCATTCAATACGATCTGGAACAATATGCCAATGCCGTAGATGCTTACATGAGTCTTTACGATATAGCAATGATAGAAAACAACCGCCTGGAAGCACTCAAAGGCCTGATGTGGTCCTTCTTTAAAAACAGGCAATTCAGGAACGCCATAGTTCAATCCGGGAAGGTATTGGAAAATAACGCTTTTGGAAAAGATATACACAGCGATGCCGTATACATAATGGCCATGAGCCACCTGAACCTGGGGGAAAGAGAAGAAGCACTCCTCTTACTGGAAGATCTTTCCCGCGAAAGTCACACTGCCTACGGAGCCGAAGCTTCCTTCCTGTTGTGTAAAGATGCTTTTGATTTCGGGGATTTTGAGAAGGCGGAAACAATGATATATAATTTTGCCGATACCAACACACCCCAGGAATACTGGATCGCACGTTCTTTCATTCTTTTGGGTGATATTTTTGCCGAAAGAGGGGAATGGGTTCAGGCCAAAGCCACCTACGAGAGCGTACAAAAAGGTTACGAACCTTCAGAACCTGACGATATTGCACAATTGACAGCACTCAGGATCCAAAAATGTGAGGAGGCTCTGCAACAATGAAAAGATGGTTATTCATATTTATTATCCCGGTAACACTGACCCTGACTGCACAGGAACAGATAAATCCCGTGATTCGGGTTGAACGCCTTTACGATGCCCAACTGATTGAGGTTACAAAACCTATGCTGGACACCTCTGTCCCGGATTCAGTCCTGACCATGAACACGTCCTTTCAGTATAGCATTTTTGATAAACCCCTGTTCAATTTATACGAATTTACACCGCTTCCTTCCGCTACGGTAAAGGCATTTCAACCGATCCAAAGACACTTTGGATACATAAACCTTGGGACCGGGTATCCCTGGACTCCCCTGGCCGATATTTTATTGCATACACCCATAAGTAAAGGGTGGTTTGCCGGGATCCAGGCACGTCACCGTTCACTCCTTGACAAGGATACCAGAATGGCAACAGAGGGAGCTGTTACCCTGGAACACAGGGGAAAGAACAATACTTTCCGTGTCCGTGCCCTTGGAGAACACCTTAACAACACGTATTCTGTTATTGATTTGCTTTCCATCCAGGGACTGAACAGGCAAAACTATTATAAAGCCGGTGTTGAAATTGAGACGTATTCACTCAGCAATTCACCGGGCACATGGCATTATTACTGGAAATCAGGCTACCGTCATGCCAAAAACAGTATTTTGGGTCCCTTTGACAGCCTGCCGGTTATTCGGGAAAACATCCTGGATATTGAAGCCTCTACCGGGCATTACCTGGCTGAGGGTTTCTCCATAAACCTGGGAGCTTCAGCAAAGTTTGTAAGCAACCGGTGGACACTGGACGGGGTTTCTGCATCGAGGGCTGTACTAAATGTTTTTCCTCACATACTATGGAGCGGTAACAGGCACAAAGTCGGAGCGGGGGTGCAGATCGGATACCTTTTAAGACCGGACGGGAATAATTTTGGAGTATTTCCCTGGTTTGATGCTCATCTGACCATAGCCGACGACTGGCTTACGCTGTATGCCAAAATGGAAGGCAATCACCGCCTGAACACATACCAGGAAAGGATGCGCGAAAATCCGTGGATATTTGCCAATGAAATGTATGATGCCACCATCCCGTGGAATATGCAGGTCGGACTTACAGGTACACTGGGAGACCGTTTTCATTACAACATTTACGGATCCTACCGTTACACAAAAAACCAATTTTTCTATGGGACACAAAACAATACCCAGGGATACCCGGGATTGTACGACATGCATTATGCCAATGAAACCAGGTATACTGTCGGCGGTTCTTTATCTTTCCGTTCCGATCCTTTTGAAGCCGGAGTGTCCGGAGAATGGCACCATTACGCGTTGAGTTCCGGGAACCCGCCCTGGCACAAGCCAATTTTGGAGGCTTCCGGTTACGCCCGGTATAATTGGCGGGAACGGATTATTGTGAGTGCAACGGGGTATTGGCGCGATGCCTGCTTTACTCCCTCTTGGATTGACGGAGTTCCCGATGTTGCTGTACCCGGATTTCTGGATCTTGGATTGAAGATGGAATACGTAATGAACCGGTATTTATCTGTATACATTTTTGGGAGCAACCTGCTAAATAAAGACATCTCCTATTTTTATCTCTATCCCAATCCCGGATTGACTTTCGGGGGAGGTATAACGTTCCGTTTTTAATTAGGTTTTCTGATGCTTTTTCCATAACTTTACGTGTTATTCAAAGCATGAAAAAGTGAGCAAAGAGAATCAGTATTCTGCAGAGAGCATCCAGGTCCTTGAAGGACTGGAAGCTGTCAGGAAACGTCCTTCCATGTACATTGGGGACATAGGATCAAGGGGATTACACCACCTGGTTTATGAAGTGGTGGACAATTCCATAGACGAGGCGCTGGCCGGTTATTGTGACCAGATAAAAGTAGTTATCAATACCGACAACAGTATAACCGTTACCGATAACGGTCGTGGTATTCCAACAGGTATACACGAAAAAGAAAAAAGGTCTGCCCTTGAAGTGGTACTGACCGTTTTGCATGCCGGTGGTAAATTTTCCAAAGACTCCTATAAAGTTTCGGGAGGTTTGCACGGTGTGGGTCTTTCCTGTGTCAATGCCCTGTCCTACAAACTGGTGGCTACTATACACCGGGAAGGCAAAATATTCAGACAGGAATTTTCCCGGGGCGTTCCCCAGGCTCCCATAGAGATCATTGGCGATAGTGACGATACCGGGACTGTGATCCATTTTGTCCCGGACAAAGATATCTTTACTTTAAGTACCGAATATAGCTATGACATTCTCTCGACAAGACTTCGTGAGCTGGCTTTCCTGAACAAAGGGGTCCGTCTTACCATAGAAGATCATCGGGAAAATGCAGAAGAAGATGTGTTTACCGAAGAAATAGACGAAGAAAACGCTGTCAGGAAAGGATTCCGGAAAGACGAATTTTACTCGGAAACCGGGTTACTTGATTTTGTAAAATTTCTTGACAAAACACGTGATCCTCTTACGGAAACACCTATCTACCTGGAAACGAACAAAGCCAACATCCCAATAGAAATTGCCATGCAATACAACACGGGATTTTCGGAAAACATTCACTCTTACGTTAATAATATCAACACCATAGAAGGAGGCACCCACCTGACCGGATTCCGCAGGGGACTTACCACAACCCTTAAAAATTACGCCGAAAAAAGCGGTATGCTCAGCAAACTGAAATTTGACATAGACCCCGCCGATTTCCGGGAAGGATTGACGGCCATCATATCGGTAAAGGTCAACGAACCGCAGTTTGAAGGTCAGACAAAGACCAAACTCGGCAACAGTGAAGTCATGGCTGCCGTTTCCCAGTCCGTAAGCACTGCTTTGGAGAATTACCTGGAAGAGAATCCCAAAGATGCAAAAACCATTGTGGAAAAGGTCATCATGGCGGCTACGGCTCGTCATGCAGCACGTAAGGCCCGGGAACTGGTACAGCGCAAAACCGTGATGTCCGGTGCCGGACTGCCCGGAAAACTGGCCGACTGTTCCAACAGGGATCCTGAAAAGAGTGAGATCTTCCTGGTGGAGGGGGATTCTGCAGGCGGTACGGCCAAAAGTGGCCGTGACCGTTCTTTCCAGGCCATCCTGCCTTTACGGGGTAAGATCCTGAACGTGGAAAAAGCCCAGGAACACCGTGTTTTTGAGAACGAAGAAATACGCAATATTTATACCGCATTCGGAGTGACCCGCGGCACGGAAGAAGACAGTAAAGCTCTTAATATGAGCAAACTCAGGTATCATCGTGTTATTATTATGACGGATGCCGATGTGGACGGAAGCCACATTGACACCCTGTTGCTGACTTTCTTTTTCCGCCACATGCCTGATCTTATCCAGGGAGGCCATGTCTATATAGCCTCTCCCCCGCTCTATCTTGTCAAACGAGGCAAAGAAGAACGTTATTGCTGGACGGAAGATCAACGACATGCTGCCGTTGAAGAATTGGGAAAAGGAAAAGAAAGTACCGTTTCCGTACAGCGCTACAAAGGTCTGGGTGAAATGGACGCTGTCCAGTTGTGGGATACTACCATGAATCCGGAAAACCGCATACTGCGCCAGATCACCATAGACAATGCTGTTGAAGCTGACCGCATTTTCTCTATGTTGATGGGAGACGAAGTGCCTCCTCGCAGGGAATTCATAGAACAACATGCCAAATACGCAAACATAGACGCATAATTATTATGGATATTTTTGAGAGGATCAAAAAAGACGAAGGCGGCCCTTTAGGCCAATACCGAAGAAAAGCGCACGGATATTTCATGTTCCCCAAGCTGGAGGGTCCCATTGAACCCTACATGATGTTCCAGGGCAAAAAAATGCTTGCCTGGACATTCAACAATTACCTTGGACTTGCCAATCATCCCGAGGTCAGGAAAGCCGATGCGGCCGGAGCCGAAAGGTGGGGCCTGGCTTACCCCATGGGTGCCCGTATGATGAGTGGACACACCTCCCTGCACGAAAAGCTGGAGCGGGAACTGGCAGATTTCGAAAAAAAAGAAGATGCCTTTCTTTTCAATTTCGGATACCAGGGAATGGTTTCTACCATTGATGCCCTGCTGAACCGGCGCGATGTAGTGGTCTATGATTCACAGGCCCACGCCTGCATCATGGACGGTATGCGTCTTCACATGGGACAGAGAATCGTATATCCCCACAATAATCTGGAAAAATGCGACAAAGCCCTGGAACGTGCCACCCGTCTTACAGAAAAGACCGGTGGCGGCATCCTGCTCATTACGGAAGGTGTATACGGTATGACCGGGGCGTTGGGATTTCTGGATCAGATAGTTTCACTCAAAAAGAAATACAATTTCCGTATTTTGATAGACGATGCCCACGGGTTTGGAGTTATGGGTGAAAACGGACGCGGGACCTCCGAACATTTTAACGTTATAGATGAAGTAGACCTCTATTTTGGGGCCTTTGCCAAATCCATGGCCGGGATCGGGGGCTTTGTTGCCGGTCCTGCCAATATTATCAATTATTTAAGGTACAACCTGCGTTCCCAGATATATGCCAAAAGCCTGCCTATGGCCATGGTGGAAGGGTTGTTGAAACGTTTGGAAATGATCCGCACACAACCCGAATTACGGGAAAAATTATGGCTTATCACAAGAACGCTTCAGGACGGTTTGAGAAAAAACGGCTTTGACATAGGAGCTGCAGAGGCTTGTGTAACGCCTGTTTTTTTGAAAGGGGAACTGGTTGAAGCCACCAATATCCTGATAGATCTGAGGGAAAATTACAAGATATTCTGTTCCGTGGTCGTATACCCGGTTGTTCCCCGGGATGTTATCATGTACAGGCTCATTCCAACAGCCATGCACTCCCTGGAACATGTTGAATACACGCTTAATGCGTTCCGTGAAATCCAGGAAAAATTGAAGGCGGGCAAGTATAAAGGGAACGAGATCAAGAACATGGCTGTTGAATAACCATGAAAAAGACCTTACAGGGCAAAGTGGCAATAATCACAGGCGCATCTTCAGGCATCGGACTGGAATGCGCCCGTATTTTTTCACAGGCCGGAGCTTCTGTTGTACTGGCAGCACGTTCCGGAGATAAGCTAAAAGCCCTGGAAGATGAACTGAAAGACAATCCCGTATTAACCGTTATCACCGACGTTTCCCGAGAATCGGATTGCAAAATACTAATAGAAAAAACAGTGGAACGTTTTGGGCGTATTGACATCCTGGTCAACAACGCAGGGCTTTCCATGCGGGCTTTATTCAGGGATGTCGATCTTTCCGTCCTTAAAACGCTTATGGATGTAAATTTTTGGGGATGCGTCTATTGTACTAAATACGCATTGCCCCGATTGCTGGAAAGCAAAGGTTCAGTTGTGGGGGTTACTTCCATTGCAGGCTTTAAAGGGCTTCCTGCAAGAACCGGGTACTCATCATCCAAATATGCCATGAACGGGTTCCTGGATACCTTGCGTACCGAACATTTATACGACGGATTGCACGTGATGACCTTTGCACCCGGATTTACGTCTTCCAACGTCCGCGTCTCTGCACTTACTGCCGATGGCACTTCGCAGGGAAAGACACCCCGGACAGAAGAAAAAATGATGTCGGCCCAAAGTGTGGCTATTCACATGTTGAACGGCATCATTAAAAGAAAAGACACTGTTGTTTTAACTCCTCTGGGAAAATTGACGGTTTTTATGGCAAAATTCTTCCCTCGCTTTGTGTCTAAAATGGAATTCCGGATGATGGCCAACGAGCCTGATTCCCCACTGGGACATAGCCAACAGAACTAATTCAACCTACGCACTCAAAAGGGACAGATCCTCCAGGGGTTTCATGTACTTTACGGAGTGTTCTTTTTTGAACAATTCCTCTCCGCCACCTGTAATATTGAGCATAATAACTGCCTGTGGATCAATGATCCCGGATCTGACATTTTTTATCAGGCTGGCGGTAGCGACTCCTGCAGCCGGATCTATGTCAATGCCTTCGAGTTCTTCAAACAAACGTTTTGCACGTTCCAGTTCATCATTAGTCGCATAATCCATATACCCGCCTGTTTCTGACAAGGCATCGTACAATCCGCCGGGAATACTGTAAGGCGGCTTCCTATTGGCCAGGACCTTGGCACGAATACTTGACGATTTTTGCCTTGCCTCTCCAGCATTCATGATCTCCAATTCCCTTCCGGCGGAATTCCAGGCTTTATAAATCGGCAAAAAAGGTGCATTTTGTGAAGGAATCAGACGCATGACAGTATTTCCAAAACGACCATCCTCTATCAAACGTTTGTTGGCTTCCCAGGCAGCGATCGCCCCGGTTCCGCTTCCTACGGCCTGGAAATAATAATCAGGGATCCTTCCAATGAATGTCGTTGCAGAAAGGACGGTTGTTCCCATACCGTCACGTCGTGCGATGTTCTTTGCCCCCCCCTCGGCAAAAAAATGGATTTTGTCTTCACAATAACGATTGCTCAGTTCAATGGCATCGTAATAATCCGATCCGGAGGGAGAACAGATAAGTTTCACGCACGGATCCAACCTGTCTTCAAACCAAAGCGTATCCAGATTGTCGTATGGGACAAACAGCAACAAAGGAATTTTGTTCTCTGAACAAACCCTGGCAAACGCTCTTGCCGTGTTTCCGGCCGAAGCCACGATCATGGTACGTTTTTCGTTTTCAGGGATATGAGCACAAACGGAATAGGCCTCGGTTTCTTTGAAAGAACAGGTTTTCATGAAGGCACCTCTTTGAGGCCAATAACCGCTGAAGGTTACGTATAGTTTTTTCAGCCCCAAATGTCCTGCCAGGGCTTCGCTCTTATAGGTCACAGGTGCTGCCGAACCTTTGAGCATCCTTCTTACCGGCATCCAGTCTGCATAGCGATACAACCCGTTTTCTTCCCTGTCGTAATCTATCTGTTTCTTTTTGTATAATGCCCTGATCAAAGACGGATCCACGCACTGTGGATCGGACAAAAGCCACCCCGTATCTTCAAAAAGCCTTCCCGTAGCACAATTCTTCAATATGTATTCTGTACTCATTCTTATCTTTTTTGCAAGATTTTTTTCATGTTTTTGTTGAGCTTGTTCAGTACTTCCACTACAGTGTTCAATTCTTCTGTAGGGATCCCGCCCAAAATGTTATCTGCTGCATTAATGGCGATGCGTGTGATCTCCTGTTTTTTTGCTTCACCTGTTTTGGTTACGATCACACGGTTTTTACGACGATCCTTCGGATTGGTTTCGCGCACCACATAGCCCTTTTTTTCGAGACCGTCAACCAATTTTGTAATGGAATTTTTATCCTTTTGCATCTGGTCGGCGATCTCCTGTTGCGTCATGGAGCCTTCATCCCATAACAGATCAATAAGCAGGTACTGCTCGGGGGTGAGATCTACGTTATTGGCTACCAGTTCGCTAAGAAAGCATTGTTTGAACAGGAAATGTGCCTGGTTCAAATAAACCCCCATTTTTTTACTTAGTAACATATGATATAGTAAATGCTGTTACAAATATAGAAATCTCCGGTATTATGAGCAAGTTTTAAAGCAATGGGCTTAACAGGCGGGTGAGTGCCTCGGACACTTTTTGTCGTACCGGTCTTTTCTCCCATGTTCTGGGGGATATCAGGAGGGAATCATCCAGGTAGCGGTCAAATTGGTCTTCCAGTTCTGCGCTGACTGCCGGATTGTAGACTATGGCACCAACTTCAAAATGATCGTCAAGGCTCCTGTTGTCCAGGTTGGCCGAGCCTATTATACAACTTTTTCCGTCTATGCTTATGGTTTTGGAATGAATGAAGCCTTTTGTGTAAAGGTATACCTTAACACCTGCTTCCAGCAGTTCACTCACGTAGGAAAGGCTGGCGTAGTGAACAAAGCGGCTGTCGGCTTCCTGGGGCAGCATCAGGCGTACTTCTACACCACCCAGGGCTGCCGTGCGCAGGGCGTTGAGTATGGATTCATTGGGAATAAAATACGGAGTGGTTATGCTGATGCGTTCTTTGGCTTCTGTAATGAATGTGAGGTATAGCTGCATGATGTCTGCCCAGTCGCTGTCAGGTCCTGAACTGACTATCTGGATGTAACAGGTTTCATGGACTGTATCTTCCTGCATAGGGGGAAGCCGATAACTGTAAGGTTTCCTTCTTCTAAGGTTTTTGTGAGTTATGAAGAACCAGTCCATCAGGAAACTGGACTCCAGTTGCCTTACCGCTTCTCCTTCTATGCGCATATGTGTATCGTGCCATTCCAGGCTGTTCCCGCCATCGTAATACCTGTCGGCAATGTTGACACCACCCAGGAATCCTTCCACACCGTCCACTATTAAAAGCTTGCGGTGATTCCGGTAATTGATCATAGTACGCATCCCGGTGAACCTTACTTTTCCGAAGGGCTGTATGTGCACTCCTGCCTCCAGCATTTGATTTTTAAAGGAACGGGGCAAATGCCAGCTGCCAAAATCATCGTAAATGACACATACGTCCACTTCTTCTTTGGCTTTTTTTATCAGCAGATTTTTCCACTGTGTCCCTACCGAATCGTTTTCTATGATAAAGGACTGCAGGTGAATGTGTTGTTTTGCACCTTCAGCGCTTTTGTACATGGCTTCCAGGGCTTCTTTTCCGGTAAAGTACAACCGGGTTCTGTTGTGTTCGGTCAGTATGCTCCGGCTGTTGTTCAGTGCCAACAATACGATCTTTTTGTGAGATGCGATCGGTTTCGGTAACTCGCCCCGATTGGCGTTGAGTTGTTCTACCTGTTGGGCGCTCAGTTCTTTTTTCAGCCGTTCGTCATGCAATCCTTTCCGGCTGTAAATTTTTGTACGTCTGTAATCCCTTCCCACGTAAATGTACAGTATCAGACCAATGTAGGGCAGCATAAGCATGACCACGATCCAGGAGAGTGATTTTACGGGATTGTGTCTTTTAAAGATCAGGTCATAAATGAAGTACAGCGCCAACCCCAAATAGAAAAGGTAAAGCATAAGACTGAAGAATGAACTGAAGCTGAAATCAATCATAATCCTTATTTAACCCCAGTAAACAAAACGGCCACTCCGGGAGTGAGCCTCTTGTATGTGACCTCATGATAACCCGCCTGCTCCATCCGGTGGCAGATTTCCTGCGTCCGGGGAAACGATTCCACAGAGTCCCTCAAATACGTATAGGCACTTTTTTCTCCGGTACTCATCCAGCCCAGCAGCGGGAGCATCCGGTGAATGTAAAACATTTGGAACGCATATTTTGCCGGGTTTTCCGCTTTTAGCGAAAACTCCAGGATAAAAAGCCTGCCGCCCGGCTCCAGCACTTTGAGTATTTGACGGAACGAAGCATCCATATCGGCAAAATTCCTGATCCCGTAGGAAACCGTTACCACAGCGAAAGATCCTTCGGAGAACGGAAGAGACTCGGCATATCCCTTCACAAAAACTATGTTTTCCTTTGTGCCGAGCCGCTTTTTGGCCACGGACAGCATATTTGCCGAGGGGTCCAGACCGGTGATCTTCACGCTTTGCAGGCGTGCCAGTTTTTTGGTAAGGGTCCCCGTTCCGCAGGCCAGATCCAGGATATTGCCATTTGGGACTTTCCTCACTTCGCCTATGAGTTTTTTGTGCCACATTGCGTTAAAACCAAACGAAAGGATGCAGTTGGTTCTGTCGTAGCGTCGGGCGATGGCGTTGAAGATCCTGTTGGTCAGATCATATCTGGCGGATATTTCCGTAGGATTGGTCATCTATGCGAATATCTCCCTTGGTTACGTGGCCCAGTGTCATTACCGTGACCTGGTTGTCGAACAGAAATTGTACAAGTTCCTCATCTTTATCTATGGGAACCGTAACGACGGCACACGTGCCGGGATCCTCAAAAAGGAATTTTTCTTCCGGGATCTCGGAATCCGTTGTGATATCAAAACCCAGTTCAGCAGGCATGGCTGCACGGAGCAACGCCTCAAAAGGCCCTCCCTCGGATACTTCCTGAACACACGATACCAGGTTCTTACGCATAGCGGAAAGCATTACTTTCTGTATATGGTAATCTTTATCCAGGTTAACTTCTCTGGATTCGATATCGCCTACCAGATAGATCATGTCCCCTTTGTGTTTAAACAAACTGAAAGATTCTTCCGGTGCCGGTTTATCTGCTCCCTCTTTACGGAGTTTTGCCGCCATTTCTACAGCCCTGCGTTGAAGTGTTGTGTGCGTGTCCATAGTCAAATTTTTATCCAACAAATATAGGAAGAATAAGGAAATTTGTCTTATATTTGCCGCGCAAATTGCCCAGGTGGTGGAATTGGTAGACACGCCACTTTGAGGGGGTGGTGCCGGTTACGGTGTGCAAGTTCGAGTCTTGTCCTGGGCACGTTTACTCAAGCCAAATTATTGAATTTCAGTAATTTGGTTTTTTCATTCTCTTTTCGCGTCCCCCCAGCGTCCCCATTTTTTAAAATAGAAAGCACCTCAAATGGAGTTTGACTGCGCCAACGAAAACGTCCAAAACACAACATGCTGTTTTACAACGCTTTGTAGATCAGCTTGAGATTCTTGCGCAGTCAAACTCCATTTCGGGCGCACTTAAGTGTGGTCTGTGGCGCAGTCAAACTCCATTTGAACACACACTTAATCCCTTACACAATGAACAGACATACCTATTCTATTGATTGTATTGTATTGGAGCTGTAGAGCCTGTCAACTTGTCCGTTATTGTAACAGAGGTATCGTCTCCAGGCATTAGTATTTGAAGTGCCCTCCGTAGAACTCCACCAATAGCCGTAGTTGCCTATCTCGATAAATGATCCACTGTAGGAACGGAATCCTCCGGGACGGCCTGAAAAACCACTTTCATTGGTTGCTCCTGAGTTTGGATCATTCCAATGTGTTGTCCCTGTTTCTTTCATCTTACCGCCGGCAACAAACTCTCCTCCAAGATAAGTAGTAAGTGTTGTCCACTCGGCATCACTGGGCAGGTGCCAGCCTTCAGGACAAGCTCCTTGTACACCACTGGGATTTGCACTGCTGCTGGTTGACAGATCCATGGCAGCCGGCCAGTTGTACAATACTCCATAAAAGATGTATTCATTATACATTTTCGCGGTATTAATATTGTCTCCTTCGTAACTGTAAACGTAATATCTCGGCGCTGCATCTGAGCCTATGTCCGAGGGGACAACCGTAGGCAAATACGCCAGGTTCTCTGTCATCCACACCTGAGTACCAATCATTCTGTAGTTGTAAGCTGCTTCATCCCTGGAATCGGTAAACTCATTGCTCCACCCTTCATCCGCAGTATCCAGTGAAACCACATATTTTTTACCCCGTGCAAAACCCGGTTCATATAAAACACGAGTAAAACCGTGTAAAACATAAAGAGTCTCTTTCTCCATTTCTTTCCATACCCCGTCAGTTGTAATGGCTATCTTCATAATAGGGTCTTGTATACCGGGCAGCACCATCATGTAAACGCTTACGGGCTCAGTTGAATTAAGCGTAACCGGTGTACTCAGGGTAACTGTTACGTTTTTGGTGGTCCCGCTCGTTGTTATATTGTAAAAATTTGGATCCGGATCTTGTGTCAGGTCAATAGTTCCTTCACATGCCAGGGGATAGGCCCCGCTTAGGCTAACCTGGGTCAATGTTCCACTCCCTACTACCTGGAACTCTATCATGCTAAACAAATGATTGAATGTCAGGTCCACTGCCCCACCATTGGCTACCGTAAGAGGAGTTGCCACCATAAAATCCAGTGATCCAAGATGGTCCGAATTTCCGGCGGCAGACTGAGTCTGTGCCCAGGGTAGGGAAATGGGTACGGCTGTCTGATTTCCTGCATATGCCGAGTTATAGGGGTAATATGCGTAAAAATTGTGCGATTCATTGTTCCCCCAATACATACTCCCATTAAAAGAAGAGTTTTTGGCCGAGCTTTGGGCCGTAAACGCTGTTCAAATGGAGTTTGACTGCGCCAACGAAAACGTCCAAAACACAACATGCTGTTTTACAACGCTTTGTAGATCAGCTTGAGATTCTTGCGCAGTCAAACTCCATTTCGGGCGCACTTAAGTGGGGTCTGTGGCGCAGTCAAGGGGGTTTCTGGCGCAGTAATGCGGATCTGTAGCGCAGTAGTGCGAGTCTGTGGCGCAAAAAAGGAGGTCTGTGGCGCAGTCAAACTCAACTCCATTTAAAGCACCATACTCACCACCGGGTGTTTGCCTTCGTAGTAATGCATGTTCAGAACGTGCATCGATACTTCCCGCTTGTTCACAGGCAGGGTGATGTGTATGGAGGATCCTGCATCCAGAATGTATTGGGCATCGCCTATGGTGAATTTATATTGGATACCGGAAAGGTTGGTCATTTTGTAAGAGGCTGATTTTCCTTTTTCAGAGACTTTTTCCAGTTTGACCGAGGCCAGGAACAGCGATTTGAGCCACTGTTCTTCGCCGGCCACGTTACCATAAAAATATGCCAGGGTGCGCCTGCCATCCAGGGCTTCCCGAACCCCTTCCTGAGTCTTCTCTTTTACGAACACTAAAGTCATGGGACGGAACATTGTCCCGGTTCCGTCAGGAAAATGAGCTTCCAGTACATCGGTCATGGTCGCATGAACATCGGAAGAAGCAAATACGGTCAGCTTCTGATCCCGGCTCCATGAAAGCGCCCTGGGATAAAACTCGTCATTGTTGAACACTTCTATGCCTCGGACAAGTCCTTTGTCTATAATGTCCTGCTGAAATTCCGTAAGCAAACAGGTATCCAGCGCCCAGGCAGGATGGTTGTACATGATGAAAGCGCCCTGGTCATAAGCTGCCTGCAAGGCTTTTTCCGGATCGGGCTGCTCAATATCATTGGCATCTTGTATGAAAAGGGCATTGAAATGACCTATTACGCCTTGCTTGCGGGTAACCTCGGTCCCTCTGATAAGCATGATGCCATACTCCCTTGCCATCGGTAAGGCCAGCTCGTAGGAAGTATTCAAATCTCCGCTCACATATTCCTTAAAGGGACGGTATTCAATATGATCGGTAATGGCCAGCACATCCAGCCCCTGTATCCAGGCTTCTCCTACCCGGTAAGTCGGCCAGACCAGGCCGTCCGAAAATACCGTATGAGTGTGAAAGTCGCACCTCAACACCGTATATCCGTTCACCTGTGGCAATGCCATCTCTACCCGGTTAAAGTTTTTCTTTTCCGGAAAATTCTGTTTGTTCACATTCTGAGCAAATAGCCCGAGGTGGACAGTAACTAAAATAATTGACAGTAAGCAGCGCATGGTTTATGGTTTTGTATTTGAAATTTTCAGATTCCTCATTTTTGCAAAAGACAGGATCAGCCCCAGCACAATGGACAACGAGGCGGCAAAAAGCACCCTGTACTGGCCTGGCAGCAGGAACGTGATGGTATGTGCCGGGATCCAGAATACCGGAATGGTCACCTCCACGATCTCCTTGATGAAGCGCCCCCAGTCAATCCCGGGAATAACCTCGGCAAAGGTCACCTTTTCCCCCGAAAAGCGCTTGTCAATATACACATCGGTAATGCGGTGCGCCGCCATGAACACCGGCCCGAAAGTCAAATTCATGATTGCCGAGATGAACAGCGCCCGGCGCAACCTGGAAATGAATTGCACCACCTGCGGGCAGGTATCGCTGCACTCAGAGATCAGCAATCCTTGCGAGGCAGCACTGTCCACGCCTCCCGAGAATACGGCAAACATCAGCACGATCAGCATACCCAGGATCCCCCAGACCAGCATCTTGGGCAGCACGCTCCCGACCCTAAAGGTAAAAATCTCAGAGATTCTGCGCAACAACATTCGTTGGTATAATGCATAACACTGATATTCATCTAATTGTATTTTGATACCATTTAGACTTGCTCAGAATCTCTGAGATTTTTACCTTTATACATGCGCAAATTCACAATAATCCCACTGATCCTTGCCTTCCTGGGTTGCTCGGGCCCCGAACCCGGGGTGAGTCTGCAGCTGGCTCGGGAACGAAAGGAGGCCGTTTCCGGACTCGGATATGAGCTTTTTTTCAATCTGCCGGAGGATCCGAAGGCTCCCATCCGCGCGGCCCAGACTATCAGTTTCAATCTGGAAAGGCCTCGGCAGATCATTCTGGATTTCAAGGAAAACCCTGCCTCCGTAAAATCTATACAGGTGAACGGCCGGGTGGCACAATCCCGTTTTACGAATGAACATATTGTCCTGCCCCGCAGGTATTTCAAAAAGGATACGAACACCATAGCCATTGATTTCCGCGCCGGAGAACAATCCTTAAACCGGAACGAAGAATTCCTGTACACGCTGCTGGTCCCGGACAGGGCCCGGACGTTGTTCCCCTGTTTTGATCAGCCCAACCTGAAAGCGGCCTACACCCTGACCCTGGAAGTTCCCGAACACTGGGTGGCCATATCCAACACCGCACCGAATGAAGCTTCCGTTGACAACAAGCGCAAAACCATCCGGTTCGGAACCACCGAGCCCCTGAGCACCTACCTGTTCTCGTTTGTGACCGGGGAATTCCAACAGGTGACCCAGACCCGCAACGGGCGCAGCATATCGCTTTACCACAGGGAAACCGACCCGCTGAAGATCGCCCAGACCGGGATCATCTTTGACCAGGTGTTCGCCTCGCTGGAATGGCTGGAAGAATACACCTGGATCCCCTACCCGTTTGCCAAATACGACTTCATAATCCTGCCCGGTTTCCAGTACGGGGGCATGGAACACACCGGGGCCACGTTGTACAACGACCGCCGCATGTTCCTGGGAGAACACCCCACCACCGGGGAGCAACTGGGCCGCATGTCGCTCATAGCACACGAAACGGCACACATGTGGTTTGGGGATTACGTGACCATGGACTGGTTTGACGATGTCTGGACCAAAGAAGTGTTTGCCAATTATTTTGCCGCCCAAATGATCCGTCCGCAGTTTCCCGGCATCAACCACCGCCTGAACGATCTGCGCGCTTTTTACGCAGCTTCGTACGCCGTGGACCGGACCACCGGTACCAACGCCATCAAGCAGCCCCTGGACAACCTGGCCAAAGCCGGCCTGATATACGGGAATATCATCTACGACAAAGCCCCTATTGTAATGAACATGCTGGTTGAACGGATGGGTCCTGAAGCCTTCCGCAAAGGTATCCGTACCTATTTGCAGCAATTCGCTTACGGCAACGCCACCTGGGAAGATTTGATCTCCATCCTGGACCGTGAGACCCCGGAAAACCTGGAAAGCTGGAGCCGGGTGTGGATCCACAGCCGGGGAATGCCACATATACGCGCCTGTATTTCAAACGATTCCCTGGTTGTTACGCAAACCGATCCGCTGGGCCGGGGCCTCCTCTGGCCGCAAAAGATCACCTTTTCCCTGACCGACAGGGAGCAGAAATTGAACGGGATCCGGAACCGGATCATTACCCTTGACCTGGAACTTGCCGAGGCAAAGACGCCCGTTCCCCCCGGCATGAAATGTATCCTTCCCAATACCGACGGTCTGGCTTACGGCATGTTCCTGCCCGACAGCCTGAGCCTGGAATACATATTGCACAACCTGGCTCGTTTTGAGGCGGAAGAGACACGGCTTTCCCTATTGATGACCTTATACGAGAATATGCTGGCCGGGAACCTTTCCGGCGATGCTTTTACCCTCGCCCTAATCCGTTACCTCCCTGCCGAGACCAACAACCTGGTGCGAAATTCCGCCCTTTCATACCTGGCGGATGCCACCCTGCGTTATACCACTGAAAAAGACAGCCGTACAGAAACATTTTTACTTAAAACCGCTGCCGATATGCAGGAAGACAAAGAATACCGCCTGCTGGCCTACCGCACCCTTGCCGGGCTCTTTACCGATTCCCTGATCACTCAGCAACTGTTTGAGCAATGGGATAGCGGCAAATCATTCGACGAACTTCCTTTCGCAGAAACGGAAATGACCTCACTCGCTTACCAGCTGATGATCCGCCTGCCCAAAAAAGCATCCTACATTAAGGAAAAACAACTGGAACGCATCACCAACCCCGACCGCCGGAAAGCCTTTGCTTTCATAGTGCAAGCCGTGGATCCGGACCCTTCGGCACGGGACGCCTTTTTCGAATCGCTCCTTGAAGTTGAAAACCGGAGCACCGAACCCTGGGTCATCTCGGCTTTAGGTTACCTGAACCATTTCCTGCGACAGGAACATGCTCAGAAATACATTCGTCCGGCACTTGACGGGTTGGAGGAAGTGCAACAGACCGGGGACATCTTTTTCCCCACCTCCTGGATCTCGGCCTGCCTGGGTGGGCACAACTCCCGCGCCGCCGCTGACATCGTGGCTGCCTTCCTGCAGGAACACCCCGATTACGAGCCCCTGCTGAAAAACAAGATCCTGCAGGCGGCAGATCATCTTCAAGATACCGCGCCACAGCCTTTTTAAGAAAAATGCAATCGTCAGATATACTGCCGGTTGTGATTTTACCTTCGTTGAAGTGGCGCGGTATCTTGAAGATGATTATCTTTATCCCCATGAAAAAGCACATCATCACTTCAATAATCCTGGTCCTTTGCTGTATGGCAAACATGCCGGGAGCAAACGCACAGAACATTCCGGTGATCCCGCAGGATCCCCAAATGGAGCAACAAATTGACAAGATCCTTTCCAAAATGACTTTGACCGAAAAGGTCGGGCAGATGACGCAGCTGGATATCAACCTGCTGCTACCCAACATGCAAGCCCAAATGATGAAATTGATCTCACTTTCCCAGGAGGACCTGGAAGTATTGATCAAAGAGCACGGACTGGAAAACGAATACGATGCAGCCGATCTGGCCAACAAGGACAAACTGCGTCAGAACGGATTCAAATTTTATCAACTTCAGCAACAGATCCAGATGAAGAAGGGCGTTGAATTTGATCCGGCCATCATGGACTCTGTTTTTGTCAAATATAAAGTCGGTTCTATACTCAATACACCCTATACAACAGCCCAGAGCGTCAAACAATGGAATCACATCATGAAAACCATCCAGGACAAGTCCCTGGAAGCCATTGGCATTCCTTGTTTGTATGGAATAGACCAGATCCACGGATCTACCTATATCTCGGACGGCACGCTGTTCCCGCAGGGGGTCAATATGGCAGCTACCTTCAACCGGGATCTGGCCCGCCGTACCGGTGAGGTTACCGCTTACGAAACACGGGCCGGAGGCATTCACTGGTCGTTCAACCCGGTGCTGGACATGGGCCGCCAGCCGGCCTGGCCGCGCTTCTGGGAAGGTTACGGAGAAGATCCCCTCCTGGCTTCGGAAATCGGAAGGGAAGTCATACTGGGCATGCAGGGAGCAGATCCCAACCGCATAGGCAAAGACAACATCTCGGCCTGTCTGAAACATTACATGGGCTACGGAGTGCCCTTCAACGGGCTAGACCGCACCCAGGCCATCATCAACGACCAGGATATGCGCGAAAAGCAGTTTGCCCCGTTCCTGGAGGCATTGCGCAGCGGAGCGCTGTCCATCATGACCAACTCCTCCACCATCAACGGGGTGAACGGCGTAGCCAATCCCATCCTGCTGACCCAATGGGTCAAGGAAGACCTGGGCTGGGACGGGATGATCGTTACGGACTGGGCCGATATTACCAGCCTGCACGAACGCGACCGGATTGCTTCGTCCTACAAAGAGGCAGTCAAAATGGCCATCAACGCGGGCATCGACATGGCCATGGTGCCTTCCAGCTGGCAGTTCTGCATTGACCTGAAAGAACTGGTAGAGGAAGGCCAGGTACCCATGAGCCGCATTGACGATGCCGTACGGCGTATCCTGCGTCTGAAATTCCGCCTGGGCTTGTTCGATACTCCTTACACCGTGATAGAGGATTACCCCCGCTTTGGCGATCCTGCATTTGCAGCCCTCTCGCTGGAAGCGGCCCAGGAATCCATTGTGCTGCTGAAAAATGAAGAAGGAATCCTTCCGCTGCCCAAAGGCAAAAAGATCCTGATAGCCGGGCCCAATGCCCACACCATGCGGGGACTGAACGGCGGCTGGAGCTATACCTGGCAGGGAAGCGGGACAGACCGTTTCACAGAACAATTCAACACCATCCTGGAAGCCATTCAAAACGAATTCGGAAGCGGGAACATTATTTACGAACCGGGTGTGTTGTACAACGAGCAGGGATTCTGGACCATGGAGCACGAACCGGAAATTGAAAAGGCAGTAGCTGCAGCGACCGGGGCTGATTACATCATGGTTTGCATAGGGGAAAATTCCTATTGCGAAACGACCGGCAATATCAACGATCTGCATATCTCACAGAACCAGACCGACCTGGTAAAAGCACTGGCCGCTACCGGGAAACCGGTGATCCTGATTCTGAACCAGGGCCGTCCCCGGGTCATCGCCGACCTGGTCCCGATGGCAAAAGGCATAGTGAACGTAATGCTTCCGGGCAATTACGGCGGAGATGCCCTGGCCAACCTGCTTTCCGGAGAGGTGAATTTCAGCGGCCGGATGTCTTTCACCTATCCCAGCGGTCCCAACGGGTACACTACCTACGATTACAAAGTGTGTGAAGCACGCTCTCCCATTGACGGACCCTACGACTATTTTGCCAATACACATATCCAGTGGCCTTTCGGGTACGGACTCAGCTATACGACCTTTGCATATTCCAACCTGAAGACAGATAAAACCTCCTTTATCGCCGGGGATGAGCTGACCTTTACCATAGATGTGAAAAATACAGGTGAAGTGGCCGGCAAAGAAAGTGTATTACTCTATTCTTCAGATCTATACGCTTCCCTGATGCCGGACAACAGGCGTCTGCGGGCTTTTGACAAGGTATCCCTGAAACCGGGTGAAACAAAAACCGTCACACTGACTATTCCGGCACAAGACCTGGCCTTTGTGGGACAGGACGGAAAATGGGTGCTGGAAGAAGGCGATTTTAAGATAGGTATTGGCGATCAGAGTCTGATGATCCGCTGCAGCCAAACCCACAAATGGGAGCAGCCCAACCGCCCGTAAGATCTTAAAGATCGAAATGCATCCGGGCAGGATTTGCCGAGGTATACGGATCCCAGCGTGGAAGTCCTTCCGCGTTGGGATCTCCGTTTTTCATAAAGGCCGTCCAGTGATCGATCATCCGGTGGCTCAGCACGCGGTCCTCCGCTGTAAAAGGCCGCCAGGCACGGTCCAGCGTGCCAAAAACGTACCACAGCTCGGCCGAGTGGAACGCCCCGTTATCGTCCCCGGGCAATTCCCGGTCAAAGCGGTAAATGTAGGCCGGACGCCTGCCCCGGTATTCCAACGCTATACTCAGATCGTAGAGCGACTGACCGGTCATGACAGGGCTCATATCGTCCTTGCACCCTCCTATCATAAACGGAATGTCAGCAATTCCTCCTTCCATGGCTGCCTTACTGAATTCCTCCACCAGGACGTACTGGTCAATATTGGGACGGAGCATCATAAACCGTTTGTTTTTGATCATCCATCCGGTGAACAATTGTTGCAATTCTTCAAAGGTCATGGCCCTCATCTGTTCCAAAGTATTGATATCCGTATCGGTAAACAATGCCTGTCCTACCTGTTCCATCTGGGGAATGAACGGAGTCGTACTCAGACCGTTCAACCCTCCGCCACTCTGAATGATAGCGCGTTGCATCTTATTCCGGCTCAAGGGAGAGGTAACCATGGCCTGAACGCTTCCTGCTCCTGCAGATTGCCCGAAAACCGTAATATTGTGGGGATCTCCTCCGAATTGCTCAATATTTGCTATTACCCAGTCCAAAGCAGCTATCTGGTCCAGCAGCCCGTAATTCCCTGAAGAATTGTTAGGACTTTCCTGCGTCAGTAAAGGATGAGCCAGGTAGCCCAAAAGCCCAAGCCTGTAATTTATTGTCACCAGGATCACGTCCCTTTTGGCGTATTCCAACCCGTCAAACTCTATCTCATGACCGAATCCCTGCATATAGGCCCCGCCGTGTATCCACAGGGCCACCGGCAGTTTTTTCCGGGTCTTTCCGGGAGCAGGAGTCCACACGTTCAGGTACAGGCAATCCTCGCTGCGCAAAGGATCCCCGGCGGCATAAAACTCTTTTATATAATCGATCCCCACACCGGGCTTTCCGCTTACTTTATCGGACTGCGGGGCGGCAGGACCGAATGTATGGGCCAACAAGACCCCATCCCACGGAACCACAGGCTGCGGTTCTTTCCAGCGCAAATCCCCTACCGGAGGTGCTGCGTAAGGAATACCCTTAAATACATATATACCGGGGATATCCGTTTCCACACCCTGCACCTTACCGCCTGTTATATCCAGTACGGGTTCACTGCTGCAAGAAACAAACAGAATAATACCAATAAGCAATAGCCACTTTTTCATGGTTGCAATTTAGGGAATCTCAGAGATTCTGCGCAAAAAATCCACTCCAATAGTTTCAATTAGCAGATAAACAACGTATTACGATTCTCTTCAAAGCAGAGTTGCGCAGAATCTCTGAGATTCTCTAAATTTGCCGTATGAAACTGGTATTCCTGGACGCTGCTACCATGGGGGATGACATCGATCTGAGCCCATTTGAACAATTCGGTACGTTAACCGTATATTACAATACCCTTCCGCAGGAAGTGATCCCGCGCATTACAGAGGCGGATGTTGTGCTGGTGAACAAAGTGAAGATCGGGAGTGAGCACATGCAAACGGCCAAAAACCTGGGGCTGATCTGTGTGGCGGCCACCGGTATGGATATCATTGACCTGGAGTATGCAGCCAAGGCAGGGATCACAGTGATGAACGTGGCCGGGTATTCCACCGACAGTGTGGCGCAGACCACTTTTTTGCACATTCTCTCATGTGTGCAACAGGGACCGTATTTCAACCAGTTTGCACATTCAAAGGCCTACTCGGAAAGCGGGCTGCCCACCCATTTCGGGGGTAGGTATTTCCACGAACTCAACGGCAAGCGGATAGGGATCATCGGTATGGGCACCATTGGGCGGAAAGTGGCGGCCATTGCCTCGGCTTTCGGCATGAACGTGGTGTATTATTCTTCCTCGGGGAAAGACCGTGCCGGCGGGCAATACCGGCGCGTTGAACTGGATGAGTTGTTGCGCACCTCGGATTTGGTGAGCATTCATTCTCCCCTCAACGCAAAGACGCGCGGGTTGATCAGAAAAGCCGAGTTGGAAAAGATGAAGGCCTCGGCCTATCTTTTCAACATGGGCCGAGGGGCCATCGTAGATGAATGTGCACTGGCCGATGCACTGAACGAAAACCGGCTGGCCGGAGCAGGAATGGACGTTTTCAGTGCCGAGCCACTCCCCGCGGATCATTGTTATTACAAGGTAAAAGACCGGTCAAAACTATTCCTGACACCGCACATAGGGTGGGCTTCCATAGAAGCACGGAAGCGCCTGGTGGCCATGATGGTGGACAATATCAATCAATATAAAGCTTCCCGTTCAGGTGATCGATCTCGTGCTGAAAAATAATGGCTGTAAATCCTGAAACCGAATCCCGGACTATCTGCCAGGAATCCTGGTCTCTATAGGCGATCATCACCTGTGTGGAACGCAGCACGGTATCTCTTTCTCCGGGGACCGAGAGGCAACCTTCCCATCCCCACTTTTTCTCTTCACCGTACGTTTCTATCACCGGATTGACGTAAAACTCAAAAGGCTCTCCTTCCTTGTCCAGACGTTGCACGGCAATGATCTGTTTGCTGATCCCTACCTGGGGTGCCGCGATCCCTACGCCGGGATTGGTGGTATCACAAACCGTTGTCAGCATCCGGGCTTTTAACGTGGCATAGGCTTTTGTTTTCATATTCCTGCGATTGAGGGGCCCGGCCTTCAAATGCAGGAACCGCAATTCTTCCGGCACCTGGTTGGTGAAAAGGGGCATGATCTTTTCCGAGTCAACGGGTTTGCCTATGCGGTGTTTCTCTATGGAAGAAAAATTGCTGCAGGCAACAGCCAACAGCAATAATAATGATGTAAGGATTTTTTGCATGTTCAAAGGTAAAAAATCCCGGAGATTCTTAGCATCAGAACCTTTGAGATTATTTCCGAGTAACAATGATCACACCTTTTCTGCCTTTTTCTCCATATTTTTCTATGGCTGCAGCATCTTTCAACACTTCAATGCTTTCAATGTCGTCGGGATCGAGTT
This sequence comes from Bacteroidales bacterium, assembly GCA_011620605.1. GTDB lineage: Bacteria > Bacteroidota > Bacteroidia > Bacteroidales > UBA932 > DMER64. The sequence continues at coordinate 16,315 of WOYW01000007.1, read as the reverse complement.
CTTGAAGATCTTCGACTTCCTTACCATCGACAATAACAAGTACATCTTTGGGAATTTTTGTAACATCGTGTTTTACATCGGATTGATTACCATAACCCACTACAATAAAACCATCCAAAACTTGAAGTTTCTTTAGATCTTTCAATTCCTTTATGGTTTTAGCGCTATCCCGGTCATTACCTCTTAACGAGAAAATCATCGGCATCACATAAGAGACATTGACCGGGATGCCTTCCTTCATGGCAGGTTTTTCCCATTTGGGTGAAGATTCTATGACACGCAAGACCTCGGCATCTATGGAAGCATGAACTCCTCCGATAATCTCAACCTGAGTAATAGTGCCTTCTTTCGAAAGCTCATAAGATACCAAAAGCCTTCCTCCGGCTCCTTCATTTTTTGCATCCTCCGGATATTTCACATGTTGCATCACCCAAAAAGCAAATTCATTTTCCCCTTTTCCGTTGGCAAAAATCGCGGGTTCCAGGCCCAAGTCTTCCGGGTTGGTTGATTGTTTTACCGACGCTTCATCTTTTTTATCTTTATTTAGTGAAAAGTTTAGCGGGAAATTGTATCTAACATTAGCTTTTTTGCCTTTATATACCCCGGGACGTTCCCATTTTGGAGAAGATTCCAGTACCCGGATGGCTTCGGCGTCCAGCAAGGGATGTACTCCCCTGAGTATTTGTACATTTGTAACAATTCCTTCGTGGTTTAGCACAAAAGCAGCGACCACCCTACCCTGAATCCCTTTGGTTTTGGCTTCTTCCGGGTATTTAATATGTTCAAACACCCAGCGGGTAAATGCTTCTTCCCCTTCCCCGTTGGCAAACAAAGGTTTGGTTTCAACCGTGGCCAGGGGGACCAGCGTATCCTGGTCAGCCTGCGGAACAGCCTCTGCAATGGGAACAGCAGGCGGAGGTACAGGTACTGGCACAGGTGGGTCTTGGGGCTTAATGCTCTGCTGCAAAGAAATTTTTATATCTTTGACAGAGGAAATCTCTGACAACCGACCCGAGATTTCAGGTGTTGCAAAAGCCGTAATGGCAATGAATGCGAGAGGTAGAGCGTACATGCACTTTGCAAACGCCCATTTACTTGATTTCTTTTTCCACATCATGGTAATTCTTTTTTTAAGTTTGCTGTGATTAAAGCTGTTGACCATGGAGTAGCGTCTTGTGCCAACAGCTTTTTTAATTAATAATAGTTGGTATTGTTTTGCATTAATGCCTGCTTTAAGGACCGCATCGTCGGCCTGGAATTCTTGGACCTGCTGTATGGATTGTTTCATGAGCCAGGCAGCGGGATTGAACCACTGGAAAAGAATGAGCAGGTCCGTTAGTATCAAGTCCCAGGAATGTCCCTTACGAACGTGGGACAATTCGTGGATAAGAATATCCTTCCCGTCCTCTGTCATATCCTTTTCAGAAACTACTATGTAGCGCATCCAGCTGAACGGGGCGGTTTCCTGTGAGTGGACCAGTAGCCTGACCTTTCCTGTAACCCTGCTCAGTTTTTTGCATTGGTTAAGCAGGTTCTCAAACGCGGCTTCCTTCCCGTTGCCTTTGTTTTTCCACAATATGGCCGCCAGCTTTATGTACGATATGACAAAGAAAAGGAAACAGATAAACATGCCAGTGAAATAAACCAGGAGGATCCATTGTACCATACGGGCCATTCCAAAAGATCCATCAGAGGGATCCATCACCGTAGCGGTCATCCCTTCCGGTAGTATGAGCATCTGCCCTTGTTGTTGCTTTGGACCAAACCAGGCAAGGGGATCAAAGGACCCCGGAATACAGAAAGGAAGCAACAGGGAAAGCGGTATGATCAGCAACCATACGATCCGGTTGAACCGGTGAAATGTTTCTTTGGCCAGCAACAGCCGATTGAACAGGTAAAAGAACAGCAGGAAAATGCCGGCCTTCAACAGATATGTTACAAAAGCGCCCATAATCAGCTGTTTTTTCGCTCTACTTCTGTTATGAGTTTTTTCAGTTCTTCCAGGGATATGGCCTCTTCGTCTATGAGTGAAGAAACGGCACTGAAGGCCGAACTGCTGTAATATTTACGTATAACACCCTTAAGCGTGGATCTTCTGAAATCTTCACGGCTTACAACAGGATAATACTGATGGGAATTGCCATAAGCGTTATGGTCCAGAAAGCCTTTTTCTTCCAGCCCCCGCACAATAGTAGACAATGTATTGAAATGCGGCCTGGGCTGGTTGTAACAATCCAGGAGCTCCCTAACAAAGAGAGGTCCTTTGTCCCAGAAAAAGGTCATTAATTCTTCTTCTTTTGCAGTGAGTTTCATAATAAAAATTTCTTCTCACCACAAATATAACTATATTTTTTAGTTACGTAACTATTTTATATAGTTAATTAAGATTTTTCACTTTTTCCGGGCAATGATCTTGAGTTGTACATCGTCCAGACCCCGGAAAGCTGTCATGTACATTTTATCACCTTTAATTTCCAGATGCCAGTTGTCATGCCAGTGCATGTGATTTCTTTCTATTCCATCCCATTCTTTTACAGTATAGACAACCAAAAAATCTCCGTACAAATAATACCTTTCTGGTAAATCGGAAGTAATGGTCCATGACTGACCGTCTAAAACATGAAAATTGTACATTTCCCCGTTCAGGAACTCCATACGGAACTTCTTCCCCTCCATTTCATATTCCCATGTTCCCGTGATCTCCTGTGAATAATCGTCTTTGGGCCTGCGCAGAGTAATGGGACGGTGATCCGAGATATAAGCTCCGGCAATATAGGGCTCGGCATAAAAATAAACCAGCTTATCCCGTGTAAGCTTCAAAATGTTAAGGTTAAGATCTACCGGGATGCCCAATGGGGATGTTCCGGTTATCCTTATTGATCTTTTTGTATCAGAAAGAAACCTGAAAGTATAATCTTCACCGTGAAACCATCTTACATTGACGGAATCCTCATACAAAGGAGAAGCGTGCATTTCCGTTCCGTCCGGGTTAAACCTGATCACAAAGAAATCATTTGTATGAATATCCTGACCATCTATGCTTTCCATGATCCAGGTGCCATAAAGCAATTCTTCCTTAATTTCGTTTGAACAGCCTGATAATGTGAGGAGCAGCAGACCAGCTAGTAACCACCTCATAGCTAACATTTTAAAAATAACTTTTAAAGTTAAAAAAAATCACGAAATTATACAATCAGCCGGAAGATCTTACCACGGGGATATCGGCCCATTTAGTAGTATATTGGGGAGAAAGCCGCTGCCGGTTCATTTTAATCCCCTCGCGGGATTCGGTAGCCACAGACAGAGTGCCGTGACCAATCCGTTCGTTCAACTCATCCATTACTTTCATCAGCCGGGATTGTTTCATCCTGTCCGTACTGTCATACAAATTCAATTGAACCGCATCTTCAGGTATGATCCCCGTTACTATGACCCCGGCTTTTTTATAACCGTATCCTTTCCTGTACAGGAAGGACAACTCCTTAAGAACAATACGGTTAATCTCCAACGTACTGGAAGCGGCCACAGGAAACGTAAACATGCGGCTTTCGTATTGCTGGGGAGCATCCTCCTTAAAACGGTTGGTAAGCAGAAAAACTATAACCTGGTGACATGCACTTTTTTGCCGGCGAAGCTTTTCGCACACCATAGCCGTAAAAAGCGATACCTGTTCGGATATATTCCCAAAATCATACATTTCCCGAGCAAAACTGCGTGATACGCAAATCTGCTTTTTGGGAGGTACGATATCCAGGAAATCTATACAGGGTTCTCCTTTCAATTCATTTTGTGTACGCAGCCCGTTGATACTCATTTGTTTTCGCACCCATTCCGGAGGCAGGGATACAAAATCCGCTGCAGTATGCACTCCGTTAGAACGCAGTTTTTGTGAATACCTTCTCCCTATACCCCATATATCCTCCACCGGAACAGCCTTTAGAATTTCACGGATATCCTCTTTGTGGTGTAAAAAGTAACCGCCCTGCAGCTCCGGACGCTTTTTGCAGTATTTGGAGGCGATCTTGGCCAGTGTTTTAGTAGGAGCGACCCCCACCGACACCGGAATTCCCGTGTTTTTAAAACACATTGCCGAGGCCTTTTTGGCAAAGGCATCCAGATCTGTCTGTTCCAGCCCCCTGAGGTCCAAAAACGCTTCGTCAATGGAATAAATTTCTATTGCCGGAGCCAATTGACGTAAAGTCTGGTGTACCCGCTGGGACATGTCCCCGTAAAGGGCAAAATTGGATGAAAAAACAGCTACATTGTATTTTTCTACGATATCCCTGATCTTAAAGAGGGGAACACCCATTGTGATACCAAGCACCTTGGCCTCGTTGCTTCGCGAAACGGCACATCCGTCGTTGTTGGAAAGGACAATTACCGGCCGGCCGTTCAATCCCGGATTGAACACCCTTTCGCAACTTACGAAAAAATTGTTGCAGTCGGCCAGTGCATACATGATCAGAGTTTTTTGATCACATAACGGACCACACCCCAGATGGTAAAATGATTATCAGCCGTAACCTGAATGGGCTTATAGGCCTTATTGCCAGGTACCAGCATTAAATGATCGTTGTGCCGTTCAACGCGTTTTAACGTAAATTCCCCATCCACATAACAAATAGCAATACAACCGTCGTAAGGATCCACCGATTTGTCAACCACCAGTATATCCCCGTCCCCTATACCCTCGTTTATCATGCTGTTGCCGCTTACCCGGGCATAAAATGTGGAAGCCGGGTTCTTAACTATTTCCCGGGTTATGTTCAACCGCATATCTGAAAAATCCTCCGCGGGAGAAGGGAACCCGCATTTCACACCCTCCACTACAGGCAGTTCAGCTTCTTCTTCAGAAGGCAGGTATATTTTTACCATTTTTTTCATTGAAACAAAGGTAGAAAATATACGGGATAAAAAACAAGTGGCGCAGAATCTCCATGATTCTGCGCCACAATGTCGTGTGACCCCGACAGGATTCAAACCTGTAACCTTTTGATCCGTAGTCAAATGCTCTATTCAGTTGAGCTACGGGGCCGGTAAACTATGCCTCAGCTTTAGCTGTTTTGTCCAGGTTGACCCTTCTTTCTTTAATACGGGCTTTCTTACCTGTAAGATTGCGGAGGTAATAAATGCGGGCACGGCGTACCTTTCCGTATTTGTTTACTTCTATGGAATCAATAAAAGGTGAAGTGTAAGGGAATATACGCTCTACTCCCACTCCGTTTGAGATCTTGCGAACCGTAAATGTTTCGGACACGCCGGAGCCTTTACGCTGAATGCACACTCCGCGGAATTTTTGCAGACGTTCCTTGTTCTCATCCTTTATCTTGTAAGTTACCGTAACGGTATCCCCTGATTTAAAATCCGGAAAGTTTTTACTTTCTCCTGCAAATGCTTGCTCTGCTGCTTTTATTAAGTCCATCTTCGTACGTATCGTATTAATTTTGGGCTTGCAAAGGTAGTGCTTTTTTCTTTTTACCCAAACTTTTTATAAACATTTATTTATACATCGCTCCACCGATATTGTCGTGCAGGCTGCCGGTCACCGATGACAAACAGGACGGGATGTCATTTACATATAAAACACCCAGGAATGCAAAGATAAGCGCTTCTTTGAAATTCACCGTAAGATCATCGGGAATATGAAAGATCGTTCCTTTGGCCACAGCAGCCATTCGTTCCATCAAATACCTGTTGAACGCCCCTCCGCCGGTGACCAACACCTTTGATCCGGAACTTACATGGAAAGAGGTCTGTACAGCTATATGCTCACAGTAAGTGGCCAAAATATTATCTGTTGTGATCCCGAACGAATCGATCAGCGGGAATACCTGCCCCTCCACCCATTCCCTGCCCAGGGATTTGGGTCCGGACTTCTTGTAAAAAGGAAGCTCGTTTAGCGCATCCAAAACCGTTTTGTTCACTTTTCCATTCCGGGCATGGTTCCCGTCTTTGTCAAAATCCTCCCCTTTTTGCCGGGTATAATGGTTCAGGACGTAATTTACGGCGGTAATATCATAAGCCTTTCTTGTCCCGCCCGGCCCTTCAGAAGATATATTGGAAAAACCGCCCAGATTCAGGCAGTAATCAAAATCTCCAAACAGGTACCTGTCTCCGACCGGGACCAGGGGAGCTCCCTGTCCGTGAAGTGCCACATCGGTAGTCCGGAAATCGCAGACTGCTGGAACACCGCTTTCTGCAGCTATTCCGGCTCCACTGCCTATCTGACTGGTAAGCCGGATGGAAGGCTGGTGAAAGATCGTATGCCCGTGGGATGCCACCAATTGGGGTTTAACGTGGAATCTATCCATAAACGCCTTTACCTGCCCGCCCAGGTATATGCCGTAATCGGAATGCAGGCGGGCGTATTCCAATGCCGTTATGGATTGTGCAGTTGCCAGGGCTTCTTTGAGTTCTTCCGGATACGTGACTGCATCGGCACATTCTATCTTGTAAGACCATAATCCGTTGTTCAACGTAAAATGCGCCAGGCACAGATCCAGACCATCCAGTGAAGTGCCGGACATCAGCCCCAGAGCGGTTATGCCCTCTTCAGGATTAAAATTTACCATACAAATTCGGTTTTATACTCGGTACTGTTATTCTTCTGATCCGTTACATGCAATACAAGATCATGCTTTATACCCTTTTGGATCCTTTTGGGATCAAGCCTGCACGTTACTCTGGAGCGTTTTCCGTCATGTTCTCCCAGAATCCATTTTCCGTCAATGGTTATGATATAGGAATCAATCCCGGAACATTCATCCTTAAGGGTAAAGTAGATGCTTTTTCTTCCCCTCAGATCTGCTCCGCGGCTAAAAGAAGCACTAACAGCCGGGGGGATTGTATCCACATCCATTTTAAACCTGCCAAAGGCATTGCTGCGAAACGATACAATACTGTCCCGGCAAACCCCGCCAACAAACCTCCAGAGACGCGGATCGGCTGCCTGCATGTGGGGATCACGGCCGTTATCCGACTGACGCAATACAACTACTTTATCGTATAGAGTATCAGGGATGGAAACAGGCACATTCCATTGAACATTCATGGGCAAATGAAGTGGTTCTTCTGCCGTATGCAGACACCATTGTTCTGGTTCTACCCGGATAGCCCGGAACATTATGTCTTTATACAACGCCTTAGGTGGAATTTTTACGTGAATATCACCTGTCTCAAAAACATTGATCGTATCCCAGCTAAAACGCTTTTCGTATTCGTACTGCAATAATACCTCAGAAGATCCTGATTCTTTAAGCACTTTGTCAGCCACAAGAATATCAATTCCGCTCTTTTTCCTGACAGTAAAACTGCGTTTGGCCCGGTTCCCCGCACCGTCGTGTACTACTATGAATAGTGTGTGATCCAAAGTGTCGTTTAAAAAGATCAACCCTCCGGTGGAAGCCTCAATACGTCCGTCTATCAGCATATTGCCCGGTTCCACCCATGTTTTCAATAAACTCCTGCCGTTGACAGCCCTTTCCGGATAATAAACCAGTGACAATATGTACCTGGTCTGTTCCAACAGAAGATCCTCATTCCTGTAGCTGTATATAAGCGCAGTATCCAGGAACATTTCCCATTTTTCTATGCTCATGCGGGACCAGGTGTTGTTCATCCGGTCAATGGCATCTATGGCAACAAAAAAAGTATCAGCTACATTCACGGCAACATGATTCCTGTTCCCGTCTAAATCCGCGATCAGGCGTGTTTGCACAATCCCGTCAACATCCTTACTGAAACCGTAGAACTGTATGGCTCTGAATTCCGGCGGCAAAGTGTCCTCGATCTCATAAACGCCGTGACGGATCAGGTTGGCAGTAATGTAAGAGGGCGACAAAAGAGAATCCCTGTAACGGATCTCAAAATGCAAATGCGGACCCGCCGAATCTCCGGAGTTACCTGCTTTCCCTATTTGTTGTCCTTTGTTTACGGGGAACATTTCCGGAGGGCAATCCAGGGATACTCCAAATTGCCTTTCTGCATATTGTTTTTCCTCTACGTACGCAGCAATATTCGGAACAAATGAATCCAGGTGCCCGTAAAACGAGACTGTCCCGTTGGGATGGGTTATCTGCAAGGCATTCCCGAACCCACCCGAAGATACCGTGATCCGGGAAATATACCCTTCGGCTACAGCATAAACGGGAGCCCCGGAAACACCGCCTACACGAAAATCATAACCGGTGTGAAAATGGGTGGCACGAAACTCTCCCATACTCCCGCTTAAAGTTAGCGGATTTACGGCTAAGGGGGATCGGTAATAACCTGTCAGATCATTTTCCTGCGCCCAAAGCGATATAAAAACGAAACCCAACGCCGTCACCAGCACCGGTATGCGTTTCAAACGAGAAACCATTACGAAAACATTTTTTTCATCCGGTCAAAGAAATTTTTTTCTTCTTTGGCGGGGTTCGGAGCAAAGTTAGGAGAATCCTTAAGTTTGGACAACAATTCTTTTTCATCCCTGCTGAGTTTTCTGGGAGTCCATAATTGCACAAATACCAGCAGATCTCCAGTCCCGTAACCGTTAACATCCGGGAGCCCTTTGCCTCTCAGACGCAATATTCGGCCACTCTGTGTGCCGGCATCCACTTTAATTTTGACTTTGCCGTCAATGGCAGGTATTTCTACATCATCTCCCAAAGCTGCCTGTGCATAGGAAACAAATAACGTATAGATCAGATCGTGACCATCACGCTGCAACTCGGGATGCGGTTCTTCTTCAATCACTACCAGTAGATTGCCGTTGACCCCACCTCTCTTGGGCGCATTCCCCTTACCGCTGATGGTCAACTGCATACCTTCTTCCACACCTTTTGGGATGGAAAACGATATCTCCTCGGCTTCCTTGACCACGCCTTCACCTTTACAAATCGGGCAGACATTCACAATGATCTTTCCTTCTCCGTGACAGGCCGGACAAGGGCTGGAACTCTGCATTTGCCCCAGGAACGTATGTGTGATCCTTGTAAAGACTCCCGATCCGTTGCAGGTGGGACAAGTTTTTGTGTCCGAATCGGACACCGCTCCTTTTCCGTGGCAATGACTGCAGGTTTTAAGCTTGTTGATCTTCACTACTTTGTTTGTTCCGTAAGCGATCTCTTTCAAGGTTAACTTTACGCGAATGCGAATATCCGACCCCCGACGTACCCCCCGCCGGGGATTGGCACGTCCTCCGAACGCACTGCCAAAGGGACTTCCCCCGAATGCTTCTCCGAATATATCCCCAAAGCGGGAAAATATGTCGTCCATTGTGAAACTTCCTCCAAATCCGCCGGGACCTCCGGCTCCCATGCCATCAACGCCGGCATGACCAAACTGATCGTATCTGGATTTTTTGGATGGGTCACTCAGCACATCATATGCCTCGGCAGCCTCCTTAAATTTCTCTTCCGTAGTTTTATCACCCGGGTTTTTGTCCGGGTGGTATTGAATGGCTTTTTTTCGGTACGCTTTTTTTATTTCCTCGGCAGATGCGCTTTTATCAACGCCCAGAACTTCATAATAATCTCTTTTGGCCATAATGCTGTTTATTCGCCCACTATTACGTTAGCGAACCTGATTACTTTTCCGTTAAGTGTATATCCTTCCAATGCCACATCAATGATCTTTCCTTTCATCTTCTTCTCTTTAACAGGCACTTTTGCTATCGCACAATGAAAATCCGTATCTAAAGCCTTTCCTTTAGCCTCTATGATCTTCAATCCTTTTCCCTGTAAAAAGGTAAGCAGTTTGTTGTAGATCAGCCTGACACCTTCCACGGAATGCAGATCGGCGTTTTCCAGCTGTTCCAGTGTGGAGAGCGCTCGTTGGCAATCATCCAACACGGGCAGCATCCCTTTGATCACCTCTTCAGAAGCTGTCAGAACAAGTTCCAGCCGTTCCCTTGCTGTGCGCTTCCGGTAATTGTCAAACTCGGCCTGCAGGCGCAACAGCCTATCGTTGGCATCATCCAGTTTTTTCTGCAGATCAGATGATTGCTGAGGCTGTTCTACCTCCGGCTTAGCCTCTTCTGCTTGCTGTTTCTGCGGTTTTTCTTGCTGTTGCTGCTGCTCTTGCAGCTCCTGCTCTTCTAAATGATCAACATCAGGCCCGGTATGAGCCTGATGTTTTTTTGTCTTTGCTTCCGACATATTATTTTACCTCCTCAAAATCTACATCCTTAACTTCTCCTTCTTCATTGTTGGAATCATTACCTGCGTTGTCCGGCTGTCCCCCTTCAAAAGGAGGTTGTTGTTGCGGTCCCTGGCCCGATGCCTGGGACGCTTTGTACATTTCCTCAGAAGCCGCATGCCAAGCTTTGTTCATTGCTTCCATTGCACTGTCAATGGCAGCAAGATCCTCCGATTTATGTGCCTTTTTCAAATTTTCCAACGCTTCTTCTATGGGCGCTTTTTTATCTGCAGGCAATTTATCACCGTATTCCTTAAGCTGTTTCTCTGTCTGGAAGATCATGCTATCGGATTCGTTGATCTTGTCAATACGTTCTTTTTCCTTCTTGTCGGTATCTTCGTTGGCCTTGGCCTCGTCACGCATCCGTTTGATCTCGTCTTCTGTAAGGCCAGAGGAAGCTTCAATGCGAATCTTCTGCTCCTTCCCGGTTCCCTTGTCTTTTGCCGAGACATTCAAAATACCGTTGGCATCTATGTCAAAAGACACTTCAATCTGCGGAACGCCGCGGGGTGCGGGAGCTATTCCGTCCAGGTGGAACCGCCCGATGGTCTTGTTATCGCGTGCCATGGGCCGTTCTCCTTGCAAAACATGGATCTCTACCGAGGGCTGATTATCGCTTGCCGTGGAAAACACCTGTGATTTCTTGGTAGGTATGGTAGTGTTGGCTTCAATCAATTTTGTCATCACACCGCCCAAGGTTTCAATACCCAGACTCAGCGGGGTAACATCCAGCAACAAAACGTCTTTCACGTCACCGGAAAGTACACCGCCTTGTATGGCTGCACCCACGGCAACCACTTCATCGGGATTGACACTTTTGTTAGGTATTTTGCCAAAGAACTTCTGTACCAGTTGTTGAATAACAGGTATACGTGTTGACCCACCCACCAGTATTACATCATCAATATCCGAAGCCTTCAGACCGGCCTCTGAAAGGGCTTTTTTACAAGGCTCCATGGTCCGTTGTACCAGGTTGTCTATCAGTTGTTCGAATTTTGCCCGGGACAGGGTTTTAACAAGGTGTTTGGGGACACCGTCGACGGGCATGATATAAGGCAGGTTGATCTCTGTGGAATTCTGGCTGGATAGTTCGATCTTGGCTTTTTCGGCCGCTTCTTTCAGACGTTGCAAAGCCATAGGATCTTTACGCAGGTCCAGTCTGCTGTTGTCGGAAGCAAATTCTTCTGCCAGCCAGTCGATCACAGCCTGGTCAAAATCATCTCCGCCAAGGTGTGTATCCCCATTGGTGGATTTCACTTCAAACACACCGTCTCCCAGTTCCAGGATGGAAATATCGAAAGTTCCGCCACCCAGGTCATATACGGCAACCTTCATGTCTTTGTTCATCTTGTCCAGACCGTAGGCCAATGCCGCTGCTGTAGGTTCATTGATTATACGACGTACCTTCAACCCGGCAATTTCCCCGGCTTCTTTGGTGGCCTGACGCTGTGAATCACTGAAATATGCAGGAACGGTTATCACGGCTTCGGTCACTTCCTGTCCCAGAAAATCTTCTGCCGTCTTTTTCATTTTTTGAAGTACCATGGCAGAAATTTCCTGCGGTGTATATAAACGTTCGTCAATTTTTACCCGTGGTGTATTGTTGTCTCCCTTTTCCACAACATAAGATACCCTATTGCGTTCCAGGGCTACTTTATCAAATGTTTCCCCCATAAAACGCTTGATAGAATAAATGGTCCTGTGGGGATTTGTAATAGCCTGACGCTTGGCCGGATCACCAATTTTGCGTTCTCCGTTATCCGCAAAAGCGACAACTGAAGGAGTGGTCCTTTTGCCTTCCGAATTAATGATAACAACCGGTTCGTTACCTTCCATAACGGCAACGCACGAGTTGGTGGTTCCCAAGTCTATACCAATAATTTTTCCCATAATAATATTTTTAAATTTTAATAATTTCTGAATTCTGTCCTGACTGGCTCAATAGTTATGCCAAAAGAGATTTACTGACAGGTTGGCAGTTTGAAGGAATGATTATCTTTGTCACTATGTCATATCTTGCAGACAACCCCATAGCACGACGGATCCTGTATGAAGACAACCACCTTCTGGTGGTAAACAAACTTCCCGGAGAGATCGTACAAGGAGACAAGACCGGTGACACACCCCTGAGTGAGATCCTGAAAATTTATATTAAGGACAGAGACCTCAAACCGGGCAACGTGTTCATAGGTGTACCACACCGTCTGGACCGTCCCGTTAGCGGCATCTGCATTTTTGCAAAAACATCCAAAGCCCTGGAACGCCTCAACCGTATGTTCCGTGAAGGAGAAGTACGTAAAACTTACCTGGCCCTGGTATCCAAAAGACCTCCGGCAGACAGTGCCCTGCTTAGACACTATATTTGGCGAAACAAAAAGCAAAACAAGTCATACGCCCGGGAAACACCGGCCGAAGGCGCCCGTGAAGCTAAATTACGTTACAGGTACGTGGAAAGCACCCACAAATACCACCTGCTTGAAATTGAACTTTTTACGGGCAGACACCACCAGATCCGGTGCCAGCTGGCTGCCATAGGATCTCCTATCAAAGGAGACCTGAAATACGGGGCTCACCGTTCCAATCCCGACTGCAGCATCTCCCTTCATGCCTACCGCGTAGCTTTTGACCACCCTGTAAGAAAAGAGCCGCTTGTGATCACAGCCCCCTGGGATCCTTTTGACGCAAGGCTCAAAGACAGTCAATAATATCTCCGGCCAGCAAATTGGTATGCTGCCCGGAAGATGCGGCACGGTCGCCAGCCAGTCCGTGTAAATATACGCCCACAACGGCCGCCTTTTGGGGATCGTATCCCTGTGCCAGCAAGCTCAGGATGATACCCGTCAGGACATCCCCGCTCCCGGCCGTAGCCATACCGGGATTGCCTGTTGAATTGAACCAATGGGGTCCCACGGGTGTAGCGATCAATGTATACCTGCCTTTCAGTACAACAACAATATCCTTTTCCCGTGCCATTTTCACCGCCTGAAAAGCCCTTTCCTGACCGTTTTTTGCCTTTGATCCACCGCAGGCAGCGACAAGCCTGTCAAATTCACCCGGATGCGGAGTGATCACGGTTCCTTCGGGGATCAGGGACATCATCACCGGATTTGCCGAGATGATATTCAATGCATCGGCATCCAGCACCAGTGGCGGGGCAGGCTTCATTTCATTGAACAGATCCAGCAGTTGTCCCATGAGTCCCGAGGTTTCCGGGGCGGTGCCCAGACCGGGACCGGCTCCGATGGCCGAAAATATAGTCTTTCCGTGATAAAGCCCTCCGGGCAGGTCGCCAGATACGTCCGTTCGTCTGTCCACCGACAGCATGGCTTCCGGCAGGGAAGTGTAAAAGGCCGTTTCACCGGCAGATGGAACATGAACGGTCAGTAAACCTGATCCCGCACGCAAGCAGGATCGTGCAGCCAGCAAGGCTGCCCCTGTCTTTCCGCGGCTACCCGCAATAAGCAAAGCATGCCCAAAATTGTTTTTATAGGAGAACGGATGTCTTATGCGGGGAAAATGTTTCTTAACATACTCCGGAGGAGTCATCACAAACGGACATTCCACCCCGTGGTAATCCATGCTTCCCATTCCTATATCCAACACTTTCCAGTCCCCTGTGTATGGATATGCCTCGGCAAAAAAGAAAGAAAATTTAGGGAACTGGAAGGCATATGTCACTTGTGCACGGACCACAGCTCCGGAGGGATCCGGCAGACCCTCACCGGGCAATCCGGAAGGGATATCCACGGCATAAACTTTTGCATTCAGGTTGTTAACACTTTCAATAATACGACCGTAACGTCCGGTAACCGGACGGGACAAGCCTGAACCGAAAAGTCCGTCTATTACAATGGTATCCCGGTGAAATCCGGCAATAAAGCCCTGCCACAGATCATCCTGTTCACTCTCATGCATTGTTCCTGCAAAATCCATGAGCTGAACCTGCCAATCATTTTCCTTGAGCAACATAGCAATGGAACGTGCGTCGGCCCCGTTATTCCCGGGGCCGGCCGCTACCAGCACATTACCGGGAACCCTCTCCTGTTGAAGGAATGCCTTTACAAAAGCACGTGCAGCACGGGCTATCAGCTGTTTTTCCGTCTCTCCTGTTTTTTCCATGAAAAGACGGTCGATAGTTCTGATGTCTTCTGTCCTGTAAACATTCATGATCTGATAAATTATACCAGGTAACCGTTCATATTTTTACCTGCCTGAAGCCCCTCCCTGATAAATGTTGACGATATGGTGATCTCAGGAGCGGGCAGTAAAACGAGCTTTTTGGCAAAACGCTCGTATTTGTCACATAAAGACGGGTGATCCACTCCCTGACGCGGATAAACGTAAATGACAAATTCCTTCAGGATGGTTTCCCATTCATGCCATTGTTCAATAACGGCCAGGTTGTCCCCACCTATTACCGGAACAAAACACACGTCTGGTTCAGTCTTCTTAAGGTAACGCAACGTTTCAATGGTGTATAGCGGTTTGTGCAGCTGGAATTCTACATCTGATACATCTGCGGGCAATTTTTTTTCTGCCATCACCTGCCGGATATGCAACAAACGTTCATCCGGAGTGTCTGCCGAATACAGGTCAATATCCTTCAGAGGATTGTTCGGAGAAACGACAAGGCGCACCATATCCAGATCTGTAAAAGACACCAGGTAATTGACTATGGCCAGATGTCCCATGTGAAAAGGATTGAACGAACCAAAATATAAACCGCACGTAGTCATGTCAGTTCAAAAAAGCGGCTACGATCTCGGTAGCCTTGTCCAGTGTATCTTCCAGGCGATCATTCACTAAAACCACATCAAAGTGCTTTGCATCTTCCATTTCAACAGATGCTTTGGCCAATCGTTCCTCAATGGCACGTGCTGAATCGGTCCCCCGTTTAATCAGTCTTTCGCGTAAAACATCCAGGGAAGGCGGAGCAACAAATACTGAAAGTGCCTCTTTCCCGAATTTCTTTTTCAAATTGATCCCTCCTTTCACATCTACGTCAAAAACAGCTACTCTATTCCCGTTCCAGATACGTTCCAATTCCAGTTTCAACGTTCCGTAATACCTGTCTTTGTATACTTCTTCCCATTCCACAAAGGCATCCTGGTCAATAAGTTTGCGGAATTCTTCTTTGGAGATAAAGTAGTATTCTTTCCCGTTTTCTTCGTTTCCCCGTTTTGGCCGGGTAGTGGCGGTAATGGAAAAGTCCAGGTTTGGAAACGTTTCCATTAAATGATTCACAACGGTCGATTTTCCGGCACCCGAAGGAGCTGAAAAGATCAGGGCTTTTTTATTGCTCATACAGATCCTCCATCTTTTCTATACCGGCAAGCTCTACCAGGAAACCGGCCACTTCTTTTATACAGTCATTTAAAAATCTTTCTCCTTTTTCAGGTGTGGAAGCCGAAGGATCCCCTACCCCGGTATCATCGGTGGTATAGATCCACCGCCTGGGTATCCAGGCCCACTTTTCGCGCAGACCTTTAATTCTAAAGCGGTGCTCTTTTCCCGGACCTGCTTCTTCCAGGGGCAGGACCAAACGGGGATACAGGGCCATAAGCGAAGATGTTTCCATTTCATCGGCATGATCTCCGGGGTTGTCAAAATATTGGGCAACCGGACGCACCCGCCACCAGTTCACTATGACTATGAGCATTCCCGGAAAACGAAGTTCCATTTCCCGGATGGCGTTTTGAAAAGCGTTGCCCCCGTGACCGTTCAATATGACCAGTCTGTTGACATTATGATGTAAAAGCACAGTGACAATGTCTTCCAGTACACGTTGTTGTGTAGAAGGATTCATGTGCATACAGAATGGAATGTCCATTTGCCCTGAATTGACACCATAGGCCATAGAAGGCAACACTAATGTTTTCACATTTTGTTCCCAGGCCAGAGCTGCACTTCGTTGTGCTACCTCCGTGGCCAAATAAGTATCGGTCCCGTATGGAAGGTGGTAATTGTGAGCTTCGGTGGCCCCCCAGGGAAGCACGGCAACCCTGTATTCAGTGTCCTTAACCGCATGCCAGTTGGTTTCCTGAAGTAAATAAGGTTTCATTACAATTATAACTTTATTACTCCCAAACTTACATAAAATTCGTTGATTTTACGTCCGTTCCAATAAAAATCAAGACCA
>WOYW01000011.1 GCA_011620605.1 Bacteroidales bacterium | reverse complement strand
TTGTATTGTAAGTGATTGAAAATTATTTAAATATTAAATTTTTAACGAACCATTGTTGATTGTGTTGTGCATTTTATTTGGCTGGCATCTGCTCACAAACCATGACAAAATTCCGGCATGCTTGCTTTGAATATCTGTGCAGGTCATGTCCTTAATTCATAACTTGTACTTCGTCCCCCAGCAGTATCTTTTTGCAGAATGTCTTTTTCTATCAAGTCATTAATGTCCCTAATCGCAGTATCTTTTGAGCACTTGGCGATCTTAGACCATTTTGACGAAGTCAGTTTCCCTTCAAATCCATCTAGCAATTTATTTAACATGACCCGCTGTCTTTCATTTATAGATGTTTTAACGTATTTAGAACAGAATTCAGCTTTTAACAAGACTTTAATTAATAGTGAATCTGTTGATTTTAAAGTGTTTATCAAACAATTTAAAAACCATATAATCCATGCGGTAATATCGAGGTTCCCTTTTTGGGTTTTTTCCAGTATTTCATAGTAAACCTTTCTTTCTACTCGAATTTGTGCAGACATACTATAAAAACGCTGATTGGTCTTATCTGATTGAGCCAATAACATATCTGTTAAAGCTCTGGCTATCATCCCATTACCATCCTCAAACGGATGAATGGTAACAAACCATAAATGAGCAATAGCCGCTTTTATAACCAAATCTAAGTTTGAGCTGTTGTTAAACCACTCCAGAAAAAGGTTCATTTCCTTGTCAACCAATGACCAATCAGGAGCCTGAAAATGTACCTTTTCTTTTCCCATGGCTCCGGATACAACTTGCATGGGTCCGGTAGTGTCCTTTCGCCAATCAGCAACAGTTATTTTGTACATGCCACTTCTTCCTGTCGGAAACAATGATGCATGCCAATCAAAAAGTCGTTGGGCTGTTAACGGTGTAAAACAGTTTTGTGTGGCATCCAGCATCATTTCCACTACACCGTCAACATTTCTATCCGATTCTACTGTAGCAGCGATTTCCATGCCCAATTTGCGGGCTATTGAGGAGCGAACTTGTTCCGAATTTAAATATTCACCTTCGATTTCTGAGGATTTTAATACATCCAGCGTCAATGTACCTAGCTGGGCTTCATTCCTGAGGTCGAATCCCAAAGATTCCATTTTTCCAATGAGCCTTCCCTGTAAATGTCTGGCTTCACTCAATAAATTTACTATTTCATCATTTTTCCAGGTGAAATTGGGCCAATTGTCATTTTGATGAATAAAAACCTTCATTCGTTGTATTATTTGCAACAAATATACATATTATTCGTTGCAAATCAAATAATCGTTGCATATTTTGCATTGTTTAGACGAATTATTTGTTGCACGATTGTATGGATGAAAAACAAGTACGTGGAACGTCAAAAAATGACGTAACGAACAAAAAAACACCTCCGGGACAGATAGCAAAAGGGAAATCTCGGCGCTCCCCCTTTTTCCCGTTGCTATCTGCTCCGGAGGCATACCTTGTTGTCCGGTCAGTCCGTCCACAAAAACGGGCCAGCTCATACCCAATGATCACCTTTACCAACGATAAACCTGACCAGGGGCAAAAATGTCCCCTGCCCGGCCCCAAACTCGGCAAAAACCCCTATCTTTATCTATACATTTATTCCTATGGCCATGTACCAAAACCAACCGGAAGCTGTCATTTACATTTCACCCGGCAACGAGAACCCCAACAACACATTGTATCTGTTATTTCTGAATCACCCGGAGGGGATCCTGTTTAAAGAGCTGCCCCGTTACCGCACGGAGCTGATGAACATATACCGACAGATATCCATGCGTGAGAATCCCGATGAAGCCGGGGAAAGCATCAGAAGGATGACCGATCCTTACGATAATTCGGTAAATGAGAAATGTTCCATGATCAGGGCAGCGTTCCTGAAAGTGATTGCCGATGATCTTGCCGGGAAATATTATATAACCGGTTATCGGGGAGAACCAAAAAGAATTCTCCTGAACAGAGAGCTGGTGATACAGGAACAGTGATCCGGGACCCGGTGATCCAGGCCGCAAGGCTTGTGAATCTTCTCTTAACATTCCGTGGAACCCTAATTTTGTGTCACTAACAATTAAAGGGTTACTACTATGAATGAGAATTATCTGAAAATTATTTTTGTCATTGATGAGAGCGGATCCATGCAAGGTACGGAAACCGATGTTGTCGGGGGTTTCAACCATTTTGTTGAACAACAAAAGAAGGCGGAATTTGGAAAGATCACCGTCTCGCTGTACAAATTCAACAGCCAATGGAGCAGAGTTATGAACGATCTCCCGATAGATGAAATCCGGCCGTTGACAGGCGACGACTATACTCCCGGCGGACTCACTGCTCTGTATGACACCATCGGGAACGCCATCCTGGATATTCAAAACCAAACGCATTATACGGATCCGGCACATCAGGCATCCATGGTGATTATGGTCGTGATTACCGACGGGCAGGAAAATGCATCGGTCGAATTCGATTCCCGAAAAGTCAAAGAGATGATCCGGAAATTGGAGCAAAGCAAAAACTGGCAGTTCATCTACCTTGGGGCCGATCTGAAGAATTTTGCCGATGCCGATACTCTGGGCCTTGGTCATAAAGTATCTTCCCGCAAATCTGACCTGAAACAGAAGTTCGATGTGATCGCGGAACACTCGATAAAATTCATGATGGCAGAACCTGATGAAGACAAGTACAAAATGATGAAAGACTTCGTTGATGATCTGGGAAAAGAGGCCTAACGGTCAGATAAAGTGGCCTCAGGGGCAGATAGCATAAGGGAAATCTCGGCGTGTTCTTCAATTTCCAGTTGCTATCTGGTTCGGAGGCATGTCTTAAGATCGGGAATGTCCGTTCACAAAAACGGGTCCGGTTATCCCCAATGATCACCTTTACCAACTATTCACCTGACCAGAGGCAAAAACCCCGTAAAAGCGCCCTTGGTGGGTGGGTTTTGGGGCTGACCAGGGGCAAATATCCGGTAAAACTGCCCCTGGTCACTTTATTCAAAAATTTTGAATTTTTCCAAACATCTCATACAAAGCATTTTACAAAATATTCCTTATCTCAGCCGGAAGTACCAGGGGCAAAAACCCGGCAAAACTGCCCCTGGTGGGTCCGTTTTTGGCCTGACCAGGGGCAAAATCCCCACAAAACTGCCCCTGGTGGGTCCGTTTTTGGGCTGACCAGGGGCAAAAACCCGGCAAAACTGCCCCTGGTGGGAAGGTTTTCAGCCGGACCAGACAGATAAACACCTCCCGGTCAGATCGCAAAAAGGAAAACTCGGCAAATTCCCATGTTTCCCGTTCTATCTGTCCCGGAGGGAGGCCCGGGTTATGATTCGAATTGGATACTGACAATCAATCGTTACGCAAAGTTGATGGGCGAAACAGTCAAATCCTTTTTAAGATAGATCATATCAACCAATTGTATGTCGCCCTCGAACATAGGATGGTCGTAATTGTCGGTAAAGAAATTCTTTACCCGATGGGATTGTTCAAATCCGCAACTTTCATAAAACGAAAGGATCGTGGGTGTTTCGCCGGTCCCCACAAGCATTGTTTTGTAGTCGTTCTTGTAGAAATCAGAAATGAAGTTGATCAATGCCCTACCGTACCCTTTGCCCTGGTATTCAGGGTATGTCGCTATGTTCTTCAACTCGCAGGTATCGCTATCTATAGGCGCAACAACGCAAACACTTTTCAGATCATTATCATTTTTCAGATCATCGTCATATAAAGCAAACATGTCTCCGCCCGGCAAGTACTTGTCGATCATGTCTTCCTGCTCGTCTGCCAACAACAACAAATCAAGAAACTGTTTTTTATTATCTATAATTCTATCAATTCTCACCTGTTTCTATTTTTGCATCAGATTTATCTTTTCCCAATCTTTTTCAATCAAAGAATAGATCAAGTCATCTTCCCATTTTCCATTTACGAATAAACTTTCAACAAGGTTAGCTTCTTTTCTAAAACCGAGTCTTTCAACAAGCCGGATGGAGTTTTCATTGCCTGGGTCTATGGATGCAAAAATTCGATGTTTATTGAGCTCAGCAAATAAATAGGTTATAACTGTTCTTAACGATTCTGTCGCATACCCTTTTTCTGATACTTCTTGTTCAAGGTACATCCAATCTCAACCTGTTTGTTTTCCTTATACCAAAAGTGAACACCTAAATCGCCTACAATTTTTTGACTTTCTTTCTCAATTATTGAGAATTGAAACCAAGATCCCGGTTCATTAATGTGTTTTGCAATCTTGCCAATAAAGGTTTCAACGTCTTCTATAGTTTTGGGGATCCAACCTTGGTATTTATTGGTTTTCTTGTCGGAACGATATGCATATATTTCGGTCTTATCGTTAATATCTATCGTTCTAAGAATTAATCGTTCAGATTCAAGTCTCATTCGTTAAGTTATTAGTTTGAGAGAAAACTGTTATTGGTGTAACTGTTTCTGGAACAAGCGCATGCAAAAGTAAAACTTATTACGGAATACCAATTAATTTTTAATGCTAAATCCCGTGTTCCACGTTCAAGCTGCCCGTGAGGTCATATCGAGGCCTTCATTGATCCCCTTTCAACACTCGCTTTGCGATTTTATTGTAAAACACAACATACAAAATCCAGATCCCTGAACATACTGTTAACACAATGATCTTGCCTTTGGGATCAAAATGACCTGCCGTGAAAAGATTGTACAACGCGTGAAAGGCTCCCACGGCTAGGATGGACTTTGTTTTATCCCCCACTGTGCCGATCCCCCAACTCGCAAAGATCAACACAAGAAGGAAGATCAGATTTGAAACTGTCAATCCAAAATTCAAATGCCATATGAACCACAGGATCCCAATGATCGCATATTTGAGGTATTTGTTTAGAAAGCCGAGTTGTTCCTGCAAAAACGCCCTCCAACCGATCTCTTCCAGAATTGCGTAAATCAGAAAATAGAGGGACAGCTTAGCTCCGGCCAGAAATACATTGCTCGTAACGATTACATGTTCACTTTCTGTAACTCCGATTATGGCAAAACCTACGACAGGAATAACCACAAAAACAAAAGCGCTTAAAAGCAAGGGTTTCAGCTTCCCCGCAAAACTGTAGGTAAGTTTCAGGCCAAATGCCTTAAACGCGATAAATGCTCCAATTGCAGGTCCGACACCTTGTAAGCATATTTTCAGGAAAGCATTGTCTATGTGATCCAACAATCCCGTTTTATTGGTCAGATAACGTATCAGAACAGCAATGGTATAAAACAGAATGATCGCAAAAATTCTTTTTTTAGTTGATCCCTCAGATGATTTCATGTTCCTTTAATCTAAATGTCAGTGCAAGAATGAGAAAACCATCCGGTAAAAATATTGACCTATGGTAAGAAATGCTACAACGAGATGTTTTTTCGCAACCGGCTTAAGCTTTCTGCAGTGACTCCTATGTAGGATGCGATGTGCTTTAAGGATACTCTTTGAAAAATCTCGGGCTTTTCCGATAGCAACTTCAGGTACCTTTCTTCTGCAGTCAATGTCAGCAGGTCTATTTGTATCTGTTGCCGCTGCATAAACAATTGTTCCGCTATGGCTTTGCCGATCCAGACACCCATGGCGGATCTTGAGTACAACTCGGAATTTTCTAACGCCCTGGAATATATGATACTCGGCTTTTGGTTTAAAAACGAATAATAATCGGAGCTGAAACTGTTTGCAACAGAAAGGCTGATGCATGTTTCAGAACCTTTGCCTGCAATGAAATTGCCAATGGATCCCGAAGCAATGAAATTGATATAATGCTCTGTTTGACCCGTTTCCTTTATAATCTCGTTTTTCTTGAATTGTCTCAATTGCAGTTTGGAAGCAAAAGCCTCCCATAATTTTAGATCAACATTAATATAGGGATCAAACGTGTTTTTTAATTGCTTTCCTATGTCGGTATATTGGGTCATGTTTTTTTATTCTATTAATGATCTTAGTCCTTCTCTGTACGACGGATAGTTGGGTTCCCAGCCGAGTTCTTTCTTGATCAATTCATTGGAAACCTTTGTATTCATGTTAAGTGTACGGAATACATGTTTTCCTATGACAAGTCTCAATATAAACCCGGGGATCTTCACAACTTTACCAGCATCGAATATCTTAGCTAAATATAACATGAAGTCTTTTACGCTGACATTTACATCATCGCATATTATGAACCTTTTACCGTATGGTAATTTTTCAATGGCTAAGACATAGGCATCTGCACAATCATTAACATGAATTCGGGGCAAGTGATTTTTCCCTCCGCCAAGTATTACAACTTTCCCTTTTTTTGCCATTGATATCATTTTGTTGAACAGACCTCCGTTTCCATAGATCTAAGCAGGCAGCATCTCTATGAGAGGAATCGAATTCCGGGTCTTACTATCCGAGACCATTTCATCGTAACACTTTCCAAGTGCTGCCATTCCTTTTCTTGCAATGGGGCAGATCTCGTCCGCCACTTCATGGCCTTTTGTTTCAAAACTTGCTCCCGAAGTCAGGATCAACGGACAGGAGAGTTTCCGTGCAAGTTCAATGGTGTTTTGGAAATATTGTCTGGTAATAATTTCGGGTTCCTTGAATTTTTTGTTTGAAATTCGACCCGGCTTAAACGGGACCATTGCAGTATAAACCAGGACATCGAATTTTCCGGAGATTTCAATCCTGTCAAACTGTAAAATATCTCCTTTTATGAACTTGACTTTTGTTTTATCAAAAGGCATTTCATGATCAGGATCTCTGGAAATTAGGGTCACATCATGGTTTCTTTCAATCAATTTTCTGACGATGTGTAATATTTTCATAATTAAACCATTATTGCTGAAGCCGGTTATTTTCCATTTCATTCATCAGTTCAAAACACAAACCATCAATAAGGTCATTTATGGATGCAACATTTGACAAGATAATGACGGCCGTTTTTTCTTCAACATTGACAGCCATTGAAGAAGAATACCCGCCTGTCCCGCCGTTATGCCAATAGAGATCCTTGCCGTTGCGGGATTTAATAATGTGCCAGCACATGCCTATAGCCGTGTCTTCGTTGATCCGGAAAGTGGGTTTTCTTGTCAAGGCCAATTCTTTGTTTTTGGGATCGAACTGTGCATATGCAAACTTTGACAGATCTTCTGTTATGGATACAATTCCACCGGCTCCGCACAAAACGTCAAATCCCCAATTGGATAGGGGTTCTCATTCGTGTTTTGTCCTTTTACGAGTCTGTCCCCCAGATCCCGGGAACTTGTAAATGAACTGGTCATCTTGTATTTATTGAAGATTGGCTTCTGAAGCAATTTCTGATAACTTGTCTTTTGAGACAAGCCATCTGTATTACCATCCCGGGTCAAGGCAATGGAAAGCTGCGTATTGTCCGGCAGATCTTTGGTTTTTGAAAAAATGATCCCGGCAATACCTTCCGGATAGCTGTATAAAGCATTTACAGTAATTTTCTCTGATACTTTTGGTTCTTCATAGGATTTGATGAAAAGTCCGTTTATCTGGTTTTCGTTGTCCAGAGATATGTTTACCGATAAAACAGCATTTTCAAATTGCGTTTTGTAAGATGCATAAGTTCCTTTCTGAAAACTGAAAAATTCTTTGCTCTCAATATTGCCAACCTGACTTTTCAGACCTTTAAAAAACTCTCTGGTGTCTTCCAGAGGCAATGCCTGTTTCATTTCCGATGAAAAACTGTTGAAAATTTCATCAAACTTCTCTGCGTTGTAATTCGCCTGGAAACTGTCAATTGCCATTTTGTAATTATCCGTCTGGGCTAATAAACTAGTTGTAATCAGAATCGTGATCAGGGAAAATAGTAGTCTTTTCATACGAATTTCATTTTACGACAGTTAACAATTTGTTTATATGGCCAGATGGTGTTGAAGGCAGCCTTGTGTTTCTTACTATCTCAATAAGCAGTAAAATTAATTGTTTTATTAAACTAACCCTGTGTTGAGTTGTTGATAATCAACATTTCGTCCAAAAAAAACAGGCTTAAACTTGGATATAGGCCAAAAATCCACCTCAAAAAAAATTGACACAATAAAAAAACCTCTGGGGCAGATAGCAAAAGGGAAACCTCGGCGCATTTCTATGTTTCCCGTTCTATCTGCCCTGAGGTTTACATTGTGATCCAGTCTGCCTACCTAAAAAAACGGGGCTGGTCCTCTCAAATAATCACCTTTTAACCAACTATTAACCTGACCAGGTGCATAAACAGGGGTAAAATGCGCCTGGTGGGTATGATCAAAGCCGCAGCAAAGTCAAATATCAAACCAACGTCTACGGAATTGAAGCATGGCATTGTTTTCAGTGGCATAGGTCAGGACCGCAGTGTCAAACGATAGTATCATAAAAGGTTTTACTTATATTTGAGGGACAAAGTTGCCCGCTTGCCCATTAACCCGCTAACCTGCTAAACCGCTAACCCACTTACCCACACACCCACTCGCCCCTTCCCCTCACACAAAACCTAACACTCATGAAAAAGACCTTCATAACTCCCATGAAAAAAACCCTCCTAATCCTCACCCTCCTGATAGCAACCAATAGCTGCACGCAGAAGCCGCAGACCCAGATCGCCCCGTGGGTTCCGTACGACGAATCCGCAGAGCTGGCCGAAAACGCGGACCACAACTCGGCAAGGATGCGCTTTAGGCTCATCCAGTCACAGGTGCGCGATAAGAACCGGATGCTGGAGACCATCTCGGCCCAATTGAAAGACTTTTCACCGGAAGACTATCAAAGGCTCACCCCGCTGATCCTGGAGCAGAGCATTCCGGTGGTGCAGGGACATATCCGCGAGGGGGAACTCACGTACAAAGAGCTCACACAGTGGTTTTTATACAGAATTGCCCTATACGAGAACGACCGGAACACCATGCTCAATGCGGTCATCGCCATCAATCCCGATGCGATGCAGGAAGCCCGCCAAAGGGACAAAAAGCGTTCCCGTAAGGATCACCTCATCTATGGGATGCCGGTCCTGGTCAAGGATAATGTGAACGTGACGGGAATGCCCACCTCGGCAGGATCCTATCTGCTGAAGGACAACATGGCGCCCGATGCCGCTATCATTCAGAATATCAAAGCGAACGGGGGAATCATCCTGGGAAAAACCAACCTGAGCGAATGGGCCAATTACCTCTTTACAGGCGGGCCCAACGGGTTCAGCGCAGTGGGCGGGCAGACGCTCAATGCTTACGGACACAGGATCTACGACACCGGAGGCTCCAGCTCGGGCAGCGGCGTGGCCATGGCGACCAATTTTGCCATGGCGGCCATCGGCACCGAGACCTCGGGCTCCATCCTCTCCCCTTCCGGGAAAAGCTCGCTGGTGGGCCTCAAACCCACTGTGGGCCTGCTGAGCACCAGCGGCATCATTCCGCTTTCCAGCACCCTGGACACCCCCGGCCCCATGACCCGCTGCGTGGTGGACAACGCAATCCTCCTTTCTGCAATGGGTGGCGGCGATCCGGACCTTGAGGCATTGGGAAACGCGTCTTTGGAGGGATTGCGCTTTGGAGTGATCAAGCCTTTTTTGGCCGATTCCCTTTACAGGCTTGCCGGGGAGAAGATCGTGGCGCTGGGCGGGGTTGTGGTGGAAATTGAGCCGATATCCGTGGACCTGAGCGGGTTTGGCGATCTGCTGAGTGCCGATATGAAGGCCGACCTGCCCCGGTACCTGCAGGAATTTGCCGAGGCTCACGTTGTGGCGCGGAGTATCGGGGAGATCATTGCCTACAACCGGGAAGATTCGCTGCTCAGGATCCCCTACGGGCAGGCCATTTTTGAAGAGATGGCGCAGGTTAGTCTTTCGGCTGCGGGGCTTGACTCGCTCAGGGAACGATTGCAAAGCGAAGGAAGGCGGTTTTTTAACACGCCCATGGACGAACACCGGCTGGATGCGATCCTCTCCATCGACAATCTGACCGCCGGCCAGGCCGCCGTAGCAAAATACCCCTGTATCACCGTCCCCATGGGATACAACCAGTCCGGGCCTACTGGCATCACCTTCATAGCAAAACCCCACCGGGAAGCCTTCCTTCTGCAGATCGCCTACGCCTTTGAACAAGCCACCAGGGCCCGTAAGCTGCCGGAATAATGGCGCAGTCAAACTCCATTTGAGGCGCACTTTCATCATAGCGTTTGTGTAGGTGGCGGGTGTGATCGGGTCGGTCTCAAAGTTGCCGACTTTTGTGTAACTTTTTATTACAAACGGCTGTCCGTTGGAGAACAACAAATTGGTACCGTCAGTTATTTGAAAATGCAAGTGAGGGGCGGTGGAATTACCCAAAAGCCCGATAGCGTCACCCTCCTTAAGGACCTCTCCCTTGGAAACAAAGAATTCGTTCGGCACACAATGCGCATAAAAGGCATAAAGGCCGTTGCCGATATTCAGAACCACATAGTTTCCGCCATACTCGTCCATAGTGGTAAATACCAGGTCCTGGGCGTCTCCCCTGTTCTCTGGCCGGCCGTCAGTCACTTTCACTACAGTCCCGTCAGCGACTGCGTACAGGGTGTCCCTGTAGTAAAATAGGACTCATTCAACTTGGGATCTCCTTCGAAAAAATCGGTCATCTGGTCATTCAACTGAAGGTTGTCAAAGGCGAATCTCTCTCCCCTCCAAAGATTCCCGTCAACAAAAAAGATCGTGTAAAAGTGATAAGCATTTGTGGACTGGTTTATGAAGATCCAGTTATCGGAGGTAAATACTGGAATAAACGGAATCGGGTCTTTGTGCACAAATGGCAAGTCCTCTTTCTCAATAGTTTGCAGCACTTTCCTTTTGTTGTGATCCAGGATCTCAATTTGCTGAAGTTTGAGCCCTTCCTTCTCCCACTCCCAGGCTTTCAGCGTGTAGGGGATCCTGTAATTTACCTCGGTCTAAAAGGGGATATCATTAATGATAACCTCGATCTTCCTGTTCCCATGCGGGCACAGCAATCTTTCGCATGAAAACAGAGTCAACACCGATAAAACGAAAATCAGAGACTTTTTCATGACTTTTTTGTTGTAAATGTATGTAATTAATTGACCCGCTGTTCTCTATTCAATTTATTTTAGGATTTTCAGCTTTTGAGTAAAAGACGGTTTGATAAGTACCTGCGGGATCAATAGCTGGAGCGTGAGGGCACTTACTCCAAGACTGGTATTCCACATCCGGTTAAAGTGTGAATTATGTAACTTATTATCAAAGTTATGCAATGAATTCCTGCACCTTATAAACCACCTTTGTATAATTAACAATAAATATATAATCATGAACAAACAGGAATATGCATTTCTTACTGACAACGACCTGATGTATGTAAAAGGTCAAGAAGAAGAAATGTATGGTAAACTGCAGATTAAGTTGGGCAAGACCCAAGACCAAAGAAGAATTGCACGACATAATCAAGGGGCTAACAAGCCATTTTATTTAGCACGTAATATTAACTATAAAAAATTATTAAAATGAAAAATTTTTTTTTAATCCTAGGAAGTGCGCTATTCCTTGCTATAACATTATTCTCCGGCTGTCAGACGAGATCCTCTAAAATAAAAAATGCAGAAGATAAAGTACAAGAAGCCAAAACAGATCTGGCAGAAGCCAAAACTGACTTGTATATGATCAGACTTGATACAATCAGTAACTACGATCAATTCAAAATTGAGGCAGAAAAAATCATTATTGCTCAGGAAAAAAACATTGCTGATTTTAAAGCATGGTTAGTAAGTGAAAAAAAAGATATTGATGCCGAACACAATGAAAGACTGGTTGTTATGGAAAACAAGAACAGGGAATTGAAAACAAAACTGTTAGACTTCAAAGAAGAAGGACAAGACAAATGGATTGTTTTTAGAGATGAGTTCAACAGTGACATGAATGAATTGGGCAAATCTTTCAAAGATTTCACAGTTGAAAACGTAAAATAAGAAATATGAAAACAACAGGTATCATACTCCTGATCGTTGGTTTACTGTTAACCATTTTTACCTCGTTCAAATTTTTCACAAAAGAGAAAGTAATTGATTTGGGTAAAGTCGAGCTTATGGCCCAGAAACCTCACAAAGTAAATTGGTCTCCCATTATTGGAATTGTCGTTATGGGTGCAGGGGGAATTGTTTTGTGGCTGGGTTACAGAAAAAAATAAAAAACGTAAACAATATTAAAACAAATTGAAATGAAAAAAATTTTTATTACACTGGCCCTTCTCTTGTGTGTTAGCATGTATGCTAATGCCCAGGTAAGTTTTGTCGTTAAAGCCGGTTTGAACTTCAGTAAAATGAGTGATATCAAACTGGGAAATCTGGAACAATCCTGGAATGCTCAGACAGGATTTCATGCAGGTATTGGCGCACAATACAAGATCCCAAAAATTGGGATCTCTTTCCAGCCTGAAGTACTATACAGCCGTATGCGTACAAATTTTCACCGACCCGTTACAGATCATGCCTATAATTTCCGGATTGACTATATAAATGTCCCTTTGAATTTACAATGGGGTATTGATCTTAAGGCCATTCGTCCTTATGTCTTTGTAGCTCCTTATATCAGCTATGCCATTGCCAAAGGCGAACTTCTTGAAAATATTGAGTGGGACAATCTAAACCGTTTTGATTACGGCGTGGGTTTAGGCTTAGGTATTGAGCTCTGGAAATTGCAGATTTCTGGAAAATACAGCTGGGGCTTTGGAAAACCGTTTGATAAAAATGGGATTGATATTGATTCTGAAGATTGGCAATTGGACGATTCCCACTTGAAAGGATTTGAGCTTTCAGTGGCATTCCTGTTCTAAACATAGTCAATATGAATGCTTTTATGATAAAGATATGATCAAAGTAAAAAAAGAGGGTATAATACTGGAGAAAACCAGACACGATTTTGAGAATGAAGGAGTTTTGAATCCAGCTGTATATCAGGAAGGTGAAAGCATTCATGTTTTTTACAGAGCTGTACAAACAGGGAATCACTCTACCATAGGTTATTGTAAACTCGACGGTCCGATGACGGTCTCAGAACGGTGGGATAAACCCATAATCGTACCTGAGTTCATTTATGAATCGCATGGGGTTGAAGATGCCCGAATTGTAAAAATTGAGGATCTGTATTATTTGACCTATACTGCTTACGATGGAATGAATGCCCGCGGTGCATTAGCTACTTCAAAAGATTTAAAACATTTTAAAAAACAAGGAGTTATTGTCCCGTCCATGGCTTACGCCGAATTTGTGTATCGTGCCGAAACCGCAGGTAAAGTTAACGAGAAGTATTACCGGGACCAGCAATTCTACAACCAGGAGTCTGACCCGGAAAAAAAGATCCTGTTGTGGGACAAAAATGTAGTTTTCTTTCCAAGACGAATAAAAGGCCATTTAGTTTTCCTGCATAGGATCAGACCGGGTATTCAAATTGTATATGTAAATAAACCGGAAGATCTTGATAAAGATTTTTGGGATAATTATTTCCTGGATTTTCAGGACCACATAATTCTCGATCCTGTATACCAGCACGAGTCAAGTTATGTTGGAAGTGGCTGCCCCCCTATTGAAACGAAATATGGATGGCTTTTAATTTATCATGGTGCAGAAGAGACCGATCATGGGATTGTTTATTCAGCATGTGCTGCGGCATTGCTAGACATTGATGACCCGGGCAAGGTTATTGCCAGGTTACCTTACGCACTTTTTTCACCAGAATTGGAATGGGAAAGAAAGGGAGAAGTAAACAACGTGGTTTTCCCTACAGGTACGTCTCTGTTTGGTGACACACTGTTCATATACTATGGTGCTGCTGACGAGCGAATTGCAGTAGCATCGGTCAGTTTATCAGATCTTTTAACCGAATTGTTATCTAATTCATCTTCCAATGAAAAATAGTGCCAAAGCCGATCTTCCAGAAATACTTGTTATCACTTCATATCCTCCACGTGAATGTGGTATTGCAACCTATTCACAAGACTTGATAAAGGTGCTAAAAAATCAATTCAGTTCTTCATTCACTATAAAAGTATGTGCCCTGGAGGCGGGTCACGCAGCGTATATTTATCCCGAAGAAGTTCAGTATATCCTCGATACCACTATTGCTAATGAATTTTCAGAATTGGCTGACATTATTAATCAAAACAACCAGATTAAAATTGTATTGATCCAGCATGAGTTTGGTTTTTTTCATGACCAGGAAAAATCATTTATTCAATTTATAGTTGCGGTTAAAAAACCCATTTCAATTGTCTTTCATTCAGTGTTGCCCCATCCCGATAAAATGCTTAGAGCAAAAGTCCGGAAAATATCAAACGCATGTGATTCGATAATTGTGATGACAAATCACTCATTGGAAATTTTAGTGACAGATTACGGTATAATTCCGGATAAAATTTCAGTTATCGCTCACGGGACGCACTTAATAGCCCCTGTGGATAAAGATTTTCTCAAGAAAAAATATGGGTTAGCAAACCGTAAAGTATTAACTACTTTTGGTTTGTTAAGCTCTGGTAAAAGCATTGAGACTACATTGTACGCACTACCTGACATTATTAAAACAAGCCCCCACGTGATCTTTCTGATCATTGGCATAACCCATCCCCAAGTGGTTAAAAAAGACGGGGAAAAATACAGAAAAATGCTTGAAGATACTGTAAAAACATTTGGACTTCAGCATCACGTAAGGTTTATTAACAGTTATTTAGCCTTGCCCCATTTACTGGAATATTTGCAATTGACAGACATATATTTGTTTACTACAAACGATCCCAACCAGGCTGTCAGCGGGACTTTTGCTTATGCTATGAGTTGCGCCTGCCCTATCATTTCTACCCCTATTCCCCATGCAAAAGAATTTTTAACCGAGGATACCGGGATTATTTTCGATTTCAAAAACTCACAACAACTTGCAGCGAGCGTTAAGCGCTTGCTAGATAACGATATCTTACGTAAAAACATCAGTTTGAACACATTCCAAAAGATCATTTCCACGGCGTGGGAAAATTCGGCTATTGCACATGCGAAGGTGTTTGAAAGAATTTCAGACAAAAAAATAATACCCAGGTATAGCCTGCCGCCAATCACCCTGGACCATCTCAAAAAAATGACAGATGAATTTGGGATCATTCAGTTTTCAAAAATTAATCAACCCGATCTTAGTACCGGGTACACGCTCGATGATAATGCCCGGGCCCTGATTGTAATGTGTATGCACTTAGAATTGACTGCCAATAGTGACGATTTACCATATATACGACGATATTTCAATTTTATAAAGTACTGCTTGAAACCCTCGGGCTATTTCCAGAATTACGTAGATAAGAATCGAGCTTTTACCGGGCAAAACAGGAAAACAAACCTTGACGATTCCAATGGACGGGCAATATGGGCATTAGGATACGTAGTTTCATTATCAGGACTGCTACCACAAACAATTACCTCTGAAGCAGAAAGTATTCTCCAAAGATCGTTGCGTTATTTCAAAAAGGTACATTCGACCAGATCAATGGCATTTGCTATAAAAGGTATTTGTTTTTCTCAAAGTGCAGCCAGCTCTCCAGAAAATCTTAGACTTCTGAAAACATTCGCCAACCGATTAGTTCAGATGTACAAACATGAAGCCAGTGAAACTTGGGAATGGTTTGAAAGCTATCTTACCTATGCAAACAGCCTTTTGCCCGAGGCCATGTTAAATGCCTGGCTTTTTACCGGCGATCCCATATATAAAGATATCGCAATTGAATCGTTTGATTTTTTATTGTCAAAAATTTTCAAGAAAAACGGAATTGAAGTTATTTCAAATAAAAAATGGTTGCAGAAAGGCCGTGAAACAGAGCCATTTGGTGAACAGCCTATTGATGTGGCATATACCATTTTGACATTGAGCCAATTTTACGATGTATTTCAACGCGATGAATACCGAACGAAAATGGAAACAGCATTCAATTGGTTTTTGGGAAAAAACCGTTTAAATCAAATAATTTACAATCCGTGTACAGGAGGGTGTTACGATGGATTGGAAGAGCACAATGTCAATCTCAATCAGGGTGCCGAATCCACTGTAAGTTACCTTATGGCACGTCTTTCAATTGAAAAATACAGAACTGTTGAAGCCTCACTCAAAAGTCAAATGAAACCACGAAAGGTAGAGCTTGTCCATTTTTAGTTTAACTTTGAAATAATTTAAGTTTTAAGAATCTAAGGATCTTGAAATTATATATCAAATAC
This sequence comes from Bacteroidales bacterium, assembly GCA_011620605.1. Taxonomy (GTDB): domain Bacteria; phylum Bacteroidota; class Bacteroidia; order Bacteroidales; family UBA932; genus DMER64. The sequence goes on along the minus strand of WOYW01000011.1, from coordinate 223,010 downwards.
ATGGTCAGCCTTCGCTGCAAAATGGTGGTAAAAGATGAGCTTAAAAAACTCGGACTTCACTTCATTGTAGTTGATTTGGGTGAAGTTGAAGTCATGGAAGATCTGACCCAGACTCAACACGATATCCTGAAAGAAGCTTTACTGAGATCAGGCCTTGAATTGATGGACGATAAACGGTCTGTGCTGATTGAAAAAATTAAAAATGTTGTAGTAGAAATGGTGCATTACGCTGATGAATTGCCGAAAATAAATTTTTCCGATTACATAAGCGAGAAATTACATTATGACTATACCTATCTCTCCAATTTGTTCTCAGAAGTGAAAGGTATGACCATTCAGCAGTTTATCATTTTACATAAAATTGAAAGGGTAAAAGAATTGTTATTGTACGAAGAGTTAACTCTTACAGAAATATCTTACCAGTTGCAATACAGCAGCGTAGCACATTTATCCAACCAGTTTAAGAAAATTACCGGAATGACTCCCTCGCAATTTAAATTGCTCAAGTACAAACATCGAAAACCTATTGAAGATATTTAGCAATACATGCAACTTACAATGAAACAATATGCTTCACATTATGCCCGTAGCCTGATAGAAGCCAGTCTGGATCCACTACTTACCATTAGTGGTGAAGGGAAAATTATGGATATCAACAAGGCTACAGAGAAAATCATTGGTCTGTCACGAGAAAAGATTATTGGCAGCGATTTTTTCGATTATTTTACAGAACCCCAAAAAGCACGGGAAGTGTATCAGGCGGTTTTTGAGAAAGGTTCCGTAACAGATTATCCTCTCACCTTGCAGCATATATCGGGCAAGCTGACCGATGTGCTTTTCAATGGCTCTGTTTTCCGAGATGAGAACGGAAAAGTTTTGGGCGTCGTTATTGTGGCCCGTGATGTTACCGAACAGAAACTCAAAGCAAAAGAGCTGACAGAAGCCAAGGAATTTGCCGAGAAGGCAAACGAACTGGCACAGATAGCGAAACAAAATGCGCTGCTTGCCACACAAAAAGCCGAGGATGCTGTCAAAGCCAAGCAACAATTTCTATCGAATATGAGCCACGAGATCCGAACTCCCATGCACGCCATAATCGGATTTACAAAAGTGTTGCTGAAAACCGAACTGAATTCCAGACAGAAAGAATACCTCACGGCAATTAAAATGAGTGGGGATGCACTTATTGTACTTATAAACGATATTCTTGACCTGGCAAAAGTGGATGCCGGGAAAATGACATTCGAACAAATACCTTTCAAACCCGAGTTATCCCTTTCGTCCATGTTGCATCTGTTTAGACAAAAGATCCAGGAGAAAAACCTGAGGCTGGAGGTGGAATACGATAAAGATATACCCGAGGTACTGCTTGGAGATCCGGTGCGATTGCATCAGATCATTCTGAACCTGATAAGCAATGCCATTAAATTTACCAACAACGGATTCATTGGAGTATTCGTTCAAAAAGTTAAAGAAACTAAAACTACAGTTACCCTCCGGTTTTCAGTTTCAGATTCAGGAATTGGCATTGAAAAAGCAAAACTCGGAAAGGTTTTTGAAAATTTTCAGCAGGGTTCCAGCGATAGTTCAAGACTTTACGGAGGAACAGGTCTGGGACTTGCTATTGCCAAGAAGCTTGTTGTTTCTCAGGGAGGAGAGATTCATGTAGAGAGTGAGAAAAATAAAGGATCAACTTTCAGTTTCATCCTTGATTTTTTGAAAACTGACAAAAAACCAGATGCTGAAATTGAGATAATTGAACAGAACGGCGACCTAAAGAAAATAAAAATACTTGTGGCAGAAGATGTGCCGCTGAACCAGCTTCTGATGAAAACCATACTCGAAGAATTTGGTTTTGAATGTGATATTGCCGAGAATGGGAAAATTGCCGTTGAAAAATTGAAAGTGAACCTCTACGATGCAATATTGATGGATTTGCAAATGCCCAAAATGAATGGTTTTGAGGCAACGGAATATATCCGCAAACGGTTGCAAATGAAGATACCGATTATTGCGCTCACTGCTGATGTCACCACCGTAGATCTGGATAAATGCACTGCAGTGGGAATGAATGATTACATAGCCAAACCTGTAGACGAACGCCAATTGTACAATAAAATAGTAAAGTTGGTGAAACAGTCCGTGACACCCGGCGAACAGATTATTGAAGAAGAACACATAAAAACTAATGAGAAATGCACTGACCTGGTGTATCTCATGCAACGAACAAAATCAAACCCGGCACTGATGATGGAGATGATTGCGCTTTACCTGGAACAAACGCCTCCTCTGATAGATACAATGAAACAAAGTCTGAAAAACAAAGACTGGGATGCACTTTATTCGGCTGTACATAAAATGATACCCAGTTTTGCCATTATGGGGATTAGTCACGATTTTGAGGTTATGGCAAAAAAAGTGCAGGAATTTGCCACCACACAACAACAATCCGGGGAGATTGCTGAACTGGTTCTTCAGCTTGAAAATGTTTGTAGACAGGCTTGTAAGGAACTTGAAGTTGAATACAATGTTTTTAAAAACATAAAGAATAATTGAATGCAAAACAAAATAAAGCTTTTTCTGGTAGATGACGATGTTGTCTTTCTCCGTTTGCTCGAGATCCAGTTTCTGGATCATGGTGATTTTGAAATTGAAACATACACTTCCGGGGAACTTTGTATAGAAAATCTTTCACATAATACGGATGTCATCATTCTGGATTATTTGTTTGACCATTTCAGGAAGGAGGCGATGAACGGCATCCAGACATTGGACAAAATAAAGGCATACGATCCCGAAATACCGGTTATCATACTTTCGGAACAGGATAAAATTGATGTAGCCGTTGAATGTATGCATCACGACGCCTATGATTATGTGGTGAAGAGCGAAACAGCTTTTCTACGTTTGCAAAAGATCCTTACCGGCCTCTTCGAAACAAAAAAACTAAAAAAACAGCTCACCTGGTATATGGACAGGATGTAGGAGGAATCAGTAAACTAAGTAACTTATTAGGTATTTAATGTAACTTATTAGCTTTTCATTCGTCTATAACACGAATTCAAAACAGAAAATCAAAAAAAACAGTAGTTTTACTTCATGAAACGTTTTTCTTTGTTAACCGTAGCTCTTACGCTGGGGACAGCACTTTTTGCCCAAAATGCGTACCTGAAAAAAAACCATGTAGATCAGCGGGTTGAGTTAGTAAGCATTGTCTTCCGGCTGGCAGGTGCCCCGGAGTACAACCACAACATGTATGCGTCCTACTAAGATACGGGCGCATTACGAGCCTTTCAAGGGTCACAAGATCATTGAATTTGTGAAACAATTGCGTGAAACAAACGGGGTGGCTTACGATGCGGCCATGTTTATGGCCATATCCCTGGACGATAACCTGGATCCGCTGGTTCCCTTCTCGGACAGAATTCCGGAAACCCGCTGGGGACGGAAAAACGCCCTGGAATTCGTACGTTTGCTCAAAGATTTCTACCGGGAGACCAACAGCATTGAATTCTTCCGCCAACTAAAGGAAGACTACCAACTGGCCTCCGAACGGTTTGCCCCGGTCTATGAAAAGCTGGATATAGCATGGTACCCGGCATTTTACGAGCAGGCCCCCAAGAGAACAGTTCATCATCATAAACGCACTGGGAAACGGAAGAATATTTTCCTACCCTGGTCCACGAGTTCAACCATTCTTTCATCAACTACCTCATAGACAATAACCGGGAACTTTTTGAGGCAAGCGGTGAGACAATATTTGAGATCGTGGGAACCGTAATGCAAAACCAGGCCTATGGCGCGTGGCATATGGTATTCAAGGAATCTCTGGTACGTGCCGCGGTCATCAGATACATGAAAGACCATGATTTTACACCCACAGAGATTGCCAATGAAACCATGAACCAATTGGCACGCGGTTTTTACTGGATCGAGGACCTGGTAGAAGAACTGGACCACTACACACAACAGAGAGTCGTCTACCCCACTTTGGAAAGCTACATGCCGCAAATGGCCAAAGCCTTTGAACACTACGCCCAAAACATAGAAAAATACAAGGGAACCTTCGACGCCAAAAGACCCCACATAGTTTCCTTTGCCGAGTTTTCCAACGACGCGCAAAACGTGGATCCTGCCACCAAAACCATTACGGTGCATTTTGACCGGGAACTGGAACCCGCCAAAAAATACGAAATGGTCTTACTGGGCCTGTCCTTCAAAAGCACCGACGGCATCCCCCTGGAGAATTACACGCTCAGCTTCGCGACTGGCCAAGAGGTGGAACCTTCCGGCCACAATGTTGTAAATTTGTCACCAAAATAGATACTGTGCAACCCATCAGATACATCCTTTTTGACTTTGACGGCACGCTGGCCGATACTATTGATCTGGCCATCAGTATATACAACCGGATCGCCCCGGAATACGACCGCAAGCCCCTTACACCGGAAGAAACAAAGATCATTGCCGCCGGCAGGCCCCAGGACCTGCTCAAACAATTTAACATGTCGCCCCAGAAACTGGGTATGATAATGCTCCGTATAAAAAAGGAGATCCATGAGCTCATGCCGCAAATGCACCCCTTTGAGGGTATCCCTGAAGCGGTTCAGAAGATAAAAAACAACAGCTACCGCCTTGCCATCATCACATCCAATTCCCGGTCCAACGTCAACCTGTTTCTGAAGAACAACGGAATGGATCAGGAATTTGATTTCGTATACAGCGGGAAGAGCATTTTTGGTAAAGACAAAGTCTTTAAACGAATGTTCCGTAAAAAGAACATTTCCCCCGCAGAAGCGATCTACATCGGGGACGAAACCCAGGATATTGAGGCTTGTAAACAAGTGGGCATTCCCATCATATCAGTCACCTGGGGCATGAACAACAGGGAAATCCTCTCTACCCTGAATCCGGACCAGATGGCGTATACACCGCAGGAAATCATCCGGTGTATTGAAAAAATAAGCACCACCCACTTATGATGTACTAAACTGTATTACAATTTCACTGCACAACTCTGAATCGTGGTACCTTGTTGAGAACGTATTAGTAAAAATCCCAGATCCATCCACAAAAACGACCTTATATGTGGATGGAAGCCAGAAAATCCCAATTCCATCCACAAAAACGGCCCTATACGTGGATGAATGGCAGAAATACTGAATGCAGTATAGGTAGGTAAACAGGTGAGAGTGTATCGGCAGATTAAAGCCGTTTCAGACAGAAACCTGTTGCGGCAAATGAAAGCGATTGCGGTAGACAGCCACCTGTTGTGGCAGCACAAATAAAAGGGAGCCTCGGCGTACCAAAAAGCGCCCTTTTTTGTTTGTGGTGCAGCGACCTGCAAGAGGCGCAAAAGTATTTTATGGGTACACTGCAGCAATCGCAGAAACTGCAATAATTGTATCTACTGCAGCTATCGCATCAACTGCAACAATTGTGTCTAAAGCAATAGTTGCTGTAAGCGCTCTTTAATGATACAGCTCCTTATACCGCAACAGGGCATCTTCCAGGATCTTCATGGCTTTGGACCTGTCTGAAAAATCTTCCACCAGTACGTCTTTTTCTTCCAGGCGTTTGTATTCCTCAAAGAATTGCTTGAGTTCGGAATCAAAGATGGGCGGCATGTCCTTGATCTTGTCTATGTGGCTCACGCTTTTATCGTGACTGGCCACGGCAATCAACTTGTCATCGGGCTTGCCCTGGTCCACCATCTGCATCACCCCTATGATCTTTACACGAACAATACAAAGCGGCTGGATGGCTATCTGTGACAGGACCAGCACATCCAGCGGGTCGTCGTCTTTGGCGTAAGTTCGCGGGATGAAACCGTAATTGGCGGGATAATACACGGCCGAGTACAACACGCGGTCCAGGCGCAACAGCCCGGTTTCCTTGTCCATTTCGTACTTAGCGCGGCCTCCGTTGCTGATCTCAATGATAGCGTTTACCTGGAACCCTTCAAGATCGGGCTCAACGCTGTGCCAGGGATTATGTACTTTCATGGTGAAAATCAAGTTTGAGGATTAAAGGTATAACTTTTCGCACAAATTGAAAACAATGGTGAACGTATACATAAACTTTTCCGGCTTTTTAGAGTCATATTTGTATATGTAAAACCATTATACACGATTGTATGAAAAAATATTCAGTATTGTTATTTCTATTGACCGCCCTGGTCACCACATCTTCTGCGCAGGAATTGCGTAATTTCAATTTTGGCCGCGAGCCCATTGTCTCCCCCGAGATCACCGAAAGCCAGGTAACTTTCCGCTTGCTGGCCCCCCGGGCTTACGAAGTCCGTCTGTACGGATCCTGGATGGCTGATTTCCGCTCTACCCTGGCCATGTCAAGGGATACTTCGGGCGTCTGGTCCGCCACCATTCCGCTGCCGGATCCCGAGATCTACACCTACAGTTTCGTTGTGGACGGTGTAAGTATGAACGACCCGTCCAACGTACACATGCAACGCGACGGAACGCGCTATTTGAGTATGTTGCTTGTTGAAGGCGGCATATCCGAATACTACAAGGAAGCCACCCAACGCGGCAACCTGAAATCCGTCTGGTACGATTCCCCCACTATCGGGTTCCAGCGCCGGATAACCGTCTACACACCTTACGGTTACGAGGCCAATCCCCGGAAGAAATACCCGGTATTGTACTTATTGCATGGAGCAGGCGGTGATGAAGAGGCCTGGAGCAGTATGGGACGCGCCCGCCAGATCCTGGACAATATGATTGAAAAAGGAGAAGCCGAGCCCATGATCGTGGTCATGCCCAACGGGAATCCCTGGCAACAGGCCGCCAAAACGCTCATGTTGCCTGAAAAGGAATTCCAGTGGGGTGATCCGGCCACTGCCAACCTCTACGTGAATTCCCTGGTAAAAGACATCATTCCTTACGTAGAAAAGCATTTCAGGGTAATTGCCAAACCGGAAAGCCGCGCCGTGGCCGGATTGTCCATGGGCGGCGGACACACCATGTCTGTAAGCAACCTCTACCCGGGCATGTTCGGCTACATCTGTCCCTTGAGCATGGGGATCCGTGACGGGCAGGAAATTGACGCGGAATTGAAGGCCATTAAAAAGGCAGGCTACAAACTCTACTGGGTAGGCTGCGGAAAGGAGGACTTCCTGTTTGAATCCGCTAATGCATTACACCAGGCACTGGAACGCAACGGACTGGAACACACCTATTACGTAAGCGGAGGAGGTCACACATGGCCCAACTGGAGGACCTACCTGACCATCTTCGGAAAACTGCTTTTCAAATAAAAAAGCATACCATCGGAAATCTCTTCAGAATATCCGCGGACAAATAGGATTCTTTGATCATTGGTCAAAGAATCCCATTCCGTCCAGCATTTCAATCAGCTTCAAAGAGTACCCTTCATCGGCAAGCGGCCAGCGTACATCATTGCGGTAAAGCAACAACGTGGTGTAGCTGTTGTCATCCGGAACGGGTACTTTTTCTGTGTCTGTACCATAATGGAGCAAGCCTCCCAGGTATTCGCTCCTGGACGGGTCCTGCATCATTTTCTTAAAGTGCTTGTTGAAACGTTCGTCGGAAACCAGTTCAATATCAAAGCCGTAATCCTTCATGGCATACACCAGGTTGGCCATGTTCAGCCGGTAGTTGTTGTAGGCGTGCAGCACCACTACATCGGAAGGCGTTTTGGAAAGCACATGTACGGCACGGGCCACGCAGTCAATGGGAGACACCTCGGCAGGGGCAATCAGCCCGCTCAGCGGGAACATGCCCAGGACCTTGTAGGATTTCAGGGTATTGATGAACGCGTTGCTGCGGAAATTGATCTGGAATTCACCGTCGGACTGGCGTCCCATGAGGTTTCCAACCCGCATGACCTTCCCGTCCATACCTTCTGCAACCGCCTGGAGCACCACCCTTTCCGAAAGGAATTTACTTCGAACGTACTGGTTGTCGATATCCTGCCCCATATACAACACACTTTCGTCCAGAACGCCCGTGTTTGCCGAGTCTTTTGGACGCATACCGCTCACACTGACCGTGGAAACGTGGATCAACCGTGCGTTGTCGCTGCGGCAGAAATCCACCAGGTTGGAAACTCCCTGTACATTGATCTTTTCCAGTTCATCCCCGGCAGCATAATGCTTAACTACCGCAGCACAATTGTATACGGTCCCAATGCCCATACCTTTAAGGGATTCCAGCGTACCGGGATTGGTTATGTCCCCGTCAACGGGAATGATGCGTTTGCCAAACAGGTCTTCATGGGTATTGGAGAAATAATACATTAATTGCGATTTCAACCGCCTTTCGGAAGTCAGGATTCCTTTGGCGCGAACCATGCAATAAATGATGTTATCTTCCTCTTCTATAAGCTGTTTTAACAGGTGCATCCCCAGGTATCCGGTAGCCCCTGTCAGGAGCACGTCCCCAACGTTGCGCGGGGTGTAGCCGTCCCAGAGTTCCGGCCGAGCCTTACTCAGCAGGTTGTCAATGGCCGAATAATCGTAATCCCCGATCCCTTTCCTGGCCGCACTTTCTTTTTCTTTTTCTTTTGCCGAGGCGGATTCGGTCAGGAACTCCGCAATGGCTTTGGAAGTCTTGCGTTCAAACAGATCTCCGTATTTAATGTCGTAGCCCAGGTTGATGATGCGTATTATGGCCTTGATGGCAGACATGGAAGTGCCTCCGATGTGGAAGAAATTATCCAGGATGCCCACTTTTTCAAGTTGCAGAATATCGGCATAGATTCTACACAAATCTTCTTCCAGCCTGGTGCCCGGAGCCACATAAGGCTGTTCCCGGACCATTTCAGGCAGGGGCAGCAGTTTGCGGTTTACCTTGCCGTTGGGTGTCATGGGGAAGGTCTTCATTTCCATAAAGGCCGAGGGGACCATGTATTCTGTCAGTCCTGAGCGCAGGTAGGCCTCGAGTGCCGCCGGATCTACTTTCCCGAACGGTTCCACCACGTAATACCCCACCAGCTGCTGTGCTCCCCCGAATTCCCTGACATCGGCAACGGCCGCGGCAATGCCTTTGTACTTGGCCATCATGGTCTCAATTTCGCCCAGTTCAATGCGGAATCCCCGCAGTTTGATCTGGCTGTCGATCCTGCCCATGTATTCCAGCTCTCCTTTTGCATTCCAGCGCACCAGGTCCCCGGTACGGTAAAGGATCGCGTCGTCTTCCGATCGGGCGTAAGGATTTGTGATGAATCGTTCCCCTGTCAGGTCTTCCCGCTTCCAGTATCCCAGTGCCGTCTGCCGTCCGGCCAGGCACAATTCCCCGGCCACACCGGCCGGAAGCAATTGCTGTTTGTCGTCCAGTACGTAAGACCAGGAATTGGGAACGGGTTTCCCGATGGGTATGTTTTCCGTGTCTTTTTCCTGGTCCACTTTGTGGTAGCTGGAGCAGACAGTAAATTCAGTAGGTCCGTATCCGTTGATTATTTGTACGTTACGTTTCTTAACCGGAACCATTTTTTCGCCACCCATGATGATGTACCTCAGGGGCAGTTCAAACTGGTTGACCATTTCAAGTCCAAACTGGGTGCTGAACGATCCCCCGGTGATGTGGTTGTCCACGGTGTATTGATACAATTCCACCATATTCTGGCGCATGTCTTCGGAAAGAATATGTACCGACGCTCCCCCGGCAAGCGGTCCGAACAGGTCATCTACCGAGGCATCAAAGCTGAAACTGGGGTGACAGACGTTGGCGTCCTGAGGGGTGATCTCCAGATCGTGCACCTGCCAGTTTACTTTGGCCGCCAACGAGAGGTGACGGATCATCACGCCCTTGGGTTTTCCGGTTGAACCGGAAGTGTAGATCATGTAGGCAAGATCTTTCGGCTTAGGAGGTTGCACGTTTAAGGATCGTTCCTTTTCAAAGTCAAATTCATCCACAAAAAGGACGCTGTCCACGTAAAAATTACCTTCTTTCTTTTTGGTTTCGTAGATGTTCCTTTCAATGATCAAGACTTTGGATTCGCTGTTTTCCAGCATGTACAACAGGCGGTCGTTGGGGTATTCGCTGTCCATAGGGACGTATGCCCCGCCGGCTTTCTGAATGGCTACTATGCTGATCACGTATTCTTTGCGCCGGGACATCATCACGGCCACAAAGGTACCCGGTACCACGCCCTGCAGTGCCAGTTCCGCCGCCAGACGGTCTGAATACAGGTCCAGGGTGCTGAAGGTAAGGGCTCCGCACTTATCGGCAACGGCTTTGTTCCCGGGATATTTGAGCGCATTTTCACGGAACAGGTCTATGAAGGTTTTGGAGGTGTCGTAAGGCAACCGGACACCTTGCGAAAATTCCAGTACCTGTTGCCGGACAGCCGGTTCCATCAACGTGAGTTCAGTAGTCAGTGTATCGGGCCGGAGGGCAGCGTGATTGGCTATGTTTTTATAAAGCTCCACAAAACGCACCACGTCTTCCCGTGCGTATTTGGTGGCATCGTATTGTATGGAAACCTCGTAACCGTTCCCTTGTGGTTCAACGACCACTCCAAAGGGGAATTTTGCGGCTTCCAGGTCCAGGTAAATAATATCCAGGAGCTTGTTGTCCACGCTCATTTCAATGCCCAACCCCCCCTCATATACGTAATTGATCTGCGGCACGATACCGTATTTATCCACCATTTTGGTGAAGGGAAAGATCTCGTGCTCCATGGTGCTGAACATCTGTTCCTGGGCAGCTTTGGCAAATTCCATGAAAGGTTGGGGTTTCATGTCCGTTTTAATTGGCAGCGTCTTGACAAACATACCCACTGTCCGGGCCAGTTGCGGATCTGCCCTGCCACCTGAAGAGACCGTCAATACTACTTGTTCTTCGCGTGTATAACGCTGTACGGCCTGTGACAGGGCCGACAGGAAAAATGTATTGGCTGTCAGGCCGTAATCCCGGCAGAAAGCATCAATGGCCTTTCCAGGAACGGTCTGGCTGTAATCCCCAGTTTCCTTTCCTTCCGGAACTTTGGGCGAAGGCGGTATCACGGACATGGTGCACTCGCCTCCGGTCAGGGCATCGAAGTATTCCTCAGCCTGCCGGTAAGCGGGGGATTGCAGGGCTTCCTGTTCGTACAGGGAAACATCAAAGGCAGTGACCGACTCGGCAAGAAGCTCCTTCTCTCCCAGAGCGTTTTGCAGATCCTGCAGGAAAATACCCATGGAGGCACCGTCAAAGGCAATGTGATGGAAATCCATCAGCAGGTAGACGGAAGATTGGGTGGTGTAGATTTCAAAGCGGTACAGGTTGTCGTTGAACAGGTCAAAAGGCTGCACAAATTCCGTCATTACCGACTTCATTTTGCCTTCTTCACCATTTTTGACCAGGATCTCAGGAGCCTGTTCGTCCCGGCGCTGCTGCATGACTTCGCCCTTTTGCAATACCAGGCGTGTCTTCAGGTAGCGGTGCGTTTTCATGACTTTAGTAAGGGCATCTTTCAACCGGGCAGGATCCAACGTTTTGGGATCCCCGCTGCGGATAGCTACAGGTATGTTGTACTGCAGGGCTTCCCGGGCTTTTTCCCAGTCGTAATAGATGCCTTTCTGTGTTTCGGTAAGGGGGTAATATTCCTGCGGGGGATACGTCTTGATCTCGGCAGCGGCAGGTTCTTCACTTTCTGCTGTCAGCAAACGGGCCAGCAACCGTATGGTTTTGAGTTTCAGGATGTCTTTGGTGGGCAAGTTGATATCCAGTTTCTGCTTGACCACCACGGAAAAACGGATGGCCAGCAACGAGGTCAGCCCTATGGACAACAGGTTGGTGGTAACGCCAAACTCATTGGTCTGCAGGATTTCCGCTACGATTCCAAAGAGGTCTTTTTCCATGATGGTTTGCGGAGGGATGATCTCTTTCAGGGTAAGGTGCGGTATGGGCAGTTTTTTACGGTCCACTTTGCCGTTGGGCGTCATGGGAAAGGCCTTCAATTTGAGCAAGGCCGAGGGGACCATATAGTCGGTCAGGCTGGCGCGTAAGTGCTCAAGGAGGGCGTCCTCGGAAATATCCGTGTTCCCTTCTGTCTGGTAATAGGCGCAGAGTTGCTGCGCACCTCCGAATTCCTTCACATCGGCCACTGCCGAGACGATCCCCGGGAATTTGGACAGAACGGTCTCGATCTCTCCAAGTTCTATGCGGAATCCGCGCAATTTGACCTGGGTATCGATCCGGCCCAGGTACTCTATCAGTCCGTCGCTGCGCCAGCGTACCAGGTCCCCGGTACGGTATATCTTGTCGTTTATAGCCCCCGTACTGTAGGGATTCGCAATGAAGCGTTCTGCAGTCAGGTCTTCCCGCAGCCAGTAACCCAGGGCTATCTGTGGTCCGGCCAGGCACAATTCGCCGGCCACCCCGGCCGACAGCAGTTGCTGTTTGTCATCCAATACGTACGACCAGGAATTGGGAACGGGACGGCCTATGGGAATGTTCCCGGTATCTTTGTCCTGGTCCACTATGTGGTAATCAGAACACACGGTGAATTCCGTAGGTCCGTACCCGTTGATGATCTTCAGGTTTCTTTTTTTAACGGGAAACATTTTCTCCCCGCCCACCAGCATGTATTTCATGGGAAGTTCAAACTGGTTGATCATTTCCAGGCCAAACTGGGTGCTGAATGTTCCCCCGGTAATCCGGTTCTTGATCATGTACTCGTAAAGCATGACCATGTCCTGGCGCATTTCCGCAGGGATCACGTGTATGCAGGCCCCGGCAGACAAAGGCGGGAAGATATCGTGTACCGATGCGTCAAAACTGAAACTGGCATGGCATATATTGCTGTCCCCCGGAATGATGCCCATGTCAGTGGCATGTGCCGTGCTCATGGCCACCAGTCCCCGGTGGCTGATCATCACACCTTTGGGTTTCCCGGTGGACCCGGATGTGTAGATCATATAGGCCAGGTTATCCGGTCCGGGCAGATCGGTCACTTTTTCTACCGGAACATCCAGTTTTATGTCTTCCAGGAAAAGTACGTTGCGGTGTTGAAAATCCCCTTCTTCCTGCTTTTTGGAGTAGAGTTCCTTTTCGGTGACCAATACCGCGGAACGGCTGTTGTCCATCATGTAAAGCAAACGGTCAATGGGGTATTCACTATCCATGGGTATGTAAGCGGCTTTGGCTTTCTGGATCCCCAGCACGGTAACCACGTATTCTTTCCGACGGGATAACACCACGGCCACAAAATCGTCGGGTTTGACGCCCATGTATATCAGTTTGCGGGCCATCACATCTGACTGGCGGTCCAGTTCCTCATAAGTCAAAGTTCCGGATATGTCTTTTACTGCGGGGTTTTTGGGAATTTTGGCCACCTGTTCCCGGAAAAGGTCGGGGAAGGATTTGGTGTTGTCGTAGGCCAGTTCGTTGCCCTGTGCAAATTTCAGCACTTTTTCCCTTTCCCCGGGATTGACAATCGTGATTGCCGAGCAGGCGGTTTTTGAAGGGTCGGCAGCCAGTATCTCTTCCAGCGTGTTTTTCAGGGAAGCGGCAAATACCTCCATGTATTCCCTGTCGTAAAGTTCGTTGTTGTATTCGCAACGAATTTCAAAATTATCGGGGAACTGGTATATGTAAATGCTTAGTTTGTCATGAGTGGACCCTTCGTGCATGTATTCCATTTTGACTTGTCCCTGGGGCATTTGAAAATATTCCAGGATCCCTTTTTGATAGGTGTAGGTCAGGTCCATGGCGATCCCGAAATTGGTTACCATATCCGAAAACGGATACGTTTGGTGTGTCCAGAGTTCTTTCATACCGGTACGGATTCCTTTCAGGTAATCTTCCAGCTTTTGTCCGGGGTCCGTTTCCACCACCACGGGCAGTGTTTTGACAAACATTCCCACGCTGTCCCGCACCCTTTCGTCTATGCGGCCGTTGTGTGCCGTACAGAAACAGAGCTTGTTTTCACGTGTATAACGGTTCAAACAAATACCCAGGGCTCCTGCGAACAGGTTGTTGGGGGAAATAGCCAGGCGTTTGCAAAAATCACTTATTTCTTGATAATCAATATATTCAGACACTTTGTCCAACGTCCCTGCAGCCTGTTCGGACCGGTTCAGTATAGGAAGCTTTGCCGGGGTGACTCCTGAAAGTTTTTCGTTAAAATAGACTTCATCGTGTTTGTATTCTTCTCCCTGCATGCGTTCCGTTTCCAACAATGCAAAATCACCACAGGTAAAAGTTTCTTCCTGAAGTTCCTCCCCGTTATAAGCTTTAACCAGGTCCCTGTGAAATACCGTACTGGAAGATCCGTCGTAAGCTATGTGGTGTATGTCCAGCAAGACATAGATCTTTCGCGGGGTTTTATAGATGTCTATCCGATAGAGGGGTTCTCCGGACAACAAGTCAAACGGCTTTATGGTTTTAAGGAGGCGTTCCCTGATCCCGTCTTCATTTGTTTCGTATACGGGAATGGTTACAGGGTCTTCTTTGACAAAATACTGGACCACTTCCCCGTTGCCCGGCAATTTCAGTTTAAGCTTCAGGAAAGGGTGTGCCTGAACTACTTTGAGAAAGGCTTCTTTGAGTTGTTGTGCCTTTATCTTGTCGGGAAATTCATAAAGAAAGGGATTGTTGTACTGGGTCAGTTCCTTGTCTTTCTGCCATTCGTAATACATGCCCTTCTGTGCATTTGTCAGGGGGTAGGTTTTTTGCTGCATTGTCTGAGACTTATTATGTATTGATCGTTATTGTTGCTTGTGTAAAACACCCGGCTTTCCCCGCTTTCCATTTTTTGCGGGTGGCAGTCTATGCCGGTTCCCAATGATTTGACGTAACTTTCCTTGCGTGTCCACATTTCCGTAAACCGTTGCTCTTCCATCCCAGGCATTGCCGTAACCCACTCGTATTCCATGGGGTTGCAGATGTAGCGGGCCATCTGGTCATCGTAGTCCTCCACTTTTTCAATATCTATGCCCAACGGATCTTTGGACAGGGCACATACCACAGCCCCGTCGCAATGGCTTATGTTAAAGTGTATTCCGGGATAATTGGCCAGGTAAGGTTTGTTGTTGGGGCCGTAGCCGAAAACAGGCAGCCGTGTAAACAGGTTTTCCTTATTAAGGGCGTAAACCAGTAACACATAAGCAGCTGCACATAATTTACGGTCTGTTATCCTGGCATAGCCCGTCATTTGCCGGCTCCGTTCCGGGGGCATGAAAGTGCGGCAAATTTCAGGGAAATTGTCCGGTAAAGCATTCACATGGGCCAAAAGGTATATCATCCTTACAAAAGTATAAAAAAAAATCCCGTCGCTAAGCGGCGGGATTGCAAATGGTATGTTGCAGGATTAGCTGCGTCTTACATTTACGGCATTTAATCCTTTTCTTCCTTCCTGTAAGTCGAAAGTTACTTCATCGTTGTCCCTGATCCTGTCAATAAGACCTGATGAATGTACAAAATACTCTTTGGACGAGTTTGCGTCCTTGATAAAACCAAAACCTTTGATCTCATCGTAAAATTTAACGGTTCCGTTATTCATTGAAATAAAAAATAAAAAAAATAAAAAAATTATATGAGTTGCAAATGTATGATAATAAATCGGATAAATTGCAGGATTCTTTGAAAATAAATTATTAAAACTTAAAACGGATCCCTGCATTCAGGTTAAAATACAGAGGCCTTTCCCCCCGGATGGTATGTACCGGGTTGTGACTATCAAAGAAAAATGAGACCCCCGGTTCCAAGAAAAGTCCAAGTACGCTAATGATGTTGTATTGTGCTCCCAATGTGGCATTTACAGACCATTGCAAAGGGATCTGACCGGTCGTAAACTGCATGTTCTCATCGTCCATGTATCCCGTATAATCAAACGAAACGCATTTCTCCAGCATGCCTCCGACTGAGGCATAAGAGGTAAAAAACTTTTTTTGCACAAAGTTCCACCTGACCTTTAAAGGAACGCCCAAATACCATAAAACCCGGTCTGTAATAAAAACAGGTTCGGTATTGTCCGGCTTGAGTTGCACATAAGATTTGGAATAAATGGAGGTGGCAAGACGGGTGGCAAAAAGCCCGCTTTCCACGAACCAGTACTCCGATAGAGGCAGAGAAGCGTAAACTCCAAAGGAAACGGGCATTTTGTGTTTGTATTCGTATAGAACGAATGAGATCGGGGCGAACGAAGCCTGGTCGGCATTCAGCTCGGCTTCCTTATGCGTGATCCCGTAGGTAGCCAAACGGTTGTCAGACATTAAAAGATCGTTCATGGGCAGGGCACCTGCCGCTCCTCCCCGGCTTACGTTCAACAGGCCCGAGGCGGATACCATGAATTTTCCCCGGGTTCGTGTTTGTTGGGCGGACTGTGCGAAAGGATCGGCATTATAAACGGGCAGGGTTTTGGTAATCTCGCCGGCGGGCCCGGCTTGAGCTTCTGAAACCGCTACCGGAGCTTGTTCCTGTGCAAGTGCTTGCGCAGGAGCAGGTTCAGGTTCGGGATCCGCTGCCGGTTGCGTGGCAATAAATCTGGAACGGGATCCGGGAAGTATATATATAGTATTTACCGGCCGTTCGGCTTTACATGTCAATCCGGCCCCGTCGTAAAGCAGTTTCACTATGTGGACCGGCTGTTCCGTGATTCCGGCTCCTCCACTGTTCAAAAAGAGTACGGGAACCAGTATGGCAGCAACACAGGCTGCCGCCAGCCCTGTCCATTTGAAAAACCGGATCCGGTAGAAAGCAAGGATCTTACGTTCCATACGTCCCCAGGAAGCATCGGTATCCAATACTTCCGGAAGTCCGTTCACTTTATCCCGGACGATATCCGTCCATTTATTGTTGCTTTCTTTCATATTCTTTTATTTGCGAGGCAAGCAAACATTTAGCCCTGTATAATTGTGATGAGGATGTTTTTTCTTTAATGTTCAGTTTTTGGGCAATCTCTTTATGGTTCATCCCTTCAAACACATAAAGATTAAAAACAGTTCTGTACCCTGGTGGAAGTTCCTGTATGAAACGAAGTAAAACAGGAGCCGGAATACTCTCGGCAGCCGCTTCCAGTGAGGCATCATCGGCCGGTTCCCTGTACGTTTCCACCGGACAGCTGTCCCTAAGCAGGTCTTTTTTCCGGATCTGTTGCAAACATGTATTGATCATGATCCGTTCCATCCAGGCTCTCAAAGAACCTTCTCCCCGGTCGGTAAATTTATCCAAAGACCGGAACACCTGCATGAATCCGTCATGCATCATATCCTCTGCCTGTTCCCTGCCCGGGGAATACCGCATGCAGACCGTCAACATGCGCTTCGCGTACTTCTTATATATCTCTTTCCAAAGCTCCCGGTCTTTCATCTGTGTTTACGGTCATCAATTAAATGCAAAGGGATCCATAATACTGCATTGACAAATATTTTTTCTTTCATTGATGCAGTAATTGGATAATTGCTGCAATTAGTAAACAGAAACATCAACGAAAATACTAAAATAATGAAAAGAATAAGTAACCTCTTTTTTTTGATCTCTGCGGCTACCCTGCTCCTTACCGTCAATTCCTGCGCCAAATGGCTGGATCCGGGCGATGAAACAAAAGTCACCTGGGGAACCATAACCACAGACACACACCAACAGGAAGTTGAGGGAAACTACCCTTTTTATGTCATTACCGACGATACCCTGCTGTTTTGTCCCGTGAACCATACCTCTATCAATAATGAATTTGAACCTATAGACGGAGACCGGATGATATTGTATTATACGCTCCATGGTGATGACCAGGAAGGAGAAGAAGCCCAAACGGATGGATCCCCCGTAAAATACATCGATATTGTACAGATGCACCTTGTCGATACGGAAGATTTCATTTACACCGGTCAGCCCGATACACTGGGTACGGACAGGGTTGAACCGCAGTATTTATGGTTTGCAGGAGGAGGCTTCGGATCAAAAAGATATCTGAATTTGCAGATATCCATACAGGCCATGGATCCCACAAAACATTCATTCAGCCTTATTTACGATATGAATCGTGAAAATCCCCTGGATGAAGGATATTACTGCGTGGAATTGCGCCATAAATCCAACAACGATCCCCTTTACACTAGTTATTCCACTATGATGTCGTACCCCCTGGAGGGTGAATGTATTGAAGAAGGTGTAAAAGGCCTTAAGATCAAAGTGAATACCATTAACCAGGGCATTAAAGTTTTTACTCTGGATTATTAATTTGTTTACGGTTAAATGAATTAATGCGCCACCCCGTTTTTCAACGGGGTTTTTTTATTTTTGTAAAAAAATTGATCGTGAAAAACCTGATATTCCTCATTATGACAATGGGTTCATTAAACGCATGCACTTCCGGCAGCCCGGATCTGACATTGCTGGCCGGCACCTATACAACGGGCAACAGCCACGGGATCTATGCTTACCGCTTTGATCCTGCTACGGGTGAATTTCAACAGCTGGACAGTACAGCTTCCCGTAATCCTTCTTTCCTGGCCGTGTCGGCGGCAGACAACATGATTTATGCGGTCAACGAAAGCGGCCCGGCATCGGGCTTAGCCGTTTTTGTTGCCGACAGAAAAAACGGAAAACTAGAGCCTGTCAGGGTTCTGGAAAACCCTGGGGCAGATCCCTGCCATGTAGCCGTGGAACCTTCCGGAAAATATGTGGTGACAGCCGATTATTCCTCGAGTACGGTTACCGTTTTTTCCCCAGGAGCGGAAACCATCAGGCACCGTTGGGAATTTACGGGTTCGGGCCCCGATACGCTCAGGCAAAAAGCGCCTCATATCCACTGTGTGGTTTTTTCACCGGATGGCGGTCATTTATTTGCCACAGACCTGGGCACCGACCACATTTATGTTTTCAGCAACAACGGACCGGATGCACCGATACTTTCAGACACCGTTGTCCTGGATCCTGGAAGTGGTCCCAGGCATCTGGTCTTCAATAAAAAAGGTGACATGGCATACCTGATCAATGAACTTTCGGGTACGATTACCGTTTTCACGCACAACAACGGGAAATTGGAACGTATCCAGTCCATTACAGCCGATACACTGGAGGCACGCGGAAGTGCCCACATTGCTCTTTCTGGGGACGGTGATTGCCTGTATGCTTCTACGCGTCTGAAAGGCGATGGTCTGGTTACATTCAGCATTGACAGGGAAACCGGTATGCTCACCAAAAAAGGTTTTCAGCCAACCGGCAGTCATCCCAGGCATTTTTTGATCACCCCGGATGACCGCTGGATCCTGGTTTCATGTAAAAACGAAAACCATATAGAAATATTCAGGCGGAACACACAAAACGGTCTTCCTGAAGATACCGGTAAACGCATCCCCGTAGACCAGCCGGTATGCCTGATCGCCCTTTAGGATCAGGTGCCCTATAGGATCAGGAATGTGGGATCTTTGTGCCTGATAAATGTTCCTTCCTCCAGTTCCCTGAAAGCCAGTTCAAGTTCTTCTTTTGTATTCATGACAATGGGGCCTCCCCAGGAAACGGGTTCATTCAGTGGTCTGGCTGCAACGAGCAGAAAACGGGCCCCTTTGCTTCCCGATCGCACCGAAACCGTGTCGTTTCCTTCGCCGGGTTTCCCGTTTGCCGCCATAAGCATGGCACAACCCTTTTCTTGATAATCCTCCGCTCCGGACGGCATGAGGGTTCCCTCCAGAAGGTACAGGAACAAGGTATGGTCGTTGGGAGTCTGGTCGTAAAGCCACTCCCTGTCCGGTTCCATGGTAATGTCAAGGTATTGAACATCCTGATACCCCCCGTCCATGGGCCCATCATTTCCTTTGTACGCACCGGACAACAAGCGCACTACGGCTCCTTTCTCACGTATAAGGGGTACATCTTCCTGCAAAATATCCCTGTAAGTGGGGACCGTCATTTTTTCTTTGGCAGGGAGATTTACCCATAGCTGACAACCCAGCATCCGGGGCGATTCCTTAGGCATTTCCTGGTGAATGATCCCGGAACCTGCAGTCATCCACTGGCATTGAAGATCGCCTATGATGCCTTTGTTACCAAGACTGTCCATATGCTCAATGAGGCCTTCCACAAGGTAAGTCACCGTTTCAATCCCCCGGTGGGGATGAAATGGAAATCCCCTGATGTAATCGTCAGGATTTTCTGAATCAAATCCATCCAGCATTAAAAAAGGATCGTAAGCCTGCACGGTCTTCAATCCCAAAACCCGGCGCAACCTTACTCCGGCTCCGTCCACAGCCTCTTTGCCACGATCTGTGCGGATACATATTCTATTTCCCATAATTCGAAAAATCTTACAAATTCAAATCTTTCAGCTCTTCCTGCGTAAATGACGTAGAATAAGCGGCTTTAAGGTTTTCTTCCAGTTGTTCTACGGTCCGCGCGCCTATGAGTACCGAGGTTACCCGGGGATCTTTCAATAGCCAGGAAATGGCCATTTGGGCCAAAGTCTGACCGCGTTTTTGGGCAACAACGTTCCACCGGTTGATCTTATCCAAAATTTCCGGAGTGATGTTTTCTGCCTGCAGGGCACCGTCAGCCCTTTGGGCCCTTGAACCAACGGGTATGCCTTTCAGGTATTTGCCCGTAAGCATTCCTTGCGCCAACGGCGAAAAAGCTATGCAACCCACCCCTTCTTTTTCCAGCAGATCCAGAAGTTCCGCTTCCACCCAACGTTCCAGAAGGGAATATTTGGGCTGATGGATCAGGCATGGAGTTCCCAGTTCCCGCAGGATACTGAATGCCCTGCGTGCCTTGTCGGCCGGATAATTGGATATCCCGGCATAAAGGGCTTTGCCGCTGCGAACGGCATGGGCCAGGGCCCCCATGGTTTCTTCCAGGGGCGTGTCGGGATCCGGGCGGTGTGAATAGAAAATATCCACATAAGGAAGGCCCATGCGATGCAGGCTCTGGTCCAGGCTGGCAAGCAAGTATTTGCGGGATCCCCAGTTCCCGTAGGGTCCCGGCCACATATCGTAACCGGCTTTAGTGGATATGATCAGCTGGTCCCGGTATGCCGACAGGTCTTCCCGCAAAAGTTTGCCGAAATTGCGCTCGGCAGATCCGTACGGGGGTCCGTAATTGTTGGCAAAATCAAAATGCGTAATCCCGCTGTCAAATGCTTTTAATATGACTTTCCGGCCATTGGCATAATCATCCACATCTCCGAAATTGTGCCACAAACCGAGAGATATGGAGGGTAGCTGCAAACCGCTCCGGCCGCAGCGAAGGTAAATCATTTTACCGTATCTGTTTTCATTGGGTATATAACTCATAATATGCAAATATAATCGTATTTTTGTATACAAAACAGACACCATGAAACATATAAAGCCCTTCACATTTTTTGTTTTTTTTACTTTTTGTCTTGTCTTTTCCATTGAAAGTCAGGGACAAGACCATCCTTTTCACAACAGAGACCTTTCTGACGAGCAACGCATTGACGCCCTGTTGGATATGCTCACCATAGAAGAAAAGATCAATCTCTTATCCACTAATCTTGGGGTACCCCGACTAGGTATCCGCAACACGGGACATTCTGAAGGCCTGCACGGTATGGCACTGGGAGGCCCCGCCCATTGGGGAGGCCGCCAGGACCAGCCTACTACCACTTTCCCGCAGGCCTACGGACTGGGATCCACATGGGATACCGCCCTGGTAAGGAAAGTGGCAGCAATTGAAGCTCACGAAATAAGGTATTACACCCAGCGTCCTGAAAATCCCCGGGGAGGCATGGTCATGCGCGCCCCGAATGCCGACCTGGCAAGGGATCCCCGTTGGGGAAGGACCGAGGAAAGTTATGGTGAGGACGCTTACCTGGCTTCCCGCCTGACCGTGGCTTTTGTCAAAGGATTGCAGGGAGATCATCCCGAGTACTGGAAGAGCGCTTCCCTGATGAAGCATTTTATGGCCAACAGCAATGAGGATGGCCGTGATTCCACCTCTTCCGATTTTGACGAAAGGCTTTTCCGGGAATATTATTCCTATCCTTTTTTCAAAGGCATCACTGAAGGCGGCTCCCGTGCCTTTATGGCTTCCTACAACGCCTGGAACGGGATCCCCATGACCATACACCCCATCCTGGAGAGCATCACCCGAAGGGAATGGGGCAACAACGGGATCATTTGTACCGACGGCGGTGCCCTGCGGCTTCTGATCACTGCACATAAAGCATTTCCCACGTTGTGGGAAGGTGCAGCTGCCGTGGTAAAAGCCACCGTAGGGCAGTTCCTGGATGATTACCTGCTGGCTATCAACCAGGCGATTACATACGGGATCCTGACCGAGGAGGAAATTGACCGTGCTATCCGCGGAAATCTTTACGTGGCCTTGAAACTCGGTCTGCTGGACAGTCCGCAGGATTATGAAAAACAACCCTATACCGGAATTGGGGTGACGGACACCCAAAAGTCTTGGGAGCAGCAGGAAATCAAGGATTTCGCACGTTTGGTCACTGCAAAATCGGCGGTTCTGCTGAAAAACAAACCTGCCAGCGGAGAAAAAGCACCGTTGCTTCCCCTGGATGCAGGAAAGATCCGGTCTATAGCCGTCATCGGACCACGGGCCAATGAGGTCATTTATGACTGGTACAGCGGAACTCCGGCGTACGCGGTAACCATCCTGGATGGGATCCACAATGCTGTCGGGCCGGATGTGGAAGTCTTCTACGAACCATCAAATACCATGGACAAGGCAGTCATTGCGGCATCGAAAGCCGATGTGGCCGTGGTATGCATTGGCAACCATCCATATGGCACCGATGCCCGTTGGTTCTATTCGCCTGTTCCCAGCGACGGACGCGAAGCCGTAGACCGGAAAGCTCTCACGCTGGAGCAGGAAGACCTGGCCAAACTGGTATTGCAGGCCAACCCCAGGACCGTGCTGGCCCTGGTGAGTAGTTTTCCTTTTGCCATTAACTGGTCTGATGAACACATTCCGTCCATCGTACATATAACCAACAATTCCCAGGAACTGGGCAATGGCCTTGCCGATATCTTGTTCGGGAAAGTCAATCCAGCCGGAAGAACCACCCAGACCTGGGTACGGGATATCACGGATCTGCCGCCCATTATGGACTACAACATCCGTAACGGAAGAACATACATGTATTTCAAAGGCGATCCGCTGTATCCCTTTGGATACGGGCTGAGTTATACCGACTTTGAATACAGTTCTCTGAAAGTGGAAAAAGCGTTCCGGGATTCGGTAAACGTTGAATTTGTGCTGAAAAATACGGGAAAACTTGACGGTGAAGAAGTTGTACAGTTATATGTTGAATACCCCGCTTCCAAAGTGGAAAGACCCGGCAGACAACTGGTGGGATTTGCACGCGTATTCGTACCGGCGGGGTCGTCAAAAAAAGTAAGTTTGTGCCTGAAAGCAGAAAACCTGGCATACTGGAACACTGACAAAGATGCGTTTGTTACCGAAGAAGGACCGGTGAATTTGCTGGTAGGATCCTCTTCTGCAGATATTAAATTAAAGGGGTCTACGCGATTGTTTTAAAATTTGTATCTTTGAAAATTTATAAACCCTGCCGCATTACTACAACATGCTGATTTACGATAAAGAGCTGAATCTCAAAAATATAGAGGATCTTTTATATGGAGGGGAGACGCTTACCCCTGGTAAGGAAGCTTTCGAACGGATAGAACGTTCTTACAACTTTCTGAAGGAATTTTCAAAAGAAAAAGTAATATACGGGATCAATACGGGCTTTGGCCCCATGTCCCAGTTCCGGGTGGATGACAAAGACCTTAAACAACTACAGTTGAATCTGATCCGTTCTCATGCATGCGGTACTGGATATCTGCTTACCGACACACAGGTCAAGGCAGCCATGATCGCCCGCCTGGCTACTTTTGTCCAGGGATATTCCGGAGTCCACCCTTCTCTGCCGCGGCTGCTTACCGAGTTTATAAACCGTGGGATCTACCCGATGATCCCGCAACACGGCGGAGTTGGTGCCAGCGGAGACCTGGTGCAGCTGGCCCACATGGGCCTGGCCCTGATAGGTGAAGGCAGGGTCCGTTTCAAAGGGCAATACAGGAACACGCTTGATGTGCTGAAGGAAAACGATCTGGAACCGCTGCAGATCCATATCCGCGAAGGCCTTTCAATGAGCAACGGCACTTCGGTGATGACAGGGATCGGGCTCATCAATCTGCTGCAGGCAGGAAGGCTTATGCAATGGGCTGTGACCGCCTCGGCTTTGGTCAATGAGATTGCAGGGTCTTACGACGATTTTCTGGCCCCTGAATTAAACCGGAAAAAACGCCATAAAGGACAAATTTTCATTGCCGAAAAAATGTCCGAAATATTGTCCGGAAGCCGGTGTCTAAAAAGAAGACAATCTTACCTGTATAACAAAGAGGTGAACGGAGACAAAGTTTTCCGGGACAAGGTTCAGCCTTTTTATTCGCTGCGATGCGTACCGCAGATACTCGGGCCGGTAGCCGATACCCTGGACCAGTCCATGAAAGTGCTTTTGGATGAACTGAATTCATCGTGCGACAACCCGGTAGTGGATCCGGACAGCGAAAATGTATACCACGGGGGAAATTTCCACGGGGATTACATTTCCCTGGAAATGGACAAAATGAAAATTGCGGTAACCAAGCTGACCATGCTCATGGAAAGGCAGTTGAATTACATCTGCCATGATAAGATAAACCAGATATTGCCTGCTTTCGTCAACCTGGGCGTTCCGGGACTGAATTACGGGATGCAGGCAGCCCAGTTTACGGCTACTTCCACCACGGCGGAATGCCAGACACTGTGCATGCCCAATTACATCCATTCCATCCCCAACAACAACGATAACCAGGATGTGGTAAGCATGGGCACCAACTCGGCACTGATCACGGCCAGGGTCATAGAGAATGCCTTCCAGGTGACCGCGATCCATTTGATGGCCCTGATGCAGGGAGTGGACTGCCTGGGAATAGAAGAAAAACTGTCCCCCGACACCCGTGGTGTTTATGATCAGATACGGTCATTCTTCCCCGCCGTGAAGGAAGATGAAGCATTGTATCCCTATATTGCCAAAACTGTTGAATATATCTTAAACAATAAGCCGTAAAATCATGAAATATGCATTGGTAACGGGAGGATCAAGGGGTATCGGAAGGGCTGTATGCGTGGCCCTGGCCCGCGAAGGGTACTCGATACTTGTCAATTATGCATCCAACCGTACAACCGCCCTGGAAACCGTACGTCTGGTGGAAGAAGCCGGCGGGTCTGCAGAGATAATGCCTTTTAATGTGGCTTTCCGTCATGAGGTGGATGAAGCCCTGGCAAAATGGGAAGAAGCCCATCCGGGAGAATACATAAGCGTTCTGGTTAACAATGCCGGGATACGGGAAGACAACCTGATGATCTTCATGCAGGATGAACAATGGAATAATGTATTGGAAACAAATTTGTTTGGGTTTTTCTTCGTTACCCGTCGTGTGCTCAAGAACATGCTTACAAAACGTAACGGAAGGATCATCAATGTCACTTCCCTGTCGGGCCTGACCGGTATGGCCGGCCAGACGAATTATTCGGCCTCCAAAGCGGGCATCATAGGCGCTACCCGATCACTCGCCATGGAGGTAGCTCCGCGTAAGATAACGGTCAATTGTGTGGCCCCCGGATTCATAGAAACAGATATGACAAGCGATATCAACCAGGATGACCACAAAGGACGTATTCCGGCCGGGCGTTTCGGGCAGCCCTCAGAAGTTGCAGCTGCCGTTGCATTCTTTGCAAGTCCCGAGGCATCGTATATTACCGGGCAGGTTTTGTCTGTAAACGGAGGATTACATACATAGCAAACTTATGAAAAGAGTTGTAATAACAGGGATCGGGATCCATTCATGCATTGGTGCCAACGTGGAAGAAGTACGGGAAAGCCTCTATGCCGGGAAATGCGGTATAGGCATTGATCCGGCGCGGACCGAATACGGCTACCGCTCCCCGCTGACGGGCATTGTACCGCGGCCCGATCTAAAAGGGGTTCTGAGCCGCCGCCAGCGTATATGCCTTCCGGAAGAGGGTGAATACGCCTATGTGGCAACGGAAAAGGCACTCAGGGATGCCGGAATAGATACGGATTACCTGGAGAAAAACGAGACAGGCATCCTGTACGGGAACGATTCGTCAAGTAAGGCGGTTATTGAATCGCATGAGATCTGTGTGGAGAAAAAAGACACCACCCTGCTGGGTTCCGGAGCAATCTTCCAGTCCATGAATTCTACCGTTACCATGAATTTATCTACTATTTTCAGGCTCCGGGGTATCAATATGACCATCAGTGCCGCTTGTTCCAGCGGTTCTCACACCATTGGGCTGGGGACCATGTTCATCCGCCAGGGATTGCAGGACATGATCGTTTGCGGGGGAGCCCAGGAAACCAATTACCTGAGCATGGCCAGTTTTGACGGATTAAATGCTTTTTCCACCAGGGTGGATGAACCCCTGAAGTCCTCCCGTCCTTTTGATAAGAACCGGGACGGTCTGGTGCCCAGTGGAGGTGCCGCCACGGTGATCCTGGAAGAATACGAACATGCCGTCAAACGTGGTGCCACCATTTACGGAGAAATTTTGGGTTACGGGTTTTCTTCCAACGGAGCCCACATATCCCAGCCGAGTGATGAAGGATCCTTTGTAGCCATGAAAAGGGCTTTGGAAGATGCCGGGCTGAAATCGGGCGATATAGATTACATTAATGCACATGCCACTTCTACCGTTATAGGAGACGGCTACGAAGCTATGGCCATTGACAGGCTCTTTGGTGCTCATAAAACTCCCGTAAGTTCCACTAAAGGAATGACAGGTCATGAATGCTGGATGGCCGGTGCCAGCGAGATCGTCTATACCCTGCTTATGATGAAGCATTCCTTCATCGCGCCGAATATCAATCTGGAAGAACCAGATGATATGTCAAAAAATTTGAATATAATTGCCAAAACTTTAGATAAGAAGCTGGATATTTGCCTGTCAAATTCCTTTGGATTCGGAGGGACCAACAGCGCGTTGATATTAAAAAAAATTTAGTACGCACAACATACAGATCATGAACAGGAACGAAATCAAAGAACTTGTAAACAACTTTTTAATCGAAGATATTGAGGTGGAGGAAGATGCCCTGAAAGACGAAGCCTTTCTGAAAGAAGACCTGGGCATAGACAGCCTTGATTTTGTTGACATAGTGGTAGTGGTTGAACAAAATTTCGGATTTAAGATCAAACCCGAGGAAATGACCAACGTCAAAACATTATCCCAGTTTTACGACTATATAGAAGGAAGGATCAAAGCAACGTAATGGCAGAAAAGAAACCGGCGTGGAAGGGAACTACCGGCGGGGGAAATTTCGGACAAAAAGCATTGTTCTTTTTATTCCGCTGTGTAAATATACGGGTGGGTTATGCCATCCTGGCATTTATCATACCCTTTTACCTTTTGTTCAGCCGCAAAGCTTTCCTGGCTATAAAAGACTACCTGAAACATAACGGATTCAAGCGCAATCTTGTGTATCATGTCTACAAAAACCATTTCCTGTTCGGGCAGATGATGATGGACAGGTTTTACATTTTCGCCCGGAAGAAAAACATTTTCAAATCCCGGATCACGAACTGGGATGAATTTACCTGCTTACTCAACGGACCGGGCGGCTTTATCATCTCCGGAGCGCACGTAGGGAATTTTGAGATCTGCGGGTATTTTATGCAGCAGGATCTGAAGAAGCTTAATGCCGTTGTATTCGGAGGCGAATCGGCTTTCATCCAGGCCAACAGGGCCAGGGCACTTTCAGGGAACATGGCGAATCTGATCCCGGTTTCTGCAGATATGTCCCATCTTTTTGTGATCAAATCGGCCCTGGAGAACGGGGATATTGTAAGCATGCCGTGCGACCGTCTTTTCGGGAGTACAAAATCTTTCACGGTTCCTTTTTTGGGAAGTCCGGCACAATTCCCTATGGGAGCCTTTATGATGGCTGCCCAACTGAATGTTCCCATGGTCTCTCTTTACGTGATGAAAGAACGTGGTCTTATGTACCACACTATCTGTAAAACAGTTGAAGTAGATCGTTCACAATACAAGACTTCCAGGGAGATCGCAAGGGCGCTTTGCCAAAACTACGTCAGTCAACTGGAAGAAGTGGTGAAAGCGTATCCGCACCAATGGTTCAATTTTTACAAATTCTGGAATAACGGTAATATATGATCAAGCCTTACAACATCCTGGAATTGATACCACACAGACCTCCTTTTGTTATGGTGGACCGACTTACCGAGTTTGAAGGGTATTATGCCGCTACGGAAATGACCATTACGGAAGACAACATTTTTTGTTTGAACGGGTACTTTTCAGAAGCCGGAATGATGGAAAACATGGCCCAGACCTGTGCGGCAAGGCTGGGATATAAAAGCCTTGACAACGATCTTTCCGTTAAACTGGGTATTATTGGTGCAGTTAAGGATTTCAATGTGTTTTTCAGGCCCTTGCCGGGAGATCGCCTTAAAACCAGCATACTTATAGAGCATGAGGTATTCAATGCGATCTTGCTGAAAGCCGAGATCCGTTGCAACGGCAGAACCGCTGCAACTGCCCACATGAAACTCTTTTTGACCGACACAGAAAGTCAGCCCTATGAAGAAGCTTGATTTACTTAAGGAAACAAAACAGATCCTGATACGCTTCAGCGAGGTGGATTCCATGAACATTGTATGGCACGGGTCCTACGTTCTTTACTTTGAAGACGCACGTGAAGCTTTCGGCAGAAAATACGGACTGACCTACCAGAACTATTTTGACAACGGGTTTTATGCGCCGCTGGTAGATATGCAGCTTGAGTTCAAAAATCCGTTGCAATACGGGGATACGGCCCGCATAGAAATTGAATACGTACCGGTAGAAGCCGCCAAAGTGGTTTTCAAATACAGAATATTCAGGGAAAAAGACAACGCACTGGCTGCCACCGGAAGTACTACACAGGTATTTCTTGACAGCGATTACAAACTGGTATTGTACAGTCCCGATTTCTATACCGAGTGGAAAAAGAGACACAACGTTATATGATCTTTAAACTTTCAGATAACATAATATCTTCCCTGGGTTTTACCACTAACGCCAATTACAATGCGGTTCTTGAGGGAAAAAGCGGCATAGCCCCCGGGAAAGATGCAACCGGGAATGCAATAGCGGTTTCCCGCATAGATCCGGATAAAATGGAGGAAAATTTCCGGAATACTTTCAAAACTAAGAAGATTTATACACTTCCGGAACAGGCCATGCTGCTCTCGGCACATATTGCCATGAAAGAGGCAGGGATCAAGGCTTCATCGGAGCGTACATGCTTTGTACTTTCTTCTACAAAAGGAAATATCCATTTACTGGGACTTTCCTCACATGATTTTGGGGAGAACAGGATCCATCTGTGGCATACGGCCGGATTACTGGCAGGTTTTTTCGGGAATCCAAACATACCCGTAACCGTTTCCAATGCCTGCATATCGGGGGCATGTGCACAGATCGCAGCCATCCATTTACTGGAGCAGGACACATACGATCACGTAGTAGTGACGGGGATGGATCTGGCCCCAGACTTTATTGTCTCGGGCTTTCAATCTTTTAAATCCCTTGACGAGGAACGTTGCCGCCCCTTTGATGCCCGCAGAAAAGGACTGAATCTTGGCGAGGCGGCTGCCACGATCGTTTACGGAAAAGAAAAGAGAAAGGGCATCTCGCTGATCAGTGGAAGCATCCGCAACGATGCAAACCATATTTCCGGACCTTCGCGGACCGGTGAAGGGCTTTACAGGGCTCTGCAAACAACTTTGGGAAACGTGCCTGCCAGTGATATTGGTTTTATAAGTGCACACGGTACAGCAACGCCTTATAACGACCAGATGGAAGCCGTTGCCTTTTCCCGGGCAGGACTGGGATCCACTCCTGTTTTCAGCCTGAAGGCACAGTTTGGACATACACTGGGAGCAGCGGGAATACTGGAATCGGTTATTGCTACTAAGGCCCTGGAACAGGGATTGGTTTTGCCTTCTGCAGGCTATGAGGAACCCGGGATCGAGGGAGCAATTAACGTCTCCACTACCCTTTCAAAAACAGATAAAAGATTCTGTTTGAAAACCTTGTCGGGATTCGGCGGCTGTAATGCCGTCCTGTTATTCGAGAATGCCTTATGAAGAAAATAACCTCATATTGCCGCATTACAGACCATCAGGTCATCCTGAACGGTAAGAAGCTCGAGATCGCTTTTTCCGGAGATCCGGGATCTTCCCGTCTGACGGAAATATACCGGTACCTGGATGTGGGATACCCCAAGTTCCACAAGATGGACAACCTGTCCAAAGCCGGTTTCCTGGCCTCAGAAATGGTGTTGGGGTCCCTGAATTACGACAGAGAAACCCCTGACGGATCTACCTCCGTGGTATTTGCCAATAAAAGTGCCTCACTGGACGACGACAAACGTTTCCAGGAGACCATTAAACCGGACAATTATTATCCCAGCCCTGCTGTTTTCGTATACACACTTCCCAATATAGTAACGGGCGAAGTCGCCATCCGGAACAAGATCCTGGGAGAGACATCTTTTTTTATCCTGGAGGATTTTGATGCGGAAAAAATGCATATATTTATTGAATGGGCTTTTTCATCTCCCGGTATCAGCCGTGTTTTGTGCGGATGGACGGAATACCTGGACGGTCATTGTGACGTGTTGGTTATGATGATGGAAAAAGAAAGCTCCAATGGAATGGATTATAACATATTAAATATTAACCAACTTTATTAAAATTTACATGGAAGAGTTGATTTTGGAACTAAAAAAACAGATCATCGAAGCGTTGAACCTGGAAGACATTACTCCCGATGACATAGATACGAATACCCCTTTGTTTGTTGAAGGACTGGGCCTTGATTCTATTGATGCACTGGAACTGATCGTATTGATGGAAAAGAATTACGGGATAAAACTTGAAGATCCCGGAAAAAGCAAGGAGATATTTAAATCCGTTGCTACTATGGCCGAATACATTCAGAAACACCGCACAAAATAATTTTCCGGATGGAAAAAATATATGTTACGGGGTTCGGGATTATAACTTCCCTGGGTAACGGCACGGCTGATACCCTGGAATCCCTGCATCGTCGTAAAAGCGGCATAGGGCAATTGCGTTGGCTGGAATCCATGCATTCGCACCTTCCCTGTGCCGAGATACCTTTCAATACGGATGAATTGCGTCGTATGGCAGGGGTACCCAAGGAACAAATGACCACACGGACCTCCCTGATGGGAATAATTGCCCTGGGAGAAGCCCTGGAAATGGCAGGGATCAGGACACGGAATTCCCTGAAACCGGTGCTGATATCCGGAACTACCGTGGGAGGTATGGAAAATACCGAGAAGTATTTTCTGAAGATGCTGACCCCCGACAAAACCTACGACGATTACATCCTCTCACACGATTGCGGGGTCTGTACGCAAATGATCGCAGATCATTACGGCGGTTTTGATATGCTCTCCACCCTTTCAACGGCCTGTTCTTCGGCAGCCAATGCATTGATCATGGGTGCCGACATGATCCGTACCGAAAGAACATCCATAGCGGTTGTTGGTGGTAGTGAATGCCTCTCAAAATTCCACCTGAACGGATTCAATACGCTCAAGATCCTTGATAAGGATCCCTGCAGGCCTTTTGACGATACACGCGCCGGCCTTAACCTGGGAGAAGGAGCCGCATACCTGGTACTGGAATCGGAAGCATCGGTAAAAGCCCGGGGTGTTAAACCCCTGTGCCTGGTAGCGGGATACGGGAATGCCTGTGACGCATACCACCAGACAGCATCCTCTCCTGAGGGTGACGGGGCCGTACTTTCCATGACCAAAGCACTGAAAGAAGCAGGACTGAAGCCGGGAGATATTGACTATGTAAACGCACACGGAACAGGAACTCCCAACAACGATGAAAGTGAGGGCAAAGCCCTGATGCGTGTCTTTGGGGCCAACAGCGTTCCTCCTGTATCTTCTACCAAATCGTATACAGGACATACCACCAGTGCGGCCGGAAGTGTGGAATCGGTGATCTCCATACTGGCCATGCTGAACGACTTTCTGCCGGTTAACCTGAATTACAGGAATCCCATGGAAATGCTATCCTTCCGCCCGGTTACCGATGAAAAACCTCCCCGTCCCATTCGCCATGTAATGACCAATTCATTCGGGTTCGGAGGGAACGACACCACATGCATTTTTTCTAAATTCTAACCATTATGGCCGTATACATACAGGCAGCAGCACAAATATCAGTACAAAATCCGCTCTGTGACGACTGGCTGGAAAACCCGATTTCCTACGATGTTCCTTTCCATCGTTCCATTGAAGCCGATTACAAACGTTTCCTGGATCCGGTAACCTCCAGGAGAATGGGAAAGATCCTGAAAAGGGCCATAACCACTTCCATGACTGTTGTGGAAGCCACTGGGATCAGGGAGCCGGATGCCATTATTGTAGGTACGGGCCTGGGGTGCCTGGAAACCACGGAAAAATTTCTAATGGCCATGCTGGAGGAAGGGGAAGAATTCCTACAACCCACCAATTTTATCAATTCCACTCACAACACCATCAGTTCGCACATAGCAGTTCATCTGAAATGTACCGGATACAACAGTACCTATGTACATTTGGGCGTTTCTTTTGAAAGTGCTTTACTGGATGCTTTTATGCAATTTCAGCTGGGCAGGATCAAAAGTGCATTGGTGGGAGGTTTTGACGAGATGATCCCCAATTATTTTCACGTGCTTGACAAAGTGGGATTCTGGAAAGGGAAAATGGCCGGGGAAACCGCAGTCAGTTTTATGCTGGCGGATACCCCGGGAAAAAACCCCATGGCTTGTATCAATGAAGTCATACTGCTGCACGATCCAACCAAAGAACGTATTGAAAAGGCCATAAACGAAACAACCAACCGGCTGGGCATATCACGGGAAGACTGGAGCACGCCCCCATCCGTGAAGCCAATATTCGGGGAATCCTTCAGTAACCATGCTTACGATGTATACGCAGCCGCCGTTAAAATGCAACATAGTCTGTTACCTGACAATGTATTGCTGGTAAATAATTACATGGATTCCGAAACCTCATTGATATTTATGACAAAATGCTGAAATTCATACTTTTGTCACTTACACAAACCATATTGCTGGCATCCGGACAAGTATGCCTGAAGATTTCCATGCAGCATATGGAAAAATTCAGTTTTACCCGGACCTATTTTAAACATCTGTTTACAAACTGGTATTTTGCCCTTACTGGACTTTTTTTTGCATCTGCCACTATTTTGTGGATGTATATTTTAAAGCATTATCCTTTCTCCATTGCATACCCCATTACCAGTTTTGCCTATGTATTCGGCATGTTGGCGGCCTTTTTTATTTTTAAGGAAGCGATACCACCTACACGCTGGATCGGAGTAGCTTTGATTGTTGCAGGAGTATTTTTCCTATTAAAACAATAAATTATGCTCAACGTACTAATTTCCTTGCTTTTATGCCTACCGGCATTCTTTCCCGGAACACAGGATTTTCCACCGGATATGCGTAGCGCTTTAAAGGAGGTCAATACGCTGACGTGTGATTTTCAACAGGAACGTGAAGTCTCTGTTTTGACAGATAAGGGCATTTCCCGGGGCAGTCTGGTTTACAAGAAAGACGTTGCCCTCTTGTGGCAATACAACATGCCGGATCGTTCCGGATTCCTGATCAGAAATAATGAATTGGTATTACTGGGCAGGGATGGAAAACCGGTAAACGATAACGGGGCAGGCGGATTATTCAGGCAAATTGGAAATATAGTATTAATGGGTCTGAACGGAGAGATACTGGAAGAAAATGAAGATTTCAAGCCTCAAATTGTGAACGGGGGTGATTATCTGCATGTAAAACTGGAGCCCGTAAAACAAGGGCTAAAACGTCTTTTTTCAGAGCTCGAACTCTATTTCCGTAAGGAAGATTACATGATCCAGACAGTGGTCATTCATGAAGTATCGGGAGATAAAACCACAGTCCGGATGGGTAATATACGTGTAAATATTCCCATAGAAGAAAAAATGTTTCGTTCATATGTTTCTAAATGATCTGTACCACATAATCTCAACGGAAACCCGGGAAGAAGTATGTCTTATCACTGTACGTCTGAATCCTGAACACAGGATATACGGTGCACATTTCCCCGGGAATCCCATCACTCCGGGTGCCTGTCTACTTGAAATGGCCCGGGAACTGGCCTCAGTTGTTCTGGAGAAGAAGCTCCTCCTGGAAAAGGCTGATAATGTGAAGTTCCTGAAAGGCATACACCCCGGAAAGAATCCCCTTATAGTTTTCAGGTTGAATATAACGGAACTTGACAACCAGAACTGGAAAGTAAGGACTGAGATCATGGAAGGGGAAACAATAATGACCCGAATGAATTTATGCCTGAAAGAGACGATATCTGCGTAATTATTCCAACGTACAACAATGCGTCCACATTACCCCGAATTATTGATGAAACCCTGGGGTATTGCAACCACTTGTTAGTGGTTAACGACGGCTCTACAGACAACACCGTGGAATTGCTCAGAAGCATGTCCTATAAAACGGAGATCATATCATACAGTGAAAACAAGGGAAAAGGATATGCCCTGAAACGGGCCTTTTCTTTTATAATGGCAAGGGGGTATCATTATGCCATAACCCTGGACGCCGACGGGCAGCATTATCCTTCAGAAATACCCCGCTTTTTGGAAGCCCTGAAAAAGCATCCGGGAGCCGTGATCCTTGGAAGCCGTCTTTTAAAACAGGAAAACATGCCCGGTAAAAATACGTTTGCCAACCGTTTTTCCAATTTTTGGTTTACATTGCAGACTTTCAGAAGGTTGCCCGATACCCAGACAGGATTCAGACTGTATCCCCTGTACCGGATGAATAAAATGCGCTTGTACACGACCCGTTACGAAACAGAGCTGGAGATCCTGGTGAGACTGGCATGGAAACGGGTCCCGATAGTACCCCTGCCCATAAAGGTTGTTTATGCACCTGCCGGTGAGAGGGTCACACATTTTCGTAAAGGAAGGGATTTCCTTCGAATTAGTTTACTCAACACGATCCTGACAATTTCCGCATTATTATACGGTTATCCTTCAATGCTTTTCAGATCATGGTTCAAACGTTCCTGAAAATATTCGATCATTTCCGCCAGCACACCCGGCAACTGTATATTTTACTTGCCTGCTGCATAGCACTTGGCGCCGGGGGTCTTTTACTGCTTGATTTTGATGAGGATATATCGGGTTTTCTGACCTCGGACAAGGAACATGAACGCATTGACTATGCTTACCGGAACATAGGAGGAGCAAGCAAGATCATTATAAACATCGCTATGGCTGAACCGGAAGCGATACCGGATAAGGATCTGTTAATGGCTGCTGCCGACCACCTGGGAGGATTGCTGGAACAGGGACCGGCCCGGGAACACATTTCCGGGCTAACCTGGCGCATCGATCCCTCCACAATGCTGGAGATCAGCAACTTTGTAATATACAACATGCCTTATTTTCTGGAAAAGGAAGATTATAAGGCCATGGATTCACTCGTACGGCCGGAAGTCATCCGGGAACGCCTGGAACAGGTCAAGGAGACATTACTCTCCCCTGCCGGCATGGTATTGAAACAAACCCTGCTCAAAGACCCCATGCTGTTTTCAGGACCTCTTCTTGAAAAGCTGGAAGGATTCCGGATGGGAGACCGGTTTGAGATCCATTCGGATTATATTTTTACCCGTGACGGTACAGAAAGCGTTATAACCATAGATTCCCGTTATCCCACTGCCGATACAGGTAACAATAAGAAACTGATAGCAGCCATTGACAGGGCTATTGAGGAAACCGAAGATGCATTCCGGCATACCATACAGGCCCAACCGTTTGGTGCAGCTTACATAGCCCTGACCAATGCAAACCGGATAAGGCAGGACACATGGATATCCGTAGCCGTTGCCCTGGTGGTTATTGCCATACTACTGGCCTTTTATTTCAGAAATTACAGGCACATCCTGCTTATTGGTGTTTCCGTTCTGGCAGGATCGCTCTTTGCTTTTGCCATGGCAGGAGTATTGACCTCTTCCCTGTCCCTGATCGCCATAGGCGCCGGTTCCGTTATCGTGGGGATCGCGGTGAATTATCCGTTGCATTTTCTTTCACACATACGGGAAGGTTACACTCCCCGCCGTACTTTATCAGATATTGTTTCTCCCCTTACCACGGGAAACATTACTACCATGGGAGCGTTTCTGAGCCTGCTCTTTATAAGTTCCCCGGCCATGCGCAGTTTCGGATTGTTTGCCACCCTGTTGCTTTTGGGAACCATATTGTTTGTCCTGGTATTCCTTCCGCACATGATCCCATCCCGAAAACCGGCACCCGTAAATTTTCATTTCGGTAAACTGGCTTATTCTTCACCGGAAAAGAACCGGTGGATCATGCTCAGTCTGTTGCTGGTGACTGTCTTTTTCCTGGTTATGAATAAAGGAGCGGTTTTCAATGCCGATATGCAGTCCATCAATTACATGACGCCTGAGCAGCGCAGCAGTATGAATAAAATGCTGGATCAGACACAGGGATCGCAGCATGTGATGTATTTTGTAGCCGAAGGGACAACACTGGACCAGGCACTGGAAAATTATGAAGCCGTACAGCCCCGGATAGAGACTTACCGTCATTCAGGGATAGGCAATTTTCTTCCTTCCCGTGCAAAACAGGAAGAAAGAATCAACAGGTGGAACGATTTCTGGAGCACAAGAAAGGGGCCTTTCCTGGATAATTTTAATACCATTGCCCGGGAGAACGGGTTCCGTGAAGGTTCTTTTGAGGGACTTGAAACGCTTTTAGATCGTACTTACTTTCCTTTGGAAAAGGACGATTTCGGACCCGTGGTAACCCATTTGGCAGGGAATTATATTGTAGAAAGACCGGAAAGAAGCATGGTCTATACCATGCTGCACATTGATCCTGAAAATGCATCCAAAACGGAACAGGAACTGAATGAATCCGGAAGCGGCACGTTTGCTTTTGACGTCGGTTCCGTTACCCGGAT
The DNA here is from genome assembly GCA_011620605.1 of Bacteroidales bacterium. Taxonomy (GTDB): domain Bacteria; phylum Bacteroidota; class Bacteroidia; order Bacteroidales; family UBA932; genus DMER64. Next base: position 185,964 of record WOYW01000011.1, on the reverse strand, counting down.
GATGATCGCATCGCTTTCTTCCGATTTTGATTTTGTGCTCTTTATATGCGGATTCATCGTCTTCCTTTTCCTGACATTGTCATTCGGGCGTCTTGAGCTGAGCCTGATAGCATTTGTCCCTCTTGCCGTCAGCTGGATCTGGATCCTGGGAATAATGAGCCTTTTCAATATCCAGTTTAACATAGTTAATATCATACTGGCCACTTTCATATTCGGTCTGGGTGATGATTATACCATTTTCATTACCGAAGGAATGATCTACGAATATACTTACCGGAAAAAAATGCTGGGCACATATAAAAATACGGTGGCTTTATCTGCCCTGATAATGCTGGCAGGCATTGGATCGCTCATACTGGCCAAACATCCGGCCATGCGCTCTTTGGCTCAGGTAACAATAATTGGAATGATCTCCGTTGTTTTAATGGCATATGTGATACCTCCGTTCCTGTACCGGCTGCTTGTGACAAAACGGGGAAAATACCGGGACGAACCGCTTACCTTAAAGAATTTTTTCTATTCGGCCGTATCCTTCACGTTTTTCCTTTTGGGCGTTGTATACCTGAGCCTGGCAGGCAGGTTCCTGTTGGTATTCGGAGGTAGGAGCGAACGGAATAAACTGCGTTTTCATAAGATCCTGCAGCGTATTTGCCGTTTTGTTGTCTTCCGGGTGCCCGGTGTCCAAACAGAGCTCCTGGGCCGGGAAAATGCGGATTTTTCGCGTCCTTCGGTTATTGTGGCCAACCACCAGAGTCACCTGGACCTGATGGCCGTGATCATGCTCCACCCAAAGATCATCATAATGACAAACAACCGGGAGTGGAATTCCCCTTTTTACAAGGGGATCCTGCGTTTTGCTGATTTCCTTCCCATAGAATGCATGCATACCCATGTGGATCATATCAGGGACCGTGTAGCCAACGGATATTCCGTAATGATCTTCCCGGAAGGAACGCGTTCCGCGGATTGTTCCATTCTCCGTTTTCACAAAGGAGCCTTTCACCTTGCCGAGACACTGGGACTGGACATCACACCAATACTGCTGCACGGGTTCGGATTCGTGCTGCCCAAAGAAGATCTTTTGCTGCGAAAGGGACGGATGACCATAAAAATTCTGCCCACGATACGCCATGACGACCTTTCGTTCGGTGAGACGTACCGGGAGCGGAGCAAATCCGTTCGCAAGCTCTTTATAAGGGAGTATAGCTCCCTCTCGGCCCGGATAGAAAACGCGCATTACTTTGCGGACAAAGTGCTGAAAAATTACCTGTACAAGGGAAAAGAGATCAGGGCGACGGCTCGTCGGATCATGCGCATGAACGGCAATTTCAGCGAACGCATAGAAGCCCTGCCTGAAAGCGGCGAGTATTACCTTGAAGATACCGGACAGGGAGAATTTGCCCTGACAGCATCACTTGTTCGCAAAAAATTGAAGATAAAAGCGTATATTGCAGACCCGGAAAAAAGAGCCCTGGCTGCCCATTGCACAGGCGTTCCGGAAAACCTGACTTATACCGAAAAACCGCAAAGGGATGAGTAGCAAATACGACGTAGTAATTATTGGAAGCGGGTTGGGTGGCCTGGTGTGCGGATACATACTGGCGAAAAACGGCCTGAAAGTTGCCATCGTTGAAAAACATGACATACCGGGCGGATGCTTGCAGACGTTCCTGCGTAAAGGCGTCAAATTTGAGACCGGAATGCATTATATAGGCAGTATGGACGAAGGGCAGTCGCTCCAACGTTTTTTCAAATACCTGTCCCTCACAGATAAGATCGAACTCAGCCGGCTTGATGAAGCGGGATACGATGTAGTCTCCTACCTGGGGGACCGTTATGCTTATGCCAACGGGCATGAAGCTTTTACGGATATTCTTTCACGTCATTTCCCTAAGGAAAGGAATTCCATCGGTTTGTATATGCGACGTATGGAAGCCATTGCCGAACGTTCTCCCCTCTATTCCTTCAAGAATATGGAGAATCCATACTGGATGGACAGTTCCAATATGCAGATCGGCGTAGCCGAGTACATTCGTTCGCTGACCGATGACGTGAAATTACAGAACGTACTAGCCGGAATTATGCCCCTTTACGGCGGTGTGGCAGATAAGACGCCTTTGTACTATCACGCGCTTATAACCGATTTTTACAATAAAAGTGCCTTCCGTTTTGTCGGGGGAAGCGATATAATTGTCCACTTGCTTTGCGATTCCATACGTGAGATGGGTGGTGAGATCATTACCGGGATGCCTGTAAATAAAGTGAACTTTGACCATAACGGGGCTACAGGGGTTACTTTGCTTAACAATGAAATCATAGAAGCCTCCCATGTGATCTCGGATATTCATCCCGCCCTGCTGATGGACATGGTGGACACCCCGATGATACGTAAAGCATACAAAAAAAGGATACGCAGTATTAAACAGACACTTTCCAATTTCACCGTCTACATCAAATTCCGGGAAGACAAAGTTCCCTACCTGAATTACAATTATTACCATTACCCCGGGAAATCGGTATGGGACGGACATTTCTTTTACATGCACATGTGTGACAGGCAGAACCAGAAATTCGTCAAAAGTGCCGTTCTGTTTGAAAGTATGGGATGGGAAGAGGTGGCTCCGTGGAAAAACCTTCCCCCGGGAGAAAGAGGCGCTGAATACGAAGACTTCAAGGCACGCAAGGCACAGCAAATGCTTTTAAACCTGGAAAAACAATTCCCGGGAACCATCAGTCACATAGAAGATTTCTGGACTTCCACTCCCTTGACTTACAGGGATTATACAGGAACGCTGGAGGGCTCTATGTACGGTATACTCCGCGATAAAAATGCTCCCACCGAATCCTTTATATCTCATTTGACCAAAGTTCCCAACCTATTCCTGGCCGGACAGAACATCAATGCCCACGGTATCATGGGTGTTATAATAGGTTCCGTTCTTACATGCGGAGCCATTACCGGAATTGATAATCTGATAAAACAAATAAAAAACGTATAACCACTAATCCTTTAATATGTCAACAACGATTAAACTGAAACTCATATACCCCCGTTGGGAGAAGCTCAAAGGTCAAACCACTTTCAACCTGCCGCCTCACGGCCCCGTAGTATTTGCAGCCGCCCTGCCCCCACACGTAGAAGTATCGTTTACCGATGAAAACGTTGAAACGATAGATTTTGAAGAATCATGTGACCTGGTGGCTATCTCCATGATGTTATCCACCCAGGTAAGACGCGGATGGACCATTGCCGCCGAATTCAGAAAAAGAGGTAAAAAAGTGATCTTCGGTGGGATATCCACCATGCTCCACGCAGAAGAAACCATTGAACACGCAGATGCGGTGTTCCTGGGAGAAGCTGAAGGCCGTATGGAAGAGCTCATAAGGGATTGGGAAAAAGGACAGTTGAAAAAAGTATACAATTACATGGCGCAATTGCCTCCTATTGAATTAGTCGGTCCCGCAAGACGTGATCTTTACAAAAGGGAACTGTACAACCACAAAGGTGTGCAGATGGTGGACCTGTTCCACGCCTCGCGCGGATGCCGTTTCAATTGTTATCCCTGCGCCGTATCCTATTTAGGAGGCCGTCATTTCAGGGCCCGTCCGTTTGACAAAGTGGTGGAAGAATTGGCCACCATAGAGAACAACCGTTTGTTTGTAGTGGACAACTCACTGGCTCAGAACAAAGAATGGGAAATGCAGCTTTTCAAGGAAATGATCCCTATGAAAAAGAAATGGGTCAGCCATACCATTGAAGACGATCCCAAAATACTGGACCTGGCAGCACAAGCCGGTGCATGGTACGTCTACCAGGCTGTTTTTGACACTTCCAATTACATCAAGGAGAGGATCAAACGGTATCACGATTACGGGATAGACGTGGAAGGAACCATACTTTTAGGCCTTGACAACCAATCCGAGGACGACATGCGTCGCCTGATAGATTTCCTTCTTGAGATCGATCTGGACCTTGCAGAGTTTACCATCCTCACCCCCTTCCCGCATACCAAAGCCTTTGACGATATGATGCGCCGGGGAAGGATCACCGATTACAACTGGGATCATTACAATGCCGGCCAGGTGGTCTACGAGCCTGCCCAGGTGACTCCGGAAAAATTACAGGAATTGTACGACTATGCCTGGAGTTCTTTCTACAAGGAAGAATCCCAGGAATTGAAAATGACCAAACTCTTTACCCGTGTCATGAAACGTGAAATGGAAGACGGCACGTGGAAACCCCGTGACAGAAGGCTGATGAACAGATCTTTCGGGAAAGAAGTCAAACGTACAATAGGAAACAATTAAGATCATGGAAGTTCAGAGTAAACATTTTGATGAGATTTTTGATTTTAAAGGGAAATGGGATGTTCCTTCAAAATGTGGGCTGAAGATCCTGGACCGTAACGGAAGATCCGTTGTCATTGCAACTGAGATCTACCAGCATAACCCCGGATCTTCCGTCACTTATGCTGGAGGATTGTTGTTTGAACAAATTTGCAGCGCCAAGGGACTGGACCCGGAAAATGTGATATATATTGAATGCAATCCGGACACCAGATCACGCCTTTCCTTCTATGCGGAAGAGTATTACCGGGTGGATTTTTCCCTGGAAAACGGGAAGTTCATTAACCCGACGTATAAACAATTAACAGATGAAGAAATAAAAGAGCTCATTTTTAATGAAGTCTAGGCGTTCTTTTATCTTATTATTTTTCCTGACCTTATGTGTTACAATACAGGCTCAGGAAGTACTCCGTCCCTGGGAAGGGATAAGGGAAAAAAGCCGTGTCCGGATGTGGTACTACTCTCCGCAGGCAGATCATTCCCTGAAAACGGGTGTTATCATTCTCCCCGGAGGAAGTTACCACCACTTGGGCATTCAAAACGAAGGACACCGGGTAGCAAAAGCATTGGCCCGGGAAGGATACTCGGCATTTGTATTACGTTACAGCACAAGCATGTACGGGTACAGCTACCCCACCATGATGGAAGATATCCAGAGGGCCGTTATGCTGGTTAAGGAAAAAGCCCCGGAGTACGGGATAAACCCGGACAAGGTGGGACTGTTAGGTTTCTCGGCAGGAGGACACCTGGCCGGATGGATGGGGACGTATTACGATACCAACTTTCTGGCACGCTACGGACTTCATCCTGCCGTTTCTTTACGACCGGCATTCGTTGCCATGATTTATCCCGTAGTTTCCATGGCAGACGGGATCACTCATATCAGATCACGCAGGAATCTGCTAGCGGCCAATCATCCGGTTAGCCTTAGAAAAACAATGTCCCTGGAGGAAAACGTGAGAGATGATATGCCCCCGCTGTTCCTGATGACCTGTATGGATGATCCCGTGGTAAATCCTGAAAATACCCTCCGTTATAGTGCTATTCTTGAAAACAGGAAGATTAACCATCGTTTGTTGATCTATCAGGAAGGAGGTCACGGGTTCGGATACGATGAAAATGGAAACAATGAAACGGCCCGGTTGTGGATGCAGGAATTCCTGCTGTGGCTTGAAGATGAAATGAACCAATAAACACCAAAAACATGGACATCAAATATACTTCTACCCAAGAGATCAAACTGTTCCAGGAGAATTTGCTTCGTCGGGAATTGTCCTATTTCAGCGAAAGATCTCCTTTTTACAAGAATATGTTTCAACGTGAAGGAATTGACATCAGAAAGATCAGGACACTGGAAGATCTTCAATACATTCCGTTTACTTATAAAAGCGATCTTCAGCAATACAACGAAAATTTCCTGTGTGTCCCCAAAGATCAATTGATAGATTACGTTACCACATCCGGGACACTGAGCGATCCGGCAACTTACGCCTTAACCGACCGGGACCTGGACAGGCTGGCTTACAACGAAAAAGTTTCTTTTGAATGTGCCGGTATAAAACCGGGAGATATTGTCCAGCTGATGACTACCATGGACAAACGTTTTGTGGCAGGACTGGCTTACTTCTTAGGAATCAGGAGCCTTGGCGCCGGGATCATCCGGGTTGGCAACGGCATTCCGGAATTGCAATGGGATACCATCCTGAGGATGAAACCAAATACCATTATCTGTGTTCCTTCGTTTATTTTGAGACTTATTGAATATGCGGAAGAACACGGGATAGACTACCGCAATTCCAGCATAAAGAAAGCCGTCTGCATAGGCGAAAACCTGCGAAATCAGGATTTCTCGCTGAATATCCTGGGAAAACACATTCGTGAAAAATGGGATATTCAACTGATCTCCACTTATGCTTCCACCGAATTGGGAGCCACATTCTGCGAATGTCCCTACGGTAAAGGAGGACACCACCTTCCCGAGCTGGTTGTTTGTGAATTGGTAGATGATAACGACCGTGTGGTGTCCATGGGGGAACCTGGAGAGCTGGTGATCACCAACCTGAAGCTGGAAGGCATGCCCCTGCTGCGTTTCCGTACAGGAGACCTGGCACACTTTCACTACGAACCCTGTGAGTGCGGGCGGAAAACAATGCGGATAAGTCCGTTACTGGGACGAAAAAAACAGATGATCAAATTCAAAGGAACTACCTTATATCCCTCTTCCCTTTTTGATGTATTGGAAGATATTCCATATATTAGCTGCTACCAGGTGATCTTGCGCAGCAACGCTCTGGGAACTGATGATGTACATGTGAAGATCTCGCTCAAAGAGGGTCATCCGGAAATTCCGGAAGATATCTGCAAGGGCGTCAAGGATAAATTCAGAGCCAAAGTTCGCGTTGCACCGGAAGTGGAAATTGTACCCGATCCTGAGCTAAAAGCGAAAGTGTACAACGAAAAGATGCGTAAAGCAGTAAAACTAATGGATCAACGTGAAAACAACCCGGGATAAACAATTTGAAGATTTAAGACCTTATAATGACTCCGAGATACCACAGGCAATGGAGCGTCTGGCGGCCAACCCCCTATTGGATCAGGCAAGTGTCTGGTTGTTTCCTGACCGTCCCGCGGAAGAATTCCGCCATATGTTGCGTTCTGTCAAAACCAACGGTGAGTTACAGAAACGGGTGATGTATCCTGTGTTCAAGAGTGTCATTGATAAGACTACCAACGGACTCACATATCATGGAAATCCCGAGAAAGATCCGGACAAAGGAGCGGTTTATATATCCAACCACAGGGATATTGTACTGGATGCCTCCCTGCAGCAGCTTATCATTTATGAAAATAATATTACTCCGGCTGAGATCTCATTTGGAAGTAACCTTATGGAATATCCGCTCTTGCTGGACCTGGGAAAATCAAACAAAATGTACAAAGTTTTCCGGAAATCGGACAATATGCGACAATTGGTTAAAAATTCAGAGCATTTGTCTGATTACATGAGAGATCGTATCTCGCGGGGCATATCTTTATGGATAGCACAGCACGACGGAAGAAGTAAGGACGGAAATGATATTACTGATCCAGGCCTTCTTAAAATGCTAGCCCTTAGCGGCGGAAAAGATATCATACAATCCCTGTCTTTCATGAACATTATACCGGTTGCCATATCCTACGAGATCGAACCGTGCGATATACTGAAAGTCAAAGAAACATGGAGAAAAAAAACAGAAGGCACTTTTTCTAAAAACCCGGGAGAAGACCTGGTAAGCATCGTTACCGGTATTACACAATACAAAGGCAGGGTCCACATAACCTTTTGTCCTCCTATTACGGAAAAAGACCTGGCCCCTTATGCTCTTTTTTCCCGTTCCGAATTTTTAAAAAAGGTTGCCGCCCTGATAGACCAACGCATATACGACGGGTATAAACTTTACGGCATTAATTATGCAGCATACGATCTGATCACAGGTCACAAGAAGTTTCAGGAATATTATACCATAGAAGACCAGAAGCTCCTTGCACAGCGTGAATTACTGCTCCCTCACGATAATGAGGATGTACTTGCCTCCATGACCGATATGCTCAGGCATATTTATGCGAATCCGCTAAAAAACAAAATAAAATCCGGATCATGAGACCACGCGTGACACGTTTTATTTACCCTACACTTTTAACAATATTCTTCACTACAGAATCGGGGACTTTGTAAACCGATAGTCTGCCTTTTTCCGAAACAGACAAACAGCCTGATTGATGATAAGAACGCAAACCTTTTTCATTCAGCCGGTTGGGAGCTAATTCCGTACCATTTATGCGCAAGTAATTAACAGAGTTCCACGGCGCATCCCAGGCAAAAAAGGATCCTTTGATCCCGGCCAGGGCATCTGCGTATTCAACAAAATCTTTGGTCAGCACCAGTGTTGTATCTGCTACAATATCAAAACGAAAAGCATTTTTGACAGTTAATACGGACACATACTGATTGGAGTTAAACAGGGAACAGTCTGTAAAGGCACACTGCGTTAGAATAATGCCGCCAAAATGCATGAGCTTTTTTTCCCATTGTGCTTCAACAAAGGTAAGTGAATCCTTCTGAAGTGATGTCAGACTGTCTGACATCCGGGTACCCCGGGCCGGGGATAATGCCGGATACAAAAAGAAGAAAAACAAAACCAAAAAGAATCGCCTTTTCATGATTCAAATCTTTATATTTGTTAAAAATACAAAAAAACATGAAATGTGTGATTGATTTTCTTGTGGAGCTTAGCATGAACAATAACAAGGAATGGTTTGACTCCCATAAAGATCAATATATAAAAGCGTTAGAGCATTTTACCTTATTCACGGACAAATTGATAGCAGGAATTGCCTACTTTGACAAAGATATTGTTAAGCTGACCGTCAGGGACTGTACGTACAGGATATACAGGGACCTTAGGTTTTCCCCGGATAAAACCCCTTATAAAACCCATATGGGAGCATATATTTGTCCGGGAGGGAAAAAATCCGGTTATGCAGGGTATTATTTTCACCTTGAACCGCAACCCAAAAACACATCATCAAATCATTTCATGGCCGCCGGCCTGTGGCATCCCTCACCTGATGTATTAAAAAGCGTGCGGGACGACATCCTCTTTGACGCCCAACCTTACCTGGGATCCGTTCGTAGAGCGGAAGGATGGATCATTGATTACGACGAAGCCCTGAAAAGGGTTCCCCGTGGTTACTCCGCGGATTCTCAGAACGAAGACCTTTTCCGCCTTAGAAACCATCTTCTGGCACGGAATATGGACGATGCTTATGTTTATGACAAGGATCTGCTAAAAAATGTCTTGTCTGAATTTAAAAAGACTCATACCTTTGTTGCTTTGTTGAACCGATCCGTTACTTATGCCCTCACACCGCAGAATTAAAGCAGGTATCATTGGCTTTGGCCGTATGGGAGAAATGTACCTGACTCAGATGTTGAAAAGCCATCAATGGGAAATTGCCGCTATATGCGATACCGATCCCGAAGCCCTGGCCATAGCCGGGAATCTGGCGCCTGCCGGAACTGTACTGACTTCTGACGAAAACCTGGTTTTTGAAGATCCTGATATAGAAGTGGTTGTACTGGCCACGCTGGCCGACTCACGGAAAGATCATATTTTTAAGGCGGTGGAACAGTCAAAGCATGTGATCACCGAAAAACCTCTGGGATCAAGTATTGAAGAAGAAAAAGCCGTCCTGGAACAACTCCGGGATTCCAGGATCATGATCACAGTAAACCTGCCTTTGCGTATGGCATGGTATCATAAGACCATTAAGGATTTCATAGCTACCGGCGAGATAGGTGACCTGGCCATAGTAAGGGTATGTCATATGACGCCCGGCCTGGCTCCCGGTGAAGGACACTGGGCTGAAGGACCGCTTTTTCATGATTGCGGCATGCATTACGTAGACATTACCCGCTGGTATGCCCAAAGTGAATTTAAAACCTGGGATGCGCAGGCCATCCGTATGTGGAACTACCCGGAACCATGGTGGCTCCAGGCTCACGGTACTTTTGAAAACGGGATAGTTTTTGATGTGACCCAGGGTCATGTGTACGGACAACTGGCCAAGGACCTGACTCACAACGGATATGTGGATCTAGTTGGGACAAAGGGAATTGCACGCATGAATCATGATTTTGTTACGGCTACCGTGGAATTGCACGGGATCACCCGGACCCGGATAATTAAAAAACCTTTCGGAGATAAGAATCTGGACATTTTGTGCCACAAGTTTGCACAATCGGTTCTGTCCGGAAAACCGGATCCTGCATTGCCAAAAGTAGAAGATGCCGTCATAGCCTCTGAGTATGCATGGAAGTTTCTATCCAATGCATCCAATAACGGCATGCCTGTAAGGGGAGACTTGCAAACACTGGAAGAGATCAGGGAAAGACGCAACAACAAGCGAATAGGCTACGGGTTGTTAAGAAAGAAAAAGAAAACACAATAATTCGTATATGAAACGTGCTATCATAATCGGAGCAACATCCGGTATAGGAAAAGAGGTGGCAAGGATGCTGGCAGCCAAAGGCTGGAAAGTAGGAATAGCCGGCAGACGTGAAGCACTTCTGAGACAAATGCAAGAGTCTGATCCCAAGTCATTTGAATACGAAGTGCTGGATGTAACCCGGGAAGATGCCCCTGATCGCCTGGCATCATTGATCTCCAAAACAGGAGGCATGGACCTTTACCTTCACAGTTCCGGATACGGAATGATCAATCCAGACCTGGACCCGGAACAGCAAATGATTACTGTGACAACAAACATAACGGGATTTGTCCGGCTCATCAATTTTGCATTTCTTTATTTCAGGGATCAGAAACACGGGCACATCGCCGCAATAAGTTCTGTCGCAGGGACAAGAGGAATGGGTATAAATGCCGCCTACTCCTCTTCCAAACGTTTTCAGATGACATACCTTACTGCATTGGCACAATTATCAGAAAACCATAAATACAATATTCGCATAACAGACATCCGGCCCGGATTTGTAAAAACGGATTTTTTACACCATAAGTATCCCATGTGCATGGAAGTACCTTATGTTGCAGAAAAGATCGTCCGGGGTCTGCTCAAAGGCAAAAGGCACATGGTCATTGACTGGCGTTACCGAATATTGATTTTTGTCTGGAAAATGATCCCGGAAAGATTATGGGAAAAGATCAACCTGGATAAAATGGTCAGGAAGTAACACGTCTGTAGTGACTGTACAATTGATCCACAGCCTTCTCCAGAACGGACCGCGGACAAGCTACGTTCAGTCTCATGAATCCTTCACCTCCCGGACCAAACATGGCACCGTTGTTAAGAGCCAACCCGGCATTGGTAAAAAATCCCGGAATATCGCGGATCCCGACATCATTCAACGCCCTGCAGTCGAGCCACACCAGGAATGAAGCCTGTGGTGCGGATGCTTTTATACCTGGTATCAGGCGGGGAATTTCACCAATGACATAATTGATATTGTTTTCTACATACTCCAGCATCTGTTCCCTCCATTGATATCCCTCTGTATAAGCAGCCTGAGTGGCCACGGTGGCAACAAAAGGGGCTTCGTTCAGTTCATTGGCGTGCAAAAAATCGTAAAACCCTTTACGCAGTTGTGAATTGGGAATGACGGCATAAGAGCTTACAAGTCCGGCCATATTAAACGTCTTTGAGGGTGCGTTGTATACGATACCTACCTGTTCAGCTTCCTGGGATACGCTAGTGAAAGGAATATGTTTGTTCCCGAATAGCGCCATGTCTGCATGGATCTCATCCGATATAACGGTAACATGGTATTTATAGCACAACCCGGCCAGTGTTGTTAAAGTTTCCCTGTCCCAAACAGTGCCACCGGGATTATGCGGATTGGATAAAACCAACATGGGACATCTCCTTCGTTTCAGGATGTCTTCCAATTGATCGAAATCCATATTGTAACGTGTTCCGTCCCAATACAGCTGATTATTCACCACGACCCTGCCATTCCGTTCGGTAACCATCCGGAACGGGTGATAAACGGGAGGTTGAATGATGACAGAATCTCCTTTTCCCGTAAAATGATGCATAGCCAGGCCTATTCCCTTGACAATACCCGGAATAAACGTAAGCCATTCCCTCTCTACGTCCCATCCATGAAGGTATTTGAGCCAGTCTGTTATGGATCGCCAAAAGTCAGCTGGAGGCACAGTATACCCGTAAATAGGATGTTTTAGTCTGTTCTCCAGTGCTTTACGAATAAAATCCGGTGTTTCAAAATCCATATCGGCTACCCACAACGGAATGAGATCTTCCCTGCCAAAAAGTGCTTTCAGTTTTCCCAGCTTAACCGCATCGGTTCCCGATCTGTCAATAATTGTGTCAAAGTTGTATTTCATAAAACTGTATTTCGCAAAGATTCGGGTTTCCCAATATCTCTGATCCGCAATCCCGGAATGTCAACTCCGCGAACCACCCCTTTAGAGGCAGCCCATAAATAGAGATCTATCACGGAAAAAACATCAGGCCACTGATCCATCAATTGGAGGATACGTGGAGAAACCATATGAATGCCGGTAAAAGCCCTCTCATTATGATCTTCTGCAGAAGAATGGCCTTCAACCCATTTTGTACGGCCGTCAGCCCGGTTGATCCACCCCGCCAGGTCCCACTGCCGGTCAAAGAGTAATTGCCGGGAAGTATCCCTTACGCTCACCGGTAAAGTAGCCAGGTGTAGATCAGGATCATGCTTTCTGAAAAAACAGGCTAGATCCAGATCGGATAATATATCCACATTGTGTATCAACACAGGCTCACCGGGATTGAATAAAGACCGCGCTTTACGGATAGCCCCGCCGGTATCCAGTAAACGGTCACTTTCATCGGAAATGCAGATGCGCAGGGGAAAGTCGTTGCTTTCCAGGTAATCGCTAATAAACGCTTTTACCTGCCCGGCAAAATGATGTACATTAACCACGACCCTTGAAAAGCCGTATTGCCTCATTTTTTCCAGCTGGATCTCAAGAATGGGTTTTTTACCGCCCCCTTCGGTCGGCAGGGGCACAAGGGCTTTAGGTATGGTATTTGTTATGGGCTGCAAACGGGTACCCAGACCCGCAGCAAGGATCATGGCCTGCATAAGCCGTATTTTTAAAGATCTGTTTCTAATTCCAACTCACGGTGGTACAGTCGTACCATAACGTCATACTTCTTGGCCAGGTATTCGGCCATATGACGGGCACAGTAAACGGAACGGTGCTGCCCCCCGGTACATCCAAAGCAGCACATCAGATGAGTGAATTTTCTTTCAATGTATCGCTGAACATGGGTATCCATAAGGGAATAGGCATGATCCAGAAATCCCTGCACCCCTCCGTCTTCTTCCATAAAACGGATCACCTGTGGATCTTCACCTGTAAAATGGCGGTAATGCTCAAATTTTCCCGGGTTTTCCAATCCGCGGCAGTCAAATACGTACCCGCCGCCGTTACCGCTCTTATCGTTGGGAATACCCTTTTTGTAGGCAAAACTGCATACGGTAACCTGGAGCTTACGTTCCACATCCATTTCCGAATATTGACGCATTTGTGTCAACTCTTCCAGCAGGGCCGAGAGATAAGGATACTCGGTAAAAGGTTCTTTCAACAATTTCCGCAGGTTATCAATGGCATAAGGTACGCTCTGCAGAAAATGGGGTTTTTTCTCAAAATAGCCCCGGAACCCGTAGGCGCCCAAAACCTGCAGGGTTCTGAAAAGCACAAAATGACGCAATTGTTTGTTGAAATACTTTTCGTCTACCGGGAAATACTGCCTGAGAGCCTGCAGGTACCTGTTGACCATAGCTTCTTTCAGTTCTTCCGAATAATTGGCCTTGGCCTGCCAGATAAAAGAAGCCACGTCGTAATAGATCGGACCTTTTCTTCCTCCTTGAAAATCAATAAAATATGGAGCACCTTCTACCAACATCACATTCCTTGCCTGGAAATCCCGGTATAAAAATGTCTCGGAAGGATTGCGTAACAATACCCGGGACATTTCCCTGAAATCATCTTCCAGTCTCACTTCACTGAATTCAAGGCCTGTGGCTTTTAAAAAGCAGTATTTGAAATAATTAAGATCAAAGGAGATCATCCGTTCATCAAATTCGGGTTGCGGGTAACAAACCCCGAAGTCCAACCCCTCTGCTCCCCTGAACTGCAATGATGGCAAAGCTTCAATGACTTTGAACAACAACTCCTTTTCACGGGCATTGTAATTCCCGCCTTCCCTTCCGTTTTCCACGGAATTGTACAGGGTTACGTCTCCCAGGTCCTGTTGCAGGTAACAGGAATAATCGCGGCTGTGACAATAGACACGGGGAACGGGCAGTCCCTGTTGGTAAAAATGCTCCGCTATGGCTATGAAGGCCTTGTTTTCTTCCTTACACGTCCCTATAGTGCCAATAAGGGTCCTCTTTCCCCCTTCCATTCTGAAATAACGCCGGTTGCTGCCCGATGAAGGCAATTCGGTTACGGACCTGGCAGCAAAACCAGTATAGGTTTTAAACAGAGATTCAAGTTGTTTCATAAGACAAAATTACGGAAAAAGTTTGACAACACCTCTATGAGGCAGGCTGCATGACGGCATTCCACATGGCCTTCCGGAGCGAACCGCCGGCATCGTCGCCGTGGTACATCCAGCACATCATCCCTTTCATGCCCTGTGACAGCAACCAGGATCCCTTGACGGCAATGCTTGCCGCGTTGTCATACCCGCAATAAAATGCCCCGTTACTGATCCTTGTCACGTATGGAACGGAAGCCGTCGGGTCCCAGTTGTCTTTATTGTACAGAGACGGATCCAGGTTATTTATCTGGCGGTATGTCAGGGCCGAGGGGCTTGAAGAAAAGGATATCCGGCCGTAAAAAGGGATTCCAAGAACCATTTTTGAGACCGGAAAACCGGCAGCCTTATAGGCATTCAGCGTACGTGTGCAATCCCAGTAGGCGCGCGGATCATTCAGGGCCGAGTGGTGGTGCGGCGCCGCATCCATATCGTACGTCATTACGTTCACAAAATCCACGTACGGTTCAACGGCGCGCAGATCTATGTACCGGCTTTCCCCGTTTTTGTGTTTCACATCCATCACGTAACCCGGAAAGGTGATCAGGTAATCCTTGCCGAGTGTTTCGCGCAGCTGCCGCATCAAAAGCACGTGGTTTTGTGTGTCGGCCAGGGGGTCGCAGGCGTGTCCGCTCCAGGAGATGCCGGGGAATTCCCAGCCGATGTCCACGCCGTCGATTCCCCACTTCTGCAGAAACTCCAGACAATCCTGCGCAAATGCCTTTCTGCTTTCTTCTGTGCTGCTCATGGCGGAAAAACCGCCTCCCTGCACGTTATCCTTGTTGGAGACGGTGTGAGTGAAAGAGATCAGGACCTTCAGGCCGGGATACGTTCTTTTCAGGGCCGCTATATCTGCAAACCAGGATTCTTCCCCCTGCAGGCGAAAAGCACGGTATTGCCCGTTGACCACGTACAACTCGGCAAATGCATAACAAATGTGAGTCAAAAGCGACGGATCGGGGATCCCGCTGCTGTAATAGGTTACGTAAGACAAGGCAACGCGGCCTTCAATACGTTCGGCCGGGACAAAGACTTCTTCATCTCCAGGTTCCGGACCGGGAGGATCTGTTTTTTTTTCGCAGGAAAATACCAGAAAAAAAAAGAGCAAAAAGTACAGGGACCTTTTCATACACAGGTTTATCAATACAGGTAGTACCGGGCAGACAGGTGGCGGAATGCTTCCACATCCTTGTACCAGTAATCGCGGATGTCTTCAAACATGTAACGTTCTGAAAACTTAGACGTTATAAAAGGACTGCCGCAGACTTTGGTGATCCGGTCCAGGTTGAATTCAATTCCCGGGTCCAGTTTGTGCATTTCCTGGATGACGTAAAAATTCACATCGGTCAGGGGTGCGACGGCAGGATCGGTAATGTGCACCTGGACACCCGTCAGTGTGGTTCCCTGTCCCCGGCTGTAGAACGGCCGGAAATAAATGGGTCTGAAATGCAGACCGGGCAGGTCCAAATCATTCATGGCCCGGGCAAATTCTTCCGGGTTGATGGTGCCTTCTACCGGGGCAAACAACTGGAAAGGAAGCGTATAACCCACTCCTATGGAAACAGCATTAAGGTCTCCCGCTATACCGCTTAACGGGTAAAAGAAAGAGGTTATGGCCTGGGGAATGTGCGGAGAAGACGCGATCCATTGCATCCCGGTCTGATCATAAAACATATCCCTGGTCCATCCTTCCATGTGAACTACATGAAGTTTGCATTGTGCGCTTTCCCCGGGACGGGCGCCTGATCCCAGCATCCGTTCCCCGTTGAGCAACAGGGCAAGTTCCCCGCAGGTCAGGCCGTATACGTAAGGGATCCTGTACTGGCTTACGAACGTGAAACACCCATCCTCTACGTAGCAGCCTTCCACTTTCAGTCCGCTAATGGGATTGGGCCTGTCCAGTACCACAAATTCAATACCGGCTTCCGCACAGGCTTCCATGGCCAGTCCCATAGTGGAAATATAGGTGAAGGAACGGGACCCGATATCCTGGATATCGTAAACCAAAACATCAATGTTCCGTAACATCTCCGGGGTTGGTTTACGGGTGTTCCCGTACAGGGAAAAAACGGGAATCCCGGTTACCGGGTCATTCTGCGTCTCAATGTGATCCCCCGCGTGAACGTCTCCGCGCACCCCGTGTTCGGGACCGTAAAGTGCCACCAGGTTAACACCCGGGGCCTCATGCAAAATATCTATGGTGGATCTGAGTGAATGATCCACACCGGTGGGATTTGTAATAAGCCCTACCCGTTTCCCCTGCAGGCAGGCAAAATTCGATTCTTTAAGTACTTCTATACCTGTTTTGAATTCCGTTTCTCCAGAGCGGCAGGAAACAGAAAGCAGCATCAGCATAATTGCCAATGAACACTGAAGTAATTTTTTCATATCTGTAGGATTAGTTATTTCTTTCCGTAATCGGCGGGCAGTTTCCTGCTCACCAGAATGGAGGCAAATATCCCGGGCAACGTACACAGGCAGACCAACCAGAAGAATTTTTCGTAACCCAGAGCCTCCTGTATGGCTCCGGCCACCATCCCGGGCAACATCATGCCCAGTGCCATAAATCCGGTCCCGATGGCGTAATGCGATGTTTTGTGTTCCCCGTTGGCCACATAGATCAGGTAAAGCATATAGGCGGTAAAACCGAACCCGTAACCGAGTTGTTCAAAAGCCACCGAAACGATCACCACCCACACGTTCTGCGGCATAGTAGAGGCCATAAATACGTATAGCAGATCCGGCAGGTTGATGGCCAGTGCCATGGGAAGGATCCATTTTTTCAGACCACCGCGTGAGACAGCAATCCCTCCAATAATTCCGCCCAACAGCAAGGCAATTATACCTATGGTGCCATAGACCATACCGACTGTTGCCGTTTGCAGTTCCAGGCCCCCTGCCTGGGGAGTGTCCAGCAAGAACGGAGAAGCGATCTTTACCAATTGGGATTCTCCCAGCCGGTAAGTCAGGATGAAAAAGAATACCAGTCCCAGGTCTTTCTTCCTGAAAAAGGACCCGAAAGTCATGAAAAAGTCCTTTAAAAGTCCCACCGGTGTGATATTCTCGCGGGAAACATCGCTCACGGGCCGGGGAAGGACAAATTTATGGTACAGGGTCAGGATCAGGAACAAAGCGGCCAACAGGTAGAAAGACAAACTCCAGGCCAGAGGAATGTTCCCGGCAACAGAGGGGAATATTTTGCCCTCTTCCATCAATCCTGCAAACATGACCAGGATCCCCTGTCCGAAGATGGTGGCAAAACGGTAGAAAGTATTCCTGATGCCTACAAAGAAAGATTGCTCTCCCTGCGATAAAGCCAGCATATAAAATCCGTCGGCAGCTATGTCGTGGGTTGCGGAACTGAAGGCCATGAGCCAGAAAAAAGCCAGTGTGGCCTGTACGTAGAATGTTGCAGGTATGAAGAAAGCCACTCCCGCAAAACCTACAGCTATGAAACTTTGCATGAGAACAACCCACATCCTTTTAGTTTTGATCAGGTCTACAAACGGGCTCCAAAGGGGCTTGATCACCCAGGGCAAATATAACCAACTGGTATACAGAGCTATATCTGTATTAGAAAGTCCCAGCCGCTTGTACATGATCACGGCAATGGTCATTACAGCCACATAAGGCAGGCCCTGGGCAAAATACAATGTGGGGATCCACGACCAGGCGTTTCTTTTTTTAACGGGGGAAGGTACGTTCATCAATAAATTTTTTCAATCCGGGAATCCGGGTAATAATGTTGCAATATATCCTTGTAGGCATATCCTTTAGCAGCCATAACGGCTCCTCCTATCTGGCAAAGACCTACACCGTGGCCCCAGCCGGCTCCGTAAAGGATAAACGTGTCTTCACGTTTAACGGGAATGAAAGCCGAGGAATACAGGTGGGATTCGGAAAGGGCCTTCCTGATTAATAAATCTTTCCCGATGATCAGTGTTTTTTTTGTTCCTACGATCTTCAGACGGGATATCCTCCCCGAGGTGCCTCTTTCCACCGGAATAAGTTCCTCTATCTGTCCAAAATCAACGCCAATACGTCTTTTGATGAGGGCGGTAAGTTCTTCCGCAGTATATGTCACCTCCCACCGGTAAAATCCTGTGGTTTCCCTGTCGTAGGAATTCAGCACCTGGGAAAGAATTTCCTGATCATCGGTATTGCAAAAAGCGGGAGGCTGACTGCGGATCCATATCTCGGCCTGAACGGGATCGGAAAGATCGGGAAAAGGAACTTCCGGAGGAAATGATTCTCCGTCGTATTTTCCTTGTAAATAAGGAGGGTCTTCAGGTTCCCAGGAAGTCGAGAACTTTTCCATAAACCCTCCGCAGCACTTTGAAAAACGTGCATCGCAAATACTGCCACCGTATGTCAGTACTTCTCCGGCGGTTTCCATAACGGCTCCGGTAACGTTGTCAATGGATTGCGACGGTCTGGTAATGCCCTGGTAACGCTGGCAATGGTCATCGGCACAAACGTCAAACAGGATGTGGTCTTCACGGTCCCACCATTTGATCCATTCGGTATTCGTTCTGATCTCACTCCTGTATTCTTGCTTTTGCTCCTCAATGCCCCTTCTTTTTTCTATCTGGGAAAGCAGCCAGCTGCGGGATATTACGGCATGTGCTTTCAGGTATTCCGGGGAACTGGTGGCACTCATTTCCGAGGCTATGACACTGATCAGGTAATCTTCCACGGGAAGCACGTTGACGGCACGTACCATGCCTTCTTCCGGCATCAGCACGAGTGATCCCTTAAAACGCTGGTCTTCCTTACGTTCCCAATGGAATTCTATCCCAATGACCACATCTTTCAGGACAAAAGAAGATTGTGGATCATTGGGCCGGAAAACAAATCTGTCTCCGGTTTTGTCCTGGAAACGGATCTTGCCGTTTTCCGCATATGCAGTGTAGTATCCTGAAAAGTCGCCGAAATCTCCGCCTAACGTAAAAGAAACGGCGGGAGCTTTCAGGATCCCTACTTCAATTGTTTTCTGGCCTGTAATTCCCATGTCCTTAGCCTGTCTTTGTAAAGGTTGTTTGCGTTCACTTTTTCCGGTTCCAGGGCTGCATCGGAATTTCCTTCCCAACGGCGGCAATTGTAGACAACATCGTAGATACGGCCTATCTGGTATTTCCTTGAGAAATTCAGTCCCAGGCCGTAATCTTCCCCGTAATTGGTGTTGGGCAGCAGTATCTCCCGCAGTATAGGTGTAAAGAAAGCCCTGGGGGCACCCAGCCCGTTTATCCTAAGGGCATTGTTTCTGCCGTTTTCTGGAGTCCATTCCCGGTGGTCTATGATCCCTGGTGGCAGTGTGTTCATCTGAAAATCAGTCATCCGGTAGGTTCCTATGATCATCCCGCATTGTTGCTCGTAAAAAGCCTTCACGATCTTTTCCAGAGAATCCGGACCCGAATAGACATCGTCACTGTCCAGCTGTACCAGGAATTTCCCGCATTTAGGATGATGCAGCGCCGTGTTCCACAACCCACCCACGAACAGATCTTTACGTTCCGGGGTAATAACTATAAGGCGGGGATCGTTTTCAAACATTTTCAGAATGTTAAGGGTATTATCCGTACTGTGGTGATTGACTGCTATGACATTGAAATTGAAACCGGGTTCCTGGGAGAGTGCTGATCTGACGGCATCTTCTATGGTACGTTCCCGGTTGAATACCGGTATCATAACCGTGGCCTCGTATTCAAAGGCTTCCCTGTTAAGATCCACCGAGGTAAATACGGGAGGCAAATACGCTCCTACGGCTTTCAGGTGTTCTGTACAGGCTTTTTCCATATCTATCTGGACATCCCTGTTTTTGGGATCCACGTAATCGAACAGCTTTTCGCCCGATTTACGCGTATCCGTTTCAATTTCTGTGTACAATACTTCATTATTTATATGCACCAGGGAGGCCATTCTGCTGACCGTCAGGCGCAAATTGTATAAACCGGCATAAGGATAAATGATGCTTGTCTGTGTTACGGCTTTTTTCAGAAGAGCAGTGTTGTATAGCAGCACCGACCCAAAATTAAAATCATCTCGTAAAGCCCCTTCCTGGCACTCGATCAGGGGCATTTTCCTACGTTGCCCGTTAATTATCTGATAATGATCTGCGTACAGCATCCCGGCCTGAGTGTCGTCCCCAACACGCACCATACGTTCAAGGGCAAAATAACCGGGTTCCAGGGAGGTATATTTTGTATATATTAGCGTATAACCGGCAGAAGACCTTTCTGCTATCTTTGCGACGGTAGAGGAAGAAGCAAGGTTGTCAACGGGTATCACTTCAAGTCCGGTTTGGGATAGATCCACCCCGGGATCCGTACTGAGTAAGTAGATCCGGTTGATAATGCTTAAAGGTTTAAGGTGTGCCAGCGTTGCAGCTACCTGGTCCTGATCTGCCGCAGGAATAAAGCAATCTATACGTTTCATGAAAAAAAGGGTTTGTTTTTTGGTTTAGCTAACAAAGGTACAATCTTTTTGACTATTTTTGCCGACTGTAACTAAAAACAACAATGACCCGAACCTGTTCCGCTCTATTTTTTCTTTGTCTCTCTGTACTCCCTGTTTTCAAAAATTATCTTCCTGCACAGGACCCTATTCCTGTCATCAGATATTACCAGGAAGAGAGTGGCGTATTTTCGCCTTTGTACAACGGCAAGATCCCGCCCGAATACAGAATGATTCACGACGGCACTTATTTTCTGCAATCAGAAGATTATTTTACCGGTACAGTAGTATATAACGGCAAACGCTACGTTGATATTCAATTGAATCTGAACGCTCACCTGGATGAATTGTATATAAAGATACCGCAATACAATTCCAACACCATTTTGCTAAAAGCTAATGTGGAATCATTTACCCTGGACAGTATGGCATTCAGACATATACTCAGGGACAAATGGCCCCAGGCACCGGCAACGGGATATTACCGGGTGTTGTTTTCAGGAGAAAAGATCACTGTCCTGAAAAAGACAAAGAAATTGATGAACAGTGCCACTCCGGATACCGATATGACGGTGACACATGTCTTTAATGAAAGTACTTCGTATTATATTGTCCGGGATGGTAAGTTTTATCCTGTTAACAGAAAAGCTTCGGTTTTGAGGGTTTTGCGTGACAAACGCAAAGAACTGAGCCGTCATATAAGAGATCAGAAACTGGGATTCAGTAAAGAAGAAAGGGATGCTTCCCTGGCCTCCTGCGCTGTCCGCTACGAACAGGAAGCATTATGAAACGGCTACGGCACACAGGCAAAACGATCATTGTCTTTTTATTGTTCATAACGTGCTGGGTAACAGTTTGGTCACAAGACGCTTACAAATTTCGTTATGTTACATTGGATTCTATTGTGAATACACTGGAAAAACTTACCCCAAACAGGTTTTATTACGCACCGTCACAAACCGACACATTGCTACTGAGCCTGGAAGCAACCCAGGATAAGGTACTGGAAACACTGAACCGGGAATTGAAGAAAAATGATTTTTCCCTGAATTATATTGGCAAAAACAAGTGGGCCGTTATCAAAGGCTCCCTGACCACTCAGATCCCCGATGCATTTTTTGCCGATTCAATGGAAAACGGCCTTCACAATGAAAAAGAACTGGCTCAGATGGAAACCGTACAGGCTCAGACGGCCGATTCGGAAAACCGGCTGTACACCCTGGGTGATCCGTTGCAGTCTGATCAGGGCGGGAACGTATTGCTGACAGGCTATGTGAGGGATCATATCACCGGCGAACCTGTGGCAGGCATAACCATACTTTCCGAAGACAAGCAGCACTATGCCATGTCGGATACATACGGTTTCTATTCCCTCACGCTTCCACGCGGGTACAATACCATAATGATACAGGGTTTCGGGTATGAGGATTCAAGACGTTACCTTCGTATCTTTTCTGACAGTTCACTGGATCTGAACATTGCTGAGGAGGTATTCTCCTTGCAGGGGATCGTGATCTCTGCCGATAAAATGGAAAACGTACGGAATGTCAAACTGGGACTGGAACGTGTAAGGGCTGACAGAATACGCCATATTCCAACGGTTTTCGGGGAAGCCGATGTGATAAAGGCTGTTTTAACTTTGCCGGGCGTGAAATCCGTAGGCGAAGCCTCCGGTGGCTTTAACGTACGCGGAGGAGCCACGGACCAGAACCTGATCCTTTTCAACCAGGGGACGATATACAATTCTTCCCATCTTTTCGGGCTTTTCTCGCTTTTTAACAACGATGTAATAAGCAACCTGGAACTATATAAAAGTTCCGTTCCTGCACGTTACGGAGGCAGAATATCCTCGGTTCTGGAAGTGAATTCCCGGGAAGGCAACAAGAACCGCTTTACCGGATCCGCCGGGATCGGTCTGCTGACTACAAAGCTCACCCTGGAAGGTCCCATTGTCAAAGACAGGACTTCGGTTTTGGTCGCCGGACGGACCACTTACTCGGACTGGTTGATGGGGATTATTCCCGAAAACAGCGGGTATAACGATGGAACCGCCAATTTTTACGACCTGAATGCCGGTATTTCGCACCGGTTTAACCAGAACAATCACCTGTATGTAAACGGATATTTTTCAAGAGACCGTTTTTCTTTCAACCGGGATGTGTCTTACCGTTACCAGAATATCAATGCCTCGGCGCGTTACAGGAGCATACTGACAGAACGTACAGACATGGTGTTATCCGGTGCATACGACAAATACAGTTACCATACACAGGATACAACCAACCAGGCTATGGCTTATGATATGGCTTTCTCCCTTCAACAAACCAGTCTGAAAGCCGATTTTACCACACGTCTGGGCGACTCACACAAGCTTAACTACGGGGTCAATGCCTTTTATTATTTCCTGGATCCGGGGACTTACCTGCCTTTTAATGACAATTCACTAGTCGTACCTGACCGGCTGCAACGGGAACAGGCTGTGGAAACGGCCTTGTATTTAAGTGATTCATGGGATATTACACCAGAATTTTCGGTGGAAATGGGGATTCGCTACGATTATTATGCCGCCCTGGGACCCAAAGATTATTACCTCTACGATCCCACGGTACCCCGCGCCCCGGAAACAGTCATTGACAGTGTCTCGGTTGCCGGTGGAAAAACCGTGGCCCCCTATCACGGACCAGAGTTCCGCTTGTCCATGCGTTATGCGTTTACTTCCGATTTTTCCATAAAAGCGGGATTCAACAGCATGCGCCAGAACATTCATATGCTCTCCAACACAACGGTTATTTCTCCTACAGATATCTGGAAACTTTCCGATGCCAACATAAGGCCCCAGAAAGGATGGCAGGCTGCTATGGGTATGTATAAAAATCTTATGAACAACACCTTAGAGCTATCTGTGGAAGGGTATTACAAAAACATGGACCGGTACCTGGATTACGCTTCTTCGGCCCGGTTGCTGATGAACCATCACATAGAGACGGACGTGATAGAAACCCGCGGAAGAGCTTACGGTGTGGAAGTAATGCTGAAACGTTCACTGGGCCGTTTAAACGGCTGGCTCTCCTATACTTACTCACGTACCGAGTTGTGCCAGAACGACCCACGTGTTACGGATCCCGTAAACAACGGCAACTGGTACCCGGCTCCCTACGACAAACCGCATGATCTGAAACTGGTGGGGAATTTCAAATTTACGCACCGCTTCAGCCTGTCCTTGAACCTGGATTACAGTACCGGAAGGCCCATAACCATGCCCGTAGGAACGTATCACTATGCCGGAGGCTGGAGGCTTATGTACGGAGACCGGAACAGTCATCGTATCCCCGATTATTTCCGCCTGGACATATCCTTCAACGTGGAACCTTCACACAAGCTTACTCTTCTGACACACAGCTCCTTTACATTTGGAGTGTACAACCTCACCGGAAGAAAAAATCCCTACTCTGTATTCTTCCGTACGGAAAACAATACCATTAATTCGTATATGCTTTCCATATTCGGATGTCCCATCCCTTACATCACCTATAACATCAGATTTTAATGATAACCCTTATGAAATACCTGGTTAAACTGATGGGCATGATCATTCCGGCTGTAATAGCCGTTTCCTGTATTGTTCCATACGAACCGGAAGAATTGGTCAACATGGAAGATATCATTGTGGTGGAAGGGAACATATCCCTTACCGGTCCCTTTACTATCCGCGTATCCAGGAGTGCCCCGATATCCACCTTTCAATCCGGTCAAAGGACCGTAAAGTACGAAAGAAACGCACGCGTTTACGTACGCGACAGCCACGGTGACCTATACCAGCCTTACAATCGTACTGCAGAAGGAGAATACCTGTTTGATTTTTCCGCTCAGGGGCCGGATCAGGAACTGGAATACCAGCTTGTTGTGGAATCACTGGACGGGAACACCTATGAATCAGACATGAGGAAAGCCAGACACAGCAGCAATATGGAATTGCATTATGTGGTGGATACCCTGGCAGAAAAAATGACTATATACGTCAATTCTTATGACGTAACGGACCAGTCCAAACATTATAACTGGAAGTTCACGGAAACCTGGGATTATGTTTCCCAGCTGGCGGCATATACTTTTTTTGACGTATTTGAAGTGAAGAGCACAGAAAACAAAAGACCGTGGAATCACCGTTGCTGGAACAGCCAGCAGTCTTTTGAAATTCTCCTGGAAGAAACTTCAGCCCTGGCAGAAGACAGGATCAGGAACCTGGAGATCCATTCCATCAACTTCCGGGACATACGCATAACCCAACATTACATCATAGAAGTTACACAAACGGTACTGGACAGCGATGCATACAATTACCTGGAAAATATGCGTAAAAACTCTAACGACATAGGTGAACTCTTTTCTCCCCAGCCTAATGAGATCAGCGGAAATATACGTTGTGTGACCGATCCGGACACCCGGGCCATAGGCTTTGTTTCCGTATGCAATTCGGTGACAAAACGACTATTGATCGACTGCAAGGGGCTGCCGGGTTACGTTCGGGAACCCATGCCGGAAGATACGCTCATGTCCCTGAAGGCCGATATATCCAGCCTGATAGACCTTCACTCCATGGGATATTCTCCTCATATGATAGATGCACTGATGGGTGTCAGCCATTGGAATCTGACACGTTGTATCGATTGCAGGAGCAAAGGTGGAACTCCCGTTGTTCCCGTTTTCTGGCCTGTTGAATGGCCCTGGTTCTGAAAATTACGATTATGAAACGGATCTTTATTGCCATACTGATATTATTACCTGCCATATACCTTAATGCTCAGGAGGATATGTTTCATGAAAGGTTATACCTGAGCACCGATAAAGAGTGTTATCTTGCCGGAGAAGATATATGGATATCGGCATTCTGTTATGATGCGTCCCGGGGGATACCCTCTCCTGTCAGTGCTGTGGCATACCTGGAACTGCAAAACCTTTCAGGTTCTCCGGTCCGGTCCAAAATTGCCCTGAGCCATGGAAGGGGAAGCGGATATTTACAGCTTCCCGTTTCTTTGCCTACAGGAATATACCGTCTTTCCGGGTACACACGTTATATGTATTCGGAAAGCGAAGAGAATTTTTGTTCGCGGTTTATTACGATTTACAATCCGCTGACATCGCTGCGTTCCGACAATGTTCGCTCCCTCACAAAAGACGATTCCCCGGCACCGGGTCCCGCTTCCCGGAACAACACGTCCGGATTGGCATTAACGCTTACCACGGATAAGAAAAGTTACCACACAAAAGAAAATGTAAAGATCACGTTCCGGAATCCGCTCCGAGAAACGGTTTCGGCAAGTATCTCCGTTTTCCGCCAGGATGATCTGAACCATTACAGCAACCCGTCCATCAAAGAAATTGTGGACAGTATCCGGAGCATTCCCCGGAAACCGTTTTCACTGGACAAGGTAGATTATGCCGGGGAAATTATCAGGGGTCATGTGGTGGACGAAAACAATGTGCCTGTAACAAACGTAGAAAGCTTTGGCTCCTACATTTCCATAGCAGGTAAGGATATTCAGTATTGTACCGGCGAAATAAGAGATAGCGGCAAGGTAAGGTTCTTTACATCAAATCTTTACGGGGACGGAACGTTGGTAAGTTACGTGCCTTCCTTCAATCATAAAAAGTACCACCTGGTTTTGGATTCCGTATATATGAACCCACCTGTAAAAACCATCCCCCAATTGATCCTGGACAGGAATCAGGAAGAGGTGTTGATGGAACGCAGCCTGGAAATCCAGATTGCACAGGCTTACCGTATGGATACACTGGCTGTGGAAGAACGGATACCTGCCAATTTATTGTTCGAAAATACAGGTATTGTATACAAACTGGATGAATACACACGTTTCCCCACTATGGGTGAAGTCCTGATAGAATTCATACGTGAAGCCCGTTTTCGCAATGATAACGGGGCTCACAACCTGCAGGTACGGATGAGGGATGCCACAGGAACAGCGTATTATTTTCAGGATCCTACACCTCCTTTAGTGCTTCTGGACGGCATCCCCATTGAAGATCATCAAAAGATCTATGCCTACGATCCGAATCTTGTAAAAGAAATTATCATCTATACAGACAAATATGCCTTTGGCTCCATTTATTACAACGGTATTATCTTCTTCCGGACATTCAAGGGAGATTTCCCCGGGCTGGACTTGGATGAATCCATGCGTATACAGGAATTCCGGGGTGTTCAGAATCCCCGTTCGTTAGGTATGGTCCCTGAAGACAGCCGCCTGCCTGACCTGCGTCACACACTTTACTGGGATCCCATCGTAGAATTGGAAGCAGACCGGTCTGTTACCCTGCAAGCCATCACTTCCGAAACCACAGGTACGTTCCGCGTAGTAATAGAGGGAATGGATCGCAAAGGGAATCCCTTCACGGCATCCACCGATTTTGTAGTCAGGTAAAAGGGATCTTTCAGCGTCCGGTAACCTGAAGGTACCGGCATTTTGCCATCTGGTAATCTTTTACGGCATCAGTTTTCTTATCATAGCTCTCCTGGAGAAAACCCCTGGCAGCCAGTAATTCGGTCAGACTGACCGTCCCGGCTTTGAAATAATCTTCATTCAGCCTGGCGTTTTCTTCCGATTCTTCCACGGTAAGTTCTGCCAACAGCAATTTCTGGTAAGATTCAACGAATGAGCCCCATGCCTGACGGATCTGCATAAGCAATTGCTGGCGTCCGTCTTCTTTCTGAATACGAGCCCTGTCTTCTTCCAGTTTCTTCTGCTTTATAGCAAAGGATCCCCTGGCCCAGTCAGATATGGGAACCTGAACGGCAGCCATTATGGCTCCGTTCCAATTGTCCTTGTCCAGAAGGTTTTCATAATAATACATCGCTCCCACACCTATCCTGGGCAGATAACCAGCCCGTTCTATCTTTTTTTGGAGTGCGGCTGCACGGACACCCATATCCAGCAAACGGTATTCTGTCCTCTGATCAACAACCGAAACCGGTTCCACATAAAATTCCATGGGATCGGCAAAAGTAAGGTCTCCCGGAGGGGCAATTTCAAAATTGTCCAGGGAATCTACGGATAATCCGATCTCACGTGCCAGTGCCATGGTTGCCATGTAGATACCGTTTTCCAGTTCCACGTTTTTGGAAGTGAGGGTGTTCTTTTGCAATTTTACTTTCAGCACTTCATTTCTTCCCAGGATCCCCGCATTGTAAGCCTGCTGCACGTCTTTTTCCACTGAGTCCAGTACGTTTTTCATTAGAGATACGGTTTCCCGTTTCTCTGATAAGGAATAGAGAAGCCAGTAATATTCTTCGGTTTTATCCAGGACCTCGTCTACTGTTCTTTGCGTAAAAAGTTCACCGGACTGTATTCCAAGATTGGCAAGCTTTGTGGAATACAAGATCTTTCCGCCCATGAATACCGGTTGGATGGCCGTGGCACTTACCAGGATACCGTCTTTGAGCAGTTCCATGCTTCCCAGCATTCCCATATCAATGGATATCATGGGGTTGCTTGCCTGAAATCCCATCCCGAATGCGGATATGTTCGGGAAAAAATAGGTTAGTGCCTGTTTTTTCATTTGGACGGATATCTGTTCCCCCAGTTTCATATCTTGTATCCGTGCATTGTTTTTCAGGGCCATCTGCCTGCAATCCTGCAATGTATAAGGTTGTGAGGCAAGCGGTTTGGGAGCCAGGAGCCCGAAAGCAAATACCAAATAAAATATCTTCTTCATTACAACGTCAGTTTTTCAGGTTCGCTAATGGACCGGGCCTTATCCTGTTTCCGGTATAACAGCCAGTAAATTACGGGCATGAAAACTGAAACAAAGAACATGGAGGTAATGACCCCAAAACATATGGTAGCTGCCATGGGAGCCCAGAGGGAATCGTTGACTACAAGCATGGGGATAACTGCTACGGCCGTAGACGAAGATGTCTGGAAAATAGGACGTATTCGCCTGCATCCCGCCCTGAACGCCGCTTCTTTGACAGAAGATCCCTCGGATCGCAACAACTCGGCATAATCGAACATAATGATCCCGTTTCTGACCACCAGCCCTATCAGGGTCACCAGACCCAGGAATGTGGTCAGGCTCACGGGCAGGCCCAGGATCCAGGTGCCGACGAAGGCTCCTAAAATACTTAATGTAGTGGATCCCATGACCAGAAGTGCCAGGGATACTTTTTTGAAATGAAACAACAGGATCAAAAATATCAGAAAAACAGCTATGGCAACTCCCTGCAGGATATCCGGCATCATGGACTTATCTGCATGGTAGGTTCCACCATACTGAAAACGGATACCTTCAGGCATGGTTGTGTTGTCCATAACATCCTTCACCTGATCAAAGACATCGGTCGATATTTTTCCGTAATCCAGGTCCATCATGAGTGTCAAAGTAGGAAACCCGTTTCTTCTTACTATTTGTGAAATGTTCCATTCGGGTTCCACCTTTGCGATCTGCCTGAGCGGTACGCTTACTCCGGGGATCATCCCCTGTACGTATTCATCACCCAGACTTGCAATATCCGGAGATCCTTCTTCTTCATGCATTCTGATAACTACCGGAACTGTTTTGCCGTCAGTCAGCACAGAGGTTACAGGAACACCCGAATACCTGGAAGCCAGGTTTAGTGAAAGGTAACCGGGATTAATTCCCACCCTTGATGCTTTGGTTGCATCTACCTGTACGTCAACACCGTATTGCATTCCTCCATAGTCGGAACGTACACTGGCAATATCCGGGATCTTCCTCAATTCAACTGCAAGGGAATCACCCAGGTGCATAATTGCCTGTTTGTCTTCCCCTATTAACCTCACCTCTACCTCGTTGGCTGCAAGAATGGAGTAATCCAATTGCTTTACACGAACATACGTTCCCGGGAAATAGTGTATGTATTTCTTTTGGTATTCAGCTACCAGTTCTTCGGTTACCTTGGAAGACGGGGTGTTGACTATGAACTGTCCAAAGTGCGACCCAGGGATCTGAGGGGTATATGAAGCCTGGAACCTGGGCGCACTGGTCCCAATGAAAGAAGTGACGGCCAGGACCCGTTCATCTTTCTGGATCATATTACGTAGGGAATCCGAGACCTTCTCCGTGTCTTCAAGTGCAGATCCGAAAGGCAGGTATATTTCAACCACAAACTGGTTCCTGTCGGCCATCGGCATAAGGCGTTTGGGCAATTGCGTGTATACAAAATACGGCAAAACCAGGAACAGGACAATTATCACTATGACCCATACGGGGTGTGCAAAAGCTTTACGCAAGGTTTTTTCGTAGAAGACCCCGAACAACTCAAGTATGGAAATACCTCTTTTGCTTTTCTTTCGTTGCTTTTCAACTACTTGTCTTAACCCCTTCCGTATTGTGAAATACTGGAAATAAGGTATATATAACATAGCGATACCCAGAGAGACCATCAGGGAAATGGATATTGCCCACGGTGCCATGAAAATGAATTCCACGAAATTTTCTGGAAAAGTGAAATAGAAGGGAAAAAACGTAACGCTAATTGCCAGGGTTGCCGAAAAGACAGAACGAAAATAGGAACTGGCCGCTTTAATAGAAGCTTTCCACCGACTCATACCATGATCCAGGAATGTCATGTAATTGTCAATGACCACTATGCTGTCATCAACCACCATACCTAATACGACCAAAAGGGAAGCCAGAGTCACGGTATTGATCTCAAAACCTATGACATACATGATCCCGATGGAGATGAAAATGGTTATGGGAATGGCTGTTGCGGCAACAGATGCCACCCTGAGGGGCAACATAACGATCATCACGGCAATAACCGCCAATATGGCTATCAGCATTTCCTTGAGAAACGAATAAACCGAATCCGAGACTACTTTGGGTTGATCGGCGATCCGGAACACACTTACATCCGGCGGGAGTTCCGATTCAAAATCTTTCAGTATAAGGTCTACCTGTTTTCCCAATTCGACCATATTAAACCCTTTGCTCATTTCCATGGACAAAAGGAGGCACTTCTTGCCGTTATTGGTTATGTAACTGACGGGGGCCGGGTATTCCCGGATGATTTTTCCGATATCCTTTACACGGAGTACATTGCCTGATCCGTCAAAATATATAGGTTGCTCCAGGATTTCCTGTTCACTGGTATAGGCATTGTTCAGGTGAATTGGGATCACATCCCCCATGGATGTAATATTGCCCGATGAAGTGATCAGCCCTCCTGCAAACAACTGGATCATTATCTGTTGCGTATTCAGGGAATAGGCAGCCAGTTTTTCCTTGTTCAGGTATATACTTATCTGCTCCTCCTGTTCACCGTATCGCTTCAGATTGGCCACTATGGGCAATGTGCGTAAGCGGCCTTCAAGGCGGTCCATGATCTTTCCCAGCTGTGTGTAAGTTTTGGAATCGCTTTCCAGGGTGATCAGAATGGCCGAGGTTTCTCCGAATTCGCTGATAACTATTAGCGGTAACACGCCGGGAGGAAGCTGTACCCTGAGGTCTTCCAGGTTCAGGCGCAGGTTGGCATAGAAATCCCGGGGATTCTTCTCCGTATCTACCAGGTCCATAACAAAATAGACCATACCATCCCGGGTCAGTGAGTACGTATTTTCCCTGTCAACTTCCTTATAATTCAAAAGGTGCCTTTCAAGAGGAACGGTCAGCTCTTCCTCTACCTGTTCCGAAGAGGCTCCGGGGTAGATCCCCAAGACCAGGGCATTGCGTATGGTAAAGTCCGGGTATTCCTTTTTAGGCATGTTGGGCAGGGCATAAATACCCAGTCCCACCAGGAAAGCAACCAGCAAAAGAACGATCTTGTGATTGTGCATAGTCCATTCGACTACACCATTTCTTTTGTTACTCATTGACCACGATTACATTAATGTTATCACTGATCCTGTCAAAACCGGAGATCACAATACGGTCACCTGGGACAACACCTTTAAGGATGGTCACGCCCCCGGGTACGATCTCTCCCACTTCAACACTTCTTCTGTCCACTGTGTTATCCTGATCAACTACCCATACAAAATGACCTTTTCCGAATTCCAAAGGCATCACGGCGTTTACCGGCAGCACCAGGCTGTTTTCCCCCGTAAGGTTTCCGATAAACACTTTACACACCATTCCTGGCAGCAGACCGGCCAGATCCCCGTCGGGAGCGATCTTCACGTTGTAACTGTGTGACAGGGGATGTGCACTGACTCCCTTTTCCACAATCTTCCCGGTTGCTTCCGCATTGCGAAGGGCTCCCACGGTGATCCGCGCCGTCTGACCGGTGCGGGTATCGAATATTTCATTTTCTGGAATGGCTACCTTAATGAGCGGATTATGCGTATTGAGCAGGGTCAGCACCGGCTGGTCAGGCAAAACGTTCATGCCCGGCTCCATCATCCGTTCCCCCACAACACCGCGCTGGGGCGCATGAAGCTTTGTCTCGGCAAGCGACCGGGCGGCAATTCTTTCCGAAGCGCGCGCCTGTTCCAGTTTGGTCTGTATTTCAATGAATTGTATTTCAGGGAGGCTGTTAGATTCATACAGTTGCTGCATCCTTTGGTAAGCATCCTCTGCCTGTCGTAAAGTCGCAGCAGCTGTGGCATACATATTTTCCAGAGTGGCGGGATCCGTTTCAGCCAAAAGTTGCCCTTCCCGTACGGTCTGACCCTCGCGTACGTAGACATTTTTGATCTTACCGGGGGCGGGAAAACTCAACTTTACGCTGTTTGATTCTTCCACCACCCCGATGTATTCCCTTTCGATGCAGGTCATGGATTCTATTAGCGTAATTACCTCAACTTTTACTTCACCTGCCACAGATTGGTAGTTTCTGTTCTTTGACCGGCAGGAAGTAAACACCAGTGCCGCTGCCAAAACGATCAAAATGCCTTTATTTATTTGTGATTTCATAGACGGTTTTTAGGGTATACAAAAGTAATGAAATTCATGGAAAACCTTTATATTTGTACAATATATCTATGCATAACGACCGTAAAAAATTACTCCTGCATGTCTGTTGCGGACCTTGTTCCACAACGGCCCTGGAACGTTTGTACCCGGAATACGATGTAACCGTTTTTTTCTATAATCCCAACATCGCTCCCCAACGTGAATACATCCTGCGAAGAGATGAATCGAAAAGGTACACCCGGGAAGTCTTCGGAAATGAAGTATCCTTTAAGGAAGGAGACTTCCACCCGGATGTTTTTTTGGAAGCCGTTAAAGGTTTTGAGAACGAACCTGAAGGAGGACGACGGTGTGAGATCTGCTTTCGTCTGAGACTGGAAGAAACAGCCCGTTACGCCAGCGAAAACGGGTTCTCCCATTTTTGCACCTCCCTTACCCTGAGTCCTCACAAAAAAAATACAGTGCTGATAAACAGTCTGGGTGAAGAACTGGCGCGTAAACACGAAAGCCCGACTTACCTGCCTTCCGATTTTAAAAAACGGAACGGTTTTGGCCGTTCCGTTGAAATTTCAAAAAAACACAAACTGTATCGTCAGAATTATTGCGGATGCGTTTTCTCTATGAAACAGTCTGCTACTTATAAAGGAAACGTTTAATACTTCTCTTTGGAGTCTTTTCAAACGCTTCGGACTGCAGTTCAATTTTGTGGATCCTGCAGAAAACAGGAAGTAACATATTCAACCGCATTCGGTTTTCTTCCATCAGCTGTGCCAGGTTCATGGAATCCAGGGATTCCTGGGAAACCCGGTCGTAATCGGGAAATACCAGGGCTACCAGTTTTTTGTCCCGTTCCACGATAATGGACTCTACAACGTATGGTTGGTTGTTCAGTTTGTCTTCGATCTCCTCGGGATAAATATTCTGTCCGTTTGCCCCGACAATCAGGTTTTTGCTGCGGCCTTTGATAAAAATGTTGTTTTCTTTGTCAATCAGTCCAAGATCCCCGGTACGAAGCCAGCCGTCTTTGGTAAAAGCGGCAGCCGTGGCCTCGGGATTCTTGTAATACCCTATCATCACGTTGTCTCCACGTGCCTGCAATTCTCCCACTATGGTGTGAGGATCGTCTGAATCAACACGTAAAGACATTCTGTGTACGGGCTTCCCGCAGGATCCCTTCACGAATTTCCGGGGGTCCTCATAAGACAGCAACGGGGCGCACTCGGTCATTCCGTACCCTACCGTATATGGTAATTTGATGATCTTCATGAGATCTTCCACTTCCTGGTTTATGGCAGCTCCACCTATCACGATGCTCCTGATCTTGCCTCCGAACGCGTGCAGTAGTTTTTTCCGTATTTGCTTATGTATCACCGAAGCCAGTCCGGGAACCTTCATGATGGATTTGACAATGGGTTTACGGATGGTTGGGAACACCGAGCTTTTGAATATCTTTTCAATGACCAGCGGTACGGTGATCAGCATGTAAGGCTGTACGGTGGCCAGCGCATCCAGAAGGACTTTGGGGGAAGGGACCTTGCCGAGGAAAAAGACCTGCGTGCCTCCTGCCAGCTGGTAGAGATATTCAAAGGCCATTCCGTACATATGGGCCATGGGCAGCATGGAAACGATATTATCACCCGGACCGTTAGGCAATTCACTCAAACCAAACTGTGTGTTTGAACTAATGTTCCTGTAGGTCAGCATAACTCCCTTGGGAGCACTGGTAGTGCCGGAGGTATAATTGATCAATGCCAGGTCGTCAAAATTGTCGGTAGGATAATTGACATCACCGGGACCAAATCCGTTGGGATATTTTTCGTGGAACAATGAATCCAGGTTATCGTCCGCTTCCTTTACGGCAGGATCTTTGGCATAAGCTATCTGCCAATCTTCCAAGATAATGACAAGTTCAAGGAGGGGCATGCGGGCTATATCCGTCTTGTCCCAGATCTCCCGGCTTACAAAAAAGATCTTCGCTTCCGAATGATCCGTCAGAGTCATAACACTGTCGGGAATAAAATCGTTCAGCAACGGGACAGCCACCGCCTCGTAAGAGGATGCCGCCATGAAAGCAATGCCCCATTCGGCACTGTTGGGACCGCAAAGAGCCACCTTTTCTCCTTTTTTCAATCCCATTTTCTCAAATAGGATATGGTACCGGGCGATCTTTTGAGCCATTTCGCCATAAGTATATGAATTCTTTTTATAGTTAGTAAGCGCAGGGCTATCCCACGCCTTCACTATACTGTTGTGGATGTATTCCAGATAATGAGTTTTCATAACCAGTTTTTTTTAAATCCGGTTAAAAATATGCATTTTTTTTGAATCAGAGACACTTTCGTTTTTTGAATTACTGCATGTTTTTGAGGATCAAAGCAGTACCCATTCCTCCGCCAATACAAAGAGAAGCCAGACCAAAATCGGAACCTCTTTTCTTCATTTCATAAAGAAGTGTTACGGTAATACGGTTGCCGGAAGCACCTATGGGATGCCCCAGGGCAATGGCACCACCGTTTACATTGCAATGCTTATCAAACCATTCACGGTCCACTCCATGCTGTTGCTGCAATTCATGCATAACCCCCAGGGACTGTGCAGCAAACGCTTCGTTAAGTTCAACCAGGTCCATTTGGTCAAGAGACATTCCAGCACGTTTGAGGGCTTTGTCCACGGCAGGGACCGGTCCCATTCCCATATAGGCGGGATCGACTCCGGCCTGTCCCGTAGCAACAATCTGTGCCATAGGGTTCAGTCCCAATTCCTTTACAGCCTGTTCCGAAGCCAGCAGTACAAAAGAAGCTCCATCGTTGATCCCCGAAGAATTACCCGCAGTCACTGTCCCGTCTTTTTTGAAAGCGGGACGCAGGGTTGCCATTTTTTCCAAAGTGGTATTCCTGTTGGGATATTCGTCTGTATCGAATTCCACGGATTCTTTTTTGCGCCTGATGGTTACCGGGACGATCTCTTCTTTGAATTTCCCCTGGTCTATGGCGTTGATGGCTTTCTGCTGGGAGGCAAAGGCAAAAGTATCCTGCTGTTCCCGGGTAATATTGTATTTTTCGGCAATATTTTCTGCCGTAATACCCATGTGGTAATTCCCGAAGGCATCTGTTAGTCCGTCGGTAACCATGTGGTCTATGGCTTTAAAATCGCCCATTTTTATTCCTTCCCTGACTCCCTGTAAAACAAAACCGGCCGATGACATATTTTCCACGCCTCCTGCCAGTATGATGCGTGCGTGACCACATAAAATGGACTCATATCCGTTTATTATGGATTTCATACCACTCCCGCAGATCATATTAACCCCGTAGGCAGGAACAAAATCCGGAATTCCTGCATTTATGGAAGCCTGGCGGGCTATTCCCTGTTTTTGTCCGGCCATCAGTATATTCCCTACTATCACCTCATCTATGATTGAAGGATCCAGCCGGGTTTCTTCCAGAATGTTTTTGATAACAACGGTTGCCATATCTGCCGGGCTTACACCGGTTAAGGATCCCAACATTTTACCGATAGCTGTACGTTTGGCTGCAATGATATACACTTTTTCCATAATAAATTGATTTTATATTAATTACATTTCTTTTAGATCTTTTGCCACAATGAGTTTGCAACCTGTGGCTTCCTGCACCTGTTCGAGCGTGAATTCGGGATTGATCTCCTGCAATACCAACCCTTCCGGTGTAACATCGATAACCCCCATTTCAGTAAAGATACGGTCTACCTGGCCTGCGGCAGTCAGTGGTAATGTACATTCTTTCAATATTTTATGATTCCCATTAGCCGTGTGTTCCATAGTTACCAATACTTTTTTGGCCCCGGTCACCAGGTCCATAGCCCCTCCCATTCCAGGTGTCTTTTTACCCGGTATGCACCAATTGGCTATATTGCCTTTTTCATCCACCTGCAGCGAGCCCAGGATGGTCACGTCTACATGGCCGCCACGAATAATGGAAAAAGAAATGGACGAATCGAAACAGGATGCCCCTTCTTTCAATGTGATGGGGCCTCCTCCTGCATCTATCAGGTCCGGATCTTCCTGACCGGGTGCCGGCGGATTTCCCATCCCCAGGCATCCGTTTTCGGATTGCATGATTACTTTCACATCTGCAGGCAGGTATTTGAGAACCTGTGTAGGCAGTCCAATTCCCAGGTTCACAACGTATCCGTCTTTTAATTCTTTTGCCGCACGACGGGCAATGGTTTCCCTGATCTGATTTTTGTCCATGATTTATTACTTAATTGATTTATAATTATTTATTGTTTCTTTTTACATATTCCTGTGCAACGTATGAGGCAACGTCGTCTGCATACGTATTAACCCCAAAACCGGCGTCAAACCCAATTTCCCTGGCCAGTTCGTGTGAGATGCGCGGACCCCCGCACACCAAGATCATACGGTCCCGGATGCCTTCGGCCTCGGACATTTCTATGAACTCGGTACAATTCTTTATATGGATGTCTTTCTGTGTCACGGTTTGTGATACCAGGATGGCATCGGCTTTCAGTTCCAGGGCTTTTGCAATGAGTTCTTCGTTTGTAACCTGGGATCCCAGGTTATAAGCCTCTATCATTTCGTAACGTTCCAGCCCGTAATGACCGGCATAGCCTTTCATGTTCATGATGGCATCAATACCAACGGTATGTGCGTCGGTACCGGTACTGGCACCCACCATGACCAGTTTACGTCCTATGTGTTCGCTTATGTAATCATCCACCTGGCGCATATCCATAACCGTACTTTCCACTTTGGGAACGTGTATGTCGGCATAGTTTACCGTATGCTGCAGGTTGCCGTAACAATTGAAAAAGGTAAATCCGGGGGTCAGTTCCCTGGAGAAAACCACCTGCAGATTGTCCATACCCATACTGCGTAATAACTGTTTGGCTGCTTCAATGGCCTCGGGACCGGCCGGTACGGGCAAAGTAAAGCTTAACTGCACCTTGCCGTCGTTCATGGTGTCCCCGTAGGGTTTTACTTTTTCCAGATCCAATGTTTTGTCAAAATCCTGAACTTCAGTTGAATACAATCCTCCACCCATAATTATTTCTTTCCTTTTAGCAATTCAATATAGGGGTTGAAATATACAGCGGATTTCCGGGTAACCCCGTCCAGACCCTTACCCCCTTCCTTAGGTCTGCGTACATTGGCAAAATAGCCTTTTTCCAGGGCTGTGAAAAGGCTTTCTTCTTTCATCTTTTCCAGCAGATCACAGGCATCTTCCAACACCCTGGCGGCTCTTTTGCGAATAATGCCGTCCTGTTTAAATTCCACTTCGTTGCCAATACTTCTGAAACTGGTGAAAATGTAACGGGCATTTTCTATGGAAAGGTACCGGTCGCTCATAAAAGGCGTATGAATGGCCTCGGTGGGCATTCCCAAAAGCTGGATCCCCTGTCCTGTCCATATCCCGGCAATGTTGAACAGGGCATCCTGAATATGACCCCTGAAAATATTCCCGGTCATGAATTTTGTGGGAGGCATGTATTTCAGGGGTGCATTCGGGAAAATTTCACGCAACATCTGTGCCTGTGCCAATTCAAAGAGAAAGGCATTTTCCAGCTCCGGATCCATTTCAAAGGCATGTCCGAGACCCATCTGTTCCTCCGGAAGCCCTGCTATCAAAGCCAGTTGTTCATTGATAAAATCCGAGGCCAGGACCGTGTGTGCCTCCTCAAAAGCATCTGCCGTGGTCAGGTAATTGTCCTCACCCGTGTTGATGATCACACCGGCAAAGCCGTTAATGATCCTGGAAAAATACTGGTCTATGAGCGTACGCTGCATATTGATATCCCTGAACAGTATCCCGTACAGGGCATCGTTAAGCATCACATCCAGGCCTTCAAAGGCACCCATAACGGCAATTTCCGGCATGCAGAGTCCCGAGCAGTAATTACACAAACGGATATACCTGCCCACTTCATCTCCCACTTCATCAAGGGCCTTTCGCATGATCCTGAAATTTTCCTGTGTGGCATAAGTTCCTCCGAACCCTTCGGTGGTTGCGCCGTAAGGTACATAGTCCAGCAAAGACTGTCCTGTTGTCCTGATAACGG
The DNA here is from genome assembly GCA_011620605.1 of Bacteroidales bacterium. Classification (GTDB taxonomy): domain Bacteria; phylum Bacteroidota; class Bacteroidia; order Bacteroidales; family UBA932; genus DMER64. Next base: position 147,105 of record WOYW01000011.1, on the reverse strand, counting down.
CTATGATATCTGCGCCCTGGCGGGCTGCCGCCCGGGCCTGAAGGGCATCTTCGTAAATGTTTCCGGTGGCTACTATAACGTACAAATACGGGCGGGGTCCTTCTCCCAGTTTTTCAATGCGCTGTTCTCTGGAGCGTCTTTTGTCCCTTATGCGTGAAATACTTTCCCGAATAAAAGGTTCAAGAACACGGCTGATCTCCCCGGCACCATGCGGGGACAAACGGGAAAACTCAAATTTTCCGGAAGCAATGTCCAGGGCTATCTGCTGAGGATCTTTACCTGTATCAATAAGGGCTTTCCCCAGAAAATGCAATACGCCGTCTGCCATCATCCCTCTTTCCTTTAGAGCATCTACCACCAGGTTGGGCAGCGGGATGTCTTCCCTGTTGACACCATCTATGTCCAGGAGCCGGCACAATGTTCTTTCCACGCTGACTGTAGTGTAATTTTCCACAAAACGCTGGACCTGGTCCGCAATTTCCCCGGCAGTTTTCCGGGCCTCTTCCACTTTTTTAAAATCCAGTCCTAATTTAGATTCTCTCATTTCAAATACTTCTTTGCCATGTCTATAAACGATCCGTCAACCCCCAGAAGCCTGGCAATGTTGAGTGCTTCCAGTGGAACGGATCCTCCTTTGTCTTCTACTAAATCGTAATTCATATACCGGTTCATCATTAAGGGATCAAGACGTCCCTCTACGCGTGTTCCCTGAAAACCGACTACCCGTAATTTCCGGCACGAGAGTCCAAGATCCCCGTAATGGGTACTGATCAGGGACATCACCTTGTTTTTTTCAAAAAATTCAATGAGTGCGCATAAAATGGCTGCCCCTTCGGCAGGATTGGTGGTCCTGGCCGGTTCATCTGCCAAAACAAGCATTTTTGTTCCCTTGGCCATTTTGGCCATTATCCGGTCCAAATCAAGCATTTCTGCCGCAAACGATGACAATCCCCTGTACTGGTCCTGTTTGTCGCCTATGACAAGAAAAACATCCTTTACAAGGGGAATTGACGCTTTTTGTGCAGGAACAAAAAATGAAAACTGCGTAAGTGCCTGGATCAGTGCCAGGGTTTTCAGAACTACCGTTTTTCCGCTCATATTGGCCCCGGTTAGCAAACATGGTTCCCGGTTTAAGGTAACCGATACGGGTTGGAATGTTTCTCCTGCTTTTTGCAGGTTATCGGCTATGGCCGGATTAACCATTCCTTCAACGGAAAGCACACAGGGCTGATCCTCCGGAACGGTTGCGGGTCTTACCATGGAGTATGAAAGGGCCAGGCTTGCTTTGGCAAACCATATTTCCAGCCGGGCCAGACTGTCAAAATTCTCCTGAAGTGAAGGATACAGGACAGACAGTTTTAGGGACAGTTTTTCCCTGACAACCAGTTCCTCTCTCTGAATGGTATCGTGTAGCTGATCCCAAAGTCCGGGATCGGTTGCCAGATCGGTTGCCGCAGCCTGCTGACGTGTTTTGGCCAGTTGCTTACTATACGAATCGTAAATTGAAAAAGAGACCGTTCCCGTATTGTCCGGGTCCAGAAGGATGAAAGCTTCCTGCAGGGAATGCAGGTTTTCGTAAGTAAATCCGGTCTGTTCGCATAATTTGGCCGCATCGGCACACAGAACAGAAAAATATTTGATCTCAAAGAGTTCCACTTCGTCCAGTGTCTGTTTTTCTTTCAATGCCTCCAGCGTTCCCTGGATGTCATGTACCCGGGAAAAAAGGTGCAGAAGCTGCATTACGGCAGACCCGGCGTTGTGGTCAGAAAGAATTCCACAGGCTTTCTGCAGGATATCAAAATGCTTTTCCAGCACATCCCTGTCCGTGGAAAAGGGCATCTGCATAAGGTAACGGCGTACCCGGGAACCGGTAAGTTCCATTTTATCGGATATATACTTCAGGCCTTCAATTCTTTCGACAAAGCGGGCAAAATTCATCCTTCCATTTTTTTAATATCGTATACGGGAATATCCACTTCCCTTTGGATCCTGTCTACCAGTTCAACAGAATTCAGATTGTACCCCTGTGGCGAGACCGGGTTTACGCAAACAGCCAGTAACCGGGTGCTGAATAACTGGAATATGCGGCCTCCTTCACGCAGAAACGAGTAAAAAACACGCGGCTCGGCAAAAATACGTGAAAAATCCCTTATATAGAGTTCCGTTTTCCCGGCTTCTTTTCCCCCGGCCAGGGTTTTCAACAACGCGTTGCTTACGGCTCCCGGGACGTATATCCTGTTCTCGCATTTTTCAAGCACCTCTCTGACCTGGGCGGGAAGCAATGCGGATTCCACACCGGGATCCGTTATTTCTCCTTTGGCAGTGATACCCCGTATTCCGCGCGTTATATTCTCCAGCTTTTTTCTGAGGGATCCGCCGGCCACTGGAAGATGTACGGTATCAAATATAAAACGGGTCCTTTCTGCCAATGTCTTCATGTTTAGTGAATACGCTGCCCCAACAGCCAGTATCATGGATTCAGTAACTGCCGGGGATGCAGGACTTAAACGGGATATGGCTCCGTCAACCAGGCATACGTCTACAGGATATTTTTGCGGCATCTCACGTACCCAATTTTGGAGTAAAGAAGTATCTGAGGGTCCCGCCAGGATCATTTTTCCTTTTTCCAACGCCCGTGCCGTAACCATTTTTCCCAATACTGTGGTGTAAGGAAGCACTTCACATATTTCCGCTCTGAAACGTTTGGATGTATAATAAGAAGCAACCGTGGTGAAATACATCCCCTTTTCCAGAAATATTTCAGGTTTTGGGGTGGCCGTTACCCGGTCCACCCCTTCCCCGTCTATTCCTACTGAAGTAACTGCTGTCACCTTTTGCATCTGATTCAGCCTTTCCATTACATACCTCAGACATTCAGTCTTTCCGGTGTTCTTACCCAGTCCGACAACCGAGAGACTGCCGTAACGGATTATCTGATCTGTAAAAGGCATTCAGTTGCTTACTTCTTATGGTTGCGTTCTTTTCTTTGCAGATACGAAGGTTCAAGTGACAATTGCTGTCCCTGCAGGATCCCGGAAACTCCTTCCAGCGGAACTTTGTCTTTGCATTTTTCGCAAACACAATCATTTTTATAATCCAACGGTTCCGTATAGGTGGTGATCACTCCCTCATAATTACGCAACACCATTCTTCCTGGTGCCTGGCTTATCACGTAAGTAGGCATCACCGGGATCTTTCCTCCTCCACCGGGGGCATCCACTACAAAAGTAGGTACGGCATAACCAGATGTATGTCCCCGCAATCCTTCAATGATCTCTATTCCTTTGGAAATGGGGGTTCTGAAATGTTCCAGCCCCATAGACAGATCGCACTGATAGATGTAATATGGACGTACACGGATCATAACCAGTTTATGGACCAGTTCTTTCATGGTGTGCACACAATCGTTTACCCCGCGCAACAATACCGTCTGATTGCCCAGAGGGAAACCGGCGTCTGCCATCATTTCACAGGCAGCTTTGGAAGTCGGGGTGATTTCGCTGGGGTGGTTGAAATGGGTATTGATCCATATGGGATGGTACTTCCGGAGCATTTCCAGGAGTTCGGGAGTAATGCGTTGGGGGCATACCACAGGGGTACGTGTTCCAATACGGATGATCTCTACATGAGGGATCTCCCGCAGACGGGATATGATGGATTCCAGACGGGCATCGCTCATGGTCAGCGGATCTCCTCCGGAAAGCAAGACATCCCTTACCTGTGGTGTACGTGCTATATAATCGATCGCCTGCTGTATCCTGTCACTGGATGCCTCGTGGTCTTTTTGTCCGGCAAAACGGCGCCTGGTGCAATGACGGCAGTACATGGAACACTGGTCCGTTACAAGGAACAGGACCCTGTCCGGATACCTGTGCGTCAGACCGGGTACCGGGGAGTCTTCATCTTCGTGCAACGGATCCAGCAGGTCGGCCGGTGAACGGTACAATTCCTTTTTTGTGGGAATGGCCTGTTTGCGTACCGGGCAGTTTGGATTGTCCGGATCTATCAGGCTCAGGTAATATGGAGTAATGGCCATCCGGAGTAATTTGAGTGATTGGTGTATGGCCTCTTCTTCTTCCGGAGTAAGGGTTATATACTTCCTGAGTTGCTCCAGGTTGATTATGCGGTTGCGAACCTGCCATTTCCAGTCGTTCCACTCCTTGTCCGTTACGTTGGGAAACAATTGTTCTCTTCTTGTTTCTTTCATATTGATAGTTCATTATGATGCGTATAGCTCGGTAAAGATATTCCGTAGCTTTTCACTTTCTCTGAGTAATTGCAATGTGATCTCGGCATGACCTTTTGTGTAGCCGTTCCCAACTATCATGGTTACATCGGAACCAACACCTTCTGCTCCCAGGGCGGCTTTGGTGAAGCTGGTAGCCATGGAGAAGAAATAGACAAGTCCGGTGTCCTTTGTACAAAGAATGGAAGTCATCTCTGTGTCGGGAATATTCACGTTGTTGATAGTTATATCACAGAGCTGGCCGTTGGTAAGCTCTTCGATTTTTTCCAAAACGGCAACAGGCTGGGTAGCATCGGCAGAGAATACATGGTCACAGAATCCCAGTGCTTCCAGCCGTTTTGTGGAACGTTCACTGTGGCAGAGACCTATTACTTTACCGGTAACACCAGCTCTTTTCCTGGCTTCGTAACTGCAAAGCATCCCGGATTTTCCTCCGGCTCCGATAATCAGTACGGTATCTCCGGGTTTCACAAGTTTGGCTGTTTGAGCAGGGGCTCCGGCAACGTCCAGTGCAGATAGGGCAAGCGTTTCAGGCATATCATCGGGGATCTTGGCATAGATGCCGCTTTCGAACAAAATGGCTTTTCCGTCAATATCCACCTGATCAATATCGGGCCTGATGTCTTTGATCTTGTCAATGCGCAGGGGTGTCAGCGAAAGGGATACCAAAGTGGCGATCTTGTCTCCCACTTTCAGATTGATCTTGCCTTCCAGTGCCTCTCCTATCTTTTCCACAACTCCCAGCAACATACCTCCTGAGCCGGTTACGGGATTGCGGTGTTTCCCCTGTTTTGCAACAATGTCCAACATGATCTGCGCAATTTTTTCTTTGTCGCCTCCGGCCTGTTCTTCTATCTGTGTAAAACTTGCCGAGTCAATATTCAGGGTTTTTACATCTATGAGGATCTCGTTATCATAGATCTCATCCATGTTGTTATCCAGTTTGTTGGCAGGTTGCGGAAGAACGCCTTTGGGTTCTATGACCCGGTGTAGACCATACTTGTTACCTTTTTTCATTTGCAGTTTTTGTTAAAATAAGTAATAAAATTAATTGTAAATTATTGTTTTACGGGTAAACTTAAAATTTCACGAGTTTCTGCGGGAGTGGCAATTTCCCGGCCCAGTTCCCGGGCCAGTCGCACTACTTTTTCCACCAGTTCTCCGTTGGATTTGGCCAAAACGCCTTTTGATATGTAAACGTTGTCTTCAAACCCAACGCGTACATGACCTCCGTCAATAATGGCAGCAGCGGCAAGGGGCATTTCAAACCGGCCCAGTCCCGCCACGGTGTATGTGGCATCTGAAGGAATGCTTCCCCGAAGGAAAACAAAGTCCCTGAGGGATCCCCCAATGCCTCCGTTGACTCCCATTACAAAATCAAAATGCATGGGCTTTTGGATATACCCCTTCTTTTCCAGCCGTAGGGCCATTTCTATCATGCTTTTGTCAAATACCTCCAACTCGGGTTTGATGCCCCTTTCGATCATGCGATTTCCAAAATACTTGATGGTATTCTCGGTGTTTTCAAAGATCTCGTCACCTCCAAAATTGAGTGTGCCGCAATCCAGGGTGGCCATCTCGGGATTTAACTCGGTGGGCTGCAGTCTTTCGTCGTTGGTCATGCCAACAGCTCCCCCTGTGGAAGGCTGAATGATGACCCCGGGACAGGCCTGCGCAATGGCTTCCATTATTACCCGGAAACGTTCTTTATCCTGCGTGGGGGTCCCGTCGTTGTAACGGACGTGAAGATGTATGATGCTTGCCCCCGCATCGTAAGCAGAACGGGCTTCACGGACACATTCCTCCACGGTATAAGGGATGGCGGGGTTATGTTCCTTGAGGACCTCGGCTCCGCATATGGCAGCGGTAATGATCAGTTTGTCCATAATAATCTATTGTATTAAATGTATTTTTTCAGTTCTCCGAATGATTCTTCCACCATATCGGCTGCATACATAATGTCTTCATTGGTATGACGATAGGCTACGTATCCGTGATGGAAAGGCTGCAGGAAGACACCGCGTCTTATGAGTTCGGTATAAAAACCGGGGCGGAGCTTCTTGTAGAGATTATCGGCATCCCTGTTGAATGTGATAAAGGGCATCAGGGGTATCCCGGACACTTCTACGTCGTAAGGAACTTTTTTTGCGATCTCAAGCAATCTTTTTCCGAAAACCTCTCCTTTTTCCCGGATCTTCTCCAGGATGTTATCCCGTTCCAGGATCTCTATGGTTTTCAGGGCTGCTACCTGTTCCAGGCTGTTGGGGAAAAAAGTGGATGACAGGAATACTTTGTCGGCCAGGACTTTCATGTATTTTTCCTTGCCTACCACAGCTCCAATGGGATACCCGTTGGCCATGGCTTTGCCGAATGCGGAAAGATCGGGTGTCACACCGAATACTTTCTGTGCCCCTCCCATATCGTAACGGAATCCGCTGCGAATCTCGTCAAATACCAGGACTGTCCCGTATTTGTCAGCCAATGCACGCACGCCTTCCAGAAATCCGGGAGTAGGCATCTGGACCTTTTCAGCCAAAGGATGTCCTACTGGTGTAATGATTATGGCAGCTGTCTGGTCTCCTTGTTTTTTCATGAGATCTTCCAGTTCATCCAGGCGGTTGTAATGGAATTCGCAAACATCCTCCCACAGTTTTTTAGGAATGCCTCCTTTGACTTCCACACACCAGTCGTGCCATCCGTGGTAACCGCAACGGATGACTTTTGTTCTTTCCGTATTGGCCCTGGCAACCCTTATGGCAACCGAAGTGGCATCCGAACCGGTCTTTACAAAAACGGCCATTTCTGCCGATGGGATAAGTTCTATAAGTTTTTGGGCCAGGGTGTTCTGTACCGGTTGAGTCAGGGAAAAACAGAAACCTTTGTTCTGTATCTGTTCAATAACCGCATTGTCAATTTCTTCTTCACGGTGTCCTATGATTATGGGGCCGTAGGCACACAACATATCAATATATTCGTTGCCGTCCACATCGGTTACCCTTCCTCCCTTTGCATGATCAAAGTATATAGGGTACTGGCCGGGTACAAAATTGTAAGGACGGCGAATACCTGCTATTGCCCCGGGTATGATCTTCAGGGCATCTTCATACATTTTTTCGGAAATTTCCAGTTTCAGTTTTTGTGACATAATGACTTTTTTTTAAGCTTTAACAACAAAATCTACAAAAATAGCTTGTGTGTGAACGTGTTCCGGTAGAATTTCCCCGGTTTTGACAATGTCTTTCACTTCTGCTATGACCGTGTCGGCCGCCATGGCCATCATCGTATTGAAATTGCGGGTTGTTCCTTTGTAAAACAAATTTCCTTCTTCATCTGCCGTACTGGCTCCCAGAAGTGCTATTTGGGCTTTCAGTGGTTTTTCCAGTAGATAATCTTTCCCGTCCGAGTTAATCACCTGTTTGCCCTCTTCTACCACCGTTCCCAGTCCCGTGGGTGTAAGGATGCCACCCAGGCCGGCACCAGCACACCGTATCCGTTCTATGAGCGTTCCCTGCGGTACAAATTCTATTTCCAGTTCTCCTGTATGGTATAATTCCCCGGTAGCCGTATTGGTTCCTATATGACTGGTAATGATCCTGACTACTCTGTGTTCTGCAATCAGTTTTCCGACGCCTATATGGGCAAAAGCTGTATCGTTGGTAATAACGGTAAGGTCTTTTACATCGGTTTTCAATAAAGCATCTACCATACTGTTGGGGCTCCCGACTCCCAGAAAACCGCCCATCATAATAGTCATTCCTGACTTCACTTTTGCAACGGCTTCCTCCATAGAAATAAATTTGCTCATAACGGATAGTATTTATTAAAAGATTAATTTGCAAATATATCGAATGCTTACGAATTTCCATTTAAAAAAGTCTTATTTTTATAAATTAAAACCTGCACCATGATCATTACTGCTGAAAACATTTTGCTAATTGGCTCAGTTCTACTGTTTATAAGTTTATTGGCCGGTAAAACAGGTTACAAATTCGGAGTTCCCACCCTGTTGTTGTTCCTGATGGTAGGTATGCTTTTCGGGAGCGAGGGACTGGGACTGGATTTTTCCAATCAGAAAGCCGCCCAGTTCATAGGCATTGTAGCCTTGAGCATCATCCTCTTTTCAGGCGGTATGGATACGCGTTTTGAAGATATCAAACCGGTTGCCCGGCAGGGTGTTCTGCTGGCTACACTGGGGGTTTTGATCACCGCACTTCTGACCGGATCTTTTATATACCTTCTTTCAGCCATTTTACCGGGAATTGAGTTGTCTTTTCCCGTATGCCTTTTGCTGGGGAGCATTATGTCCTCTACGGATTCGGCATCAGTATTTGCCATCCTAAGGTCCAGAGGCCTTAAACTGAAACACAACCTGCGGCCCTTGCTGGAGCTGGAAAGCGGGAGTAATGATCCCATGGCCTACCTGCTGACAATTACCATGATACAGGTTATTACAACCCCTGAAGACACAAAGATTTGGTACGTGGTCCTGATGTTCTTCTACCAGATGGCAGCCGGTGCGCTGGCAGGCTTCCTGCTGGGAAAATTCTGTGCCTATCTGCTCCGCAAAGCCAACATAGGGAACGATTCCCTGTATCCCATACTGATCCTGGCGTTTTGCTTTTTCATCTATTCATTTACAAATCTCATACAGGGAAACGGATTTCTGGCTGTTTACGTAGGCGGACTGGTTATTGGAAATGCCCGTTTTTTACACAAGAAAAATACCCGGAATTTCTTTGACGGACTAACCTGGCTCTCCCAGATCATCATGTTTCTTACTCTGGGATTGCTGGTAAATCCTTCTGAACTCTGGCCAATAGCCGGAATAGGATTGCTTATCGGGGTCTTTATGATCATTCTGGCCAGGCCGCTTGCCGTATTGCTGACACTGTGGCCCTTCCGCATGATGACCTTCCAGTCCAGGATATTTACAGGCTGGGTGGGACTGCGCGGAGCCGTACCTATAATATTTGCCACCTATCCTTTCCTGTACGATATTCCGGGAGCCAACACCCTGTTCAACATTGTATTTTTCATAACCATTCTTTCCCTGCTGGTCCAGGGGACTTCCATTCCATGGGTAGCCAAGAAACTGCACCTGTCTTTTCCTCAGCGGAAAAAACACCGGTCTGAATTTGAGATGGAGTTTTCCGAGGACATTAAATCGGCCATGAGCGAGGTTATCGTCACCGAGGAAAGCCTCCGGTTCGGGAACCGGATGATGGATATCCCGCTGCCCGACAAGACACTCGTTGTGATGGTAAAAAGAGGTGATTCCTTCTTTATTCCGAGGGGCGGAACCGAGATCCGGATCGGGGACAGAATGCTCATAATTTCCGACGATGAGAAGGCGTTGAAACAGGCTTACGATGAATTGGGCATAGACGCTTACAGATAAATAATATAAATCTGCATTACAGTAATTTGTAAAGTTTTATAACTATAATGTTATATAATAAAACATTATTGTTGTATATGGCTATAATAACTTGACTTTATTTGACTCAGGATTGTACAGCAAACAAGAGTCCCCATAGCTTAAAAAACGGTATCCGCACGTGAGTGCATGCTCGTAAACCGACCTCCATTTCTCCCCTATCAGTGCCGCCACAAGCAGGAGCAAAGTAGAGTTCGGCTGGTGGTAATTGGTCACCAGAATATCGGTCGTTTGGAAGGCATAAGATGGGGCAATGATGATCTGCGTGGATGCCTTCAGCGAGTCGCGGTTGTTTTTGTCCAGGTAGTTCATCAGGTGTTGTATCGCTTCCCGGTAAGAGATTTCACGGGAGGTTACATAGGGTTCCCACTGACCTACGAACATGGGGTCCCTCCCGGCGGCTGCCTGAATACCCAGGTAATAGAGACTTTCTATACAACGGCAGGAGGTGGTTCCTACGGAAACCACCGGGCCATGATGGGCTGAGAGACGCTCCAAAAAATCCCGGGATACTTCAAAGGGTTCACTGTGCATGATGTGATCCCTTATATAAGGTGTTTTTACCGGTTTAAACGTCCCGGCGCCCACGTGCAGCGTTAATTCGGCTATGCCTATGTTGTTTTTTTGTATATCGCCGATCACCTGGTCGGAAAAATGCAATCCTGCGGTAGGTGCCGCAACTGATCCCCTGTAACGTGCATAAACGGTCTGGTACCTCTCCAGATCGATGTCTTCGGCTTCTCTTTTCAAATAAGGAGGAATGGGAACACGGCCGGAAGCTTCCAAAACCGTTGAAAACGGTATATCGGCCGACCAGCTGAAACGTACCAGGTACCTGTCCGCTTCCTGTCCTATAAGACTGGCAGAAAGCCCTATCTTAGCTATCTTTGGATCGTTTTCCGGGTTAAAAAGGGGTAGATGCCCGGTTTTCCATCTTTTTGCATTTCCAACCGCACAATACCAGGTACTAGAAGCATGCTGGGAAAAAGCCAGTATATATTCTTTAGGGGAAGCCGGTTCCAGGCAAAAAACCTCGATCAGGGCTCCCGTTTCTTTTCTGAATATTAATCTTGCCGGTACAACTTGGGTATTATTAAAGATAAGCAGGCTGTCCTGCGGAAGGATTTCAGGGATGTTCCTGAAATGATCATCCATTATTTCCTCATCCCGGTAAATAAGGAGTTTTGAATCGTGACGGACCGGAAGCGGATAACGTGCTATCCGGTTTTCGGGAAGGTCATAAGTATAATCACTTATTCGAATACCCGGGATGGGAAAATGAAAAGTCTCCATGCGGCCACAAAGGTATTGTATTTTGGATTAAATATTATCTAAAGTAACACTTGAGGTTGTGTTTTACTTTTGTAATTCACTTTTGTAACTTTTGAAGTATATTTATGTAAACTATATTGCCCCCTTTTTCTCTGTTTTACGTATTGTTAATAAAAAGTAAATTCACAAATCTAAATTCGTATTATTTGACGTATTACTATATTATAAATCTGAGTTTTATGATATTTATATATAGTTATACTTCATGACATTTTAAGCTTTTCCACTGTTTTTACAGCATATTAAGCATTTTATATTTATTTATTAACTATTATCCAGTATTATATGATGTTTATTTATATTCTTACTTTATATTAATTCAAAATCATGGATTATATAAGAAATTAAATGTATTATATAGACTTATAGTTGCATTAAATATAATATTGTTTACATATGTATTTTATATATAAATCACATATGTAAACTTTATTTATATTACATTTGTAAAAAATCGTTTACAATTATGAGAACCCGTTTGCAACAGTTTTTACAGGCAGAAAACATGTCTCCTTCCCGTTTTGCCGATCAGTTAGGGATACAGCGTTCAGGCATGTCTCATATTTTATCCGGAAGAAACAAACCCGGGTTTGATTTTATAGAAAAGATGCTGCTGGCCTACCCTTCGCTAAACGCGGAATGGCTCATAACAGGCAAAGGAAAGATGTATAAAGAAGTAAAGGCGGCTTCATTGTTCAGCACGAATGAGTTGCCGGAACCCGCTCCCACAATAGATCAAGATGATGATATTGCTGATGAAAGTGATTCATCTAAAGAATTTTACAAAGGTTTATCTAAAGTTCAACATAAACTGATAAAAGTACTTCTTTTCTATTCTGACAATACTTTTACCGAGTATTCTCCCGGTGAAATTCGTGTCTGAGTTGTTTCCTGGAATTAATCCTTATATTTGTTTCACTAATCATGAAACAAATGTATCGCCTTTTTAAGCCGCTTTTATTTCTTTTTCCCCCCGAAATAGCACATAAACTGGTGCTTAAGGCTCTGGCCATTCTGAAGTACATCCCTTTCGCCGGAAAATTGATGCGCATGTGCTTTTCATACAGATCTCCTGCCCTGGAAAGACAGGTACTGGGTCTCAATTTCTCCAATCCCGTAGGATTGGCGGCCGGATTGGACAAAAATGCCGAAGTGATAAACCAGATGGCCGATCTGGGCTTCGGATTTATTGAGATCGGTTCTGTTACGGTAGCCCCCCAGGAAGGAAATCCCAAGCCCAGAAGCTTTCGGCTTGTGAAAGACAAAGCACTTATCAACAGGATGGGGATAAATAATCTTGGAGTTAAAAAAATTGTTAAAAACATACAGAAAACCCACCCCCGGGTTATTATTGGAGGGAATATATCCAAAAACACATCTACTCCCAACGATCTGGCTTATAAGGATTTCGAAAAAGCCTTTGCCCAATTGTACGATTACGTAGATTATTTTGTGATCAACGTCAGCTGCCCCAATGTTAAGGATTTACGCAGTTTGCAGGCTGTGGAAAACCTCACCCGGATTACCCGGCATCTTACGGAGATCCGTCGCTATTGCGATGTTTATCGCCCCATATTATTAAAGATATCACCCGACATTTCCACCAACGTGCTGGACCAGATGATAGAACTGGTAATGCTTTCCGGCCTGGATGGAATAGTAGCCTGCAACTCTACAATATCCAGGGAAGGACTGGTTACAGGAAAAGACGTCCTGGACCAAATTGGAGAAGGAGGCCTGAGCGGAGCACCCCTGAAAGAAAAAGTGCTTTCAATTATTCGTTACATCCACACAAAAACCGAAGGGAACCTGCCTGTAATAGGTGTAGGTGGGATCATGAGTCCGGAAGATGCCTCGGAAATGCTCAATGCCGGCGCTTCACTGATACAGGTTTATTCGGGCTTTATCTACGAAGGTCCGGGAATTGTTCGTAACATACTGAAACATATAAATAAAAACACCTCCAATTAAATTTTTACTTCATGTCAGCAAAATGGTTAACCATCCCCTTTATGGTGTTGGTATTTTCATTAACTTCTTGTAACAACAGGGAACATGCAGCCATAAAACAAATAGATGATCTATACCACGAACTATGGCCCGACGGCACTCCCGGAGGAGCCATTTTAATTCTAAAGGAAGACCGTGTCATATTAAAAAAAGGATACGGCCTGGCCACCCTGGATCCCGAAGAGGAGATCACCCCTTCCACATTTTTTTGCATAGCCTCGGTTTCCAAACAGTTTGTCGCTGTAGCCACACTCAAACTGGCACAGGAAGGCAAACTGTCTCTGGATGATCCAGTATCCAAATATTTTCCGCATTTTCAGGCAGAATTCTTTGACCGGATCACACTGGCACACCTGCTCTCGCATACATCCGGTATCCCTGATGCCAGGCCGCGGACAGACAGTCTGTTCGTGTATCACTCCACTGACGTGGAATCGTATTCTTATATGGATACGCTGAGTTTCCTGAATTTTGAACCGGGAACTTCCTACGAATACATGAATCCCACTTTTCAACTTTTATATACTGTCATAGAGAAAGCCTCCGGAAAACCTTTTGAAGAGTATATGAAACAGGAAATATTCTCACCGGCAGGAATGGCTAACACTTTGTACTTTGAAGAAGGCAGGGAAATCCCGCATATGGCACACGGATACCGCCTGGACACCTCCACCGGGCAATGGAAGGAATACGACTACGGGGAAACGACTTTCTTTGCTTCAAAGGCAGACGGAGCACTGTATACTTCTATTGAAGAATTTTTATTTTGGGAATATGCCCTTCGGGATCATAAGATCCTTGAAAAAGAAATGACCGAAAAAGCTCATACCGCTTATATTCAAACAGATATACCCAAAACAGGATACGGTTACGGTTGGTTTGTAACGGAAATCAACGGGGCTCCAAAAATATTCCATACCGGGGATAACGGAGGATTCAAGATCTACGCGGGAAGATACCCTGAAAGCGGAGCATTGCTGCTTATCTTCTCCACCAGGGACTTTGACCGGGACACTACGGTTTCAAGAACCGAACAGATCATGCAAAAGGCAGGCTGGCTATAAGAGCCGGAGGAAATTGCCGCCCATTATCTTTTGGATATCCTCAAAGGAGTATCCCCTGGCACAAAGCTCATCGGTAAGTACGGGAATTCGGGATACATCTTCCAGCCCTTCCGGGCATACTTCAATACCGTCAAAATCAGAACCAATGCCTACATGGTCCGTTCCTACCAGGGAGACAACGTGATCAATATGGTCTACCACTCTTTTGTAAGAAGGACGCGGAAGCGCAAAAAGGGCTTTTTTAGCATCTTCCATTCGTTCTTTGCTCCCCTCGGGGTCAAGGGCATAAGCCTCCTCGGCCTCTTCGTATTTGTCCAGTAAAGGATCAACAGCGAGCGAATACTCCTTGTCAAGGAACGGGGGATTGAAATTGATCTGTATAACACCACCCTTTGAAGCTAGATCCTTAATCATTTGATCTGTAAGATTTCTGGGGACATCACATAAAGCTCTGCAACAAGAGTGGGTGGACACAACGGGACGGGTAGAATATTTCAATACATCGTAAAACGCCTCATCGGAAATGTGTGCCACATCCACAAGGATCCCCAGGCGGTTCATTTCTGCTATCAACTCCCTGCCAAAAGGACTTAGCCCATGCCAGCGTTTTTCTTTTGTGGCACAACTGTCACAGATCTCGTTGTTTCCGGCATGCGTCAGGGTAATATACCGAACTCCCATCCTGCAAAACAGGCGCAGCAGGGAAAGGTCCTTATGTACGGGACCCGCATTTTCCATGCCCAAAAAGATCGCGATCTTCCCCTTATCCTTTAATTCCCTGGCCGTTTGTGCATCCGTGGCCAAAGACGCCAAATGGGGATACTTGCCGAGCATATCGTATACCGATGCCAGCGCTTCCAATGCTTTGAACGTACATTCGTAAGGCTCCCACTTGTTCGAAACGTATATGGCAAAGAAAGAGGCATTTACGCCTCCTTCTTTCATGCGCACCAGATCCACGTGTCCTGCATCTGTTCTTTTTCCGATATCCAATCCCTTCCTTCTTAGCATTATGGGTGTATCGCAATGTGAATCAAGCACAAGGATCTTTTCGTGGATTTCTTTTGGTGTCATCGTATGTCAATCTTAATATGTTGTCATTTGTGCCGCCCCGCTTATATTAACATTTCTGAGGGTTACATTTCCGTTGTAACGTAATTTGGCAGCACCGGAAACTTCCGGTTCAAGCGATCCCAGCACATTCACGCGGGCTTTGGCAACCCCGGTGATAACAGCCTTCATGGTTTCCACCCGGAATTTCATCCCTTCAAAATCGGCTGTACCGCTTATATCCAGCAAAGAACGGATGGCTTTGCCTTCAAAAGTACCTTTCCCGCTGCCGCTGATCTCAATATTGGCAAAGGTAAGGGTTTTATTTTCCATTACGAAAAATCCTTTTGAAGCGCCGCTGATCTCCAGTTTCAATTGCTCGGTATCTCCATAAAGCTGGATTTTTGAAACCCCGGAAACTTCAATATCCATCTCTGTACTCTGAATGTACTCAAACTCTGCCTGGCTAACTCCTGAAAGCTCAATATTTAATTTGTTTGAATTAAAGCGATCTCTTGCAAAAAGCTTGGTGACACCACTCATCTCCAGGCTTTCCAATACAGGAAGTGTCACTTTAGATACGACCTTTAAATCCCTGTATTTTCTTTGTATAGACCTGGGAATACCTCCGTTTTTGAAGCCAATATGCAATATGCCGTTCCTGACTTTCACATCTAAATAATCGAACACTTCACCATAAGTTTCCAGGGATACCGAATACGAATTCGATTTTTCCAGGGTAACTTCCACGACTCCTGACAGTTCAATACCGGTAAACGGTCCTATCTGGAAATTTCTTGTTTCCATAGCCTCTTTCTGTGCCAGTAAAACGGTTGAAAAAAGACTAAATATTGTAATTATAAGCAACTTTTTCATTGTAATTTATATTAATTATTTAAAGTAATACTT
The DNA here is from genome assembly GCA_011620605.1 of Bacteroidales bacterium. GTDB lineage: Bacteria > Bacteroidota > Bacteroidia > Bacteroidales > UBA932 > DMER64. Next base: position 131,057 of record WOYW01000011.1, on the reverse strand, counting down.
TATTTATTTATTTTATAGTTTTTACGGACGAAGCGCTGCGGGTCACCGAGCGGGTAAAATCAGGATCCCCTTTTACATGAACGTCAGAAGCTCCTCCTGCCACAACACTAATCTTTCCCGTCACATACACCTGCGCATTAGATGCCCCGGAACACCGGATATCCATTTCTTCCGACTGAAATGCAAAAGCCTTTACCGAACTTGCACCGGATACTTCAAAAATACTCTTTTTGGAACTTCCTTTCATAATTACGGAAGAAGCACCTCCGGCTTCCATGTCCATTTGATCTGTTTCCTGGTTGTAATGCAATACGGATGCACCACGTACGTAAACCTTTGTTCTGGTGGCCAACCCATTGATCTCTAGATTTGAAGCCCCGCTTATATTAATATTTGCTGCATGTGTCAGTATATTCATCTGAGCATTTGATGCACCCAACAGTTTAACCTTAAAATTGGCCGGGCTGAAGTTATCCCGGGTGACAAGTGACGCGGCATTGGACAATTCAACACCTGTAAGATCCGGCATGGTTATACGGGCATGGATCGTATGCTGTTTTCCAAAAACATTTGTTGCGGTGTGCCACCACTCCATGGAAATTCCCAGATTCAACACATTGTCATTTACCTTGATTTCCAATTCTTCGGCAAGTTCCACGGGGATCTCCAGTTCCAGCGTGTACTCATTTCCTTTGAAAATTTCCATATCATAAACAAAAGAGGCGTTTATGGCATCGAACGGTTCCAGCTGGTAGCTGCGATTTACTTTATTCTGTCCCGCTAATAACGTCCATGAGATAATAAAGCAAGAGATCAATACAATTTTTTTCATAGTCATTTTTTTAATTCGTTAATGAAGCCAATTCTTTCATTCCTTCATATAACCGTTGATAATATTCTTTATTTAAACTTTCTGCATCACGTACAGAAATATCTTTGGGAAGCATTTCAGAAAACTCGTCCGCAGATCCGGGCATAATGGATTCCATATTCATTAGGATCTCCTGCCGTTTGTAATCCGGAAGCTCACGGGTATTATATTCGATCTGTTCGGAAAGCTTTTGCATCTGGTTGTAATAACAGGTATAGGATTCTCCTCCGCAGGGATCCACATAAAATAAACTGCCCACCGGGTCCTCTTTCAAAAAGCGCACCCCTATTGTAACTACCAGTGTAAATAAAGCTGCCACTGATATATATATCAAATAATTATGTTTACGAGATCTGCGACGTTCCATTTTTTGCATGAAACGCAGTTCGTGTCCTTCGGGCAGCGGATCCGATTCAAAAAGCTCCCTGTTTTCCTGAATGAATGATTTTAATTTATCCATAATTTCTCTATTTCTTCCTGCAGTTTTCTGCGGCCCCTGCTGTACTGACTCCTGACCGTGGAAGGCTGCAGTTGTGTGATCTGTGCAATTTCATCAAAGTCGTAGCCCTCAAAAAGATAAAGGCTCAATATGGTACGGTATCCGGACGGCAATGCATTCAGCTGTTCCCTAATGGCCTTGACCCGTCCCGGGTGATCTTCTTCTCCTTCAAAAAAAGATTCAAATGAAGGATCATCTTCAGTAGTAATTGTGCGAACTTCCCTGCTGTCAAGAAGGTCTGCTTTCACGTTCATTTGAAAATCCAAAGAACGAAGGCGGTCAATGGCACCTCTTACCGCCACTTTTCGTAACCATGAAAAGCAAGCATTATTGTTGATAAAACGCATTTTACCCCCGGTAAACAACTTAATAAATGCATCCTGCATACATTCTTCCGCATCTTCCGGAGACCGTAAAATACGCAGGCAGGAGTAATAAATAGGTTTGTGATATTCCCGGTACAGGGCTGTCTGGTCCATATTTTTTCCGCTATTGGGTGCCTTCACCTATATAAACGGAGTGTCCGGGTTTTTGCTGCATCGTTTCCTGATAATTTTTATGATGGGCAATCATCAGGTCCACGACTTTGCCGTAACTCCCCACACCTTCTTTTTGTCCGTTGGCTTTAAGGTATGCATCATTTACCTGCTGAGAAACCTCGGCTAAGGATGTTCTGAACGGTTCCCAGTAAGCCCGGTTTTGATCCATATCATACAGGATACGCTGGGAAAGCCGGGCAATAAGTTCATTATAATCAAGAGGATAGGCTTGATAAACGGCACGCAATACGTAATTTAGCGAATGAAGCAGGCAGGAATATTTCAATTCTCTGTTTTTGGTATAACCGGATAAAAGATACGTCAGGAAATTGGCTTCGTTTTCCCGCATAAAACCTCTTACATGCGCCTGTTCGTGAGCTACCAGGGCAGGTATCCAGAAAACAGGCACATCATTGTTGATATTAGCCTCCACCGTCCAGGGAAAGAAAAATCCCATGACAAAGGCATAAGACATACCCCGGGAAGCCATGACCGGCTTAACGGAGGGGTAACTTCCCCCAACATTCAATCCCGTGTTTGAAGCCAGTGAATCATAAGCTGCTGCAACTGCTTTTTTGATCCCGTCAAATGTGTAGTCGGGTATCATGTTCCCTTCGGCATTTCGCCCGGTAAATGATGCTGCACGGTTTGTCTGCTCTATGATCGCTGTGGCAAGCGACAACAGATCTTCCCTGGGCGCCGGTTCAACCTTATACCCCAGATGTTCTTCCAAAGGGACCCTGTGGTAATTCAAACCGCAGGTAAGCATAAAGACCGAAACGGCATACACAACTGCCAAACCCAGGTTCCGGGCGTCTTTTTTCCACGTCTTATGCATAAAGGCTCTGACAGGGAGAAAAAGCAGCAAAAAAACCAGTGCGTAGATCAACATCTCGGCCATGGAAAAGGGGATCAGCGCCATCAAACGGGAAAATCCCTGAGCCATATACCTGTATATGAATCCCGAATATATGCGGTCCATGAATTCCGGAAAAAATTTGAAAAGCAGGAAAAGCGTCAGACTAAAGCCCAACAGCATAAAGGGGATACGAATTTTCCATTTAGCAGCCATAATATTTCCCATACTGATTGTTTACAAAGTTACTATATTTGTTTTTTCTATATTATTTATACTATGAGAAAACGGATCTTCCTGATATTTGCCATTCATTCTTTATTTTTCTTAACCTCACAAGCTCAAAACAACGCTTTTCACCCCGTTCTTGACAGCACTGCCACTGCCGGTCTGACCGATTCACTCACTGCTGTGATCAGTGACGGGGTCATGCGAATATCTCCCGTAAGGATCAGGAACATTCATCGTGATGACAGGCATCAGTCCCTGATTTTTAATTTTTTTTCAGGTCTTGCCGAGTATCCTGTAAGAGTGCAAAAAATTGATCCGTTTTATGCAACTATACGCCATTTCCTGCCGGATAAATACAAACATTATTCTATTCAGGTATTGACAGATAATAATGACCTGGTAGACCTAATCCCCAGGTACTTCAATCCCACATATACTCCTTTAACACATAATCAGCTGGAAAACAACCGCAGAGATTACGACCGGCTGATGAAAATCAATAAACGGCACCCGGCTAAAATAGAACGTAAAAGAGGTACTCCTGAAGAAATTGCCCTGCAGATCAAACTGGAAAAAAGACAGGCAGCCGTAAACCTGGCGAAACTGGAAGCACAGTCGCAAATGAAAAAAGAAGCCCGGCAACATCGCAGACACCAATGGCCGGAACTGGGTTCCACACCACTGATCACCCGGGAAAACCGCCCTTACAATATCACCAATGGACTACAGAACAAACACTTAGCCATTTGGCACAGCCACGGTTTATATTATGATCAAAAGCTGGCCCGCTGGGAATGGCAACGTGCCCGTCTGTTCCAGACTGTTGAAGATCTATACACCATGTCCTATGTACTCCCCTTCCTGACACCTATGCTGGAAAATGCAGGAGCTGTGGTAATGCTTCCGCGGGAACGGGATACTCAAAATCACGAGGTAATAGTGGACAATGATTCGCCGGATAGCGGCTACAGCGAACAGGGAGGAACATACATGTGGCGTACCGACGAAAAGGATAGCCGGGGTTTCGCCGTCAAAAAAGAAATATATACACATTATGACAATCCCTTCCGCATGGGAACCTACCGAAGGATCGTCACCCACAACCCGGAACTGCGTAAGAATGCCGTTATGCAGCCGGCATTTGCCGAGTGGATCCCCGATATCCCTGAAGCCGGGGATTACGCCGTTTACGTTTCGTATGCCAGCCTTCCCATAAGTGCCAGGGATGCACGATATACCGTCCACCACAAAGGAGGATCTGATGTTTTCCGTGTGAACCAGCAAATGGGAGGAGGCACCTGGATCTATCTGGGAACTTTTGCCTTTGATTCCGGCAGAAATCTGGAAGGCAAAGTTACCCTGACAAACCAAAGCCGGGAGATCAACGCCGTGATTACCGCCGATGCCGTCAAATTCGGAGGTGGCATGGGAAATATCGGGCGGACTGTGGAAGACAGCACCATACTGGCGTCATACAAAAACATTACCATTCCCCCGCAGACCAGCCATTACCCCCGTTTTACGGAAAGTGCCCGTTACTGGCTCCAATGGGCAGGATTTGCCGACTCGGTATATACCTATTATGAAGGAACGAATGATTATGTAGACGATTACACCTCCAGGGGACGCTGGGTCAATGCATTAGCAGGAGGATCCGAAAAACATCCCAACAACCCCGGCCTTAAGATCCCCATAGACCTTTCACTGGCATTCCATACAGATGCGGGAGTTACCAAAAATGACAGCATTATTGGTACACTGGCCATTTACACAAGGGACAGCGACGGTACGGAACTTTTGCCCACGGGGCACAGCCGTTTGACATCCCGGGATTATACGGACCTGGTACAAACACAGATAGTCAATGACCTGAGGGCTCTCTGGAACCCCGACTGGACCCGCAGAGGCATCTGGAACCGGTCTTATTCGGAAAGCAGATCAGCACAGGTCCCTGCCATGCTTCTGGAACTGCTCTCCCATCAGAACTTTGCCGACATGCGCTACGGACTTGACCCGCGTTTTCGCTTTACCGTGAGCCGTGCCATATATAAGGGAATGCTCCGGTATCTGAGCAGCACTCAGGGTTTTGAATACGTGGTGCAACCACTCCCCGTAAACAGCATAGCCGTTGATTTTAGGGAAACCGGAAAAGCCACCTTAAGCTGGCAACCCACAGAAGATGTCCTGGAGCCGGCGGCCGGTGCAGAGGGATACGTGGTTTACACACGCACCGGGGATGAAAACGCCGCTTTTGACAGCGGCTTTTACTCGGCAGACAATCGTTATGAAATTGACATCGAACCTGGGAAACACTACAGCTTCCGGGTTACGGCTGTTAACCGGGGCGGGGAGAGTTTCCCCTCGGAAACGGTCAGCCTGTATAAGGCCCCTGCAGGGGAAGAGAAAGGCAAGATTCTTATAGTAAACGGTTTTACACGGGTGTCGGCCCCTGACAGTTTTGCTTCCGAAGATACGCTGTTTGCCGGATTCCAGGATTTTTCCGACCATGGTGTTCCGTATATCAGCGACATCTCTTACGTGGGCTCCCAGTTTGAATACCGTCGCAGCAACGGATGGGCAGATGATGATGCCCCCGGGTTCGGTGCCAGCTATGCCGACTGGGAAGACAAAGTTGTGCCGGGCAATACGTTCGATTACCCAATTATTCACGGGAAAGCTTTTGCCCGTGCTGGATACAGTTATGTTTCCTTGAGCCTGGATGCATTTACACATTCCAACAGTTACATCGCTGATGATTTCCAGGTCCTGGACCTGATCCTGGGAAAGCAGAAACAGGTCACCCAGGGTGGCACCTTTACCGGCCGAATAAACTTCAGGGCTTTTCCGCCATCCTTGCAGGCAAAACTCACACAGTATGCACAAGATGGCGGCAACATGCTGATCTCCGGTGCCTATATAACAAGTGATATCTGGGGGAGCTATCAAAAAGACAGCCTGGGACGGATCTTTGCACAGGAAATTCTAAGGGTCCGGCACCGCAGTAACCATGCTTCACGTACCGGGGAAGTTATGGCAGCCCCCTCGCCTTTCAAAGCTTTCTACAACGAAGAACTTTCAGGTGACCCTGTCTATTCCTTCCGCACAGACCTGAATCAGGTTATCTACCCGGTAGAATCCCCCAATGCCCTGGAACCGGCCTGTGAAGAGGCCTATACCATATTCCGGTACCGGGACAACAGGATGAGTGCCGGAGTGGCCTATACGGGAGATTACAGCATAGTAATCCTTGGATTCCCTATTGAAACACTCAAAACGGAATCACAACAAGAACATCTTGTAAAACAATGCCTGGATTTTTTCGATACTGACAATTAGTCATATCACCCCTGTCTGGAATGGTTTTTGAGACCAGGTAGTGTTCAAAAACCACAAGGATTTATTATGAAAAACAAAGGTACTATAGGGGTAACCACCCAGGACATTTTTCCCATCATTAAGAAATTTTTGTATTCAGATCATGAGATTTTTCTCAGGGAATTGATATCCAATGCAGTAGATGCAACACAAAAAGTCAAGGCGCTGGCGACCAAAGGGGATATCAAAGGTGAATTGGGCGACCTGACCATAAGGGTCAGCTCCGACCCGTCAAAAAAGACCATAACCGTCTCTGACAGAGGTATTGGCATGACTGACGAAGAAGTGGACAAATACATCAACCAGATCGCTTTTTCAAGTGCTGGCGAATTTCTTGAAAAATATAAAGACCAGGCAAACAACATCATAGGCCATTTTGGATTGGGGTTCTATTCCAGTTTCATGGTGGCAAAAAAGGTGGAGATCATCACAAAGTCATGGCATGAAGGAGCACAGGCTGTCAAATGGACCTGTAAAGGCACACCCGAATATATCCTGGAACCGGTAGAAAAAGAAGACAGGGGTACCGATATTGTGCTGCACCTCTATGCCGAGCATGAATCCTACGCCCAGGAAAGCCAGATAGAAATGTTGCTCCACAAATACTGCAGCTTCCTCCCGGTAGAGATCGCTTTCGGAAAGGAAAAAGAATGGAAAGACGGAAAAGAGGTCGTTCTGGACAAGGACAATATCATTAATGACGTGAATCCCCTCTGGACACGTAAACCTACAGATCTGAAAGAAGAGGATTACAAAGCTTTCTACGGCAAATTGTACCCTATGGCCGAAGATCCGCTTTTCTGGATCCATCTGAACGTGGATTATCCCTTCAAACTTACAGGCGTGTTGTATTTCCCCAAGATCAAGGACAAGCTGGAAGTAACCCGAAATAAGATACAACTGTATTGCAATCAGGTATTTGTGACCGACAACGTGGAACACATCGTCCCTGATTTTCTGACCCTGCTGCATGGGGTTATTGACTCTCCGGACATCCCTTTGAACGTATCCAGGAGCTACCTGCAAAGTGATTCCAACGTTAAAAAGATCTCAAACCACATTTCAAGAAAGGTGGCCGACCGCCTGGAAGAGATCTTCAAAACCGACCGGTCTTCCCTGGAAGAAAAATGGGATAACCTGAAACTCTTCATAGAATACGGGATGCTGACGGAAGAAAAATTTTATGACAGGGCCCTGAAATTTTCCCTGTTTAAAAACACAGACGGAAAATACCTGAGTTTTGAAGAATACCAGACTCTAATTGAACCCAAACAGAAGGATAAAGACAACAAACTGGTCTATCTCTATGCTACCAACATGGAAGATCAGTATGCCTATATCAGTGCCGCTAAAGAAAAAGGATACGATGTTCTGCTTCTGGATTCTCCCCTGTGTGCTCATTTTGTCAACCTGCTGGAATCCAAAATGAAGGATGTACGTTTTGTGCGAGTAGATTCGGATACCCCCGAAAAGCTGATCCAAAAGGAAGAACTTTCCAAACCGGATATGACTGAAAATGAAGAAAAAGAACTGCGGGAAGCGTTCCAGGAAGTATTACCCAAAGACGTCACCTTTACTGTCAATTTTGAGAATATGGGAGTAAAACAGAATCCTGTGATCATAACCCAGGGTGAATGGATGCGCCGTTACCGTGAAATGTCAGCACTGGGCGGAGGTATGAATTTTATGGGTTCCATGCCCGAATCCTATTCGCTGGTGGTGAATTTTGAACATCCCCTGATACAAAAGATCCGGGAAACAAAAGATAAGAACCTCATAAGCCAGGTCTGTGATCTTGCCCTGCTGGCCAACAACCTGCTCAAGGGCGAGTCCCTCAATGCATTCTTAAAAAGGAGTGTAGACTTACTGTAAAGGTTTTACAACTTCCATAAGTTCCGGAAGGTCCATCCCAATTTTCTGCAGGAATTCAATCCGCGGAACCCCGTTGGAATTCCACCCCCTGCGTTTGTATACGGCATCCAGCAGGCGTTCGTAACGATCTTCCCTGTACTTGCGCAACGCCTGGCGTTTTTGGTCAAGTGACATGGATGCGGGATCCAGGCCAATGTCTTCTTTCAGTTGTCTGTCGTACCGCTCCTGTCTTGAAAGATATTCCTCCAGGGTCACGGGTCCGCAGGCACGGTAAGGTTGTGCATCGTCCTTCCGAAGGCCGTAGCCCATGCGGATATTGAAGATCCGCTGGAAATTGTAGACCCTTTCCGACATACGGATCAATTCTTCCTTGTCAAAATCCCTTCCCGTTACGGCTTTGAACACGGTCACGTAGTTATCCACGTGTTCGGGAACCTTTGCCGGCTCATCGGTTTGGGCGTTATCGGCTGGTTCTATGTCGTTCCAGCACAATTTACAGAATCCGGCCAATCCGAACCAGGTACGGAACATGGGAAAATAATGGAGGGCCTCGGCCTTATCCTCAAATGTGGGTATCTGGTTATTAATCATATCCATGAAGATCAGCCAGGCTTCATCGTGTTGCGGTCCTTTGTTGGTCATGGCATACCCGCCCTGCTGGGCCAGCGATTCCTTGGAAACGTACATGGAATATTCCATGCCTTTGTTTTCCATGGCAATGTCAGTGAGGAATTCAGGATCGCCCCATCCTTTTTCGATGAACATTTCTTTCATCTTTTTTACGCCCATTCCGGCAACCAGGCCAAACCCTTCCCCGCGGGCCAGCTGGTGCATACATTCCAGGGCAGCCGGAGCGTTTCCCCAACTCAATTCCAGACCTCCCGTGCGTTCTTTGTTCAGGATGCCGTTTTCCCAGCATTCCATGATAAATGCCATGATATTGCCCCAGGATATGGTACATATCCCGTAAGTGTCACAGTAAAAATTCTGTTCTGCCACGTACAAAGGATCAAAAATAGCCAGGTTGGACCCCAGCGCAGCGGCGGTTTCGTATTCGGGACCGTCTACAAGAACCTTTGAACCTTTGTAAGGACCTGTTCTAAGTTCAAAATCGTCTATTCCTTTGGAACACATCATAGTACATCCCAGCCAGCATCCGTCCGGAATTCCCTGGGAAAAGTGTTTTTTCCACACTTCCATGTCAATCTTGTGGCAATCCTCATGATCCCCGTATTTGAAATTCATCACCGGTAGCAGGTCGTATTTTTCCATGACGCCCATTAGGTGAGCCGTTCCTGCTTTACGCATCTGGCACTGGATGTCATCCATCTCGTTCATTTCCTTATTGAAACGTTTTCCTCTTTCCAGTATGGCCGGCATATCCACCACGTTGTTCAGTTTACCCGATACTTTAGGGACCTTCGCCACTATAGCACGAACGTTTTTATGACGCATCAGTGTTCCCAGACCGCCACGGCCTGCCTGTTTAAGGCGGATCTTCTTCCGCTTGACATCGTAAAAAGAAAAATTTAGCATTCCCACCAGCGAGTGGTCAGCTGCCTGACCTGTAGATACAACAGAAACGTTCAGTTTGTCGCTTTCGTTGTCGGCAAACATTTCGTGCAATTCTTCTGCCAGCAGGTGTGAGTCTATGTGCATGCTTTCCGGGGGAGCAAAAAATTCCACCTCATGGTCCACACCGTTAATATACACGATCACTTCCCGAGGAGCGATCCCCTGTACTTCCAGCGCATCGAAGCCTGCAAATTTCAAATGAGGGCCAAAATGACCTCCCACATTAGAATCCACAACCCTTTCCGTAAGCGGGGACAAACCCACACAGATGCTTTTCCCCGATCCCGCGTATTGTGTGACCCCGCATACTGGTCCTCCTGAAATGACGATCTCGTTTTCAGGGTCACTCCATTTGGTCTTTGGAGTTACGGCATCCCAAAGCATCCTCAGCCCGTACCCCTTTCCTCCTACAAACTTTTCCTTCACCTGAGGATCTACGGGATGCACTTCTGCATTGAATGTATCCAGATTTACATAAAGGCTTTGGTCTGAATATCCCTTGTCCAGTGGCTTCCAGGTATAAGGGATTTTGACCAGAACTTTACGGTTACCAATTATTGCATTCATAAACGGTGTTTTAGTTGTATATTTGTATTGCAAAAATAGGGAAAATGACCATTATACAAAATATTACATCGCACCTTAGTGTAAAAAAAGCGGGCATTGCCGGTGCCGGGGGACTGGGCTCCAACGTGGCCGCTGCACTGGTCAGAAGCGGTGTAGGTCACCTGGTTATTGCCGACTACGATATTGTGACCAAACCAAACCTCAACCGGCAATTCTTTTTTGCCGACCAGGAAGGTCAAAGTAAAGTGGATGCACTCAGGGAGAATTTATTGCACATCAATCCCAAGGCAGATGTGGAAGCACATTTCTGCAAAATAACGGCCCTTAACGCCGGATCCCTGTTCGGCTCATGCGACGTGGTCATTGAAGCTTTTGACTGCGCCGATGAAAAAAAATGGTTTGCCGAGTGGATGATCGCACATTATCCTGCCAAACCACTGATCATGGGTTCCGGAATTGCCGGGTACGGCAGCCCGGAAACCCTGCGCGTGCAAAGATCCGGCAATCTGTACATTTGCGGTGACCAAAGGGAAACCAATGAAAAACTTGTACCTTTGCTGGCCCCGCGGGTGATCATGGTCGCCATGATGCAGGCCGACCTGGCCCTGGAACTTTTATTACAGGAAAAACCGTTATAAAACTTATGACCATCACACTGAATAACCGCATAGAAACCTTTTCCCCGCAAGAAATGAGCATTACCCAAATCATGGACGAAAAATCGTTTCATTTTAAAATGCTCATAGTGAAGCTCAACGGGACGCTCATCCCCAGGGAGTCCTGGCCCCTGACCGTTGTGCGGGATGGAGATCGCCTGGACATCATACATCTTGTAAGCGGAGGTTGAACCGGATCAATACAACAATTATGAAAATAAAATACTACCCATTCCTTACCCTGTCGGCTGTCTTATTATCCTGCAGCCTCCTAAGTTCATGCATTTCCCTGGACCTGGATGCCATAAGCGGATCCACCCTGGTGTGGAACTCAGGCTCCAATAATTATTTCAACAGGGAGGCATACACGACCCTTCCCGGCCCTAAAAGACTCCTGATTAACGGGGAAGTTGAAGAAGAAACAGAGATCAAGCTTTCCCGGTTTCCGTTAAGGACCGTTACCGTTAAAGAAGCCATTTACTGTCCTGAAGGAGATTCCATCGCCTTCAGGGGGGCTTTCCGCTACGACGGATATGCCTTATGCGATATTCTAAGCACACTGAAAGTTGATAAGGACAGCAAAGAAGATTTTTGGCCCCCGGTGGATATTTACATAGAAGTGCGGAACGAACAGGGTGATATGACCGTCTTTTCCTGGGGAGAGATCTTTTACTCGGCCAATCCCTATGGAATAGTTATTGCCAAACGGGTAACCCGAGTCATTCCAGGCAAAACGGGAGAATTATGGGAATTACCCGACCAAACGCAGCTGGTAGTGGAATCGGATCTGATCTCTGAAAGAAACATCAAATCCCCCTCGCGGATTACCATCAGGTCGCTGAAGGGCAATTATATAGTAGACAGAGACCCCGTAGTTTTGGAGAACGATCCGGGCAAGCTTGCTGTCATGTCTTTGCTGCAGGATACCCTGGCTGTGATTACAGACATGCCCCTTGATCTGCCCCTGATCAGCCACACCACCCTGTTTTACGGAAACAGCACCGGATACAAACGAGTCAGGGAATTCGAAGGCCGGCAGATCAACCGGGTGCTTGCCCCCTGGTTTCCTTCGAATAATTACCGTGCCATACGCTCCGGAATGATGAGCATAGCCGGTGTGGACGGATACCGGGCTGCCTTTTCCCTTGCCGAGTTGATTAACCGCAACGACCACAGGGAACCGCTGCTTGTCAAAGAAGGAAATTCATTTACACTTTATGCCGCCGGCGATGCTTTTGCCGACCGGTGCATCAAAGGTCTTGGTGAGATAAGACTTGTAAATCCACAGTAACGTTATGAAAAAGATCATTCCCTTTATCCTGATCCTCCTGGTGTTTTCTTTCGTTTCCTGTCAAAATTCTGGCAAAGAGAACCGGTTGGTGGTATTTCATGCCGGCAGCCTTTCCCTGCCCATGAAAGCCCTGGCAGACAGTTTTACCGTGATGCATCCCAAAACGCAATTCCGTATGGAAGCGGCTGGCAGTGTGGATTGCGCACGCAAGATCACGGAACTGGGACGTTCCTGCGATATCCTGGCATCTGCCGATTATCAGGTTATTGAAAAATTACTCATACCCGAATATGCTTATATAAACCAGACTTTTGCCTCTAACTGCATGGTCATTGCCTTTACCGGTGAGTCACGCCGGGCCGGTGAGATCAATAGCGGGAACTGGCCGGACATATTGCTATCACCCGATGTGTTTTTCGGTCGTTCAGACCCCAATGCGGATCCCTGCGGGTACCGCACTCTACTTATGTTGCAACTGGCTGAAGACTATTACAGGGGAAAGCCCGGCATACGCTCTTTTACGGTAGCGGATTTCACCAAAAAAGACCGGCGTTTTATCAGGCCCAAGGAAGTGGATCTGCTGGCTTTACTGGGCAACCACTCCATTGACTATATATTTATTTACAAATCCATAGCCCTGCAACACAACCTCTTTTATGTGGAATTGCCTGCCCGGATCAACCTGGGAGATAGATCCCTGGCCTCACATTATTCACAGGCAACCCTGAAGATCCGGGGCGGCAGTCCTACTGATTCCGTTACCGTAAACGGAACGCCTATCGTATACAGTTATACCATACCTCTCAATGCCGAGAATCCCGAACTGGCCAAGAAATTTGCCCATTTCCTGATGGATCCCGAAGGGGGACAGAAGATCCTGCGGGTTATGGGACAATAGATATCCGGCGGTTAGCCAGAGTACAGACTTCCGAGGGATCATGTGTAACGTGCAAAATGGTAATCCCTTTTGCCGATACATTATTCAACAAAGCAACGGAGTTTTCCCTGAGCGGGGCATCCAGAGCGGACATCGGCTCGTCCAGTAACAATACCAACGGGTGAATGACCAACGTCCTGGCCAGGGCAACGCGTTGTTTTTCTCCCCCGGATAATGTGCCGGGCATCCGGTTTAAATGTTTGGAGATATCAAGCTCAGCAGCAAAAGTACGTACCGTCTCCCAGACTTCTATCTTGTTTATTCCCCTTATATTTAAAGGATAAGCAATATTTTCATAAACAGACATATGCGGGAAAAGCGCATAATCCTGGAACAAAAGACCTACCGGTCTGTGTTGGGGCGGTGTGAGCGTATGGTCTTTCCCTTCAATAAAAACAGATCCTTTTTTCAACGGTCTGAGCCCGGCAATAAGTTCCAGTATAACCGTTTTCCCGGAACCCGAAGGCCCCAGCAGGGCGCAATAATCTCCCCTTTCCAGTTCCAGTGAAAAGTCCCTGAGAGTAAAATCCCCAACCGAATACTCCATATTTCTGCAGGAAAGCATATCAGGTTTCTTTTCTTTTTCGGCCCAGCAGTCGCAACGCAATAAAGACCAGGATACATATTATAATAAATAACACGGCCACCGGCCTGGCGTAATCCAGGCCGTAGGAATTGAAGCGGTCAAAGATCAATACGGGCGTAGTCATGGGGTGATATGCCACAATGACAACGGCCCCGAATTCACTCATCCCCCGGGCGAACATCATTACCAATCCGGTAATGACAGAAGGCTTGGCCAGGGGCAGTGAAATTTGACGGAAAACCCTGAAAGGAGATGCTCCCAGGGAACGGGCCGCCTGTTCCAGCCGCTCGGGAACGGCCTGGAATCCGTCACGGGCCGCGTTGATAAGGAATGGAACGCTTACAAAAGCCATAGCCACCCCAATGGCAAAAGGACTCCCCACCAGGTTGAATCCCAGGATGTCTGCAAATTTTCCCAGGGCGGAATCCCTGGAAATGAAGCCAAGTACGGCGATCCCGGCGGCTGAATGAGGTAATACTATAGGAATGTCAATCAAACCCTGAACGATAGCTTTACCCCGGAACTCTTTCCGGGCCATTATATAAGCCAGCGGGAGTGCAAATACACCGGCCAGAATGGTAAACAAAGCCGATACACCCAACGACAGACCGATACTGGAAGTAACCTCACGGTCTTTAAACGTTTCAAAAAGACCGGGAACGGATGTTGAAAAGAAGAGTCCCAGCAGAGGTGCCACTATGAAAAGTAACATAACACCGGATAAAAACAAAAAGATCAGGCGTATGGATGTATAGTTCTTCCCGTAGTGCATTGGCTATTCCTTTCAGGGCAAATATAAGAAAAAGCATTGTATCTTTGCAGTTATGATAGATTTCAATGAGGCTTTGAAAATAGTACTGGACAGTGCCGTTCCGACCGGTTCTGAAGAAATTGCGCTGACCGATGCCTGTAACCGTGTGCTGGCTCTTGACGTGTTCACACCTGAGGACATCCCCTCCTTTTCCAAATCGGCCATGGATGGTTATGCTTGCCGGAAAGAGGACATATCAAAAGGTATGAAAGTCCTGGAGGTGATCCCTGCCGGGTACCGGCCCAAACACCGGATCACTCCCGGAACGTGCAGTAAGATCATGACCGGGGCGATGGTCCCGAAAGGAGCAGATACCATCCTGATAGTGGAAAATGCCACAACACGTGACGGACTGATTTACGGCCCACCGCCCTCTTTGTCCAATATCATGGTACAGGGCGAAGACCTTAAAAAAGGGGACCGTGTACTTGAAAAAGGGACCATTCTAAGGCCTCAGCACCTGGCTTTACTGGCCTCCTGCGGCATTGACCGCATTACGGTCAGCCAGTGCATCCCTGTGGGTATCATTTCTACAGGGAACGAATTGACCGAGCCCGGAAAGGCCACCGAACCCGGTAAGATCTATAACAGCAATTCATGGCAATTGATGTCCATGGTAAACCGGATCAACGGCATTTCCACTTATTACGGGATCGCAGCAGATACTCCTGAAGATACACACCGCTTGCTGAGTCGGGCAATTCAGGAAAATCGTGTAATCATCATATCGGGAGGTGTATCCAAAGGAGACTTTGATTATGTTCCTGTTGTCATGCGACAATTGGGATTTGATATCCTTTTTGACCGGGTTCGCATAAAACCAGGGAAACCTACCACTTTTGCCGTTTCACCTGAAAGCGGAAAATATATATTCGGACTGCCCGGTAACCCGGTTTCTTCCTTCGTACAATGCCTGCTCATAGTAAGACCTTTTTTGTCGGCTATGCAGGGAGCCCGTTGGGAGCCCCTCTCCACAAACCTGCCTTTGAAAGGGGATTTCCAAAGAAAAAACAGCAGCCGGATGACACACATTCCCGTACAGATCAACCCGGACGGGACGGTCTCTCCCCTTCCCTACAACGGTTCGGCTCACCAGGCCTCACTGGCCAAAGCCCATGCACTGGGCAGGATCCCGGTTGGTGTTGACCGCATTAAAGAAGGAGAGACCATGGAAATACTCTTATTCTATTAACCGTGATGAAGGATCAATTTGGCAGAAAGATCAATTACCTGCGTATTTCAGTCACTGACCGCTGCAACCTCAGGTGTGTCTATTGTATGCCGGAAGAAGGCATCCCGCTGGTTCTGCATTCCCAGATGCTTACCTATGAAGAGATCCTGGATTTTACACGCTATGCGGTGAACCGGGGCATCAGCAAAGTCCGCCTGACAGGCGGTGAACCTTTGGTCCGGAAAGGAATTGAAACCCTGATCCGCTCCCTGGCTTCTATCCCCGGTATCCGGGACCTGAGCATGACCACCAACGGGATCCTGTTGCCGAAAATAGCTGGGGATCTGAGGCAAGCAGGTCTGCACCGGCTCAACATAAGCCTGGACACACTGGACCCGGAGCGGTATAAAGCCCTGACGCGCGGCGGAGAACTCGGCAAGGTACTGGAAGGCATACGGGATGCAAAAAAAGCAGGATTCGGAGGACCGGGTTCCCCCATTAAGATCAATTGCGTTTTGATGCCCGAAACCGGGCAGGAAGAACTGGAAAAACTCCGTGCATTCGCACGAAAGGAGAATCTTGAACTTCGTCTGATACACTGTATGGACCTGAAAAAGGGATTCTTTACCAAGGTGGAAGGCGGGGAAGGCGGGGACTGCCCTCATTGCAACCGGATCCGGTTGACTTCCACGGGTATGCTTAAACCCTGCCTGTTCAACAACATCGGATACGACATAAGGGTGTTGGGTGCTGAAAAAGCCCTGGATGCCACACTTCAAAATAAACCGGCTTCAGGAAGCTCCAACACATGCGATTCATTCAATTACCTGGGCGGATAAAAAAAAACAATGGTCATGAAAAAACAATTTTCTCACACGCTCGAGGACGGACAATTGAATATGGTAGACGTTTCGTCCAAAGAAAACAGCCTTCGTAAGGCAAAAGCCTGCGGGTTCATACGTTTGTCGGCCCAAACCCTGGACCTGATCCGGGAAGACAAAATGAAAAAAGGATCTGTGCTGACAACGGCTGCCCTGGCAGGCATTTCGGCCGCCAAACAATGCGGGTACCTGATCCCGCTTTGCCATAACATACCGCTGTCAAAGGCCGATGTAACGTTTGAAATGCGCAGCAACGGGATAGAAGCCTTTGGAGAAGCCCGCTGTACAGGTCCCACGGGCGTGGAAATGGAAGCCCTTACTGCTGTAAGCGTGGCACTGCTGACTATCTACGATATGTGCAAGGCGGTTGATAAAGATATGGAGATCACGGAGATCAGGCTCCTGGAAAAATCAAAGGAAAAAATAATAACGTTATGATAATACGTTCTGTTAACGTCTCTGAAAAAACTGGGACTGTCAAAAAATCACAACCGTTCATAGAACTGGATGCTTGGGGTATCAAAGGCGATGCCCACGCCGGTTACTGGCACCGACAGGTAAGCCTGCTTGGGGAAGAGGCCTACCGCATGATGGAGCTTGATCCGACAGAATTCCCTTTTGGATCGTTTGCCGAAAATATCACCACCACGGGAAATCCAGATTTGAATACCCCGGACCTGAAACATTGCAAACCCGGAGACAGGTTCCGTTGCAGAGATATTTTGCTGGAAGTCACACAGATAGGAAAAAAATGCCACGGCCCTGGATGTCCCGTCCAGGAAAAAACGGGAAATTGCGTCATGCCAAAGGAAGGCATATTTACCCGCGTCCTTTCAGGAGGCATCCTGAAGCCCGGGGATGAACTCGTTTATGTTCCGAAAGAATACCGTATAGCTGTCATAACCCTTAGCACCCGGGCGTACAAAGGAATTTACGAGGACCGTAGCGGCATGGAACTGGAACAAATGATCTCCGGTTTTTGCAGGGACAACAACTGGCACTTAACATTGACATCTGTCCTGCTCCCCGATAATGCGGAAATGCTTCGTTCGGAACTGGAAAGACACATCCGTGCCGGATATGATATGATCTTTACCACAGGAGGAACGGGTTTAGGTCCTTCGGATATTACCATTGCCGAAGTCCGGAAAGTGTTGAGTAAAGAGATCCCCGGGATCATGGAATATGTACGCATGAAATACGGGAGCGATAATCCCAACGCATTGCTGAGCGCTTCCCTGGCCGGTGTGGGTGGGAACTCCCTGATCTTTGCCTTACCCGGGAGCGTAAAAGCAGTGAAAGAGTATTTCACAGAGATCGCCCGTACGCTGAAACATATGGTTTATATGCGCATGGGACTGGATATACACTAAAATACACTATCTTTGTTTGAATTAACTAATATTACTTTTTATGAAAAAATCACTTTACACTTTGATCCCCCTGCTGGGTATCATCCTGTTGAGTTCCTGCAGTACGCAATCTTATAATGTCACGGCCCTTTTCCCGGACGATTCTTACAACGGGAAAATCGCCAGGATCGTAGCTTCCCACGACGGCAGCGTTTTGGACAGCGTTGTGATCTCAGACAAAACAGCCGTATTCTCAGGACAAACAGAAGAACCTGTATTATGCCTTGTAACCGGGGAACGTTCCCGCGGCCAAATAATCCTGGAAGGCGGAGATATCACTATTGATCTGGGACAGCCCGGACAAGTTGCACTGGGAGAAGGAACTCCTTTGAACAAAGAACTGGGAACACTTGTTACCACATACAACAACCTGATGGACGATATTATGGGTTACCAGGGCGAAGATGAAGAAGCGTATTTCAATACGGTCTGGACCCCAAAATTCACGGAAGAGATTGGTAACATATTCCTGGCCAATTCTAACAATGACGTGGGAACCATGGCGTTGATGTACCTTTCCAATTACGGTGATTCAAATGCCCTGGACGGATATTTTGAAAAAGCCGGGGAAACGGTCACATCCAGGGACACCATTCAAAAGATCATCAAGCAGCGTCAGGCCCTCAAACAGACTTCCGAAGGCATGATGTTTACCGATTTCACCATTGAAGACTCTGACGGACAAAGTGTTTCCTTCTCTGACTATATTGGAAAAGGAAAATACGTTTTGGTAGATTTCTGGGCAGGTTGGTGCGGACCCTGCAAACGCGAGATCCCTCATATCCGCGAGATCTATGAAAAATACAACGGGGAAAAATTTACCGTTTTGGGCGTAGCCGTATGGGAAGAACCGGAAGCCACCAAAAAAGCTATTGAAGATCTGGGTGTTATATGGCCTTCTATCATCAATGCACAAAGCATTCCCACCGATATTTACGGCATTAACGGCATTCCCCATATCATTCTCTTCGGACCCGACGGAACCATTGTTGCCAGGGGTCTGCGTGGAGAAGCCATGAAAGCTAAAATAGCTGAATTACTGGATTAATAATGAAATTCAGATCTCTCATAACCGGCGCGGTGATGGCTACCATCACCGTGCTGTTTCTTTCTTGCAGAGGCCAGAAAAGCCGTCAGCCGGACATCCGTCTGCTGGAAGAAACACTTATGCATCTTTGCCAACCCGGTTTTGAAGGTCGTGAAGCCGGCAGCCGGCAGGATTCGATTTTAGCCCTGTCCATTGCACGCCGCATGGAGGAATACGGATTTGAACCCATATTTGAGGAAGGACCGCTGCACCGTTTCCGGGTGCGGGATATGGAATCTTATAACGTGGTCATGATACTCCGGGGAGCAGAGAATGCCGGGTCCGTGATGATTGGTGCCCATTACGATCACCTGGGTATGGGAGGACAAGGTTCGGGAAGTCTCAGGCCCGATACCCTGGCCATTCACCCGGGAGCCGACGACAACGCCTCGGGAGTCGCTGCAGCCATGGAAACGGCACGATTGCTCGCCGGGCGGGCCGGCCGCGGAAAAATGGGCAAAGACATTATTTTTGCTGCATTCGGGGCGGAGGAAAAAGGCACCCTGGGCTCGGCCAAACTGGCAGACACCCTGGCAAAGTTGGAACTGCTGCCCTCTTTGATGATCAATCTGGACATGGTGGGAAGGCTGCGCGACAGCGTTCTGCAGGTCAGCGGGACAGGCACTTTTGAGCAGGCTGATTCCCTGCTTACAGCCTGCCTGGACGGATCAATGCCATTGGTGCTAAAAACGTCTCCGGGCGGTTACGGCCCATCGGACCACAGCGTCTTTTACCGCCACAGGGTCCCGGTGCTTTTTTTCAGTACCGATGCGCATACCGATTACCATACGCCATTTGACACTCCTGATAAGATCAATTTCCAGGGTTTGGAACACATTGTTTCTTATGCTGTGTCGGTCGCCGGGGCTGTTGCCCGGGAAGGTTTTGATCCTGTATACCGGGAAACCGCGCAGCCCGAATCCTCCATGGAACGGGCCGCCTTTAAGGTAAGCCTTGGGGTTATACCTGACTTCACATACGAAGGAGAAGGATTCTGCGCGGGTACCATTATTAAGGGAAGACCATCGGACAAAGCAGGTATGCAGGACGGCGATGTAGTAATACAGATCAATGACCGGCCGGTTAAAGATATTAACGAATATATGGACATCCTGGGGGAACTTGAAAAAGGACAACGGATCCGTATCATTGTCCGCAGGAATGATGCATTACACCATTTGGTAGTTCAATTATGAGAGGAGTCATCAGCTGGGCCATAGCGATTGTCATCACCCTGGTCGCCGTATTTTTTCAGAGAAGCACCGGGCCGAGCCATCCTTCCAAAGAGCTTATGGAGGTCAGCGAGGGGTCTTTTAAAGCGGTTTTTCCCCGCAGCCTGGTACGACCAAAGAATGAATCTTCTACTACCCCGCTTACAATAGAGATCCGTTGTACGCCTGAAGATCAGGAGAAGCTTATTGGGGCCGTGCTTTATTACAAACGGTATCCCGGCACGTATGATTATGCTCCGGTGGTGCCCACTTTTTCAACAGATGACGACAAATTGCTGGTAAATGCGGAAATTCCCGTGCAACCTGCTGCCGGGAAGATTTCCTATTATTTGCAGCTCATAGGGCACCAAGGGGTTGTGGTAAATTCTGAACACAACATACTCCGGTTCCGGGACCATGTTCCTTCAGTGATCCTGATACTGCATATTATGTTAATGTTCTTTACCCTCCTGTTTTCCAATTTTACCGGACTTTACACGTTTGCGGGGAACGTACGCATTAATCCGTACGCCCTGGCGACCATATTTATCTTATTTGCAGGCGGATTCATCCTGGGACCTTTGGTCCAGAAATATGCCTTTGGAGTATGGTGGTCCGGATGGCCCCTGGGCGGAGACATGACCGATACCAAAACACTGGTGGCTTTCATTACGTGGGTAGTTGCTTATGTCATGAACCGTATCCCCTGTTCTGCGGCAGGCTTTTGCCGTTGGAGGCGTTACCTGTATCTTGCCGCAGCACTGATTACCATGGCCGTCTATTCCATTCCCCACAGTACCGCAGGATCTGAATACGATTACCAGTCCAGCACTGTTGTGACCGGAAACCGGGAGGCATTATGAAAACAGATCAATTTTTCAATCAATCCGTTGAAAACCTGCTGGAACAGTTTGGGGTCAAGGCCGAAACCGGTCTTTCAGAAGAAGAAGTAAAAAAACGTCTTTCGGAACACGGGTACAACCGGCTGGAAACAAAAAAGCAAAAATCGCTCCTGTCCATGTTTCTGGAACAGTTCAAGAGCAGTATGGTGATCATTTTGCTTATTGCTGCTATTGTATCGGGTGTTATCGGGGTTGTAGAAGGAGAAGGACTCATGGAAACCTTCGTGATCCTGGGTATACTGGTGATCAACGCAATCATTGGGACCGTGCAGGAGAAAAAAGCCCAGGCATCTATGGAAGCCCTCAAAAAGATGAGCTCCCCGCAAACAAAAGTGCTGCGTGAAGGACAGGTTTTCCAGGTTAATTCCACGGATATCGTACCCGGTGACATCGTGATCCTGGATACGGGCGATATAGTGCCCGCCGACGTACGGCTGATTGAAGCGGTGAATTTAAAAATTCAGGAATCCGCGCTGACCGGGGAATCCGTCCCGGCAGAAAAAATTGACACCATCCTGGAAGGGTCGGATATTCCTTTGGGAGACCGGGATAATATGGCATTTTCCACCGGAGTGGTAACCTATGGCCGGGGCAAAGGAGTGGTGACAGGAACCGGCATGCAAACCCAGGTGGGAAAGATCGCCCACATGCTGCAAAACACGGAAGATACGGAAACCCCTATGGGAAAACGGCTCCGGCAACTGGGAAAAGTCCTGGGGTACATAGCCCTTGGGATCTGCGGGGTAATCTTCCTGGTAGGCCTTTTATACGGAAACAACTGGTTTGAAATGTTCATGATGGCTGTAAGCCTTGCCGTAGCGGCCATTCCGGAAGGATTGCAGATCGTCTCCACTATTGTGCTGGCCATTGGGGTACAGCGGCTGGTTAAGTTCAACGCCATTGTACGTACGCTTCCTTCGGTGGAAACATTGGGCAGCACTACGGTCATTTGCTCCGACAAAACCGGAACGCTCACCCAGAACAAAATGAGTATTACCGAAGGCTGGACCGGAGGCAACCGGATCGATTTCCGCACGTTATCCGTTTTGCCGGATTCTGAACCGACAACAAAGACGAATCCGGACCTGAACACATTGCTCCGGTCTTCCCTGCTATGCACCGATGCGCACCTGAAAATGCTGGATGACGGCACGCACCAGACCTTGAGCGATCCTACCGAAACCGCTATCGTAGATGTCGCACTCGGCCTGAACATGAACAAAAGCCGGATGGAAGAGCAGTTCCCGCGCGTGGAAGAAGTTCCGTTTGACTCGGAAAGGAAAAGAATGGCTGTGATCAACCGTCAGGGTTCCGGCACTTTCCGGGTGAACGTAAAAGGCGGTCTGGACGAGGTGTTGAGTGTGTGTACCCATATTCTCATGCAAGGGAAAGTACGTCCCATCACACCGGAAGACATCCGGGCCATTGAAGAGGAGAACAACCGTATGGCCAGAGCTGCTCTTCGTGTACTTTCGGTGGCTTACAAAGACATTGAAAAAGTACCTGAAACGGTGAATGTCGGTTCTGTGGAAAAAGACCTTGTTTTTGTAGGATTACTTGGGATGATTGATCCTGCCCGACCGGAAGTGGTGGATGCCGTTAAAAAGTGCAAAACAGCAGGTATTCGGCCCGTTATGATCACCGGGGATCACAAAGTTACGGCAGTTGCCATTGCCCGGGAAATTGGTATTTATCATGAAGGAGACAAGTCCATAACGGGATCTGAACTTGAAGGTATTCCGGATGAGGTATTGTACCGTGATGTCAGGAATTATTCGGTTTACGCCCGTGTGGCACCCGAACATAAAGTACGTATTGTGCAGGCATGGCGGTCTCACGGAGAAATCGTGGCCATGACCGGGGACGGAGTGAACGATGCCCCGGCGCTTAAACAGGCCGATATTGGAGTTTCCATGGGGATCGTGGGAACGGAAGTGGCCAAGGAGGCATCCGATATCATCCTGACCGATGATAATTTTGCTACTATAGTGGGAGCCGTGCAGGAAGGCCGCCGGATCTACGATAATATACTGAAAGCCATCCAGTTCCTGCTATCTGCGAATGTGGGCGAAGTATTACTGATATTCATCGCCTCGGTGTTCAATTTGGGCAATCCGTTATCTCCGCTCCTGATCCTGTGGATCAACCTGGTGACCGACAGCCTGCCGGCTTTGGCGCTGAGTATGGACCCTGCGGAAAGCGATATCATGACCCGCAAGCCCAGGGATCCCAAACAAGGTATTTTTACCCGTGGAATGATCCGTCGCATATCTTACCAGGGGGTAACCATAGGTTTGATCTCGCTGGCCGCTTACCTGGTTGGCTACCGTGACGGCGGGAATGCGCTGGGACAAACCATGGCATTTGCCGTCCTGGGATTTTCCCAATTGTTCCATGTGCGCAACCTCCATTCGAATATCCACTCCTCTTTCCGTACAGGATTGCTGAGCAACAAATCCCTTTTGGGGGCCATCCTGGTTTCCGCCGTATTGCTGTTGGCAGTACTTGTCATTCCGGGCATGATGAAAGTATTCGGTACGGTATACATGGATACGACACACTGGCTCATTACCGGCGGGCTGTCCCTGGTGCCAATTGTAGTGGTTGAGTTGATGAAATGGATGAAGATTAATCATTCAAAAGACGAGTTTTAAAAAAATTGCCGTATTTTTGCAACCTGCCCAAAAAAAGGGGAACTTTGCAGTCCTTACTACTTATGAGAGGTCAGAGCGATTGAATGAAGGGGGGGCTAAGTGATCGAAAGGCCAATGATCCCAAAGGCCGTATGAGAATTTTAGTGCGATTGGATGAAGGGTCAGGACAACGAATGAGGGGTCCGTTCGACCAAATATAGGGTCCGGTAGCTCAGTTGGATAGAGCAACAGCCTTCTAAGCTGTGGGTCGTGGGTTCGAATCCCGCCCGGATCACAAGAAGCCCTGCGAATGAAAATTTGCAGGGCTTTTCTGTAGCCGGAGGGGCAGGAGCTCGCTCATGCCCCTCCGGCTACAGAAAAGGCAGCGAAGCAGCATGCTGCGCAGGCTTCTTGTTGGATGGCCCCCCGCAGGGGCCGGGATGTCGGAGCGCAGCGACGAAATCCCTGAAAACTGTTTACTTTTGCCCTCAGTCAACCCCTGACAGGGATTAGACTTGGTAAGTAAACGTACCTTAGGTATAACACTCTGAAACCAACAAATATCAGTTATAATTTATAAACCGAGTCAACTCTTCTCAGAGATAAGACATCCAGGTAGTCAACAAAAATCAAGAAACTACACACCGGTGTTTTTTCGCAATCCATCCACATTTAGGCCCCTTTTTGTGGACGGAAGCCAGTTTTGAGGACAAAGCTGTATATCCATTCTTCCATTCAGCAGTATACATTAAAAAAATTATAACTTTATTGCGAACAATCTGACAATTAGGGATAAAAAGTGGCTTGATTAATCATATAAAACCAGATGCCTATGAAAACAAAAACATTTATCTGCCCCAAATGCAGCCACAAACAAAAATTTTATCATGTAATTACTGAAGCGTCCTTTACATCATGGGAATGCCCAAATTGCGGAAGTAGAATAAAATATGATACTTCAATCAGTATTCCTACTTCTATAGCCATTGTTCTTGGACTTATGTTGATCCTTCATCGGTTTGATCCTCCTTTTTGGATCGGTTGTTTATTTGGTGTTGTTTATATTGCTCTTGCACTGATCCTTTTTTATAAGACTGTTAAAATTAAATTATTACGTAATGAAAATAATTAAATATAACCTGATATTTTTTATCTTTTATTCTGGTTTTCTTACATCCAGTTTATTCCTATTCGATAGACCTGCCTTACGTAGTGTGATTTCTGCGGCCATAGTTTCGCTTCTTATGGTCTTAGTATTTTACTTATTTGATCGTTATAGAGAAAGAAAAGAGAAGGATAAGGTTGAGTAATGCATTCTAATGTGAGGTAAAATCATATTCTTCTGCGACATTCCATTTTTTCTTGAGACTTTTCAGTTCATGCCATAAGCGACAAGCTGGAATAGATAAGAAAACTCACGAGGTTCATGGTCGAAAATTTTACTTTTGATCACGATTACCCTTATTTCTCTCTCCAATCTCTTTATTGCAGTATTGCTGGTCCGTATTGAGAATCCGGAGATAACAAGTGTAAATATCAGGGCTTCCCACCAGATATGATGGAATAGCCAGAAGTACGATACCAGGAAAACACAAATGACAATAACCGCATTTGCCACTATTATTCTTGTTTTCATATCGTTCTTGTATACAGAATTTTACACAAATATAATTTTTTTATATCTTTGTTTCGAACAATCTGACAACCATGGATTTAAAAAAACACCTGAGGCATCTACTGGGATTCTTTTGGTTTTATTCATGTTTTATTACTAGCCGGATACTCAGTCAAGAATCAGTTGGATGGAGAGATATAATTTATACTGTCTGTCTTTCAATCGGGTTGGTCATTATTCTCTGGTACCTTCAACTGAAACGCGAAAGAGCCCCAAAGAAACCATGAAGCCCGGCAACTCCAAAGAATGCCTCGTACGGAACAATTTTCAACGTATTCAGGATTAAAGCCATTTGTCCTGATATTCACAGTATGCACCGCCCTGATCAATAAACGCTGCCTTTCAGGAAGGATCAGTCGGAGAGCATCTTCCCTATCTGCTCATAAATATTCCGGCTGTCCCGGTCTCTTTTGTATCTCAAAATGGTCCTGAATCCCTCAATATCCGTAATGATCAGGTACTGACCTTTGCCGGCATTGATGTACAACCGGCATTTTCCGAATTCTTCCAGCTGATATTTCCCCTTATGCACAGGCCCAAGACTGAACCCGTTAGTCCTCATTATAATGGCCGGAATGGTATCCGTAAGTTCTACTTTCTCAATTTCCGAGACCTTCATTTCCGTGGCATACATACCCGTAAAATGAATTGTGCCTCCGTCAAAATGCGTTTTTGTAGTCATGATCCCGAACAGAAAGATACCTGCCAAAAGAAACAGGATGATCCCCAGTATCAAATAGTGGCTTATGCCATACTTCTCCTTGTTAAAGTTGAACCTATTTGCACTCATCATGAGAATGACCGATCCTACCAGCGTAACAATCAGTATCACCATATTGGCCAGTATGGTCCATCCGGCCCACCGAAACAGCAGGTAACCTACCATGATCGCAACACCCATAATGATCAAGCCATTACGAACATATCTTGAAAGCCCGTCTATGTCCACGTTCTTTTTCTTCTCCGGAGATAATGTGTTGTACCCTGCGATCAGCCCCGGATAAGCCTTTACCAGTAAACCCAGACCTATGAAAAACAAACCCGCGATCAAATGAACAGTTCCCATAGCTAAAACGTTTTGGTCACATTTATTTTGTAGGAATCACTTTCTGTATGGTCCCGTCTTCATTATAGTACAATTTGTCAAAACAGACAGACCGGCGGAAAGGATGCGGGCTGCCCCGGTGACCCCAACCGAACTTCTCAACCGAATCCGGGTGGTTCCTGTAATATAGGTCCGAGTTGTGGTAAAACAAATACCACTGCCCTTTATACTCCACGATGGAATGGTGGTTGGTCCCGCTGTTCATGGACTGCAGGATCACTCCCCGGTACGTAAACGGTCCCAGGGGATTGTCGCTCGTGCAATATTTGATTTCCCCGCTCCCGGCCGCATAGGACAGGTAATACGTCCCGTTGTATTTGTGCATCCATATAGCTTCAAAAAAATCATCGGTACCCTCCAGCAGGTGCACCTGCCCGTCGTAGGATATCATGTCCTGGTTCAGCTTGATGGCATTGACAACCAGCTGTCCCATATAGAGGTAGGCTTGGCCGTCATCGTCAATGAAAACCGCCGGATCTATGAAATCCCGGTCGCACACCACCCCTTTGCTTTGAATGTGGATCAATGCCGAGTCCAACGGATCCCTGAAGAGACCGTACGGGGTGTCGGCCACCGCCACCCCGATCTTGCTGGCTTCCACCGGGTAATAGAAATAATACCGGCCGTTGCGTTCCATGCAGTCCGGAGCCCATGCCCGGGAAGAAGCCCAGCTGATACCGTCCAGGGAAAAAGCCACCCCGTGATCCGTCCAGTGCTTCATATCGGTTGTGGAAAACACATGCCAGTCCTTCATGCTGAAGTTCACGGCATCATCCCGGTCATGCGAAGGATATACGAACAACGTATCGTTAAAAACCCGTGCCGAGGGATCGGCCGTATACATATGTGTGATAAACGGGTTACGGCGTTCCTGCGCGGATGCGTCTCGGCCCAAAGCCTCCAGTTTTGCCTCCATATCGGCAAACATCAATCGCACGTCCAGGCGGTCGTAAACGCGGATGGGGCGGCCTCCGGGGTTTTCCAGAAATTGTCCCCGCTTATCTACCTGCGGAGCCGGGACAAGGCGGTAAAAGCTGGATGAAGGATCCGGTTCCCAGTTGCTTTGCAGCGAGGTGAGCAGCACCAGCGGAGAATCCCCCAGGATGTACGTTTCGCCCATGGGGTTGCCCCACCGGTTCATATTGCTTATTACCTCTTCCAGTGACTGAGCCAGATAAGCTCCTACCGGGCCGGCTGTCTTGATCTTCGATTGAATTTCATAATATGAATAGAGGCATTGCCTGTAGGCGTTGCGGGGCACCTGCCAAATAGGAATATCCGAATGATTGAAGACCGTTTGCACGGACGGGATGCAGATGCTCGTATTGTATTCCGCCTCTGAATATCCGGGTGGCGGAAAGGCTATTCCTTCGTACTCAGGTCCGCCTATCCACACCAGGGTAAAACGACCGGCAATGGAGGGTTCCATCAACCAGGCACTGGCCACATCGGTCAGTCCCGATCCGCAAACCACATATAAAGGCATGTCGGTATCGGTACGCAACGCCTCTTCTATGATCTTTCGGGCACCCGGAGAATCCACCGGTACTCCCGGGTCTGTCATCCCCTTTGCCGCACCCCGCAAGACAGGCACACGGCTTTCCATTCCCAGCAATGACACAACCTCCCCGGCCTTGCGGCAGGCCAGCTCCACCTGGTCCGCTTCACGGTCAAAAGACGTGGTTTCCGTAAGATGCGATCCGATAACCGCGCGAATCTCAGTAGAACCGCATAATAAATGATGTGCCAGCTGCACCAGCCCATCCGGGTCTCCCCCGAAATCGTTGACAATGATCACCCGAATACGTTGTTTCACAATGCTTTGCACGGTCGATTCCCCGGCCAGGCCCGGTGCGGTAAGTAATAACGCCAATAATAGAAATTGCAATTTTTTCATGCTACTAAGATAGCAAAAAAGTGTGCGTCTTACCCTGGGGGCACCAATTTCGTAAAACGCTAAGAATCAGCTGAAAGAATCAATGGTGCAACGCACACAAATGCGATCTGGCGGCTGTCGGGTGCCCAGGAGTTGACGTTTATGGTGCCCTGACCGCCAAAGAGCTTGACCAGCAGGCGGGAAGGACCACCCGCAACGGGCATCAGGCGCAGTTCCACGTTCTTGTCCGGCAAGTGTTCGTCGGGTTTCAGATCGCCCACGTAATAGGCAATATAAACCACATGCTCTCCGTTGGGGGAAACGTGCGGAAACCAGGAGTTGATCTTCGTATGGAAGGTCATTTGTTCCTGTGCCGAGCCGTCGGCGCGCATGCGCCAGAGCTGCATCAGGCCGGAACGGACCGAGTTGAACCAGATGTACTCTCCGCTGGGAGTGTACTCGGGGCCGTCGTCCAGGCCGGGAGTATCTGTCAGGCGGGTTTCAGTTCCACCGCCGGCCGGAATGGTATATACGTCGTACTCCCCGTCCCTCTCGGCACAATACGCCAACGTACTCTGATTGGGGCTCCAGCCGTGCAGGTAACTTGGCCCGAGGGGGGTTACCAGCCTCGGCTCTCCTCCTTCAAAAGGAACGATGTAAATGCGGGAGCGCCAGTCTTCTGCCGTGCCGCTGCTCAGGGCGATCTCTTTTCCATCGGAGGAGATGACGTGGTCGTTGTTGCAATGAGTGATCGAGTCGGTGGGGATCTGGAACGGACCGTCCTTGCCGTCGGGCGAGATGCGGAAGAGTTTTCCTGCCGAGTTGTAGACCAGCCATTTCCCGTCCGGTGTCCAGTTGGGTGCTTCCACCTGGTAGGGGAAAGTTTTTACCGGTATCAGTTCATTGGTGGTTATATCAAGCACCATGAGCCGGTAATTTCTTTCTTTTTGCTGAGATCGTAAAGGCAATGCCATAAAGATCAAGATTACAGGAATGATAAGCTTTTTCATGATGTATCAGATTATCAGATAAAGAACAATGTAACTCCTCCAACGCTTAAAACCGCTCCGGCTACCTGCTGCCAGGTTACCTTGCGTTTGAGGATAAAGTATTCGGGAACCAGTATCATTATAGGCACCGTAGCCATAATAGTAGAAGCTACGGCCGTGTTGGCGTGTTGTACCGCCATCAGGGATAAGGTGACTCCCAGGTAAGGTCCCAGTACGGAACCTGCAAAAGCACTTCCACAAGCTTTTTTATCTTTAATGGAATGGATAAAGTTTCCGGTGACGCCTCTTATAAGGATGATCGCCGCAAAGGATAATGCGCCTATAATCGTACGTATTTGGGTGGCTGCCAAAGGAATGTAAAGCGAGCTTTCCGGAGAATACACCTGTTCGTAGGCGATCATCCCCTGTTTGCTCAGCACGATCCCCACCCCTTGTCCCAGTGCTCCTATCAAAGCGAACAATATTCCTTTTAGGGGAAGTTCCATACGAACCCTGTTATTCCCGATCCCGTTCTGCTTCTTTAATACGGATATGGAAATGCCGGTCAATGTAAGGCACATACCTATCAGTGAAAGCCAGGACATCTGTTCTCCAAGGAGTATGAATCCGAAAACCGCGGCAAAAAGGGGCGCCAGTGTCATCATCAATTGGGAATACCTGGCCATGATCATGGTATAGGAAGCAAACAGGAAATAGTCGCCTAATACAAAGCCCACGAAACCGGATAAAGACATCCAGCCCCAGGTGGCCCTGTCGGCATTCCTGGGCAGAAAACTGCCGCTGGTAGCCCATAGAGTCAATCCGATGAATAAAAATGCATAAACAAGACGGATCAGGTTCAGATTTAAAGACCCGATCCTTTTGCTGGCGTGTTCAAAAAAGAGGGCGTTCAATGACCAAAGAACTGCCACTCCAATAGCTATGGTTTCTCCTCTCATGCGGGCACAAAAGTAAGAAAAGAGCGGCAATTAATTGATTCCCGGGGCTGTTATCTGAATAATATCTCCTTTTTTTGTACGGATATCGTACTCATAAACTTTCGTATGTCCGGATTCAACAGCGTTATTTGTTGAGTGTACAAGAGGCGCTTTTACACCAGCTACAAAAAAGTTCGGATTGGGATTCACACCGCGTGCCTTTTTCAAGCCTTTTCCTGACAGGGGAACATAGGACCGCAGACGACAAACCCCTCCCAGAGAGGATCTTATGATTGCCGAGTTGAGGATCCCGTTTTCCCATGAAAGGCCTATCTCAAATCCCCCGCGGGCCTTCAATCCCCTTACCGTGCCTCTTTTCCATGCTTTGGGAAGTGCCGGCAACAAATGAATGGCTCCGTCATGGCTTTGAAGCAGCATTTCAGCTATACCGGCCGTACAGCCAAAGTTGCCGTCGATCTGAAACGGCGGATGCGCATCAAAAAGGTTCGGATAGGTGCCTCCGCGGGGTCTTCCGCCGGGTTGTACAGCAGGCGACAGCTGATCTGTGATTAGTTTATACGCATGATCTCCGTCCAGTAACCTGGCCCACAGGTTTACCTTCCACCCCATGGACCAACCCGTGGATTCATCGCCTCTGGCCTCTAAAGAGGTCTTAGCGGCCCAAAACAATGCGGGCGTTCTGAACGGCGAGATCTGGTTGGAAGGATACAGTCCGTACAAATGGGAAACATGCCTGTGCCTGTCACCGGGACTGTCCAAGTCATACATCCATTCCTGCAATTGTCCCCATGAACCTATCTGCATGGGAGGCAGACGGTCAAGACTATTGAAAATGCTATCCACCAGTGATTTGTCCTTTTTCAGGATACGGGCGGCTTCTATGGTTTTTGTAAACAGATCGAATATCAGCTGGTTGTCCATGGTTGCCCCTGCAGTAACCGAATACTCCGGATGAACACGGGGTGCATTTTCCGGAGAAACCGAAGGTGTTACTACCAGCCAGTTGTGCTGAGGTTCTTCAATCAGAAAATCCAGAAAAAAACGGGAAGCTTCTTTGATCACAGGATATACATCTTCCAGGTATTCTGTGTCCCCGTTATACAGGTATTTATCAAACAGGTACTGGGAAAGCCAGGCTCCACCCATGGGCCACATGCCCCAGAATGCGCCGTCAACCGGACCGTTGATCCTCCATATGTCGGTGTTATGATGAAGCACCCAGCCTTTGGCTCCGTACATATCCCGGGCCGTTTGTTTTCCTGTATGTGAGAGTTCGGCAGTCATACGGATCAGCGGCTCATCCAACTCGGCAAGGTTTGTGATCTGGGAGGGCCAGTAATTCATTTCCGTGTTTATGTTTACAGTATACTTACTGTCCCACGGAGGAAAAAGCCGGTTGTTCCAGATCCCCTGCAAATTGGCCGGCTGACCTCCGGGCCTGGAAGAAGAGATCAATAAATAACGTCCAAACTGGAAATACAATGCGACCAACTGCGGATCGTCTTCCGTGGAAAACCTTTCAATCCGCTCATCCGTTGGTCTGTTTGCAGCCTGGGTCGTTCCAAGATCCAGGTGTACCCGGTTGAAATATTTCTGATAGTCCTTACTATGATCTTTTAGGATATGATCATAACTCTTTTGTAAAGCCTGATCCAGGTATGCGGCCGACTTTTCATAGGAATTCCCTCCAAGATCATTGTATTTGACAAAATTAGTGGCCATTGAAACATAAATGGTTGCCGTATCGGCACCTGTCACTGTCAAAACGGTGTCACCGGCAGTTACTGAGCCGCCTTTTGTTAAGATCTTTATCCTTGCACAATACTTCACAGCTCCTTTAACTCCTTCAAAATCACTTGTTGTTCCGTATAAAACAAGTTGGTCTTTTCCCTCTGTGGACAGCTCTGCCCCGGGAAAAGAGTCCAAAGTGACGGAAAAATGCAAAGCAGCTGTTTTATCTGCGGTGATCCGGCCAACGATCACCTGATCCGGGAAAGAAGAAAATACACGGGTTTGATAGGTAACGTCATCCACCTTGTAACGCGATGACACGGTGGCATTTTCCAGGTCAAGTTCACGGTAATAATCCAGGTAATTTTCATGGCCCGGAAAAAAGAGACGCAGGTTGCCCACTGTCTGATAAGGCATCCCGTGAGACGTTTTGGTGATGAATTTTTGATCTATTAAAGCCTGTGCTTCGCTGAATTGTTGACTGAAGATCAGCCTTCTGACCTCAGGCAAAGCTTCTCTGGCGTCGGGATTGTCATTGCGGTTCGGCTGCCCGGCCCAGACCGTATTTTCATTTAACTGCCATGTTTCGCGGGAAGGATCGCCATACACCATGGCTCCCATACGACCGTTCCCTACGGGCAATGCTTCCACCCATTGGGTTGCCGGCTTGTCATACCAGAGTTTCAGAGAAGATTCTTCCCGGGCGTTGGCCGGGGAATTGTTCAGACAAAAAAGGATGAGAAATAAAACAATGGAGGGTTTTTTTTTCATTTCCATAGTTAATCCATTGTAAACCAATCAAAATCAACATAACCGCCCGGATCTGCAGTCGCATAGGTAAACAGTCCGAACTTATTGCCGGTGAACACTGTCAAGTTAAACTGCATGTTCAGGTTATCACCTATCCGCTTATACTCCTTATTGTCATTACTATACTCGAAACTTGCTTCTTCCGTTGCGTTTGACAGGATCGCCCTCAGGTATATGGTCGCAGCTGATCCTGCCGGAACAGAAGCGATCAATTCCCCGTTATTGACCATAATAAGACTTCTGACCCCTTTTTCCTGCTTCACGGCTATATATGCGTAAGGATCCTGGAATACTGCCAGTCCTGCAATATCACCATCTTTCATGCAAGCCACTTCCATTTTGGTCGTTCCAATGGTCGGAATGGCTTTGTCGTAATGTGCAAAAGGCCTTTGAGTAAGCATATTGGAAGCCTCTGTGAGAATTTTTACCACTTTCCCGGTTATAAGGCGTAGGTAGCCGGGACGTTGTGTCAATGACCATTTTTCCGGGTCGGGATTGTGGTTCCACCCCCATTGCATACCTAATGCAGTTTCATTAAAAGTATCTGATGTTGGAAGTTGCTTTACAGGGTATACTTTCCCCACATCGGGCTTTTTGTAAGTGATCACTCCCCTACCGTCAATACCGGCCTCCGGCCATCCGTCCACCCAGCTGACCGGTTGTAAAGAGGGAAAACGCCCCAACGGACCGCTGTCAACAAAAAGTACGGTCCACCATTCTCCGGTTTGCGTTTGAATGAGCGCTCCCTGGTGAATTCCAAAAGTTACTCCGGGAACGGTGTCATGTAACACAATTTTCTCTTCGTATGGTCCGTAAATGTTCCTGGAGCGTAATGCCACCTGGATGCCGTCCCTGCCTCCGTAAGTACAATACAGGTAATAATACCCGTCTATCTTATATACGTGAGTTCCTTCAAGTCCGTCGCGGATGGTGCCGATGTAAACCAGGGAATCAGACCATGCAGGAGCAAAATGCTCATCCAGTGGGGTGATGCTTATTTCACCATAACCATGAGCTACATAAATTTCTCCGTTATCATCGAAAAACAGGCCGGGATCGTAAAACCCCTTCGGCAATCTTCTAATCTCCCAGGGGCCTTCGGCATTCGTTGCCGAACAAAGAAATCCCCCTTCGTCAAGTGTTATAAAGAGTAAATAAAAGATCCCGTCATGATACCTGAAACTGGTTGCCCATTGTCCGTGTCCGTAACGGTTGCATCCGTCCATATCATAACAGGGGCTAAAATCGAACCTAGGCACTGCATTGCTGCAATATTCCCAGTTAACAAGATCGTAAGATTTTAACACGGTGACTCCGGGAAACACGAACATAGTGGTTGAAACCATGTAATAAGTGTCACCTACCAATATGACATCGGGATCCGGAAAATCAGCCGGGATCAACGGATTGGTATATGTGCCGTCACCATTGTCACTATGGAAAGCTTGCGCTCGTAATCCGTCCACCGGGTTCAGGATCAACAGAAAAAAGAAAAAAAAATTGGAACTTTCATAAGCACCGCAATTATCTTTAATAGATTATTCTACAGTGCTAAATTACCAAAAATACTTTAAGACATCTACAGTATCTACCGTAATACCCTATGTTTTCAATGATTATCTTGGTGTCACCGTATAATTGTTTACGTATTTATGACGGGAAATGCTTTCTTTCGTTTCCGGAAAAAATTCACTTAAAATGTCATACAATTCTTTGTCGTATGTTAGCAGTTCCTCCCGTGTGTTGATCTGGTTGTGTTTGCCGTCGGGAACCGGTACTTCTGCATTCACATTGAACCATGCCTGAACGCCTTCTGCCCAATATTCAGCCACATTTGTGGCGGCATAGGTGTTTTTCCATTTTCCTTCCTTAATTGCCTCATCCAAAGATTTTTGGAGACGTTTGTTGAAATCGGGGTATACGTGAATAAGGGCGATCAGATGGATGGAATGCGCAAATTCATGTATCATAATGTCCTCTTCATGATACTTATCTATCTGGTAAGCCAGAATATTTTCCTCGGCACAAGTTGACATAGGCAAATCGCGGTCTCCGCCCAGGCCTCTGGCACGAACATCCCAGTTCAAAGTGGTGTCGTTTTCCAGGTAAGCATGCTCGGGAATATCGGTTGTGCCTTCGTAACGGGCCATAACACCTACCCGTGTATTGAGATCGGTCATGGCCTTGAGCACTTCTTTCGGGAGAAATCCCGTAAGTGCATCGAGTGTTTTATAAGCGGCAACAAGAGCCGAGTCGGGAACCCGGTGAGAAGAAACAAGGTGTATTCCGTTTACATTTATGTATTTCTTGTAGAACGGATGGAGGTTCAATTCTGTGGGTGGCGTTGTAATGGTTTGAGCCGTGGCATTGTTCACAAAAGAAAATGCGCATGTTACGGTGATAAGTAATAAAATTAATGTCTGTTTTGTCATTTTAAATCGTGTTTTATAGAAGAAATTGCCCCATTTTCACGGGGCAATTTCACCTCATTTAACTAACCTAACTTATCTAGTAACCAGGATTCTGCTTAAGGTTGGCATTAGCCTGAATCTCTTCCAGAGGAATGGGGAATATCTGTGTATGACCATCCGTGATAGCCGAATGGTTAAACCAGTTCTTTGTGCTGAACGTTCCAAAACGGATCATTTGGGTGCGCCGTTGTGCTTCACAGGCAAATTCCCAACCGAGTTCATCATACAGACCGCCGAGTTCCACAGGTGTTTGATCTCCGGGATCGGCTATATTGTTATCCCAATCCAGTGTACCGTAGTTCATCCTGGAGTTAGCTCTAAGGTCGGTCTCGGTAACAGTGGCTTCTGCCGGATTGTCGAATACGCGGGCACGTACCTGAGAAACGAGCTTAGCAGCTTCGGCTCCGTCACGGTTCAGACGAAGCAGGCATTCTGCCTTGGTAAGCAGCGTTTCTGCATAACGATAAAATGCAAAGTCGTTGCCCCAATAGTATGATGTCACGTTGTCGAATTCCCATTTGAATACACGGTATCCATAATCAATGCTGGCATAATTGACACCGTCCTTATTACAGGTAAGTGAAGGCAGGTAGTTTCTGCATGTCCAGATGAGATTCCCGGCAGGATCGTATTGGGGTCCCATGAGCCAGGTTCTTTCAAGGCGCTTGTCACCGGGCTGGTAGGAATTGATAAATTGAGGATTGGCACAGGAACCGCCCCAGCATTGGAATTTGGACTGGAAAACAAACCTGGAAACGGGAGGATACCATTTCATGTGTTGAGAACTTCCGGCCAGTATATTGTCGAAAGGAACGGCAAAAATTATTTCGCTGTTGGTATAATCCAGGTCTTTTTTAAAATTGTCTGAAAAATCGGCAGAAAGCGAGAAATTGCCCGAGTTAATGATAGCGTTGCAACAATTAAGGGCCTTTTCCCATTGAGCAGTACCTGTGTATACCTCGGCATTCAGATAAACACGTGCCAGGGTCATATAGGCAGCCCATTTGTTAATGCGACCATAGGTGGTGGCATCTGTCAGCTCACTCAGACCACTAACAACTTCTTCCAATTCAGCGACCACAAAGTCGTAAACCTGCTTACGGGTTGACTGGGTAGGTATTTCGTCCGTAAAAGCAGTTACGATAGGAACATTACCGTGTGTGTCTAAGAGCATGGCGTACCAGAAAGCGCGTATGGCACGCAGTTCAGCCACTGTTGCATCGTAAAGATCGCCCACGGGCAGAGACCCGTCTTTAACCTGGTCCAACACACGGTTTGCATTATTAATCCCCTCGTATGCAGTAAGATAAGCATTCCATGGCTGCCATTGTTGATTAGTCCACTGGTGTTGATGCATTCTGCGGTAAGTACCTCCATCGTCCCAACCGTTAGGCCGTGTAGGAGTAATAATATTATCAGCCGGCTCTTCCTGTATATCAAAATAACCCTGCCAATTGAGAATATAAGTAAGTGGTGAGTAAGCACTGGCCATAAGAGCAGCTACGTCTTTATCCGTAGGAATGAAAGAGGCTTCCGTGACTTCGGAGAACACTTCTTCATCCAAATTAAAGCAGCTTTGAATAGTTAGTGTGGTTCCTGCCAGGATAATGGCAAGGATTCCTATTTTAAATTTTTTCATATTCTTTACGCTTGTTAGAATGTAATATTTAGCCCGAAAGTATAGGAACGTATAGTCGGATACTTGTCCCTGCTGTCCGTACCGGCATCCAGACCTGTCATTCTGACTTCAGGATCCAGGCCGGTATACTTGGTAAATGTAAACAGATTGGAACAGGAACCGTATGCACGTATATTGCGGATGTGTTTTATCTTAGATGTATTGAAGGTATACCCGATCGTCAGGTTGTCTATCTTCCAATAATCGCCATTTTCTATATACTTGCTTACATAACGTTGTGAATCGTTAATAACCACTTCCTG
This sequence comes from Bacteroidales bacterium, assembly GCA_011620605.1. Lineage (GTDB taxonomy): Bacteria > Bacteroidota > Bacteroidia > Bacteroidales > UBA932 > DMER64. The sequence continues at coordinate 93,537 of WOYW01000011.1, read as the reverse complement.
GCCCGTTGGCTGCCCGGTAGTCATATCCACTACGGGATGTTTGTCAAAAGCACTGTTCAAGACATTGTACTGAATGGTGGGATTAGCATAGTACATCTCCTGGTAGTTCAGTATCTGGAACCCAAACGCACCTCTCATAGTGACTGATACGTCCAGGTTTTTGTATCTGAAATAGTTATTCCAGTTCAGATAATGTTTGGGAACCCCGTTGCCCAAAACCTGCCAGTCTTCGTCTCCTGCATCTTCGGCCAGGTCGTAGTAAACATTGGTTATATTGCCTTCATCATCCTTCTCCAGACGCTCTACCACCCATTTACCGTCTGCATTAAGACCAACAGATTTCAATCCGTAGAAATTACCTACGGGATCACCCACTTTTACCCTGTGTGTAGTGGTCTGGATGGGTTCACCGGTATGTCCGGAGGTAAACCAGTCGGTTGACATGGAAAACTGATCATTAGAGATAGATACTACTTCGTTCTTATTGGTCGAATAGGAAAGGTTAGAGCTCCATTCCATATTGTCGTTTCTGACGGGTACTGCGTTGATCATTATTTCAACACCGGTATTACGGATCTGGGCTACATTAGCAGTAATTGATCCGTACAGATATGGAGGAACGGGTACCGAGTAATCCCAAAGACCGTCCTTGGTGTCTCTGCGGTATACGTCAATGGCACCACCCAAACGTCCGCCAAACATGTCAAAATCAAGACCAAGGTTGTACTCCAGTTTCTTTTCCCAGCGCAAATCGGGATTGGGGTTACGTACCGGAGTAAGGGTGCTGATCCATTCATTGTTGTACAGGAAATAACCTGAATAGGAAAGCGAAGAAAGAGAAAGGTACGGATCACCCACGTTGATCCCGGTTACACCGTAACCTGCACGTAATTTCAGGTTATCCAGCCAGGTAAAATCTTTCATGAATGATTCGTTGTTGAGCCTCCATCCGAGAGACACGCCGGGAAAAGTCCCCCATTTATGATTGGCACCGAATTTTGAAGAACCTTCACAACGTGCGGAAACCATTAACAGGTAGCGGTCGTCGTAGTTGTAAGTTGCCCGCGCGAATAACCCAATAAGTTTATCGGAAGCCTTATAGGAATACATAGTTGCATTTCCATCTGTCAGGCCCATTCCGGTTTCCAGGTTGTTGTAAGTGTAGGCATCTGTCGGGAAATTCCTGTTAGACACGCCGTAGTTCTGAGAGGTATTGTCTTCGTAGTTGTATCCCACAATAGCTGTTACATAATGTTTCCCTAAATTTTCATTCCATTCGGCCGTGATCTCGGCCAGGTTGTTGACATAATCCGAGGTATAACGGGAAGCATAACCGTTGTACCCGTATTCTGTAGTGTTCGGATGTTTCTTGGTATTGTAATAACCGCTCAGGTAGCTTTGGCCCTTACGTGTGTACATGGCTTTTATTGCAAAGCTTTCTACCGGACGGAATTCCACCCTTCCCGTAAAACGCAGATTGCGTGAACGGCCTTCGCCTATGGTTTCGTTGATCAGTGAAACAGGATTGTCGTAGAAATATACCGGGCGTTCTACATAGGTTCCGTCTTCGTTGTATACAGGTTGTGTCGGGTTTTGGATACAAGCATAACGGTACACATTCGTATTGAAAGAAGGTGTTGTAGTCCTTTCGTTGGCAATAAAAGACACATTGGTGATGAGCTTGTTGTCAAACATTCTATGAGAGATTTCCATACGGCCGCGTAAGTTAGTGGTTCCTGAAGCCTTGAGCGTTCCTTCACGGTCTTCATAGGCAACGTTTGCCAATACGCTGGTCTGACTTGACCCGCCTCTCAGGGTAACGTTATGAACGTTTGCAATTCCAGTCCTGCTTACTTCGTCAAGCCAATTGACGGTTGCACCGTAATCCTGGTCGTTTGCACCGGAGAATGACCACCCTTCCGCCCAGCGTGAACGAAGATTTTCTGCACTCATGAAATCGGCTTTTTTAAGTTGGTGGGAAATGGAAACGTATCCGTTGTATTCAATGGTAGTAGGCATATCACGGCGGCTGGTTTTAGTGGTAATAATGATTACACCGTTAGTACCCCGGGTACCGTAAATAGCAGTCGCAGAACCGTCTTTAAGTACATCGATGCTTTCAATGTCTTCCGGAGCAACTGTGGAAAACGATCCCGGAACTCCATCCACAAGTATAAGAGGAGTAGTGGATCCTTTAAGGGACGAAGTACCGCGAAGCATTACAGCGGTGCTTGCCGTCGGATCTCCACTGGGTAACGAAATCTGCAGACCGGCAACCTTTCCCTGTACCAACTGACCGGCATCCAGGATGGCACCTTTGTTGAACGATTCAGATTTTACACTGGCAACCGAGCTGGTTACGTCGCTCTTTTTCTGAGAACCGTAACCGATGACAACCAATTCATCCAAGTACTGCTGGTCTTCCAGAAGAACTGTTTCAATATAGCCTCTGCCCGATACATTTACCATTTGTGTTGAGTAACCAATGTAAGAAATTGAGATCGTAGCCTGGGGACCTGAAACAGTAATGGCATATTTCCCGTCTGCATCAGTAACGGTAGCATTGTGCGTGCCTGGTTCAAAAACGTTAGCAGCAATGATCGGTTCTCCGTTTGTGTCTGTAACAAGACCGGAAACTTTAAAGGATTGCGGGGCATCAGCAGCATAAGCTTCAGCAGATGAAACGCCAATCCAGGAAATCAGAAGAACTGATACAACCGCTCTCAGTATGACTTTATTTATAGCCATCTGATTGAGAATAGTTTTTACAATCATTTTCTGGTTTTTATTAGATTAATTATTTATAGGTTGGGTTCGTTGACTTTCCATTCTATAATCCCTCCGGATTCACCTTTCTGCAATTTTGCAGTCAGTTTTAAAGCACGGGTGGTCACCGGTTTGAATTCAAGATTGTTATAACAGTCTTTAAGCACTGTATATTCAGTTGTGGCATCCACCGGATACCACTTGTTATTTTTTTCGTAGTATAATTTCCAGCTTTCCGGTACACGGAAACTGCCGTCGTAATGATCAAAATCCAGCCAATAAACCTCCACACTTCCCACATATTCAGGCTTTTCAAACACATACCCTACCGTTTCTTCACTTCCGTAGCGTAACCACCAGTATAGATATGGTTTGGAACGGTCTGCCGAATTTATGGGATCCCATTGATCGTTAAATCCGAAGGCCCATCCTCTGAGTTCTTCCAGAGCTCCTTTCTGGTCGGCAGGGGTGTCTTGATGACGCCTGTTTCTGACGGCTGCCGGACGGGCCCTGGATGCTATTGTCGGTTCCGGTACTGGGCGGGCATATTCAGCAGCCAGAGGTATCCAAACGGCCATTTCGTCGGCACCCCTGTTGTTCCATGTTGAATATGGAATAGCGATAAGAGGGACTTTTTCTTCCCGACCGTCTCTTTCTACCTGTATTGCAGTTCCGGTAAGTACAGTAACACCGTTGAGAAGTTCTCTGTCGTAATGAGTTGTAAATGAAGCGTTTTCAGGTATATATTTGTTGAAAACCGTGCTATCGTTCTGATCTTTACCTTCAATGCAATACACAATGGGACCGCGTTGGATAGCCCGTTTTCCCCTGTCATCCACTACTGCTTCATGGGCTTTTATCTGACGTACTTCCATAGGAAACTCAATTTCAACCAGATCGCCTTCAGACCAGGACCTCTCTACAGTTACATAACCTTTTTGGGGTTTCCGTGTAATCTTCTTTCCATTCACGTTAATGGTATATTTTCCTTTTCCGTTTACAAACGAATAGAGGTCGGTGGGAACAGGCGCATCCTGAGCCCAGCCCGGAATACGTAGTTTTAATGCAAATTTTGTCTCTTCGGCAGGATTAACTTTCAGTTTTACATTGCCCTCCCATGGATGTTTTGTTACTTGTTCCAATGTAATTTCTCCGGCTGAAGTCTCGACCTGTGCAGTACCCTGAACGTAAAGATTCACATATATATCTTTCCCCTGGACGGCATACACATAACCAGGTACAGAAGCCATAAAGCGGGTGACATTTCCCGGGCAGCAGGCACAACCAAACCAGGGCTGACGCAGGTGCTGTCCCATGGATTCAAGCGGGTTGTCGTAGAAAAATTCATCTCCTTTAAGAGAAACCCCTGAAATTACCCCGTTGTATAAAGCCCGTTCCAGTACATCCATATATTTGGCATTCCCGGTTGCCAGGAACATACGGTAATTCCAGTACACATTGGCAATGGAAGCGCATGTTTCGCAATAAGCGTTGTGATTGTGCAATTCATAATTGGGACCGAACCCTTCTCCCTGTGAACGGGATCCTATTCCTCCTGTGATATAAAGCTTCTTTCCTGCCATATTATCCCAGATACGGCACAAAGCTTTGAAATATTCCTGGTCATTTCTAAGCGATGCCACGTCAGCCACTCCAGAATACAGGTATCCTGCACGAACAGCATGTCCTACTATCTCTTCCTGCTCAAGAATGGGCATATGATCCTGGCTGTATGCGTTGAGTTTATGTCCATCGGTTCCGCGGCCGGTTTCTTCAATAAAGTATTTGGCCAGATCCAGGTATTTTTCCTCTTCCGTTACTTTATATAATTTGGCGAGTGCCATTTCTACAATAGGGTGCCCTGAGGGAACGTGTTTCTGTCCTTCGTTGGAACCGAAAACTTCACAGATAAGGTCTGCGTTTTTGATTGCTACATCCAGAAAAGTTCTTTTTCCTGTTGCCAGGTAATGAGCTACAGCAGATTCGTACATATGTCCGCTGTTATACAATTCATGACTGTTGATCTTCTCCCAGCGCGAAGAGCCCCACCACCCCGATAATCTTTCTACTTTGTTCGTCACGCAGGTAGTAAGGTAACCGTCGGGCTCCTGAGCAGCGGCAATAATATTGATCACACTGTCAAGATAATGATCTAACTCGGGATCGTATTTGGAGGCAAGAGAATAGGATGCCCCTTCAATAACCTTATATGGATCTGTATCGTCAAAAGAAAAATCACCGCGATGTTCCCCTTCAATTAATCCACCGGCAATGGCGAAGTTATCAAAACGTCCGTTTATTTCACACTGATGGAAGGCAGACGGAATGGAGACAGTCCTGTTTACTTCAATTCTGGGAGCCCAGAAGATGTCCTCAAAATGAATTTCTGTAAAAGGGACCTCCCGGATCTTGTTATCGGAAGAATCTGATGTGCTGCAACCTGCGCACATAATTATAATTCCTCCTGCTATCAACATGATTGTCTTTCGGAATGATAGTTTTTTCATCGTTTCGGGATATATTTATAATGATTTATACAAAGGTTACAGTTAAAAAAAAAACACTACCATACAATAATCCATAAGAATAAAAAGATAGTACACAACTAGACTATTTTATTATTCTTCTGGATTATTGTTACAATGGTCTCGGAACCGTTATAACAGCTAAACGTGGAAAACAGAGAGTGCTACATGCAAAGAGTTCAATAAAGAAATTATTTCTGTGAGCGAGCAAATTCACCGGGATTGACACCAAATTGCTTCTGAAAACATTTGGCAAAATACGAGGGATTGTTAAATCCCACCATATAACTGATCTCACTCACAATGTATTTATTCTCCAATAATAAAATCGCCGCTTTTTTCAGTCTAACGATCTGGATAAGCTCATTGGGAGTAACTTCCGTAAGACTCTTGATCTTGGCAAATAATCCGGAACGGCTTACACAAAGTTCCTTTGCCAAAAAATCAACAGAAAGTTCCGGATTGGAGAAATTTTGTTCAATAACCTCGTTCATACGGATAAGGAATTGCTCTTCAACGGAGTTATTTGCTATGGAGCTCAGGGGAACAAGCGGCATTTTGGAATATTTATGCATGAGCATGTTCCTGAGCTCTCTCAGGTTCCTGATACAGGCTTTCAGATAACGCATGGAAAAAGGCTTTTCAATATGTGCATCGGCTCTGCAATTCATACTTTCTACACGGGCTTCATCACCTGTTTTGGCCGTCAAGAGTATAAAGGGAATATGGCTGGTATGTGTATTTTCCCTTACCGCCCTGCACAATGCTGCTCCATCCATATTGGGCATCATCCAATCGCTTATTATAATAGACACTTGGTTTTCTTTTAAAATTTCCCTGGCTTCAAGACCATCCCTTGCCGTCAGGATACTGTATTCATCTGAAAAGCTGTCTGCCAGGAAATTAAGCATCTGATCGTTATCTTCAACAATTAGCATCACGGGCTTGTTTGTCCCGGTATGCTGTGCTGATATCTCGGAGAGAATATCCTTTGGTAAATCATCCTGTTCCTGTTGTTCTCCATAGGATATCTTTGTCTCATTTTCTTTCTGGACAACAGGAAGGGTGACAATAAACGTGCTTCCTTTTTCCGGTTCAGAGACAACCTCTATTGTCCCGTTGTGAGATTGAACTATCTTATGCACAATGCTCAATCCGATTCCTGTTCCTCCGATATGTTCTTGAGCCTGATAAAAAGGTTTGAATATTAAATCTTTTTCTTCTTCTTTTATGCCACACCCGTCGTCAGACACGCTAATTCGGAAATCATGATTTCCGGATAATAAAGTACAGGAAAGTTCCACCCGGCTTTTTGCAAACTTGCCGGCATTTGACAACAGGTTACTTACCAGTTTGATGATGGATTCGTAATGAACCATGGCCATAAAGTTTGTAGCAGAGCATTTGAAAACAAAATCAATCCCGGACTGTACCATGGTTGGATTGAAACGTTCCTTGATATCGTTTAACAATTCGTATATATTGTGAGAAGTAAAGCACATGCTTTCTTCCCCGTTTTGTTCAACCTTTCTGAAATCCAGTAGATGGTTTACCAGGAATAAAAGACGCTGGCTGTTCCGGTTAATTATATTTATGTTTTCTCTTATGGATTCCGGCAATGTATCACCTGAAAACAATATTTTTTCAAGTGGGGCCAGAATGAGTGAAACCGGGGTCCGTATTTCGTGTGCTATAGTGGTGAAAAATTGTATCTTAGCATTGTGAAGCTCTACTTCCTTTTCCTGGTTGAGCATCTGAATCTTCTCTTTGTGACGTTTTTCTGTGTTTTTTACAAAAATGCGGATAGTTCCCAGAATCGTAAACAATGCCAATAAGTAATAAAATACCTTAAAGGGAAGAGTAAGGTATAAGGGAGGATGAATGGTGATATTCAGTGATGCACCGGTTTCATTCCACAGGCCGTCATTATTCGAACCCTTCACATGAAAGACATAATTACCGGCAGGTAAACTTGTATATGTCACACGGTTCTGTTTCCCTACGTAGTTCCAATCTTTATCAAAACCTTCCAATTTATAAGCGTACATATTTTGCTCAGGTGAACAGTAACTTAAAGCAGCATAGTGAATGGTTACCACGTCGTCTTTATGAGTGAGATCAATGTCGGGACAATAGCTCACCGTTTCATTCAACGGTCCGTCTTCAGAAACGTTCACTTCTTTATTGGATATGTCAAGACGTGTGATCATCACGGGCGGCACATAAAAATTTAATTTAATCCTGTGTGGAAAGAATGCATTGAATCCGTTAATGGATCCGAAATAGATCTTCCCAGATGAGGTTTTCACACCGGAATTGACAATAAACGAATTGCTTTGGAGTCCGTCTGTGGTTGTGAATAATTTGAAATTTCCCGTATCGGGTGAATAACAGACCATTCCGTTAGAAGTGGTAAGCCAGAGAAATTGGTTATCACTGATGATACAATGAATGTTATTACTTGGAATATCCAGAGAATGTAATATTAGTGAATCGTCTTCTTTATCGTACCTGCATAAACCGCTTTCCGTACCCACCCACATTTGATTATCGGAATCTATACAGATAGTATTTACGTGATTGCTCATTAGTTTTGTATTGGGAGATCTGACCACGTATGTTTTCCATTCTTCGTTATCCGGGTTGTATCGAATAAGTCCTTTTCCAAACGTAGCGAACCAGATAAAACCCTCTTTGTCCTGTTTTATGTCTATAGTTGTTACATCCAGGTCACGGACAAGCCTGAATCCGTCTGTCCTTCGATCATACACATTCAAGCCAGTCATGGTACCCACCCACATATTGTTGTCTTTGTCCTTGAAAATGGAATAGATCCCGTTGTCATTCAGAGAATGTTCCGAATTGCTTCGCATATAATGCTTAAAATGTCCGGTACGTAAATTCAGTATATTGAGACCTCTTGAATACGTCCCTATCCATAAATGATCATCGTCATCGAAGCATAACGCATGAACATTGTGGTAAGAAAGACTGTTTTTCCCGGGTTGAGGCATATAGTGCCTGGCTTGTCCGTTGTGGGGGGAATAATACACAAGCCCTCCATCGTCAGAAGCGATCCATAGATTTCCACGGGAGTCTTCACAGAACCTGCTTATAATATTACCACTTCCGGACTGGGTGTATTCTGCACATGAAGTACCTTCAAACTGCCCGTTATTTGGAGAGATATAATTCACTCCCCCGTAGTAGGTCCCTATCCAGATGCCACCTTCCTTGTCCGGTAGAATGGGATAAACAAATTTATTGGATATAGATGAAGGATCTCTTTCACTGGGAATATGATGAGAATGCTCTCCTGTAGACGAATTGTACCAGGTCAGGCCATCGTCAGAACCAATAAAAAACTGGGCGGGTGCAATTTCCATGATACTGTGAATATGCATTATAGGCCTTCCGTCGGGATTGATCCGGACCGGTTTTACTTCTCCTGAATAAGTATCCAGGATCTGCAGACCGGCATCCCATGTTCCGCACCAGAATTTTCCTGAAGCGTCCTGATAAATGTCCAGGATACGCGAAGCATACTTCGGATCCTCGCTTTTCAGTTGGAAGATCACAAAGGAATCGTTTTTCTTATCGAGTTTTGCAAGCTTGTGTTCGTAACCGCCTGAAAGCCAAATATTATTCTCAGAATCAATTAGAATGGTATAAATGTAGTTCTGGAATTCATCTATAGAAAACATTGTAAGTGATTCTGTGTCGGGATTGTATCTGAAGACACCCTGATTCTGGGATGAGATCCACAGATTTCCGTCTTTATCTTCGACTATGTTATTTACCATTGAATTGATAAAAGATCCATCTTTTGTTTTGACTTCAAATTTTATGGAATAATTTTTCCTGATATCGTAAATACATACTCCTATTTCAGTTCCAACCCATAACTTGCCCTTAGGATCTTCATACAACGCCCCAACATAATCGGTCTCATATTCATTTGCATTCTGACACACAATTTTGTGCCTGGTTATATCCCGCCCGTCAAAAGAATTAAGACCTTCATCGGTGCCAAACCAGATCATTCCCCGGGAATCCTGGTACAGACTCCTTACAATGTTTGATGCAAGGCCGTGTTCAACATTGAAATGGCGAAATCGGTACGATACAGATTCCGCCTTTATGATATTTATCGAAATGAAGCAGAAGAAAAGTAATAAACCAGGTGCAACAAAAGAGATTTTCTTCATTCAACGTTATTTTTGTCCGTAATAAGCCCCCAAACCGTGTTTGCGTCCAAAATGCTTTTCAATAAGCTGTAGATTCATTTCCAGGGACGGATTAATAGCGTACGCTACAGCGGCCATTTTAGCCACTTGTTCAAGAACCACGGCATTTTCCACTGCTTTGAAAGGATCTTTTCCCCAGGTAAACGGTCCGTGATTTTTTACAAGTACAGCAGGAGTATGCATTGGGTCCATATCCCTGAAACGTTCTATTATCACGTTCCCGGTCTCCCACTCGTAATTTCCTTTGATCTGTTCAGATGTCATATCCGCGGTACAGGGGATGGCACTGTGAAAATAATCCGAGTGTGTGGTACCAATATTGGGAAGGTCAACACCGGCCTGCGCCCAGGAAGTCGCATACAACGAATGGGTATGGACAATGCCTCCTATACCATCGAAAGCACGGTACAGGGCAAGGTGGGTAGGGGTATCCGAGGATGGCCTCAGATTCCCCTCCACTACCTCTCCTTCCATATTTACAACTACCATTTGAGCAGTAGCCATGTTCCGGTAACTTATTCCTGAGGGTTTGATAACAACAAGTCCCGATTGCCGGTCAATAGCTGAAACATTTCCCCAGGTAAAGATTACCAGACCATATTCCACCAACATGAGATTGGCTTTGAATACTTGTTCTTTTAGTGCTTCTAACATGGTGCTAAATTACCAAAAATACCAATAGAAAGCAGCTGTTATTCCCAGAATGATCAATGTGTTAATGATATCCCATGCATTCCAGCTGGCTCTTGTCTCGGCTTTCTCTTTATCTGTGGCAGTCCCAAATACCAACCCCTGAATAAGGGCAGGTTCGGGGGCTCTGGTAAAGAGGCTCACCAGTACGATCACAAGAATACAGAAAAGGAACATCCAGCCACAGAAAAACAGCCAGTTAGTTTCGTAGAAAACATTATAGAAAAGACCTGATTGATTTGCTGTTTCTACACTGGTATAAAACACTTTTGCCCCCAGACGCGTAAGTCCTATCACAAAACCCGTGATCAAGCCCCACATACCGCCTTTGGCACTGGTACGTTTCCACACGATCCCCATTAGGAATGCGGCAGCTATACCCGGAGCCAGAACCGATTGAACATCCTGCAGATAAGTGTATAGAACATCTCCAATACTCCTCATGACCGGGATCCATAAAATTCCCAGGATCACGATAACAACGGTAGCTATCTGACCAATACGGACCAGTTTTTTTTCGGGAGTATCGGGTTTGAAACGTTTATAGAAGTCTATTGTAAACAGCATTGCCGAGGAATTGAACAGTGATGCCAGAGAACTCATTAGTGCCGCCAGGATACCGCAAACCACCATACCCTTTATACCTGCAGGCAGCAAAGTGGCTACCAATTGCGGGAAAGCGGTATCTGCCGTGTTGAGAACAAAAAGTTGACCGTTTATTGTTACACCTTTTTGTGACATGGCAAATGCTATCATCCCGGGAATCAGGAACAGAAACACGGGCAACAGTTTTAGATAGGCCCCGAAAATGGCTCCCCTGCGAGATTCTTTCTGATTACGCCCGGACAGGACACGCTGTACTATGTATTGATCGGTACACCAGTACCAGAACCCTATTATGGCAGACCCCACCAGGGCTCCCAGCCAGGGAAAATCAGGATCGTTGTTATTCCTCATAAGATTGACCATGGTATCTCCGTATTCATTTACAGGTGTAGCGCCGCAGACAGCCAACACTTCATCCCAACCTCCGACTGTCTTCAGGCCTAGTACCACAATGACCAGTGAACCAATAAGTAAGATCGGGGTCTGAAGAACCGATGTGTATAAAACAGACCTCATACCTCCCAGTACAGTATACAGAGCTGTGATCAGTACCAGTCCGATAGCGGAGATCCAGAAGAAATCTATACCCCACAGTTCGTCTATTCCAAATACTTGTTGGAAGACCAGTCCTCCTGCATATACGGTCACTGCTACTTTAGTAAGTACATAACTTACAAGCGAAATAACAGATAATATTGTACGTGATTCTTTATTGTAACGGCGTTCCAGGAACTCCGGCATAGTCAGGACCATGCTTCGTGAATAAAATGGTACAAATACCCATCCTAGCAACAAGATTATCCAACCCTGGATCTCCCAATGGGCCATGGCCATACCACTTGATGCCCCGGCTCCGGCCAGGCCTATCAGGTGTTCAGATCCAATATTGGATGCAAAAATTGACGCCCCTATGGCAAGCCAGGTAATATCGCGGCCACCCAGAAAATAATCTTTAGAATCTTTTGCTTTCTTTTTCACCACCCACACAACGATTCCCACCAACACCAGTGCAAAAATAAAAATTACGATCCAATCTAGTAGTTGCATATAATTGATTATTACAATGTTAATGTACTAAATTTATAAGTGCACTGGCTTTTATATGTTTCCCCGGGCCGCAGGACAACGGTTGGCCATTCAGGACGGTTTGGCGAATCGGGATAATGTTGTGTTTCAAGACACACGGCAGCACGTCTCTGGTAGGTAATGCCGTGTTTTCCTTTTACAGTCCCGTTCAGAAAATTGCCTGAATATATCTGGATTCCGGGCTCATCTGTATAGACATCCATCTTTATACCGCTTACGGGCGAATACAAAGTAGCAGCCACAACACTCATATCTCCCTTCGTTTCCAGTACCCAGTTATGATCGTAACCGTTCCCGAACCTGATCTGTTCGTATTCCGTATTGTCTATATCCGTTCCAATCGCTTTTGGTACGGTGAAATCCATTGGCGTTCCTGCAACAGATACTATTTCACCGGTAGGAATGAGAGTTCGGCCAACCGGCGTAAAACATGAAGCATTTACGTACAGAATATGATCAAGAATGTTGTTTAGTGGGTTCCCGCTCAGATTAAAATAGGAATGGTTTGTCATATTAATGACCGTGGGTTGATCGGTCGTAGCCTGGTAGTCTATTTCCAGTGCATTGTCCGGAGTCACGGTGTAAGTAACCTTAGCTGTCAGATTGCCGGGGAACGATTCGTCTCCGTCCGGGGAATTCATCACAAGTGTAATGGAATTGTCAGAAACCTTTTCCACTTCATAAATTTTATATTGCCAGCCGTTGGGACCTCCGTGCAGGCAATGTCCAAAGTTATTCTTTGGCAATTCATAGACTATCCCGTCCAGGGTAAAGCGTCCCTGGGCAATCCTGTTTGCAAACCTTCCTATGGAAGCACCAAAATCGGAGGGGATTTCCATATAATCGGTCACATTGTCGAATCCCAGAACAACATCGAGCAGTGTGCCTCCTTTATCCGGGACCATTATGGAAACAACACGTCCCCCAAAGTTTGTAACACACACTTCCATGCCTTTATCATTCTTTAAAATATACAGACCTGTTTTTTGTCCGTTTTTTTCTGCTTCGAAATTATCGGAATACAAGCCCGAAACCGATAACGATGGGGTTCGTGTGCAAGCGCAGAAAAGAAAAATGCACACAAGAGTCACGCATCCGGTCAATAGTTTTTTGTTCATTGGATATATTGTTATATGATCATTCCAGTTCCTGCCATTTGGGGGGATTTACATTTAAAAGATGACGCACAAAAAAATCATATCTTTTATGCTCTCCGTACGATTCGCCCATCGTATGACGAACCCCGGGCAATACAACCAGTTCAAAGTCTTTATTGGCTTTTATAAGGGCATCTACCACCTGCATGGTGGATGCCGGATCTACATTATTGTCCATTTCTCCCACCACAAGCATTAAAGGACACTCCAGCAAATGGGCATTTTCAACATTCGATCCTTTAATATATTGATCTCCAACGGGATATCCCAGCCATTGTTCATTCCACCATATTTTATCCATGCGGTTGTCGTGGCATCCGCAGGAAGAATAAGCCGCTTTATAGAATTCAGGATGAAGCAGCACGGCAGTAAGGGATTCCTGACCTCCGGCAGAAGCACCGAATATTCCTACCCGGTCAATATCCATATAGGGGTACTTTTTTGCAACAGCTTTGATCCATAATTTTCTGTCCGGAAATCCCGAGTCGGCCAGGTTCCTGAAACATACTTCTTCAAAAGCTTTAGAACGGAACGAAGTTCCCATCCCGTCAATCTGCACTACAATAAATCCCAGTTCGGCCAGCGATGTCATATTGCGGTTGTAGGAAATAAAACTCTTGGGTACATAGTGGCTACCGGGTCCGGAATAAATATATTCAATAACCGGGTATTTGCGGGAAGGATCAAAATTTACGGGGCGAATGATTATGCCCCAGATATCGGTTTCGCCGTCACGTCCTTTTGCAGTAAATACTTCGGGGGCCTTCCATCCGTTTTCAAGTAATCCGGAGATATCGGCTTTCTCGAGCTCCATAATAATACTTCCATCGGCGGCATTCCTCAACACGGCAACAGGAGCTTTGTCTACCATGGAATACACGTCTACCAGGTAATTCATATCGTCAGAGAACCAGGCCTGGTGAGTCCCTTCTTCGGGAGTGAGGCAGGTTAACCCTTCTCCGTCAAATCCTATTCTGTAATACCTGACAAGATACGGATCTTCATTCGGGACCATCCCGTTGGCAGTGAACCAGATAGTACGGGACTCTTCATCCACATGAATAACATTTCTTACATACCATTGGCCTTTGGTGATCTGGTTTTTGACCGATGCCGTTTGCACATCGTAAAGGTACAGATGGTTCCAGTTGTCTCTTTCGCTCATCCAGATGACTTCATTCCCTTTTGCTAGGTTTTTTCTGAAATAACGTGTATAATTAACAAAAGTCTTACTTGTTTCTTCAATAATTTTACGAAGCTGTCCTGTTTCTGCAGATAATTCATATATACAGTAAAGTTGGTGTCCCCGTTGGTTAAAGTCGAACATCACGGCCGTCCCCGCTTTGTTCCATTCAAGGTTCCCCACTTCATATTGAGGTGAAATAGATTGGGCAGGAGCCGCATACGAATTTCCGTTCTCTATGTTGAAGACGCACGGAAGTTTAAATCTCAGTTCGTCTCCCGGCTTGGCGTATTCCAACTGGTGCAAAACGGGTTGTAACTGGCTTTCGGGAGAAGATTCCACATAATAAATGTATCTTTTTTTTGCCGGACGGATTTTATTAACTGCCAGCTTTTTGGAATCGGGTGACCAGGTGATGTATGACGAATAATAATTACCGTCTGTTCCATCTATACTCACCTGTTTTTCTTTACCGGTAACGATTCCCTTAATATAAATGTTGTTATCTTTAATAAAGGCAGAAAACTTCCCGTCAGGTGAAATAACGGGGTCTCCGTTTTTTTCTTCGTCAACCACTGTCCAATGGGGACCAGGAGGTGGCACAGAAATCTCTCCCTCATTTTTCAGAATGTTCTTCTTAACAAAATAAGTCCAGTTCTGACGTTCAAAAATGAATTTCAGGGTATCCATGGTCCGGTTGACCTGCAGCCTTTCCAACATCAGTTTGTCAGCGGTGACTTCTTTCCCGGATGTTTTGGAAAGAGAGGCTGCCAGATCTTTGTGATCAAACAACGGAACTTTTGTTTTTTTATTTGCGTCTGTCACCACATAGACACGCCCTTGTGGTGTATTCCGGACGTACCAAAAAGAATTTGAGTTTTTAATCCAGACAGGTCTGACATCAGAATAGTATACGTTTTCACGACTGAATGTTTTGGCAAGTGAGTAGGCTCTTTTATAATCTTCCACCGTTCCCTGGGCATTAGAAACGGCAACGTTCAGGAGCAAAACGGTGCTGATAATAAATAGTTTCTTCATCATAATGATATCTCAAATATTACGGCAAGGAAGGTATGACGGGTTTCGCGACACTGACATCCCAAGGCAACCACACCATCATGGATCCCGGCCCCCTGTGTGCCCACGCATAATAAGGGATGAGTGTAAGGGTAACGTCTTTGGTTACAAGTCGACCGTCATTATCGTAGTTCAGTACCTGGGCATATGTTTTCAGCAGATTAATACCATAAAGCTTTTCTGGGGCGGGGACTGCCCTGAATTCCGGCGTACGGTTCACAAGTAAACTATGTAATTCAAAATTATTATCAGGCCATTCGGCACAGTATACCAGAGGACCTTTTTCAACGGCCACACGATCTCTGTCGGCAACAACTTTTTTGTTGGCTGTAACGATCCGGACTTCCATATCAAAATGCACATCAACACAATCGCCTTTTTCCCATTTTCTGTCAATACAAAAATATCCGTCACTAAGCGTTCCGGGTATTTCAGATCCGTTCAATTTAATACGGTAAGCGGGTTTTATATCATCTGCATATGAATAAAGATCTCCGGGAACCGGTCGGTTCTGTACCCATCCAGGAATTCGGATCCTGAGGGTTACGTTTTTACCGGAAGTTTTGTCAACAGTGATTTTAATATCGCCGTCCCAGGGGTAATTTGTGTGTTGGCTCAGGATAATATCTTTACCTTGGATCTTGATGGTTGCCGTATTGGACATGAAAAGGTTCACAAACAGGCTGTTGTCTTTTACGGCATAAATGTACCCGGGAAGAGAGGGTATGAACCGGCAAATATTGGACGGACAGCAGGCACAACCGAACCAGGGTTGGCGTTCTTGCTGACCTGTGGATTCCAAAGGGTTTGGATAAAAGAAAGTTCCTCCGTCAAGCGAAACACCGGAAATAAGCCCGTTGTATAATGTTCGTTCTAAAACGTCGTAATATTTCGATTCGCCGTGCAGCAGGAACAGGCGATAATTCATATATACATTCCCAATGGCTGCACAGGTTTCGCAATAAGCAGTCATATTTGGCAGTTCATAATCAGCCCCGAAAGCTTCACCATGGCTGGTCGCCCCTATGCCACCGGTGACATAATATTTTTTTGTGACAATGTTTTCCCAGATCCGGTCTATGGCATCTATATAGGATTTATCTCCGGTAAGGGCTGCCACATCTGCCATCCCGGAATACATATAGGTAGCGCGTACTGCGTGACCCACCGCCTCATCCTGCTCTACAACAGGTTTGTGTGCCTGGCTGTATATGTCTTTACGTGAGGTGTAACCTCGTTTATCCAGAAAAAACCTGGCCTGTTTAAGGTATTTCTCATCTCCTGTAACCAGGTAGAGTTTGGCAAGTGCCATTTCCGCAATCTGGTGTCCGGGAACGGCTACGACCTGTCCGGGCTCGTCTCCTATCTCACGACAGACACAATCTGCATAGCGGATGGCTATGTCCAAAAACGATCTTTTACTGGTAGCCTGGTAATGGGCTATGGCCCCTTCTACCATGTGACCCAGATTGTAAAATTCATGGCTCAGCTCTTCCACTTTTTCCCATCTTTTATTTCCGGCCCAATCGTGGGGATTGTCAGGATTCATTGTCCGTGCCGTATACAGGTACCCGTCGGGTTCCTGTGCGGCAGCCACCAGTACAAGCACGCTATCTATGTATGCTTCCAGTTCCTTGTCGGGATAAGTCTGTAACAAATAACTGGCTCCTTCTATGGTTTTGTATACATCGGTATCGTCAAAGGAATATCCTTTTACTTTGTTCTGTTCACCGGGATTGGCAGCCATTACAAAATTATCATAACGACCTGTTTCTTCACATTTGCTGAAAGCAAGGGGTACGGTGACCTCCCGACTGGCTTTCAGACGTTGTCCCCAGAAAGCATCAGTGACTTTTACCGAGGTAAAAGGTACGGGATCAATGGGATAACCGTGGATCAATAAAGACAACAAGGTGACAGCTAACAATTTTATCATATATGTTGTATTTTTAATTGTTTTTTGAAATTCAAATATGGATAAAATATTTTTTTTTAGTTTCCTAATGGACTATTTTTGCATAAAATTGAATTCTTATTACATTCTGTACATAGCCATTTTTCTTTACTTTGTATAAATCTAAATCAAATAATTCAATTATGGCATTCGAAAATTATGAAGTATGGTTTGTAACAGGAGCACAGCTCCTGTACGGAGGAGATGCGGTCGTAGCCGTGGATGCTCATTCCAACCAAATGGTAAAGGGACTGAACGAATCAGGAAACCTTCCCGTGAAAGTCGTTTATAAAGGAACGGTAAATTCAGAGAAAGAGGTAACGGCCACTTTCAAAGAAGCCAATAATTGTGAAAAATGCATTGGGGTGATCACCTGGATGCACACTTTTTCCCCGGCAAAAATGTGGATCCACGGATTGCAGGCACTGACAAAACCTTTGCTCCATTTCCATACCCAATTCAACAAAGAGATCCCCTGGGATACCATGGATATGGACTTTATGAACCTCAACCAGAGTGCCCACGGGGACCGGGAATTCGGACATATGGTCACCCGAATGCGCAAAAACAGAAAAGTGGTTGCAGGCCACTGGCAGGATGAAAAAGCACAGGCACAGATCGCCGTATGGATGCGTGTTGCAGCCGCCTGGGCCGATGCTCACGATATGAGGATCATTCGCTTTGGAGACCAAATGAATAATGTAGCCGTAACAGACGGAGATAAAGTGGAAGCCGAGATGCGCCTGGGCTATCATGTGGATTATTGTCCCATTGCCGAGCTGGTTGCCGTGCAGGCACAGGTTACCGATGCAGAAGTAGCTGCACTGGTGGCCGAATACGAAGATCAATACCTTTTTGCCGATAATTGTAAAAAAAGCGGAAAAGACCGTGCCCAGGTACTCAGAGCCGCCCGCGAGGAAATTGCACTGCGCCGGTTCCTGGAAGAAAAA
This sequence comes from Bacteroidales bacterium, assembly GCA_011620605.1. GTDB lineage: Bacteria > Bacteroidota > Bacteroidia > Bacteroidales > UBA932 > DMER64. Next base: position 75,296 of record WOYW01000011.1, on the reverse strand, counting down.
GGGGCCAAGGCTTTTACTACCAATTTTGATGATCTGGCCGGTCTGGACCAGCTTCCCGGACTTGCCTGCCAGCGCCTGATGGCAGAAGGATACGGTTTTGGTGCCGAAGGTGACTGGAAAACGGCCGCTCTCACACGGACAGTGTGGTTCATGAGCCAAGGAATGCCAAAGGGCTGTTCTTTTATGGAAGACTATACCATACATTTTGACGGTAAAAAAAGTGCAATCTTACAGGCTCACATGCTGGAGGTTTCTCCATTGCTGACAGACAAAAAGCCGCGTCTGGAAGTGCATCCCCTTGGGATCGGGGGCAAGAACGACCCTGCCCGGCTGGTATTCACATCCAAAGACGGAGAAGGGATCGCTTCTACCATTATTGATATGGGGAATCGTTTCCGCCTGATCGTGAACAAAGTGGACTGTATCAAATCCAAAGCGCTTCCCAAACTTCCGGTGGCATCCAGCCTTTGGATACCCCGGCCCGATTTTGAAGTGGGGACCAATTGCTGGATCCTTGCCGGAGGTACCCACCACACCGCCTTTTCCTACGACCTGACCGTTGAATACATGCAGGATTACGCAGAAATGGCAGGGATAGAACTGGTTGTTATTGATGAAAACACCACCGTCAATACATTTAAGAAAGATCTGCAACTGAACGAGATCTACTACATGTTGAACAAATCGCTTTCTTAGTATGGATAAATTTGTAATAGGACTGGATTACGGGACCGATTCCGCCCGTGCTGTAGTTGTAAATGCCCGCACGGGTGAAACGGTAGCTACTTCTGTAAAATACTATCCCCGCTGGATGGAGGAAAAATATTGCCTGCCCGCAGCAAACAGGTACCGTCAGCATCCCCTGGATTATATTGAAGTGCTTGAAGACTCGGTAAAAGAAGCCCTTTCTCTGGCTCCCGCCGGCACGGCTGCCAATGTGGTTGGGATCGCTTTTGATACTACAGGAAGCACGCCTGCTTTTACCGATGAAACGGGTACGCCGTTGGCCCTCCTGCCCGAGTTTGCAGAAAATCCCAACGCCATGTTCGTGCTGTGGAAAGACCACACGGCAATTGCCGAGGCGGATGAGATCAACAAGTTGTGCAGTACGTGGAAGATCAATTACACTGCCTATGAAGGAGGTATTTATTCTTCCGAGTGGTTCTGGGCCAAGGCGTTGCACATTCTCCGTGAAGACAAGGCCTTAAGGGAAAAGGCCTACTCCATTGTAGAGCATTGTGAATGGATGCCGGCCTTGCTCACCGGGGTAAAAAGTTCTTCGGGGATAATCAGAAGCCGCTGTGCACAGGGGCACAAAGCCCTGTGGCATGCCGGTTGGGGAGGATTGCCCGAAGAGGATTTCCTGGTAGCGCTTGATCCGCTGCTGGCAGGTTTCAGGAGCAGGCTTTTTGAAGACACCTTGACGGCCGACAAACCCGTAGGTACCCTGTCTCCCGAATGGGCCGATCGCCTGGGTCTTACTACCAACGTGGTCGTTGCGGGAGGCGCTTTTGACTGCCATATGGGTGCCGTAGGTGCAGGTATTACGCCACATACGTTTGTAAGGGTTATCGGCACATCCACCTGTGACATCATGGTCGCTTCGCACGAGGAGATCGGATCTAACCTTATCCGCGGGATCTGCGGGCAGGTTGACGGTTCCGTTATTCCGGGAATGATAGGCCTTGAGGCCGGACAATCGGGTTTCGGAGACATTTACGCCTGGTTCAGAAGGGTACTTGAGTTCCCGCTCAAACAACTGCTGCCGGATGCCAACCTGGCTGATGAGCTTTCGGAAAAGATCATCCCGGCGCTGACTGCCCTGGCAGAGAAGATTCCCGTGGAAGAAAGTGCTCTCATTGCCACCGACTGGATGAACGGCCGCCGCACACCCGATGCCAATCAACTGCTCAAAGGCGCCATTGCCGGTATCACTCTCGGCACTTCTGCTCCACACATTTTTAAGGCTTTGGTGGAAGCAACCGCTTTCGGTTCCAGGGCGATTGTGGAACGTTTCAGGAGTCAGGGAGTCCGGATCGACAACGTGATCGGGATCGGAGGGATTGCCCTGAAGTCCCCGTTCGTGATGCAAACCCTTAGTGATGTGCTGAATATGCCCATTGAGGTTTGCCGTACGGATCAGGCCTGCGCGCTGGGTGCCGCCATGTTCGCAGCTACTGCTGCAGGTATTTACACAAAGGTGGAGCAAGCACAACATGCCATGACCTCGGGCTTTGCCAAAACATACAGTCCCCGCAAGGAAATGGTCCAGTCATACGACAAGGCTTACAAGCGGTATCTTGAGCTGGGACGTTACTGCGAATCTACTGTTTAATGTAACGCGCAAAAAAATCTAAAAAGAACGGCCAGTTGGGACCGGCTTCATGACCTCCGTGATGCTGCCTGTAAGCCAGTTCTCCGTCAAGCAATCCAAAGTCCATCACCGGAAGCACATCTGTAGCCAGCCCTTTCTTGTCCAAAAGCTCATATACAGGCGATGCTTTGGAAGCGGCTATGAACATGCCGGCAATATCTACCCATTTGTCGGCTTCGAAACTCCCGGCAGAAATAAAGCACGGCCGCGGAGCACATAAGGCGATCAACTCATGCTGGTCTATGGGAAGGTCATCCTCGGAAAGCGGATCTGCCCCGTATTTTATAAAATTACCGGCCATCCAGTGATATTCGCCGTCAGAGGTCAGATTGCCAATGCTCTCGCCGCAATCCCTTCGCCACCCGGCAGCTCCCCCCTTTCCCGAGGAGCAGATAAAGCCGGCCGCAATTCTTTGATCGAAAGCCATGGCCACCAGCGCTGCCTTGCCGTATCTGGATACCCCTTCAACAGCCACCTTTGTTGCATCAAACCGGTCATCGGTGCGGAAATAATCGATCATTTCGGAAGCACCCCATCCCCAGGCCCGGAGCGATCCCCAGTCGTCAGGCTTGCGGTATTCCCCTTGATTGCATAAGCCAATAATACCTTCCCTCAGACCATAACCGCCATCGGCCTGAACAGATGTCGGGACGATCTGTGCGGCAGCCCAGCCCCTTTCCACAACCAGTTGCTGCCAGGGTTTCCCCTGCCCGAACGGATGGCGGGGATCGGTCATCATCCAGGAAAACTCCAGTACGACAGGCATGTTTTTCCGGCCGTTGTCCGGCCAGACTATTTGTGCCTGAATTTCGACGGAGATCTGTGGGCAAGTGGAATTATCAACCACGCCAAGCAGCTGGCGTATCACTACGGGAATGCCTCCCAGATGGGCTTTCTCTTCCTTTATTGTCTTCCAGTGAACGGCGGGAACGTTATCCGGAATACGCCCGTAAACCTCATCTTCAAAAACCTTGACAAGTTCAGGACGTCTGATCTTGTTCCACATCCCGGCATTCTTCACTTTCTTTCCGTCGAATGTAGTTAGTGCATCGGGATAGAAACAATACGGGTTGGCCTTCAACTCATCGTAGTTCGGCTGCCTGGACGGATCTGAGGAATTGGGGTCACGTCCGGGACGTACTGCCTTTATGCCCAGCTGATCCATCATATTGGCATGGTCGGCCACCGTGATTTTGTTCAGACTGTCTCTGACCCTCAGAAGGCTGTCCCTGTTAATGTTCCTGTCACCGAAGAATTGTCCCAGACATTCTGTCGGGACCATCACTAAAAAAGATAGCAAAATGGCTAATAATTGAATTTTATTCTTCATGGTTTTAAGGACTCACCCATTCCTGAATTTTCCACATCGTTTGCATCCAGTTTGAAGATCATGAAATTGGGATTGTCCTTAGTGTAAGGAGTCCACGACACATCATTCTGACCATTTGGATCACCAAATTTGGCAAAATTTGTCCAGGCAGTCAGCATCACTTCTGAAAGATCCCAATCACCTTCTGTCCAGGGCCTCCAGCTATTCTTAAACGACTGGAATACATACCACAGGTCCGAAGAGTGGAATGCCCCTTTCAGCACATTTTCCCTGCCATCGGTCGGGAGAGGACGTGCAAATTGATACGCATAGGCCTTGTTACCTGCCTCTTCACGATTCAGGCAGAAATCTGCAATGCCCGGGACCATGTTTCCCATGTCATTCAGGGTGAACCCGATCATATAGGGAACGTTCGCCAGGTTGTTGCTGACGGCGGCCTGATCAAAACTTTCTTTCAAAACATACCCGTCTACAACGGGTGAGATCAGTCCGGAGGACATCCAGGGACGGTTTCCCGTAACTGACTGATAAATACTTCCCAAAGCAAAAACAACCTCGGTAGAAGCGGCCCGCATTTTTTCAAGATCGGTCAGACCCGCCCAGTCCATGACATCTTTAGTCTGCCGTGATGACTCTTCCAGTGTCAGAGGGGCAAAAGCACGCATATAGGACGACATGGCAGATGGGGCCGTAGTAGTAGCAGGCTCGGGCAATGTTAAACCGCTGGCACTCATGATAATGGCTTTGTTGAATAAACCCTTGGTGAGAGGAGATGCACACAGAGTCTTTACACTGCGTCCACCCGCACTTTGTCCGAAAATGGTGACATTGTCGGGGTCGCCTCCAAACTGTGCTATGTTTTTCTTCACCCATTTGAGGGCTTCTACCTGGTCAAGTATCCCGTAATTTCCCGATACATGTTCAGGACTTTCCGACGCAAGTTCGGGATGAGTCAAAAAGCCGAAAACTCCCAGACGGTAATTGAACGTGACAAGTACCACATCTTTGCCGGCCCAGGCTTCCCCGTCAAACTCGGGTTCGGAACCCCATCCTTCCCTTAATCCGCCGCCAAAGATCCACAATGCAACCGGAAGTTTTTTCCCGGTTTGTCCGGGAGCCTTAGTCCATACATTCAGGTACAGGCAGTCCTCACTGTAGGCGGACTCGTCTCCATAGCCCCACTCGGTGGTATAACCGCCGGGATAATGTGCAGCCTGGAAACACGGATGCCCGAACGTATCGGCGATCCTGATCCCCTCCCACGGAATAACAGGCTGAGGTGCTTTCCACCGGAGCTCTTTGATAGGCGGGGCAGCATAAGGAATACCCCGGTAAACATACACTCCCTTTGACCCGGCTTTGACGCCCTGAACTTTTCCGCCTTCTATGGTCAGTACAGGATTTGGCTGTTCGCAGCTGAAAAGGAACAGGGCAAAAAACAAGAATAAAAGCTTTTTCATTGTTTTATCTATTTTGTAAACCGTAGCCAGTCCAGGTAGGTTTCATTGTCACTAGTGGATCTGACTGTCAGATGATGTATGCCTTTTTTAATACCTTTTACACGGACCGGGATGTCTTTCCACTCTTCTGTCGGAGGCACCTTGACCTTAGCAACGATCTTCCGTCCGTTCTGCAGAATAAGTGTTCCTCCTTCGGGAGCCTTAACCCGTAGTACGGCTCCGCGGCAACCGCCGTCAAATTGAATGGTGTTATAGCGTATCCATGCGTCGGAACTGCTGAAAACAGTTTTCCATCCGGCAAAATAGTTGGTAGTATCCAAGTACGCAATGGCAGCACCGGTTTCACTTATCTCGGAATAACGGTCCATCTGGATATCGGATGTAGCTTTGGAAATGCCGATTCCGCGCAAGGTTGGCTTCACCATCCGGATACTTCCGTCGGGTTCAAAGAAGAGGCTGTCGGCACATACCGAACGGTTTTTGTCGAAATGTGGCGAATAGTCATTATGGTGGTAGAAGATGTACCACTGATCCCTGAAATTGACGATCGAATGGTGGTTGGTCCAGCACTTGTTTGGCCATTCTTCAAAAAAGACACCCCGGAACTCGTAGGGACCGTATATGTTATCTGCCGTGGAATACGCCAGCACCTCAGTATCTTCACGGGCCCAGGGGAAGGTCATATAGTATGTTCCATTAGCCTTGAACAGGTACGGGCCTTCGATCAGACCCGGAGAAGGAAGGTTTTCTACCGGCGTAGGCTCTTCGGCCAGCTGGGACCAGTCATCGTTGAGTTTTGCAATATTGATCCCTCTGGCGGGCCATATCAGGTATCCCTGTCCGTCATCCTCTACAAAAATGCAGGGGTCAATCCCGAAGACCCCTTCAATGGGTTTTTCCCGCGGGGTATAAGGACCCTCGGGCCTGTCTGCTACAGCCACCCCTACCCGGAAAGGACTAAAATGCCCTTCCTGGCCGTCACTTTTCATAAAATCAGGGAAGAAAAAATAATATTTCCCGTTATTTTCGGCACAGTCCGGAGCCCACATGGAATATCCTTTCGGGTTCCCCCATGGAACGTCTTTCTGGTCCAGGATCACTCCGTGGTCTGTCCAGTCGGTCAAATTCTCCGATGAGAAAACGTGATAGTCCTGCATGCAGAACCAGTCCTTGCGGGGAAAGTCATCAGGCGCAGGAATGTCATGAGAAGGGAAAACATAGATCTTATCCCCTACCACAAGTGCGGAAGGATCAGCCGAGAACTGATCGCGGATAATAGGGTTCTGGGCAACGGCTGCCGCTCCAAGCAGCAGTAATGTCACTGATAATGTAATTTTTCTGAACATAAATATTTCTTTAAAAAAGTTGTTTGCATTATTTGCTGCTCTGTACAGTGAAGAAGTCGGTCATATTCTTAAAGTACTGCGTGTCAAAGCAGCCGGGACCATGTCCTCCACCGGGAACAGAGATGAAGGTAGCTATCCCTCCGGCATTGTCATAAGCGTTTTTCAGGCGGACGCTTTGGCAATGAGGCACCACATTGTCTGCATCTCCGTGAATGATAAGGATCTCCGGATCATTCTTGTCAATAAAGTTGATCGGACTGATGAGTTTGACCCAATCAGGTTCCTGGCGAGGGTCTTTCTTTCCTATCAGAACGGCTTCGGGTGAGGTTTCATCATTAGGAGCCTCGCAGTTTGACATATGGGCCATATCTACTGGGCCAAACCAGTCTACCACCGCATGAACACGGCTGCTGGTAGATAGATAATTGCCCACAGTGCCTTCAATATCAACGGTAACATCACCTGAAGTAAGTGTCTTGACTCCGTTTGTCACACCTGCGAAAGTGGCAAGGTGTCCACCGGATGAGAATCCGGTGATGCCAATGAACAACGGATCAATGTCATAACCGGCAGCATTCGCGCGAACGTAGCGTATGGCCGCTTTCACGTCCTGAATCTGTGCGGGCCAGATAGCCTCGGTGCTGGAACGGTGGTTGATAGAGATGACAGCAAAACCCGCCTTCAGAAGAGGAGTACCTATGGATGCGGAAGCCATTGCCTTGGCGTTGTTGGCAAACCATGCGCTGCCGTAGATCACAATAACCGCCTGATACGTGGGTTTTTGCTCTTTGGGCAAGTATATATCCAAATTGTGGCTTTCCTGGTCGTCTGAGGCGTAATTTACGTCCTTCCAACTTCTGGAATAAGTACCTTCACCCGGTCCTTCAGGCATTTGGAATCCTTGTGCCGTAAGGACAATGGCACACAGAGAAAACACCACTGTCAATAACTGTTTTTTCATAAACGACTATTTAAAAAGTAAAGGAGCAAGTTGGTACAAACTTCTTCTCCAGGTAAGGAATTCATGTGCGGTATTTTCCGAGACATATCCTACCGCATTGAATCCTGCATCTTTAAGTGTAGCCGTTGCTTGTTTAATCCCATCGGGGCGTTCTTTACTACCGCAACTTAAAAAGATGAGGTTTACCTGTGATTTGTCCTTTATGTCGTCCGGAGCGTAAACACCACCGCTTAACAGCGCATAATGAGAAAACACCTCGGGACGGTTCAGGGTGATCATTTTGGTTTCCATACCACCCATTGAAAGACCGGCCATGGCACGGTGGTCTTTATCGGCAAGGGTGTTGAAATTTGCATCTATGTAAGGGATCAGTTCGTCCACCAAAACGGTCTGGAACGGCTTAATATCGAAATTCCTGAGTCCGCTGCCAAACTTGATCTCATTGGTCATTCCGTAGGTCATCACAATAATGAAAGGATCGATCTTGCCTTCTGCGATCAGATTGTCCATGATCAGGTTGGCGTGTCCCTGGGTAGACCAGGCTGTCTCATCTTCACCCCAGCCGTGTTGCAGGTACAGTACGGGATACTTTTTGTTTTTTTCTTTTTCGTAGCAAGGAGGGGTGTATACAAAAGCACGACGAACAGAGTCCGTACTTGGTGAATAGAAAAGTACCTGCTGCACTTTTCCGTGAGGAACGTTTTTCAAAGCATAAAAATCCCGGTCGTGGGCAGGGATCTCAATGCCGCTTTCCCATCTAGTGGAACCATAGAAATTCAGCGTTCCCGGATCGTTAAAGACACCTCCGTCCACTGTAAGATGATAGTAATGGAATCCTTCATCCAGCGGTCCGGCGGTCGTCCCCATCCAGGAGCCGTCTTCTGCTTTTTGCAGCACGGTACCTCCGCGACCACCCAGGCCGAGGCTTACGCTTACCGCTTTGGCATCGGGAGCTTCTACGCAAAATCGTGCATACCCCTGGGAATTGACCATGGGATATTCTTTTCCGGGTTGATTAAGCGTTGAAGGCTTGAAATCTTCTTTGATTTCTGTAGTGTTCTCCTGGGCATAACCCAAACTGACCATTAATAAAACGGCACTAATAAGTGTAACTATCTTTTTCATAATATTTTAATCTTTAAACAACAGGGGTGCAAATTGATACAGGCTACGCCTCCAGCTTTGCCATTCATGTGCGGTATCCGGAGAAACATAAAAATGGGCATTCATTCCCGATTGTTTCAGTTTTTCGGTTTCTTCACGGGGATCCCCTCCGAAACCGGGCCTGCGGTTCTCCAGTTCACGACTTCCAAAGCTTATAAACACAAGTTTGTTGTTATCGCGAAAATCCGGTGCGTTTTGTACCTCTTCAACGGATATGGTTCCACCGCTGAAAATACCTACGTAAGAAAATACGTCAGGATTGGCCAGGGTGATGGCCTTTGTCTGCATTCCGCCCATTGAAAGGCCGGCCATAGCACGATGCTTACCGTCTGCCAATGTACGGAAACTCTTATCTACCATTGGGATGATATCTTTGATCAGGGTATTCATAAAACCTTCCGCCCAATTTCTGGGAGGCCATGATTCACCTTGTGCAGGACGTTCTTGTGCAGGACGTTGGCGTGGTCTTTCCATAGTCCAGCTTCCATTGTCCATGACAATAATAAATGGCAGGGCCTTGCCTTCAGCTATCAGATTGTCCATGATCAGACCGGTTCTTCCCTGAGACGGCCAACCGTATTCATTTTCACCACCCCCGTGCTGTAAATAAAGGACAGGGTAACGTTTTGACAGATCCGTGTCATATTCAGGGGGAGTATAAACAAAACAATGACGCATGGTATTGTTCGTTTTCGAGTAATAATACACTTCGCGGACCTGTCCGTGAGGTACATTGTTCAGCGTGTAAAAATCCTGATCGTGGGCAGGAATCTCAATACCGCTGCCCCAACGGCTTGCTCCGTAGTAATAGAGACTTGCCGGATCGGGCACCGATGCCCCGTCAATATTCAACTGGTAGTAATGGAATCCTTCGTCTTGCGGAGCTGATTCGCCCGTCCATACGCCGTTTTCATCTTTAACCAGATCATATTTGACAGCACCGATGTCAATTTGTACAAAATTGGCTTCAGGCGCGGAGATCTGTACGCGCACCCGGCCTTCAGAATTAACCATTGGGTATTCCTTTCCGGGCTGGGTAGTACTTGAAGTTTTAAAATCTTCAACCACCTGGGCATAAGAGCTTATTGAAATTAACCCAATAACAGCAAGTGTCATTAATGAACATAAAGTGAATTTTTTCATGATACTTTTTATTTAAATGTCATTTGATCTTTCCTTTGAACATGGTGACCGAATGTGCCGGGAAAGAAAACTCAAAGGAAGCACCGGGCTTCTTAAGATCATCTTTTCTTACCGTTTGCACATTTATTTTGTCAAAATCATTTTCCGATTTAATATCGGGACCGTTGATCTCATACACTTCCACCGGACCTGTAAATTCACCCTGTTGGCAAATAATTTCAGTGGAAATAGCGTTGTCCTTATGCCTGTTAAGAACACATATCACCAACTGATCACCGTCCAATGCAGCGGTCACATCAAGATAGGGAACGTCTTGGAGATGAGTGCTTGCTTCGTTGTCACCCAGAGAAAAACGGGGAGCAGTATTGTAAGTCGGACTATCCACGAACACATCAAGTGATTCTCCCTTCATGTTGTTAGCATACATCTGCAAAGGGTAATATATGGTCTGAAGAAACAGTTCATCTCCCTCTGTAAAAATCGGAGCGATCACATTCACCAACTGGGCCATATTTGCCATCTTGACAATATCGGCGTTCCTTACAAAGCAATTTAAGAAGCCTGCAATAACCAGAGCGTCTTCCAGATTGTATTTCTCTTCAAGGGCGCGGTTCCCGACTACATCATCCCCACTGCGTGCCCGATACCAGACGTTGTACTCATCCCATGCAATATAGACGGGACGACGGGACTTTTCTCTTAGGATCATACCCCTGACCACCTGGGTACGCTCATCCATTTCCAACGGAGTTGCCAGAAAATCGTAATAGTTGTCTCAATAATTGCCAACGTACATATGTAGAGCAATGTAATCAATGTACGTTTTAAGCCCGGCAAGAATGGTGGCATTCCAGTGATAGGGATCGGCTCCTGCAGCATAATTGGATGAACCCGATGCAATAATCTTAATTTCGGGAGATGTACTCCTCATAAGTTTTGCTGCTTCACGGGCCTTTTTGACGTAGTCTTCTGCACTGAGCTGGCCCATTTGCCAATCTCCGTCCATCTCATTGCCCAGGCCCCAGTACTTGATATTGTGTGGTTCTTCATGACCATACTTTCTGCGAAGCTCGGCATAGTAGGGTCCTTCTTTGACATTACAATATTCCACCCATGATTGGGCTTCAACTATGGATCCGGTGCCCAGGTTAACGGCAAAATAAGGCTCGGTCCCGACTTTTCTTGCAAAATCAACGAATTCATCTGTGCCGAATTCATTCGTTTCAAGACGCGCCCAGGCAAGTTCCATACGGGGTACACGTTCCGGACCCACTCCGTCCAGCCAATGGTAATTGGAAACAAAGTTGCCTCCTGGATAACGTGTAAGTGAAACATTCAGGCCCCTGATGGCATCAAGCACATCGGTACGCAAACCGTCCTGATCTGCTTTGGAGGAAGACGGATCATAAATACCGCCGTAAACGCACCGGCCAAGATGTTCCACAAAGTTGCCGTAGATGTTCTTGTCTATCCGGCCTATCTTCCGGTCCGTGTCAATTTTGATCCTTGCCTCCTGGGCTTGAATTTCCTGAGAGATAAAAAAAGACAATAAACACGTTATGATAACTATTTTATTCATATTTAATTATTTAAACAGAAGTTTTACTACTTCGGTAATAAAATCCCGGCAATTCATCCAGGTATGGCCCCCTTCCGGGAACATTGTCTTGTGCTCAATGCCACGTTCGTTGAGTGATTTATGAAGGGCCAGTGAAGTCTGGTAAAGAAAATCAGAAGTCCCGCAACTCAACCACATGAGTTTCAGGCTGGAGCTGATCACTTCTGGCTTAGCGTAAGTCCCGTCATCAAAATTTGTGGACACTTCGTTGCCGAAAATTGCCGGCGAGAATGCACATACATAGTGGAATTTATCCGGGTTGCCCAGACCGCAGGCAAGGATTTGTCTTCCACCCAGAGAGAAACCGGCAATTGCCCTGCTACCGGCTTCCGGACGGATGCGGTAATTTGTCTCGATAAACGGGATCACCTCGTTGAGGATCTCTTTTGTGAAAAGATCCGTTCCCATCATATCCATTCTGGTGGCCAATCCACGCCGCATCATCTCGGGATACGGGTTGGCATAAGGCATTACTACGATCATTTTCTTTGCCAGGCCCTGAGCAATGAGATTATCCAGGATCATATTGATCCTTCCCACTTTGAACCATGTTTCATAAGTATCTGTCATTCCGTGTACCAGGTAAAGAACGGGATACTTCTCTTTGCCTTTGGGATCGTATCCCTCAGGGGTATAGACGCAAACAGGTCTGTCAAAACCCACATTTTCAGAATGATAATATCTGTAGGATATTTTGCCGTGAGGAACATCCTGCATATCCTGAAAGTCAGGGACCGCTCCACGGACATCCACAAGACTATTCTTGAAATTTTCGTTCGGGAATATGCTGACATTATTCGGGTCTGTCACCTGGATCCCGTCTACCACAAAGCAATACGGATAAATATCGGGAGCGGGGGGAGTGACTGTTATGCTCCATACCCCTTTTTCATCCTTTGTCATAGCTTTGTTTCCCTCAAACATCTGACAGTTGAGTTCAACTTTCGTGGCATTTTGGGCCTGGAAGCGAAAAGTAACGGTCCCGTCCGGATTACACTCCGGAGACTTTACTCCGGGAGGGAACATAGCTGCCAGTTGCCTGCCCGTGAGTGCCCGGGGAGGATTCTGGGCATAAGATTGATTGTTGAACAATACACAAGCTGCAACAGCAATAATCAGGAATATCTTTTTCATAATTTTATCATTTAGTATATTGTTCATTATTTAAACAGCAGGGGAAGCGTCTGGTTGAGAAAGCCTTTAACGGCCATCCAAGTGTGTCCGCGAAAGCCTTCTGTTTCCAGTTTGACGGTTTCCAGGCCATATTTATCCATAAGTTCCATGAACTGTGTGGCGCCTCCGTACAGGAAATCGGCCTTGTCAACTCCCAGCCAGAATAAATTCATCATCTTATTGGTTTTGGCGGGATTTTCATAAATGGACTTGTAATTCTTTTCAAACTCTTCGGTTCCGATATATGAGCTGTAAGAAATGATATGTGAAAATTTATCGAAATTGCCGAGGCCGCAGCGAAGCGCCTGTCCACCTCCCCGGGAAAATCCTGCGATGGCGCGATGGTCGCGATCGTTAACAGTACGGTAGCTACTTTCAATAAAGGGCATAAGGTCTCCGAAGAGATCCTTGGAGAAATAGTCCATAAATTTTGGTTCGCTCAGATAATAGCCGGGATTGCCGTAGGGCATGACAATGATCATATCCACAGCTTTACCCTGTGCAATAAGGTTGTCCATGATAAAATTGACACGTCCCACCTTAAAGAATGTCTCCTCTGTATCCGTTGTACCGCTGATCAGGTAAAAAACCGGATATTTCTTTTTTGACAGGTCGTAACCCGGAGGCGTATAAACCACAACAGGAGCATACATTTCGAGCGTTTCAGAATAATAATAAGTATAATCGACGCTTCCATGAGGCACATTTGTAACTTCGTGATTCAAAGGCTCTTTCCCCCTAACATCTACCAGGCTGTTCTTGAATTTTTCATTAGGGAACCATTCAGGGTTCTGAGGATCCATGATGGTAACCCCGTCTACTATGAAGCTGTAAGGATAGATATCAGGGGCAACAGGACCCAGGGTGATGGTCCATATTCCGTCCGCGTTCTTGTCCATGTTCTGTCTTTCGGCAAACTGGGCATTGATCTGAACGTTCTTTGCCGTTGGGGCATTCAGATTGAAGGTGACGGTATTGTCTTGATTCACTACGGGTGACGGGGCAAAGACCATTCTTCTGTTGTAATTGGTTGTGACCACGATCTTTCCTTTTTCCTTTCCCGGATAGACCCTGAGCTCAAGCATACCCGTAATTCTGGTCCCTACTCCAAGTTCGGTAAGATTAACGGTAATAGTCGGTTGGGGGCTGTCACCAATAAGTTCATTTTCGGTTAGTTCACCCTGCCATAGAACGGGTCCGTAAGAATGCCTGAGGGTATAATTATAACCGGGTTCTATGTCTTCAAATACATAATCATTCTGACCCTGATGGATCATCAAGCGGGGAACGTCTGCTCCTCCCCAACCCCAGGCCGGACGTTCTCCGGGTTTGATCTTCGTAAGTTCGATCTCGGCACCGGTACCATTAACTACTTCAGAGATTTCCTGATAGTAATCCAGTCCCGAATCAAATGCCTCAATTTCGTAAAAATATTCAGGGGCAGTATTCAGGCTGTGGATCGTGAGGAAATTTGTATCGTAAACCATATAACTGTTGTACAGTTTTTCCGGTTCTATCCCGTAACGTACCACATAGCCGTCAGCTCCTTTGACAGGTTCCCAGAGGAGGATGGCCTCCCAGCGGTCAGCCTGGTTCCGGACAGCTTTGAAATCAGTAACATTTACACTTTTAACAACATCGGGATTTCCAAAAACACGTAGATCCTTTACGGCAAATTTGGCCTCATCGTGAGTAGCCACGTTGGTGATCTTAACATATCTTGCCTTAACAGGTTTACTAAGTTCCGTATAATCGTGCCTGAGATCAAACTTGTTGTCACTTTTGTCAATAACAGTGGTCCAGGTAGCATTGTCGTTAGACACTTCAACCGTATAACACTGATAGTGATCCGGAGCTGGTGACGGTCTGAATCCGCGTCCCACACTGACCGTTGAACCAATGTGGTCAAAGTTGCACTGGAGCGCATAGATCTCACTGACTTTTCCAAGATCAACCGTCAGATACTCGTCCGGATCTCCTGTCCGGGCGGACCAACATGTCATAAAGTCCTCATCAACGGCGTTGGCAGGAATATTGTCCTCAAAAGTTGAAGAAACTTCAAGACGTTTATTATAGGAAAGTAAGAGCCATCCGGTCAGGTTGTTGTCTACAGCATCTGTTCTGGTTCCGGGCCAGTATTGAGGATAGTCCCCGTAAGCCGTATTGGAATACATAACCCCGTCTTCATCAACTGCAGTAGGATAGATCGCAAGTTCGGCACCGCCGTTACCGGCATACCATGCAGGTATCATGCAAATTGTCCAGAGCTGACCGTTCTTGTCGTGGAATGTACTTCCGTGGCCTGCCCCTACGGCAAAACCGGTGGTTTTGAATGTCAGGGGGTTGTGCTCGGAATATTCGTAGGGACCCATGGGATTGTCTGCCACATATACACCATGTGAATAAGAAAGAAATTCAAGACCGATGGCTGCATACTGCAAATAATACTTGCCCTGGTGCTTGGTTACCCACGGTCCTTCGATCCAGGGAAATTCCTCTTCAAAATAGTCTCTTCTACCGTTGAAAATGGAGAAGATCACATCTTCATTCCTCCTGTTCTCAAATCCGTGATTCTTGTAATCCCCAAAGAAAAGAACCTTGGGACCGTCAATCTCCTTAAAGGTGTTCACGTCCAGTTCCACTACCTTGAACGGCATGATCTGTGACCAGCCGTAGAAAAGATAGAGTCTTCCGTCCTCATCCAGGAACATGTTTGCGTCGCCGTAGCGATCACTGTCAAAAGTTGCCGTAAGCGTCCACTCCCCTTTCTTGGGTTCTTCGCACTTGTACACATTCTTGTTGTTCATGGAGCAGGCATAGAGAATACCGTCTTTCTCGATGACTGATATTACTCCACCCGGAAAAGTGGGTGAATCCACGTAGGTCCAGTCCAGGAGATCAGGAGAATACCAATATCCCCTGGTCCCTGTAACAAACAGATAGTAATCGTCCTGGTATATCAGCACAACAGGCTCTCCACCGCGACTGGCCCTCTGGGTTCCCGCCAGAAGGTCAATCGGATTGCAAAATGTTTTACTCTGAGCAAAGGCAGAAACGGAAAACAGTGCAACTGCCATTGTTATGAGTGTTCTTTGAATAATTTTCTTTATCATTATTGGTACAATGTAGTGTTAGTAAAGATCTTATTTGTTAATTGCAGCAGCCACTTCTTCGGCGGCAAGTGATAGCATCACGAAATTTGGGATTGAATTTGTACAACACTCATTCTCTCCCCACAGGAACGGATAATCATCCTTGTTCTCCATATAATCAGGTGCCAGAAGAAGAAGACCCGGGATAACTCCGCCCGGGATCACAGTATAATCGGCTCGGGTGCTGCCGTAAGCGACTTTTTTGGTGTTCACGCCTACAGATGTAATGAATGAAACATTTGAGTAGGGATGACAACCGTAGATATAGTGTAATCCAAGTAATACAAGTTCAGGATCTATCATTTCCGGGAAGTATTTCCATACAAGGTAGTTACTGTATGCCCATCTGATAACCTGGTCATTTCCACCCCATCCACGGCCCGAAATGGGCACACCGTAAGGAGTCTGAGAATTGTTCTCTTTGATCGACTCCACATATTCAGGAATAATTGCCTTAACCTTTTCCTGGAAATCTTTATCCATGACAGGATAAATGCTCAGAGCCGTACCCAGGTTGTAATACTTTCCTGAGGGGGCTCCCGGGAAATTCATCTCTACCGGTTCAAGCTGCTTAATAACAGCCTCTTCAAAAAAGTCCTTATAATTTGTTTCTCCGGTGGTTTTCCAAAGCTCAACTGCGGCACCGATCCTGCTGTCTCCCCTGAACCATCTCATTCTGCGATTCGTTGCCTTGGCAGGATCGGCATCTTCAAAATATTTGTTCCAAAGCATCAGAGCATTTTTGAGAGCTCGTTCAGCAAGTTCCGGATAATAAGGTTTGAGCGCTCTGGCTGCGGATGCAAGGGAAGCGACTGTGGACATGGTGCCGGCAGGACTGAAATTGCCTGTGAATACCAGCCTGTCATCACGGGTCCCTGATGTCCGGCCATCCGTTTGGTATGGTTCCAGTAAAGGGTTATAGATCAGACCGTCAGTTATCGTGACAGCGTCTCCCAGGTGATGGTACTGATACATGTTGCCTTGAACAATTCCCTGGGCAACAAAACCAATGTTCTCGACCTGAGCGTTTATGTTGAGTACGCCATGCTTGATCTGCTGTATTACATCGGGAATACCGTCCGGACGATGTATATCCACAAATTGCGTTTTTTGGTCTATAAACGTCTGGTCTCTCTCGGGTTGGAACATATCCCACAAAGAGACGAGGTCAGAAGTCATGGAAACTACCGTTCTGCTCTGAATATCATAGTCACCGGCATCAAACCATCCACCTACTGCAAGTCCCGGTATATGTTCCCATGATTCATATTTTGTATTGGTAACCGGACCCTGTCTGTATCCGTCAAACTGTTCGTAATTTACGGGAGCCTGAAGTGCATCGTCCATATGGGACCTTCCATGCCATGTGCGATAACCTTCATTGACTTCCATATGGTCCATATGAACCGGAAGGAATATATCCATAGATAAATGCCATTTACCTTGATAAACATCCTTGTTTACAGGGAAGACATTTGTCTTGCTTTCTCCTAACTTTATGCAATAAAGGCCCGGCTCCTGTACTTCGCTAAAATCTATAGTGGCATAGTTATACCTGTGGTTGTATACTCCCCATGGTTTGACCTCTGCCTTGTAGACCACTGCTTCTTCTCCCTTTTCAGAAACGCGGATGATATCTGCCGTTTCCACGGGCGACGCATTTTTGTCAAGTTCTGCAACAGCTACTTTCTTTTGTGCCGGAGTATAACCGATCTGTGAAAACCCGATATTCGGTTCTCTTACCCAATTTGGATCATAGGAAGGCTCGATATACCATTCAAGGACCTTGCCTGTTTTATTTCCGGGAAGGAATGAACGGACTACGAATGTGCCGTTCTGGGCAAGATTTCTCCCGTCAAAGAGGTTGATCTCCGACTCGGAAGATATACACACGCGTAAATCGGAGTCTTCCGGAGCGAAAACCAGGTTATGTCCTGTAGAAAAGGGATGAGGTACAATAAATTCGTTCCGGCCTCTGTCATCGAACGTGGAAAGTCCGTAAAACTGCTCAATTTTCTCGCTCCGGGGACGCATGTGGGTATTATCTGCCGGATACATAGGCAGTATTCCCGGGTTTCCGTCCATAATATACGTTTTACCAAAGAAAGTCGCAGGAAAGAATTCCCAGTTTAGACCTGCACGCCCGACGAGTTCCTCCGGAACAGGATTGTCCAGAAAAACAGCCAACCTGACACCTTTTTCGGTGGAAGTGACTTTGACCCTGGATGAAAAGTCATAATCATTGTATTTGAGCTCCACTTCAATGGAATTATCTGCACGGTTAACAGTCCTGTTAATAAGGTCGGGGAAAATATCCCATTGTTCAGGAGTGTTCATCAGGCGGATACCACCACCTGTGCTTATTCTCTCTCCTCTCTGGATCAATTCTATAGCTGCTGTCTTTTCGTCGCAAAACATACCGGCATAATTATTACTGTAAACCAGCACATTAATGCCTGTATCCTCAAAATATTCCAGATCATTGATTTGAAGATTCTGTGTGTATGCTTTTGATGCGAAAGCGGATAACAGCAGAAAAATCGATAAAAAAATTGGGTGTCTCATAATTGATGTTTTTGTTGGTGGATTTTATTTAAACAACATTTGTAACGTAGTGGCAAGATATGTTCTGGCGTTCATCCATGTATGCCCACCGGTCGTGGTTATCCCCTTGTATTCTATTCCAATGGTGTCAAAGTATTCCCTATTCTTTACAACGTCCTTATAAAGAAAATCATCTGAGCCTATACCGAACCAGATCAGTTTCATTTGAGAGTTGACATTATGAGCAGATGTAGTGAATGAAGGGAAATATATATCCATTACTTCAGGAGTAAGGTATGCGCTGTAGGAACATACCCAGGCGAATTTGTCTAAATGTGAAAAGGCAGTAAAGAGAGATTGACCGCCGCCCCTTGAAAAACCGGCTATTGCCCTGTTTTCTCGTCCTTCCAGAGTGCGGAACTCCTTCTGGACGAACGGTATAATGCATTCGGTCATTTCTTTTGCAAACACGTTGTACATTTCAGCGGCCTGCAAAGAGGAAGGCATAGGCGTTCCGTTCATCATATTGCCGTAGGGCATCACAACGATCATAGGATTCGCTTTTCCCTGGGCAATGAGGTTGTCAAGGATTGTATTGACCCTGCCCACTTTGAACCAGGTTTCCTCTGTATCGGTAGTGCCACTGATCAAATAGAAAACAGGATAAGAGATGTCTCCGTCTTCATATTCGGCAGGAGTGTAAACCAACACAGGACGGTTCATGCCAAGAACTTCGGATTTATATATACAATAAGTCACACGGCCGTGGGGAACATCGTTGACGTGATACAAAGCCTTTTCATCCGGAATGGTAAGAAGACTGGCCTTGAACCCTTCATTGGGGAAGATATCGGTATTGGACGGATCCGCTACAGTGACACCGTCTACAATAAAATGGTACTGATAAATATCCGGATCCTTCACCCTTTGAGTTAGACTCCAAATACCTTCCCTGTTCATTGTCAAAGGCACATTCTCGGTAAGAAACTGTGAGGAAAGAAGCACGGAACTGGCATGAGGGGCTCTGATATTGAATGTCACTCCTCCCCCAAAACGATGGAGAACGGGAGATTCTACAGGGACATGGTACATAAGTGAAACCGGGGCCTTGTATCCCATAAGAGGGAGCATAACGGCAGCGTAACGTCTGCCCATCTCACGATATCCGGCAGCATCAAAATGGATCTGGTCAAAGAACTGGGTGCAGCCGCTTGATGATACCACATGGGCTGTAGGAATGGTTTCAGGCAGTTTGTCAATAATGTAGTTCATACTTGCGGATCTCCCCCCCTGTCAGCATTCACTACTTCTCCGGCAATAAGAGGAACATTTTCTGCTTTTAGATTCAGATCTTTGAGCAAATTCTCATATACACTTTTTACTTTGAGGGGCCAATCCTCTTCGCCGATGTTCGACTCACCCTGGTGAAGAAGGATCCCGGAGATCACTCCGTCTTTTTGAGCTCTCTTGGCAAGGCCAAGCAGCCACTGATAGGGATCGTTTTCATATGCCTTAAGCATGGGGATCATCCATTCCGGAGCCGTTTTTACGTATGCTTCAATCTGATCTTTCATGAAAGCTTCGATCTTGCATCCTCCAATGGAAACGTTTATTACGCCTATGGTATGATTTTGAGGAAGCTGTTCCGTTAAAGTACGGCCGAAATAATCTACCGGAGTAAGACCCGTCTTTTCTCTGCAAAGAGGGGGAACGGCCTTGTACCATTGGCCTTTCACACGTCCGCGTGACAGATCGTCCACTGCGGCCATCATCAGGAAGCGATCACTAATATTAATTGTATCCTGAGCTTCAATTCTGGCGGCTCCTTCCATATTTGATTGTCCGAAACACAGAAAAATGTGGAAATTCTTATCCTGTGCATCAGAAGAAAGAGCGTATAGAATAAGTAAGAGAACTAAAAACAGTTTTTTCATAACATCAGATATTGATTTGATTACCTAAGACAAGCTTATCTCCGGAATCATCTACATTCCAGTATTGCGGTTTCCTGGGTCCGTTTTCCGCAGCGTGATGAACCAGGAAGATAAGCTTTCCTTCAAATGTTCTGAAGAGCATGCCATGACCGGAGTTATTGGAAAGGAATGCATCTTCTTCCTGAACCCAAGGACCGGCAATGGTCCCGGATTCGGAATAAGCTATTCCCTGAACGTATCTTTCTTTACCCCAGCTTGACCAAAGCATACCGAGCTTACCGGTTTGCGTACGGAACATCTGGGGCCCGTCTGTCACCCATCCGGGCATTTTCAGACCAAAAGTGGCTTCACCAATGGAATTCATTTCCATCGCCCATGGCGCCTCTGTTGCACGGAACATGGTAACAGGTTTCTCGGAAACCGTGTAACTCAGGTCCGGAGCTAGTTCAATGTAATCCATTGTGCCATCTATGAGCTGTGTCCATTCGTGTACAAAGATCATATAGATCTTCCCGTTTTCTTGGTAGAGAGTCCCGTCTATACAATCCCAGTCGAGAGGCTGGTAATCATAACCGGGCTCAATGGCAAACGAGGTATACGGACCTTCGGGGTTATCTGCCCTGAGCAGATAGGTTTGGTTGTGAGGGACATTGTATCTTCTGGGAACCTGCTCTATCAGGTCACTGTGGTCGCTCCATGTCCCGGCATAATAATATTTATCGCCAATCCTGTGAATTTCAGCAGCCGCGGCAAATCCGGCTTTCTCCAGCCAAAGTCCTTTGATATCAATTATATTATAAGGGCCGGTCCATATCTTAAGATCATTGCTCTTATACATCCATCCGCCGGAGCTGGTAAGGTAATAGGTTTGTGTTTCGGGATGGGGATATATGAACGGATCGCTCATGACCAGATCGTTAAAATGTACCGTACTGACTTCAGGCATCTGAAATCGTGGACGAGGAGCCGGGGCTTTACCTGTCGTATCTCTTCGGCGGAATCCGCCAAAATTCCTTTGTCCCGAATCTGCGAACGGGGCCTGTTCTCCAGGCTGAATGATTTCGGGGACTTTGGCTTCAGACTGCGAATTAGTCTTACAGGCAGTCAGCAACAATGATGAAACCGCAATAATAGTAAACACAAATAATCTCATTGAACAATATTGTTTTGTTGTTATAGTTACGACAATTCGGATAAAAATGGAGTGGACCCCGTAATGGGATCCACTCCCGCACAAAATCAAAATGAATCAAGACCCAAAATCTAAAACCAAAACTAAAATTACCATCCTGGATTCTGTACTATGTTTTCATTAATTGATAATTCACTGAAGGGGAACGGATAAAGTTCATGCTTTCCGGCTTTGAACCCATGCTCCTTACCGCTATTGACATCTGCATCTGACCAGTCAACAAAACCTTCATGTTTGCCACTGAACTCAGTAGCGAATTTATCTTTGAATGAAGGAACGCTGTCTCCGTTATTTGCCAGTTTGCTTGCAGCTTCACCCCAACGTACCAGGTCAATGAATCGGCAGCCTTCCATCCACATCTCAAACTGTTTTTCTTTTTTAACGGCATCAAGGGTAAGAGAAGTGCTGATTGTCTGGGATCCTGCCCTTTGCTGTATCATATTAAGATACTGTAAACCATCATTATCGTTAGTATGAGCACAACATTCGGCATACATAAGGAGTACTTCGGCATAACGCATTATCAAAAAGTTCGTATCTGAGTACATCCCATCCTTGATATCAGTGGCAGAAGCAATAAGTTTAAGATGGAAATAACCTTCATGTCCATACAATCCCACAGGCTCAATGATGCCACGATAGGGATCTTTTTCCTTATCCTCGCGTGTGGGACAATCTTTATCGCTGACATAAGGCATCTCATAAAGAACCTCATCATATGTTGCAATCCAGGCCTTCCGGCGATATGAATCAAAACCATCGTTGGCAATTAGTGCTTCAGCAAACTCACCGGTAGGATTGATACCGCCCCAACCGCCGCCAAAGAGATTGCTTGGTGTACCGCCCAACCTGTCGGCACGCCAGTTCCAAAGTTGAACCTGCATCCAGGTAGAACGCTGAATACGACCGCTCCACAAACCTATGCTGGAATTGTAAACCTGGTTGAATTCAAAGATTTTTTCTTCGTTTCCGTCTCCCTCAACGTGGAAATGCTCGCCAATCCTGTTACCGGGTACAAGTGCGTACTTCCCTGAAGTGATCACCTTTTTCAACTCGGTTTTTGCAGCAGCATAATCTCCTGCAAACATGAGTGCTTTACCGGCAAAGGCATATGCAGCACCTTTGGTGATCTTTGCAGCACCCGCTTTATCGCCTGTGCTTTGTCTCTCATCAAGATATTTTGCAGCATCAATGCACTCGGCGGCAGACCATCTTAGGACGGCCTCCTGACTTTCAGAATTACCCGGACGATCTGCCCCGGTAAGTACGTGGTCAACTATCGGAGGGGTTCCCCAAAGGATGGCCAGCATCATGTGACTGAAAGCTCGAATGACTCTGGCTTCAGAGATGCATCTGTCCTTAACGGTACTTGAACCATATTCAAAATTATCTATTACAAGATTTGCCCCGTAGATTGCTTTATAAAAACCTTTGTACATATTACTTACGCACTGGTTGTTTATATCCTCACGGAACTCGTTGAGTGCCGCAAGATAATCGTTGTCACCGTAGTTTGATCCGGCAGCATAGATATCATCAGAGGGGTAGGTAAGAATGGCATTATAGGGAGAGTAGATATATTCGTTATTTCTGACGATCCCTAACATCGCCTGCTCGTAAGCAGCAACCAAAGCAGATTCTGCATCTTCATCTGTCTGGTAGAAGGAGTCCGTGGAAATGACGCCTTTTTGATCTATCTCAAGTAGCTTCTGACATGCTGAAAAGCTAAAGGCCAGTAACAAAATGGGAATGATATATTTTTTCATAATAATCTTTGTTGGGTAATTAAAACGCAATGTTTATACCAATTACAGCTTTCTTTCTTGTAGGATAGGAGCCTTTATCGAATCCTATCGAATCGGCTCTTCCCGAGGATGCTGTTTCAGGATCCATACCGGGATACTTTGAGAATGTGAAATAGTCATCCAAAGAAGCATATACCCTCAAATTGCTGATGAAGATCTTTTGAGTCCAATTATGAGGAAGTGTGTACCCCAACTGGATCTGTTTGATCTTGAAGTATGATCCGTTAAATACAGTGGCACTTGAGCCCCAGAATTGGGAATCCGAAACTACACTGATGGCACTTGGCATGGTGGCATCTTTGTTGGATTCTGTCCAGGCATTCTTGTGGAAGTATTCCAGGGAGTTGTATAAAGGACGGTCACCACGGTATGATACTGCAAAGATCTCGTTACCGTATGTGCCTGTACCGAATAATGTGAAATCAAGACCTTTCCAGGCAAGTTTGATGGTCAAACCATAAGTCAGATCAGGAATACCACATCCTACCATCGTCTGATCAGCAGCGTCTATAATCCCGTTACCATCCAGATCCGCCAGGATCGGTTTACCGGTTGCTTTATCAACACCTTCGTATTGATATCCTCTCATATACCAAATAGGATAACCAACCTCAAACTGTGTGGAGAGCTCAGTCGATTGAACGGGGGCCATTCCCTGAATTCTGGAAATGGTAGGATCAAGGTAAGTTACTTCATTGTGAAGATACGCAGCATTGGCACTGATTGAATAACGGAAGTCTCCCTTGGAATCCCTCCATTCCAGTTCAAGTTCAAAACCTTTGTTCTCAACTTCACCGGCGTTTATGGTGGAAGATCCCACACCTACCTCGGCAACAGGAGAAACATTTACAAGAAGGTCTTTGGTTGTCTTTACATAATAGTCCATACCCAAACGGAGGCGATCTCTCAGAAAACGTGCATCAAGACCCAAGTCCCACTGGACTGAAGTTTCCCATGTAAGGTTGGGGTTAGCCAGTCCTGACGGGCTTGATCCGTAAGAAACAGCCGGACTGTCCGGAAAATACTGATACCAGTTTGCATTGTAAGAAATGGTCGTTGCATATGGATAATTGTTCAGCACAGATATATTACCGTTTACACCCCATGAACCGCGTAACTTGAGGAATGTGATGGCTTCCTCGCTGATACTTTCCATAAAAGGTTCATTGGAAAGCACCCAACCGGCTGATACTGACGGGAAATATCCCCACCTGGAGTTTATTGGCAGTTTAGACGAGTCGTACGCATCTGCACGGAAGTTTACCTGGATGTTGTACCTGTCTGCATAGTTCCAGTGAATACGACCGAAGTAGGAAAGATTGGCGGAAACACCAGGTGCTCCCGATACATTCTTGGATGTGTCTTCGTTGTTATTGAGGTAACTCAGGTAGCGGAAATTAGGAGCATATCCCTGAAGAGGATCCGGACCACTACCGGATCCGTTCACACCAAAAGTATTATTCTGTATGAAGGACATACCGCCCATCAAAGTAAAGGTGTTTTTATTGATATTGAACATATAGTTCGCAAAGTTTTCCCACTGATAGTAGAAGCCCTGGTTTGAATTTGCCGCGATATCATAGTTAGTCTTATATGCCATTGAATTGGCATAATATGGAGCTGCATATCTGCTGTAATAGCTTTGGTATATGCGATATCCGAAACGGGATGTAACGGTAAGACCCTTAATAGGCGACAAATTCGCGTAGATAGCACCGCGAATATTAATGCCCTGGTTTTCAACATCTTCCTTATCTCTCTGAATAAACGGGTGACCTGAGTCAGTCTCAACGATTCTTGAAACGGCATAGAAACCGTTTTCGTCTCCCAGGATCCTGTCACCTGCGTCATAGTGGTTCTTCATATCCTGAGTAAGATCATCGTACGTTGGATAATACACAGGGGTGAGAGGATCCTGAGTAAGCGTTCCCATCATAACCGATCCAAACTCGTTATGCTGGCTGACCGACCTGGTTTTCCATTTTTCTATAGACGTATTTGTACCTACGGTAAGCCAATCTTTGATCTTGTAATCAGCGTTTAGCTGAGCAGAAAGACGTTCGTAAACATCTTTATTGCCACGAACGATACCGTCGTCATTGACAAAGTTCAGTGCCGTATAAAACTGTCCCCGGTCGTTTCCACCCATGACACCGACTGTATGGCGTTTGGTCAAACTGGTTGTGAAAACCGCATCGGACCAATTGGTATCCGTTCCGTCATATCCCAGATCATTAAGCCGTTGTTGTGAGAGAACACCCTGAGCGATCTTGTAATCTATGTACTGTTCTGCATTCATCACCTCAGAGGCTTTCCCCAATGAATTCCATACATTCTGGAAATTATAGAATACCTGGCTCCTGCCTCTGTCCCGGCCACCCGTCTTTGTGGTGATCAGAACCACACCATTACCGGCCTGGGCACCGTAAATGGCAGCGGATGCAGCATCTTTGAGAACCTCCATGGATTCGATCATGCTGGGATCCAGGTACTGGATGTTATCAACCTGAAGACCATCAACAATAAGCAAGGGGCCAAGGCCATCGGAAGAATTGGAAGAATACCCGCGAACCCGGATTTTTGAGCCTGCACCGGGAGCTGCAGAAAGGTTCAGGATTTGAACACCTGCTGCCTTTCCCTGTAATGCATTAGCTGCATCGGATGTGGAACGGTCAACAAGATCTTCGGCCCTGACTGATGAGACAGATCCGGTTACATCGCTTTTCTTTTGAACACCATAACCGACAACCACTACTTCTTCAAGGATTTCTGCATCCTCAACCAAAGTGATTTCCAAAGTCCTTTGGTTGCCAATGGCGACAACCTGTGACTTGTAACCGATAAATGATACGTTCAAATTAGCTCCGGCTGGAACCTCCAGCGCAAAATTTCCATCTAAATCGGTAATCGTATAAATACGTTCATTACCGATGACAATTACTGATGCTCCCGAGATAGGAGCACCGGAATCATCTATGACTTTACCGCTGATTGCACGAGACTGGGCATAAGAATTTATTCCCGTCAGGGATGCGGCAAAAATCAAAACGATTTTTACTACAAATAATAATTGCTTTGTCATAAATTAGATAATAGGTTAAAAAATAAGTAATTTGGTTAAATTGGTTTCAATTTTAAAGGTATTTATCAATCATAGAACATTATTGCAAATTGGGTTCATATTGATTTGTTAATCGCCCATTAAAAGCCCGGCGTCTTTCAAATCCGGATTTATGAATCAAAACTCAAAGCATGTGAACGATAATGAAATATTCTTATGTTTCATTTCCCGTATTGTCCTTTATATTTACGAAAAAAGTAATTGTGACAATAGAAGGATCAATTTTGAAAGTATTTGGAAGATTTCTTAAAACAAGTATGAGTATCTTCGTAAAATATAATTACAGGTCATTTCTTATATGAGACAATTCATTCTGACTGCATTTTTGCTCTATGCAATATCAATAAGTGCAAATGGGAACGGGCATTATTATTTCAAACATTACAAGAGTGATAACGGTTTGCCGAACAATACTGTCACATGTACAGTCCAGGATCATTTCGGATTCCTGTGGTTCGGGACCAAGGACGGGATTTGCCGCTTTAACGGAAAAGATTTCACCGTTCTTGAGGATCCCAATCTCAAGAGCTGCATTAACGGAATGACGTTTTCATTATGTGAAGACCAGGACGGGATGCTTTGGTGCTGCTCAACTAACGGGACCGGCTTCTATAATCTGTACACCTCTGAGGTAACCTGCGTTAATGAACTGGAAGGACACAGATTTTTTGACATCAACGTTGACAAGGATAACAATGTCTGGTTCGTTTCTTCCGTTTCGATTTTTAAATTGGACAGAAGTTCCGGTGAATATGTCCGGTATTCCTCTGAAAGACACTTCAACGCTCTGCATTCATGCGTGGACAAAGAAGGCTATATTTGGTTCACCACCTATCAGGGAGACATACGTCGCTACAACCCTGATACCGACTATTTTGAAATATTTTCCCTGATCACTGACAGGACAAAGTCTTCCGATTCATACCCTATTCATATTAAAACAATAAACGACAAATACCTTCTTATATCAACCAACACTTATGATCTTATCAGACTTAATATTAATAGCGGAGACTGTGAATATCTGATCAATGTCGGGCATCCGGTCAATTGTCTTTTACCCAGGACTGACTCTGAATACTGGATCGGCACACTCGACGGGTTGGTTGTTTATGATGATCATCAAAAAACTACTTCCTTCATTGACGACTCGGCAAGAAATGCATTGAGCAACACCAATGTAATTAGCATATTGCAGGATAACGAAGGGAACGTTTGGATGGGAACCTACTATGGAGGTTTGAATCTTTGGCACAACAGAAAAAACAGTTTTGGGCAGATCTTTTACACGGGTTATGACGGGACATTCCATGGAAAACTTGTACATGCCTTAACTCCTGATGATGAAAGCAATCTCTGGATCGGTACTGAAGACGGGAATCTCAACAAATTAAACTTTAACGACAGAAGAGCAATCTGGTATTCAAACAAAGAAGGATTCCCTTCCAATTTGAACATCCACGGGTTGCTTCAGGAAGAAGACGTTCTTTGGATTGCATCATATAACAAAGGACTCTTTTTATACGATCCGGATTCTGGCAAAATTGACAAACATCCCGGCCTGCCGTCAGATCAATGTGTATGCATTCTCAAAACCGACAATAATTCCATTTTGATAGGGACTACATATGGATTGTACAGATATGAAAGTACTACAGATAGTTTTGAATTTATTGAAGGCCCGGGTCACCGTTTCATTCACACTCTATATCAGGATAGTTATGGTACTGTATGGGTAGGCACTTACGGATCCGGCATCTTTTACAGCAAAGACGGCCTTAAGAGTTTTAACAGCATACAGCCCGGAACAGGTTCCGGACTTGAATCAAACTACATTACATATTTTTTTGAAGATTCATCACACACATTATGGGTAGCTACTGAAGGAGGAGGATTGTGCAGGACATCCATGGAAGGAGATATTTCATTTACACATATTACCCGTAACGACGGTCTTCCTTCAAATATCGCATGTGCTGTTACTCAGGATCAGAAAGGATTGTTGTGGGTTTCCACCACAAAAGGTCTGGCCACTGTTGATCCCACCAAAGATTCTGTGATGAAAGTCTACCTGGATAATAATGGTATTGTCGGTAACCAGTTCTCATACGGATCATGCTACCAGTTCCCGTCGGGACAGATATGCTTTGGCACCACTAACGGTATGATAACATTCAATCCTGCCAACCTCAAAGATCCCATCACTACTGCACCACTCTATATCCAGGACATACACACCGGGACAAATGAAAATTTTAATGTTATAAATACGGACCGGGAAGCTGCCGTCACATCTGAAAAAATACGGATCCGGGAATCTGACGCGGCATATCTGTCCATTTCATATTCAGCTCTGTATTATTCCAATATTTGTACTCCTTTGTACGAATATACTCTCTCAAGCGGAAGAAGAAAATCAATTCAGAAAGTGTCTACGGAAAACACGATCGTATTTACAGACATGAATCCCGGGCACTATCGCTTTGATGTAAGGCTATTGGGCAGCGGATCTCCTGAATCACACAAACGCCTGTCAATTGTTGTAGTACCGCCTTTCCACAGGTCTGTATTTGCATACATTGTATATTCTCTGATCCTTGCAGCCATTGCCGCATTTTTTCTAATACTCATATTCAAGAAAAGGAAAATTGAAGAGACAAGCAAACTTGAGCAAATGGAAGCTTTGAAACAAAAAGAGATATACGATGCAAAAATCAATTTCTTCACAAACATCACACACGAAATACGCACCCCTTTGTCGCTCATAAAGATGCCTGTAGAGAAAATAATTTTTCATAAGGAATATACAGAAGCATCCAGGGATGATATCATGACCATCAAATCCAACACAAACAGGCTTTTGGAACTTACCAACCAACTTCTTGACATAAGAAAGATGGAGAAAAACCAGATCACGGTAAACTTCCTTAAGGAAGATATCTGCTCTGTTGTCAGGAAAACATGCGAATACTTTGCCAAAGCCGCAAAAGAACAACATATTTCATACACGGTCAACATGCCCGACCAACCTGTTATGATGATGTGCTCGGCGGAAATAGTGAAAAAAATTGTCAGCAACTTGCTGTCAAACGCTATCAAATACTGTAAGAACAGCATTGAGTTATCACTCACCGTATCCGAGACTGACAAGAATGTGATTATCCGCGTCACCAACGACGGGGACCTAATACCGGTTAACGAAAGAGAGAAAATTTTCACTCCTTTCTACCAGATCAGGACTGTAAGTGCACAGCTTAAGGGAAGCAACGGTACCGGCCTGGGACTTCCATACGCCAGAACGCTTGCAAATCTCCACAAAGGTTCCCTGGTTCTTGATCCTGAAGAAAAAGATAAGAATTCATTCGTTCTTAAACTGCCTCTTGATGAGCCATCTCTTATAAACGAACAGGAAACAGAAAAGGATTTTGATGAAGATAATATTGCAGATACCGATTCGGACAGCAGCAAACATACGATCCTGATTGTTGAAGATGCCGCTGAAATGAGACGTTATCTTTGCAAGGAGCTTTCTTCCGAATACAATGTCTTCACTGCTTCAAACGGCGAAGAAGGCATGAAAATAATAAAAGAGCAGAAGATCGATCTGGTAGTTACTGATCTTATGATGCCTGTTATGGACGGTTGTCAATTGTGCAACTTCATAAAGAACGACATTGAGTACAGCCATATTCCGGTTATCCTTCTGACAGCTGCCGTTGGCGTTGAGACGCGTATAGAAACACTGCAGGTAGGTGCAGACGGGTACATAGAAAAACCTTTTGCGATTGAACTTTTAATGGCCAATATCTCAAATCTCTTCAAAAATAAGGAAATTGCCTACAGACAGTTTGCAAATTCTCCCCTGTCCCATTTCAACAGTGTTTCTTTTAACAATGTTGAAAAAGCGTTTATGGACAAGCTTCATGAAACGATCATGAAGCACATGGCGGAACAGGATCTGGGTATTGATACGCTCACCCAATTGATCGGCACCAGTAAGTCTACCCTTTACAGGAAAATAAAAGCGAATACCGGATTGAATACCAATGAGTATATTCGCATTTGCAGATTGAAGAAGGCAGCTGAAATGTTATCGACACAGGAATACAGGGTAAACGAAGTGGCCTACCTGGTTGGTTTCTCTTCACCATCATACTTCACAACAAGTTTTCACAAGCAGTTCAACATTTCACCTTCGGTATTCGTAAAAAATCTAAGAATGGAAGAATAAGCTTCCTGAAAATCGATCACCTTTCATTGAAACAACAGGGCAGCGAACTGATTGAGTGAACGAAGCCAGGTTTGCCATTCGTGTCCTGTTCCGGGAGACTCGTAATAAACGTGTTTAACTCCATTATTATCAAGTAGATCATGAAATGCTTTCACCCCTGCATACATATGTTCAGGCTCTTCAGTACCAATACTAACGTAAAGAAGTTTCACCCGGTTATTCAGGTCTGCGTTATAGTTCTCAGGAGAGGCAACCATCCCTGATCCGCTAAAATCGCCTATATAAGCGAAAAGATCCTTATGTAAAAGGCCGATGCTCCAGCTTTGGAATCCTCCCAGGGAAAGTCCGGCGATCGCCCTGTTGTTGCGATCGGCAAGGGTTCTGTATCCGTAATCGATCATTGGGACCACTTCCTCTACGACCACACGATCATAAGCAGTAAAGTCGAATAAGTTACGGTTTATTTCAGTAGGATCGGCATCAGCCAGGGTAGCAGAACCTCTGTCCATAACTACGATCATGGGAACGGCATCGCCGGCAGCAATGAGGTTGTCCATAATATTGTCCATCCGCCCCTGGTTTGGCCAGCCTGTCTCATCTTCTCCGCCACCGTGCAGAAGGTATAACACAGGATAAAGTTTGTCCGTGTTGATGTCATATTCTGCAGGTGTATATATATACATCCTTCTGTACTTATTGCTTACATCAGACCAAAACCTCAGGGAGCGTACCGCGCCGTGAGGAACCTTTTTATTTGGCATATACCAGTTACTATCCTTCTCATTCTCGGGAATTTCTATGGCACTTGAATAACGGCTGCAACCGTAAAATGTATACACTGACGGATCGGCGAATGACAGCCCTCCTACTTTCAGTGAATAATAATGAAAACCTTCCGACTGGGTATCGGACGTCACCATCCAGAGGCTGTTCTCATCCTTGTTCATCAGGTAATCCCTGTCCAGAGAAAGAACTACTGCATTGGCTGACGGAGCATAAAAAGTGAATGTTACAGAATTATCCTGATTGACTTGCGGATAAATTTTACCGGGAAGATTGTGCCGGGAAGGAGTTTGGGAAAACGCCAGAGTAACTGAAGACAATATAACCACAACAGTTATCAGATTACGTGTCATTTTTGATGTATGATTTATATTTTATTGTTGTAAAAATAAAACTCATGAACCCCAAACAGTTACCCTATTCTTCCATATTATTAAAGAATCAGTTCAAGTACAACAATATATTCATGTGAGTGCATATTGACATATTTCAAAATAAGACCATTTCTTCTGAAAAGGGTTCATAATATTGTTCGCGGTTACTTTTTATTCTATGTTTGTTAACGTGGATAAAACCGTTTATTGCCTACTAGCGTGTATTTTTCTCTGTCCCGTTCTATATGGGCAAAGTAATTCCTCTTCGCTCAGATTTGACGCCATTTCGCGGGATTTAGGCAGTATTAAGGAAGCGGATGGTTCAGTATTTCAAACATTCACTTTCGTAAACACATCAGCCGGTCAGTTAACATTCGGACGCAATTCCCCCAGTTGTAGCTGTGTGAACGCAATATTCACCCGGGAGTCCTTCGGGAGGGGTGAAATGGGCGAGATAATCATCAGGTTCAATCCGACAGGAGAAGCAGGCAAAGTGTACAGGTATGTGGACATCTATTCATCAGAAGGGAATTTCCTTGTCAAACTAAGCATTACAGCCAATGTGATCCCTGAAGAACGAAGTGTTGATGAACAATTTAAATTCAGGATAACCGATAATGTATACGCTACTTCAGATCACTTGAATTTGGGGTACACCCCGCTTGGAGGATCTGTCTCTAAAAAGATATCCGTTATCAATACGTCTTCAGGATCAGTAAAAGTTATAGCACGACCTCGCGCAGCATCTTCTTTTTTATCAACAGATCACTCCGGATCGATCGCTCCCGGTGAAACTGTCAATATTGAATTTACCTATGAAATACCGGAAGATCCTGATAACTACGGAATAAAAAAAGATATCGTTGATATTCTGGTAGATGGAGTTCGAACACCTTTTGCGGTAAACACTTCCTGCATATGCACAGACCATATTAGAGATAGAGGATCTGTTGTTCCCGATCTGGTAGTTTCTCCTTCCCTCGTTTCGCTGAAAAGAAAATTACTGACCCGCAGCTTTGAAGGACATTTCACAATAGGGAACAGAGGCAGCGCAGACCTCCATGTGCGTGCCGTTGAAACAGAAGCGGGCATACAGATCAATATTAATAAAGGCAATGTCATCCATCCCGGCGAAAGTAAAGAGATCAAGGCAGGATCACTGAAGAATGCTTTCAGCGTCTTTTTGATCACAAACGATCCTGCCCGTCCGGTTAAAGAAATAAGATTCAACTATAAAGACAACTGATTTAACTTAAATACTTGATAAATGAAACATCTAAAATTTTTAGTCTGCGCAGCTGCGCTTTTTACTCTTGTTTCATGCAACAACAAGAGCTACGAGTATCCTTTCAAAAATCCGCGTCTTTCAGTAGACAAACGCGTTGAAAACCTCCTATCACTACTGACTCCGGAAGAAAAGGTCGGACTCATGATGAATGGTTCCGTTTCTGTCGACCGACTGGGAATTCCTGCTTACAACTGGTGGAATGAAGCATGTCATGGCATTTGTTATGACGATGTTACCGTATTTCCTCAGTGCATAGCACTTGCAGCAACATTTGATGCAGAGCAACAATACCAGATCTACTCTGTCGTATCTGATGAAGCACGTGCCGTATGGAACACTACGGACCATAACGAATTCGGGAAAACAGAAGCCACAGGAGGGATCTGGCATCAGGGCCTGTCGTTCTGGTGTCCCAATATCAACATATTCCGTGACCCAAGGTGGGGCCGCGGCCAGGAAACAAGCGGTGAAGACCCCTACCTGGCAAGTGTCATGGGTATAGCCACCGTAAAAGGTATGCAAGGTGATGACAAGGATTATTTCAAGACACATGCCTGCGTTAAGCACTATGCCGTTCACAGCGGACCGGAACCTCTCCGGCACAGGTTTGATGTCTCCGTATCTATGAGAGACCTTTGGGAGACTTATCTGCCCGCATTCAAGGAGATCGTACAGGTAGGGAATGTTCAGGAAGTCATGTGCGCATACAACAGGTATGAAGGCGAACCCTGCTGTGGCAGCGAAAGATTGCTCCAGGACATTCTCCGCAATAAATGGGGCTATGAATCATTGGTGCTTTCTGACTGCAGTGCCATTAATAATTTCTACACAAAAGGACAACATGAAACCCATCCCGACGCAGCCACAGCCAGTGCTGCCGCGGTTTTGGCCGGAACCGACCTGGAGTGCGGTACGAGTTATGCAGCACTCATTGAAAGTCTTAAAAAAGGACTTATCAACGAAACCGACCTTGATGTTGCGCTTACACGCATCCTCCGCTCACGCATTGAGCTTGGCATGTTCGATCCTGAAGATATGATACCCTGGAAAAACCTGGATAAAAGCGACCTGAGCAGCCCTGGCAATACCGCACTCTCACTGAAAGCTGCCAGAGAAGCCATGGTACTGCTGAAAAATGACGGAGTACTTCCTCTTCCCAAAGACGTCAAAACCATTGCCGTTGTCGGACCCAACGCTGACAACGTTTCCATGCATAACGGAAATTACAACGGTATTCCCACCGCTGAGAACACTATTTCGATCGTAGACGCTATCAGACAGTCCATTCCAGGCACAGAGGTTATCTATGACAAAGCCTGTGAACTGGTGGACAGATACCTTACCACTGACCACATGCCTGACATCAACAACGGAAAGGGCCTTTATGCAGAGTTCTTCAACAATCAAAAATTCGAAGGCACTCCTGCCAATTCAGGTTATTACACAACCGTCAATATGCGTACTTTCGGAGACTACCGCTTTGCTGACAATGTCAACCAGACCAACATTTCCGCCCGTCTGAAAGGCAAATTCGTTGCCAACTTCACAGGAAAAATGTACTACTCACTGGTTGGCAGCGACACTTTTAAGTTTACCGTAAACGGAAGGACTGTAGCTGAGCAGAAAGAACCTGCAAGGGGATTCGGGTGGTTCAGATCATCTACACCGGCCACAACATTCCCGGTTGTCAAAGGACAGACCTACAACATTCAGGTGGATTACACCAAAGGCGAACAAGGCTTTGCATTCCTTACTTTCAGCCTTACCGAAAGGAACCTTGCCGAGTTCGACGCGCTTGCCCAAAGAGTAAAAGACGCGGATGCCATCATTGTCGTAGGTGGCATTTCTGCCCGGCTGGAAGGTGAAGAGATGCCCGTTTCTTACGAGGGCTTTAGCGGCGGCGACCGTACAAAAATTGAACTTCCTGACGTGCAGAAGAAACTTCTTTCTGCCATGCACAACACCGGCAAACCGGTCATCCTGGTGAACTGTTCAGGAAGTGCTATGGGTTTTGGTAATATTGAGACCCATTACAATGCCCTCATTCAGGCATGGTACGGAGGACAGGCTGCAGGATTGGCAGTGGCCGATGTTCTCTTTGGGGACTACAATCCCGCAGGAAGACTGCCTGTTACATTCTACAAATCTACAGACCAGCTGCCTGATTTTGAAAATTATGATATGGAAGGCCGCACCTACAGGTACTTCCGGGGGGAACCTCTTTATGCCTTCGGGTATGGACTTTCATACACCACTTTCGAATACGGAGATGCCAGGTTATCCAGACAAAGCGTTAAAGCAGGCAAAGGCGTGAAAATTAGCATACCCGTTACCAACAGCGGAAAATATGACGGCGATGAAGTAGTACAGGTATACGTAAAAAGCCTGGACAATCCGGAAGCTCCCATAAAGTCTCTCAAAGGATTCAAACGGGTCAATATTGCTGCAGGCAGCACTTCCACTGTTACCATTGATCTGGATTCCAAAGCTTTCGAATTCTATGATGAATCCGTTGACGAACTGGCTCCCCGTGCAGGAAAATACCGGATCATGTACGGATCATCTTCAAATGACGCAGATCTGAAGGCACTGGATTTTGAAGTAATTTAAATCTTTATTTTTGACTATGAGCAATTCCACTCAAAAGATCTCCGTCATGGAAAAGATCGGATACAGCCTGGGTGACCTGGCAGCCAACCTGATCTTTCAGACCCTGATGACATTTCTGGCCTTCTTTTACACCGATGTGTACAAAATCCCGCCTGCCACTGCTTCTTTCATCATTTTCTTCGGAGGTATGTTCGGGGCCTTCTTCAATCCCGTCATGGGCATTATAGCTGACAGGACCACGACCCGCTGGGGTAAATTCCGTCCCTGGATACTATGGACCGCCGTACCGTTTGGCGCCATGGCCATACTGGCTTTCAGCACCCCTGATTTCAGTCCTTCCGGAAAAGTTGCTTGTGCTTTCATCACCTACCTCCTGTTGGTAGTGGTTTATGTCGTTTTCTTTATAATTACCTTCCTTACCACAAAAGAAAGGATCATCCCCAAACCGGAACAAAAATCAACCATAAAAGAATATATAAAAGACCTGGTTAAGAACAGACCAAGGATCGTTATGACACTAGTGTTATGTCAAGGTGATATTGTCTGATAGAGTCGCTTCAATTTTATCCGTGCATCATCGGTTTTAAATTGCCAGTTTATCTTGGGCTTCTTGTTATTTTTGTCTTTCTCCCAAGCCCTTACCTCTTTTCTAATGGTAGCTATGGAATCGATTCTGTGATTTAAGCATTGACCCATCAGTACATTCAACTCTATTTCAGCCATGTTCAACCAACTCCCGTGTTTAGGCGTATAGATGAATTCATATCTGTCCCAGATTCGTTTAGCTTCTTCAGGTGGAAAGGTTACATACAACGCTGAGGGTTTATGGGTATTCAAGTTGTCCATAACCAGCAAGATCTTTTCTGTATTGGGATATAACTTATTAGCGATATATCTGACAAAATGCGCCCAGTTTTTCTTCGTTTTGCTTTTCATAATTTGGATATATCTTTTACCTACACAGATTCCATATGGGCTACAAAGTCACTATTTGCCAGTGGCCGAATCTCCCAACCTTTTACCCGCCACGGTTTGATTGCGTTTTTTTAGCACTTGACGGACAGTCTCATGAGAGATACTATCTGTATATTCCAGCTCAACCATCTTGTCCGCAAGCATACGCAAGGACCAACGTGCATATCCTTCCGGGGCTTCACTACAACTTAGAGCTATCAAATGTGCCTCAAAATCACCATCCGCTTTTTTCGGCCCCTTCTGTGGATATGGCTTTCGATCCAGGCATACATCAAAACCTTCTTCCACAAAACGTTGTTTCACTCGTTCAACTGTCTTGGGATTTATTTGCAACACTTGTGCAATTTTCTCATTAGACAGTTTCTGTCCATAAGGACCCTCATCAGCATTTATCAATATACAAGCATTCCGATATTGCTGTGAGCTATGTTTTCCCTTGCTTAACACATATTTACAGAGTTCATGTCCTTCCCTTGTTAAGGTTACTTTGTATCGTACCATCGTTTTTTGATGGCAAATTATAAAATATAACAGATATATTCAAATTGACATGACATTAGTGGGTATATCCATTTCCAAACCACTGGCAGACCGTTATGGCGAACGGAATGTTTTCGGAACCAGCCTCTTCCTCTCGGCCCTCTGCCTGTTCTTTTACAAGATCAATAAAAAAACGGAGCTCACCATCCAGGAAGAACAGGCCGCACGCACGAAAAAAAACAAGATACCT
The DNA here is from genome assembly GCA_011620605.1 of Bacteroidales bacterium. Classification (GTDB taxonomy): domain Bacteria; phylum Bacteroidota; class Bacteroidia; order Bacteroidales; family UBA932; genus DMER64. The sequence goes on along the minus strand of WOYW01000011.1, from coordinate 37,988 downwards.
GATACCCCATTTATACACAGCCGATCTTGCCGTACACCTGCTTGAAGGGTGGCTATACATATACCTCTCACGATATAGAATCCGGCATTCTCGAGAACGATAACGGGAATCATTTTGACATGAACGATTATCATGTGTTCTCCATGGAAAATCCGGAAAGTGAAGTGACCGACCACGGAATGGCTTAGGATGTAAAAGATATTCCCCGGACAGGACGCCGTTTATGGGATTGTGACACAGCCTACAAAAATGGCTTTTATTACCTGTATTTTCCCTGAAAAGACAAAACCGATATTTTCCGGATAGGGGTGGCCGTGAGCAAACGGCCGGAGGGGCCCTTCAAACCCATGGAGGCCCCCATACAAGGCAGTTATTCCATAGAACCCTGCGTATTCAGAGATGATGACGGATCTCATTATAATATTAATATGTGCTTTGGAGGCCTTTCATATACAGTGGAGTGATCTCAACACCGGTAATAGGCTGGACCACACATCATTGTATTATTGAATTTAAAGGACGTTGGTACCTGTTCTTTCACGACAGTGTCCCTTCCGGAGGTAAGACGTGGCTGCGCAGTCTGAAGGTCACTGAATTGAAATACAATTATGACGGGAGCATCGTAACAATAGACGGAGGAGCCGTTTAATCCCGGATCAGGCTGTTTTTTGTTATGAGATCGTTGATGGTTTTGACAGATGCAGCGCTGGTCAGCCCATCTGCAGGTGTATTGAAAGAGTAATCCAGCAGTATTTCCTCTGTTGTGGAGGCAACGTGCATCCGTGAATCACTCGATGCGTAATAGATCAGTATGGTGCCGTCATCCTTGCGGATCCAACCGTTTGCGAACAAGACGTTGGAGACATCACCCACCCGTTCCCCGCCTTCCGGAGCCATGAAATATCCGGACGGTTCTGCGATCACTTTCCAGGGTTCTTCCAATGAAGTTACATAGAGGAAGAGTACGTACCGCAGACCTGCGGCACATCCTCTTACACCGTGTGCCAGATGAAGCCATCCTTTGGACGTTTTTAGGGGAGCGGGACCTTCCCCGTTCTTCAATTCCTTTATGGTGTGGTAGTACCTTTTATTGATAATGATCTCTTCTCCAATACCGGCATTCTTAATATCGTCTACAAGGGCCCAGCCTATTCCGCTCCCGTTGCCTGCGTTTATAAAGCCGTCCTGCGGCCGGGTATAAAAAGCATATTTCCCGTTCACGAACTCGGGATGCAGGACCACGTTCCTCTGCTGGCTGTGGGATCTCAGGTCGGGCAGCCGTTCCCAGGTTTTCAGGTCCCGGGTTCGTGCGATCCCTGCAGAGGCAACGGCAGCGGACAGATCCCCGGCCGGAGCATGCGGGTCTTTCCTCTCGGCACAAAAGATCCCGTAGATCCATCCGTCCTGATGAGCGACAAGTCGCATGTCGTACATGTTGGTAGTGGGTTCTCCCCATTCGGGGATCTCAACCGGCCTATCCCAGAACCTGAACTGATTGATCCCGTCCGGACTTTCTGCAATGGCAAAAAAAGATTTCCGGTCAAATCCTTCCACACGGGCAACCATCAGATAGCGCCCTTCCCACAAAATAGCCCCGGCATTAAACACGGCATTGACACCCAATCTTTGTAACAGTAACGGATTAGTTTTCCGGTTCATGTCATACCGCCATTCTAGCGGAATGTGTTCAGCGGTCAATACAGGATAACGGTAACGATAAAACCATCCCGAGGGATCTTCTGCCGGGATGTTCTCCCGTGACAACAATGCCAGGTGGCCGGCAGTCAACCCGTTCAATCTTTCATCAAATGATCTCATAGCACTAAAAACATTATAAGAGGCGCATTGCAACAAAAATTTCACATGTTGCATGCGCCTCTCGCTATTACTTACAAACCTAACCCTCACCGATAGACCATCAGCATTTCTCTCACGATGCAAAAATAGGTTCATGATCTCATACAATCAAGTATTATTTTATCCAAAATTGTTCCATTTCAAGAAGCACCGGGAAAGAAAAAAACGTATCTTGCCGAGTGTTTCTATTTATAAGGTAGATATCTGATTTTTCTGGAAACTGAAACCGGAAACAGCAATCTGACAAAAAAGTGTCATTTTCAGATAAAATAATACTTATTTTTTTTATATTTACCCTGTATATTTGAAAATTGAAAAGACCTGTGCTTGTAAACTCAAACCTAATATATCAATATCTTAATCAACTATCTATTAACAAAAAAACTAAACGTATGAAAAACTTTCTTTGGAAACGTCTGTTTGCGGGGGTTTTTCTGTTGCTTCTTGCAACCGGAACATCCTTTGCTGCATACGGTGATCTGCAACAGTCAGGTCGTACGGTTACATGCGTAGTTTCTGACAATGCCGGGCCCGTCATAGGGGCTTACGTTGTTGTCAGGGGAACTATGAACGGAGGCAGTACTGACGCAGATGGACGTGTTGTCCTTAACAATGTCCCGGACAACACTACTATAGTAGTCACCTATCTTGGCTACGTCACCCGGGAAATCGCTCTGATGAACAATCAGACGTTTGTGGAAGTCATCCTTCAGGAAGACGCACAGGCCCTGGAAGAAGTGGTCGTTGTCGGGTACGGTGTGCAGAAAAAGAAACTCGTGACTGGTGCTACGGTTCAGGTCAGTGGTGACGACATCGCCAAGCTGAACACGATCAGCCCCTTCACGGCACTGCAAAGCCAGGCACCCGGTGTAACTATCGTTCAGAACAACGGTCAGCCGGGTTCGGGCTTTAAAGTGACTATCCGTGGCCTAGGTACCATTGGGTCATCTTCTCCTCTCTATGTCATTGACGGAGTGGTTGGAGGTAACCTGGACAATATCAACCCCAACGATATCGAATCCATTGACGTATTGAAGGATGCTGCTTCGGCTGCCATTTACGGTGCCCGTGCCGCCAACGGGGTTATCCTGGTAACCACCAAACAGGGAAAACTGGGCAAAACCACCGTTACATATGACGGATTTTACGGACAGCAATTCCTGGCCAAAACTCCTGACCTGCTTACAGCTCAGGAATATATGATCATTCAGGATGAGGTACGTTTTAATGAAGGCAACCCCGCCTATGACTGGGCCAACCTCCTTCCTGCCGATCTTTATCAATCTGTAATGAACGGAAGCTGGAAAGGAACCAACTGGTTCAAGGAAGCCTACAACGAAGGAGCTCCCACCCAGAATCATGCAGTAGGTGTTACCGGCGGTAGCGATCTCTCCAGGTTTTCACTCGGTTTCTCGTACTCAGGCAGTGAAGGAATCCTTGGTAAACCGGTTCACGCTCAGTTTGAACGTTATACCGCCCGTATCAATTCTGAACATGTGATCCTCAAGGGTCATGATTTTGACATCATCAAATTTGGGGAAACACTGTATTACACCTACACATCCAACAACGGTGTGGCAACAGGAAACATATACTGGAACGCGATCCACAACCTGTTGGTGGCCAATCCCCTGTTGCCTGTGACCAATGCTGATGGCGACTGGTTCAATTACTATGACAAACAGGATACAGGCTGGAAGTTTGACGGAAACTCCGGAAACCCCATTGGAGCTTTCTCCAACAACGGCCAGGGCCTGAATCAATCCAGAAGTTACTCCCTGCGTACAACCGCTTACCTGGAGATCCAGCCAATTAAGAATTTGGTTTTCCGTTCCCAGTTCGGTTACAACATGAGCGCCAGCAACTACCGTTCCTATACGGCAATTTCCGCATGGTCAAACAATGCCAGGACTTCAATTGACAATGTAAGCCAGAGCGGCAGCATGGGACATGACTGGAAACTGGATAATACCTTATCTTACAGTTTAAACCTTTCGGATAACCAGTTTGATGTCATAATCGGTCAAACCGCTGAAAAATGGGGTATGGGCCAGAACATAAGTGCTTCCGGTGCTAATTCCATCTTCCCGGGATACATTACCCCGACAACCGACATCAACAGTGTGATGAACTATGTGTGGGTGGACAACACCAAACCCACTGAACTGTCACAACGCGGAGCCGGCGGTTCCGTATGGGGTGAAGGCGCTATAGCTTCGTTCTTTGGACGTATCAACTACAATTACAAAGAAAAATATATGGCTACCCTGATCTTCCGTGCTGACGGTTCTTCCAACTTCGCCAGGGGCAAACGCTGGGGTTATTTCCCCTCCGCTTCTGTCGGATGGACCATCTCCAACGAAGATTTCATGGCCGGAGCTACTGATATCATTGACTTTTTGAAGATCCGCGCCAGCTGGGGACAAAACGGTAATTGCAGTATTTCAAACTTCCAGTACTTGTCAACTATAGCTTTTGACGTGAGCAACGGCTACTATTTTTCATCAGACAAGAAAACCCAGACCGTGGGCGGTTATGCAGACATTCTGGCTAACCCCGATGTATCCTGGGAAACTTCCGAACAGTTGAACGTTGGTCTGGATGCCCGTTTTGCAAGAGGCCGCCTGGGACTGGCATTTGACTGGTATCAGAAAATGACACGTGACTGGCTTCTTACTGCACCAATTCCGGCTGTATATGGTCTGAACGCACCTGCCGTCAATGGTGGTGACGTAATGAACACCGGAGTGGAACTGGCCCTTAGGTGGGATGATTTTGTAGGTGATTTCCGCTATGGAATATCGCTCAACGGATCTTATAATAAGAACGAAGTAACCCGTATTGCCAACACTGAAGGCATCATACACGGTGCTGCCAATGTATTAAGCCAGGGTACAACTGAAATGTACCGTGCAGAAGTAGGATATCCCCTGGGCTATTTCTACGGTTACAAAACCGCCGGAGTCTTCCAGAACTGGGACCAGGTGAACAACACAGCTGCCAAATACGACAGTGCCAAACCGGGTGACCTGATTTTTGTAGACACCAACGGGGACGGTGCCATAACTGAAGATGACCGTACCATGATCGGTAGCGGACATCCGGATATTCTTATGGGATTCAACATCTATTTTGCATGGAAAGGACTGGATTTCAGCATCACGGGTGCAGGCGCCTTCGGACAGGAGATCGCCAAATCCTACCGTTCATTTGCTGACTCACCACTGCAAAACTTCACAACCGATATTTTCGGACGTTGGACAGGGGAAGGCACTTCCAACAAATTGCCCCGTCTAACCTCAGGAACTAACATTAACTGGCAGAACATCTCCGACATCTACATTGAAAAAGGAGATTACGTGAAGATCCAGAATGTACAGATCGGATACGATTTCAAACAGGCGTTCCGCAAATTGCCTTTCGGACAGGTTCGTTTGTACGTATCTGCACAAAACGTTTACACCTTCACCAATTATTCCGGACTTGATCCCGAGATCGGTTACGGATATGATCAGGGCTGGGTACAGGGCATCGACCTTGGTTACTACCCTGCCCCCAGAACGTATATGGTAGGTTTAAATCTTAAATTTTAATTGATATACAGTATGAAAAAGATATTATTCATAGCACTTGCTGCCCTGCTTTTTTCAAGCTGTGAAGCTTTCCTTGACACGGAGAGTTACACCAAGAAAAACACAGGTAACTATCCAAAAACGGCAGATGATGCTGTCCAGATGGTAACCGGGGTGTATGCTACCCTCAACAAGGTGCTTGCAAACTGTGGAAACTCCTACTATTTTGCAGCTCAGCTCCTCTCTGACGACATGTTCGCCGGAGGTGGTGAGAACGACAAACACTGGACCAGTCTGGAGCACTTGATGTATGTAGACCAGAACCAATACAGTACTTTCTGGTCGGACAGGTACTCCGGTATCAGCCGTGCCAACATGGCTATTGCCAACCTTGACAAGGTGGAAGACGAGAAACTGCGTAACCAGTTGATGGGTGAAACCCTTTTCCTTCGTGCCCTGTTCTATTTTGAACTGGTACAAATGTTCGGGGACGTTCCTCTGATCACCCAGGTACCCCAAAATGTATCTGAAGTTGCCGAATACCCGGCACAGTCTACCCAGGAAGAGATCTACGCCTTCATCGCTGCTGACCTCAAGAAAGCTTCCGACATCATGCCCAACGACCCCTACAATGCAACCATCTCCGGTGAAGGGCACGCAACGCGTTGGTCTGCACAGGCATTATTGGCGCGGGTTTTCCTGTTCTACACGGGATTCTACGGAAAAACCGAGTTGCCCATGATGGATGAAGAATTCAATATTAGCGGAAGCGTAACGAAAGCGGAAGTGATTGCGGCCCTGGAAGATTGTATCAACAACAGCGGACATACACTGGCTAACGATTTCCGCCGGATATGGCCTTACAGCAACTCTCTTAGTGCCAAGGATTACGACTATGTATCCGATCTGGCTGCCAATGGAGAATACTGGCTAAAGGACGGTACCAACCCGGAAACTGTTTTTGCCATCAAATGCTCTCACCTGGCAAGCTGGAGCACGACCGTAGGTTATTCCAACCAGTACTGCCTGTTTTTTGCCATACGTAATGCCGGTACATCCGATCAATACAAGAACCTGTTTCCTTTCGGACAAGGCTGGGGTGCCGGAACTGTCAACCCGCAACTTTGGGATGACTGGCTGGAACAGGAACCTACAGATATGCGCCGCAAAGCTTCTATACTTGCAGCCGCCGAAAGGCCCAACTATGTATATGGTGCTGACGCTTTGATGGAAGAAACCACCTTCTGGCAGAAGAAAGTGATTGCCATCACAGGAGCCAAGGAATACGAAAGCGACGGCAGTATCAAAACCTTGTACAACAGCTTTACCTCCTCCACCGAATATTACGGTGACGGAGAATCAGATGACTTCCAGCTGGCTCACGAGACCGATCTTGTCCTGGTCCGTTTTGCCGATGTTTTGCTCATGCATTCCGAGTTAACGGGAACTGCAGACGGGATCAACCGGGTACGTGAACGTGCAGGCCTGCCCGCCGTATCCTATTCATTCGAAGCTTTGCAGAAAGAACGCCGGTTTGAGCTTGCCTTCGAAGGATTGCGCTGGGGTGACATGCGCCGCTGGGGAGATAATTATGCCATTGATGCGCTTACCGGCCAGTTGAACCAGACCATCTGGAACCGCGGTGTACAAAACGTAATGAAAGACCAGGGCGCCGGTTACGCTGCCCGTTACCAGGCAACCCGCGGCTTTTTGCCTCTGCCTTCATCCGAAGTGAACCTTTCCGACGGAGTATTGGTACAGAATCCCGGTTGGGGTACCGATGCCGTGTTCGGAAGCTGGAACTAGTATTTTAAAAACGATAAAACATTATAATATGAAAAAAAGTATAATCCTTGCTATTTCAGCTGTTTTTGTACTGCTTTCCGCTTGCCAGCCCGTTGAGATCAGACAAGAACTCAAGGGAGGTATCACGGAAAGTCAGCTCAATATCTCTGCGGTTCCACAGATCAGGGATGGTAAAAACTCCAACTACATTGATCTGAACAGCGACGGCAACGCCTGCCTGTCTTCATGGGATTTCGGAGTTGGACTGTTCGTGGGAACAAAAGGGACCGTCAAGGTGATGATGAAAGGAGCCAACGACATTATTTTCACGGGACTGAACGCAGACGGCACAATGATCACCAAAACATTGACCGTACAGGTTGATGAATTGTATGATGTAGAACCCGAATGGGCACTTTTCTGCGGACCCACAGGAGAGCAAACCTGGGTATGGGACGATGTTACCGGCCCCGGTGTATGGGGTAACGGCGGCTACAAAGGCTGCGCAGCTCCATGTTGGTGGGTTGTATCACTTGGCGATATCAACGGCCAGGCTCCCGGCGAAGGTGCCGGAGCCAGCATGATGTTTACCATCGCAGGTGCCCGTCTGATCAAGAATTACAACGACGGCACCAGCCAACAGGGTTCTTTTATTTTCGACATGTCTAAAATTACCCTGGATGACGGTGGTAATGTATGGGCAAAAGGGAAACTGAACACTAAGAACGTAACCGTTCTCTGCGGAAAATCTCCCAACGAAAGCAATGCTCCCGTGTACAATTACGACATTTTGAAACTCACGGAAACCAACATGGTATTGTCCTACCCAGAACCGGGAGCCGGTTCATGGGGCACTGCCTGGTTCTGGATGTTCAAAACACAGTAATTTACCGGGATTATCATTCTTATGAAAAAAGAGGGCGGCTCCCGGAGCTGCCCCTTTTTTTCATTATCTTTGTATGTTATGTATGGTAGACTGTTACTTATCCCTTTACTGGCATTTCTGTTGGGCTCATGTGCAGATCAACGTATTTACGAGATAAAAGGCACCCTGCCCGACGAAAAATACGACGGGGAATATGTATTTCTGTTGCCCCTGGACGGTGTGATGCCCCGCATCATTGACTCGGTACAGGTGGAAAACAAGACCTTTGTTTTCACCGGCAAAGCCGACTCGGCCCAGGTGAAGATCATCCGTTTGCGGCCCCAGCTACGCCTGGAAATCCAGGAACTCCTTGTGGTCCAGGAACCCGGAGAAAAGATATGGGTCAGGCTGGATTCCCTGAGTTCTTCCGGAGGCACCCTGCAAAACGAACGCCTGCAAGCCTGGAAAGATGCCAAAATGAAGGCCGACCAGACCATGTACATACTCAGACAAATGCACACTTCCAACGTGGATGATTCCATCGGATCGGTGATCCTGGAACAATGGGAAAAGGTTCAGAAAGAGTTTTCAGAATACAACCGCAGGTTCATTGAAGAAAATGCAGGTACTGCGGTAGGCAGGTTTGTTAAACTAATGAGCGGAGAATGAAGCACAAGGGAAAATGGATGGAATGGCTGGCGGCAGGGACCCTGACCGTTACTGCTTTCCTGTTTTTCCTGTTCCTTTACCCTTACCATAATCTGCTGAAGGAGCAAATGACATTGTTCCTGCACACCTCGGATAATTTTCTTTCTTATCTGAATAAACCTGCCTGGTTGACAAGTTATGCGGGAGATCTGCTGACACAGTTCTACATTACAGCCGCTGGTGGCGCTGTTATTGTAAGTCTTTCATTATTAACAGAATGGCTGCTGTTTCGCAAAGTGTTCCGTTCTTTTGGAATGCTTTCGGCTCCGGCTTCTGCCATGGCAGCTATTCCCGTAGCAGTGGAATTCCTTTTTCATTGCGGATTGCACTATCCCCTGAGCAGCACCTTGTCTACCCTTCTGGCTTTAGGCTCTTTCCTACTTATTATCCGTATCCGCAACAGACACCTTTATACATGGTTGTTCCTGCCGGTGTTTGCTTTCGTCTATTACCTGGCGGGACACGGAGTCATCATCTTTACCGCTCTATGGCTTGTCTTTGGGCTAACCCGTATAGTTAAAAACCGTTTGCTGATCTTCATTCCTGCCCTATTGGGAATGCTCATCCCATTGCTCCTGCGCCCGGTCTTCCTGATCAGTCCCGCCCAGGCTTACAAATATCCGATTAAAGCTCCGCTCTCCCTAAACATCAGTTTCACCTGGGAAAAAATACTGGCCCTGGATTACCAGACACAAAAAGGGAACTGGTTTAAAGTCATATACCTGGCACAACAATACGGAATGCAAAACCGGGTTGCATCCTATTATACCAACCTGGCCCTGTCTCAAAGCGATCTGCTGGGTGACTGGCTGTTCCTTTTTTACCAACCCGGTCCGGGGGCGTTGTTTCTTCCCGTTTCGCAGCTATCCACTCCGTTGACCATCGCCTTTAGCAATGAAGTTTTTTTCCGCCTGGGCGACATGAACATGGCGCAGCACTCGGCCATGCTGGGCATGATATTTTCCCAAAATCACAGAAGTTCCCGCCTTACAAAAAGACTTGCCGAGATACACATCGCCATAGGCGATGCCCCCGCCGCGGAAAAATACCTCGGCCTGCTTGAAAAAACGTTGTTTTACAGAAAGTGGGCACGGGAACAACGAACGCTCTTGCATGCTACGGACGTTCCCCTGAGGGAGAAAATACCCTCCGTGGATACTGTCCGTCTTGCCGATGATTATGTGAATGCGCTTGAAATTTTGCTGGAAAGCAATCCGGAAAACAAAATGGCACTGGATTACCTGCTTTGCACGCATATTTTAAGAAAAGACATCCCGGCTTTCCGGGAAGCTTACGATAAATGGTTTGTTTGGAGAGCGGAAACGATACCGGTTGTTTACGCACAGGCCCTTATAGTTTCTTTATACCGCGAAGGAGCTTCCGATGAAGCGCTTCAGGCATACGGGATCCCATACTCCGTAATGAATCATTTTATGGAATATACCAACGCATACGGAAAATCCGGAGGAGATCCGGCACCGTTACAGGAAGTCTACGGCAACACTTTCTGGTTTTATTACCATTTTGCCATGTTACAACAATGAAAGCACCGGTTTACATAGGAATTTTGTGTGTTCTGGCTGTGATGACCTCCTGCAGCCAACCGCACGGGGTAACGGAAAACAAACAGTTCCCTCCCATTTATCCGGATTATAAAGAAGTTACGATCCCGGTAAATATTGCCCCCCTGAATTTTATGGTCCGTCGGGCAGAAAAACTACAGGTCACAATTACTTCGGAAAGTACAACCATAAAACTTAAAGGCAGCAACAGGATCCGTATTCCCATGGGAAAATGGCGCAAGATGCTTCAGGCAGCCTCCGTCAGGCCCGGCCGGATACGGGTGGAAGTTACGGTTAAGGAGAACGGCTTATGGACCCGTTACGCTCCTTTCAATATCTACTTGACCCCTGAGACCATTGATCCTTATCTGAGCTACCGTCTTATTGAACCTGGGTACGAAGTATGGAAATCCCTGCAACTGGCCGAAAGAAATGTGGAAACGTTCCGCGAACGTATCATAGCCGATAACAGCCTGACTGATAACAGTTGTATGAATTGCCACACATACGGGAACCAGGACCCCGGTCTTTCGTTCTTTCACCTTAGAGGTCAGGGAGGAGGTACGGTACTCAACCGGAACGGGGAACTACGCAAGATCAATATCAACAACCCGGAAATGATCTCGCCCGTAGTATACGGGAACATACATCCTTCCGGAGATTACGGGGTATTCTCCTCCAACATTGTGCTCCCCGGGTTTCACACCCAGAAAGGAGAAAGACTGGAAGTATATGACTCCGAATCCGATCTGGTCATAGTAGATTTCAGGGACAATACGGTAAATCCTTTCCCTGAAGATTTTCCCCGGGAATTCAGAACTTTTCCGGTTTTTTCGGCCGACGGCAATACCGTTTTTTATTGCAATGCCCAACATATAAGCGTTCCCGACAGCATTTACCATTTGAGATACGACCTGCTGAAAATTTCCTTTGATCCGGCTTCCGGAAGCTGGGGATCAAAGGTAGATACAGTAGTCAAAGCCTCTTCCATGGGATTGTCCGTTTGTCATCCCAAAACGTCCCCGGACGGAAAATACCTGCTTTTTACCATGGCCGATTACGGAACCTTTCCCATATGGCACCAGGAAACCGATATGTGGCTGCTTCACCTGGATACCGGGGAGATTAACAAATTGGAAAGTGTAAATTCGACTTACTCTGATACTTACCACAGCTGGTCTTCCAACAGCAAGTGGTTCGTTTTCGCCAGCAAGCGGGATGACGGAATTTACGGAAAACCCTATTTTTGTTATATAGATGGAGACGGGAATGCCAGCAAACCCTTTGTGTTGCCCCAAAAAGATCCTCATATATACGACAACACGCTTAAATCGTATAATATTCCCGAGCTGTCCAAAGGGAAACTGCCCTTCGGCGCAACAGATATTGAACGTATTTACAAAAAGACACCTGCCGAGAACGTTTCCATGAAATAAAACGCTTATCATGAATAAGACTTACAATTATATTCAGAAGATTCTGCCTTTTCTTTTCGGGTTGGCGGTTTTTCTGTTTTTTGGCACGATATACCCTCACCATTTGCATTACCACGAGCAATTTCAGCTTTTTTTGACTACTCCGGACTATTTTCTGGACATGATTTCAAAACCGGGTGGGTTTGCCGACTACCTGGGAACTTTTGTTACTCAGTTCTTTCTGTTTTCCTGGTTGGGAGCTGGAATAATTGCAATACTTCTCATGTCACTTCAATGGTTTATACACAGTATAGGCAAAAAGATCCGGCCTACCGGTGCTTGGTTTGCCATATCTTTTATTCCCCCTGTTTTTTACTGGATCCTGTTGTGCAATGAGAATTTTTTGGCAAGTGGCATCTTTTCCGTACTCCTGGGGTTGGTCTTCTGGCTGAATTATTTCTATATCCGCAACACCCCGGCACGTATGACATTCATCCTGATCTGCATTCCCATTCTTTACTGGCTGGCCGGGGGAGCTGTTCTCTTTTTTGCATTGGGATGTGTATTCATTGAATGGAGTAAAAAAGGTTTCGCTGCAAGGAAGATTATGCTGACTGTGGCCGTAACGGTTATACTAGCAGGCTGTTTCCTGATGGCAAAAACGATCCTGCCGCAATATCCTTTTGCCAGGCTGGTCATAGGCACCGACTATTTCAGGTTCCCTGTACTCTATCCTTCAGGGATCTGGGTCATGTGGCTTATGTGCCTGCTCATACCCCTGTCCTTTCTCGTACTTCCGTCAGATTTCAGAAAACAGAAAAACGAAGCCCTGACTGGTATCCTACTCTCACTGGCCCTGGTCGTTCTGGGCGGATACATGATAGCCATCAACACCCAGAAGAACAAAGAGGACATCATGGCTTATGACCATTTTGTAAGGATGCAACAATGGGACAAAGCCATTAAACGAGCTGACCGCGAATCACCGTCCTCACCTCTCTCTGTTGCCTGCCTGAATCTTTCTTTATGTAAAAGCGGTATGATGTCGGACAACATGTTCCGGTATTACCAAAACGGCCCTGAAGGGCTGATCCCCACCTTTGCTAGGGATTTTACCATTTCCATGATAACAGGAGAGATATACTACCACCTGGGATTCATCAACACATCCCAGCGATTTGCCTTTGAATCCATGGAATCACTTCCCAATTACTGGAAAAGTGCACGATCCGTGAAAAGACTGGCAGAAACCAATCTGATAAACGGGCAGTACAAAGTGGCCCGGAAATACCTGATTATCCTCCAAAAGACATTATTTTACAAGAAATGGGCCAATTACGTTACGTCTTTTCTTGAAGATGAAGAAGCCATCAACAAGCATCCGGAATGGGGGACCTTGAGAAAATACCGCAGTAAAACCGATTTTCTGGATTCTGAGAAGGAAAAAGATATGATGCTGGGGATTTTGCTCCAGCAGAACTTTACTCATTACATGGCATACGAATACTTGCTGGCGTACTGTTTACTGACCAAAGATCTTGACCGTTTCATGCAGTATTACCCATTGGGCATGGAACTCCGTTACCAGCACCTTCCGGTCAGTTACCAGGAAGCCCTGATATACATCTGGTCACTGAGTCACGAAGACCCTGTCAGGACCGTACCTTATCCTGTCAGTGACAGGGTTAAGCAAGAACTGGTAGCTTACCAGAATATTTATTTGAATTCATCCAACCCCGAAGAAGTGTTGAAAAAGAACCATTCGGGAACTTATTGGTATTATTTACATTTCAGAAAATGAAAAAGATACTCCTGATAACGACAACACTGATTGCCTTAATGATATGGAACGGATGTAAGAGAGGTGTTCCCAATGCAGATCTCTCAGATACATTACCTCCTGTTTTCCCGGATTATTCAGGGGTTACGGTTCCGGTAAACATTACTCCCCTGCATTTCCAGATGACCGATAACGCCACAAGAATGTACGTTAAAGCACAAGGAGCAAAAAGTGGTATGCTGGAAATAAACCATCTCAAATCGGCGGCTTTTAAACTTGCTCAATGGAAACAGTTTCTGGAAGAAAACGCCGGAGACAGCCTGTCTTTTACGGTATATGCAAAATACAAAGACAAAGGATGGATACAATATTTGCCATTTACTGTATACGTGAATCCGGTTCCTGTAAACCAATACCTGGTATACCGGCTAATTGCCCCCGGATACGAAGTCTACAGCAAAATGGGGATCTATCAAAGGGATCTGTCCTCTTTCAAAGAGATCCCCCTGCTTGAAAACACCCTTATACCCGGCAACTGCATGAACTGCCACTCTTTTACGGGAAACAATCCCGACAACATGAGCCTGCATATTCGTGGAGAACTTGGCGGGACCATAATAAAAAAAGGAGAAGAGATCGAGATCCTTAACACGAAGACCAAAGAAACCGCGGGAAACTGCGTTTATCCCTACTGGCACCCTTCAGGAGATTTCATCGTGTATTCGGTCAATCAGACCATACAGGTTTTTCATGCTATACGGGATGAACGTATTGAGGTGATAGACCTCGCATCTGATGTGGTCGTGTACCACCCCGAAAGCCGGAAAATCATTTCGACCGAATTGCTGACGACAAACGATTTTGAAACATTTCCATCTTTTTCTCCCGACGGTAAAACCCTGTATTTCAGCTCCTCGGCTTTTCAAAAGATTCCCGGGAATTACAAAGAAATACGCTATAACCTGTGTGCGATCGCATTCGATCCCAAAACCATGACCTTTGGGGATCACGTAGATACTCTTGTGAATGCTGCAGCTATGGGAAAAAGCATATCCTACGCCAGACCCTCTCCGGACGGCAAATACATAATGTTCACGTTGTTCGATTACGGCAACTTCTCTATTTGGCATAAAGAAGCCGATCTGTGGCTGTACGATCTGCGGGACGGTTCCCTGAGGGAAATGAAGGAAGTGAACAGCGACGATGTGGAAAGCTACCACAGCTGGTCCTCGGAAGGGACCTGGTTCGTATTCAGCAGTCGGCGTCTTGACGGATTGTACACAAGACCGTTTTTTGCCTGCATCAATGAAGAAGGGGAAATCTCCAAACCCTTCTTATTGCCCCAGAAAGAACCGCTGGAATTTTACAACATGACGTTCTTTTCGTACAATGTTCCCGAATTTGTCACCGGTTTGGTTGACTGGGATCTGGGTAAAGTAGAAAAAATGCTGACAGAAGGAAAAAGAGATTCCATTGAATACCGCAACAAATAAAACAACAAATAATGAAAAAAATATTGTTATCCCTGATTGGCCTGTTGCTGTTTCTCCAGGCAGGTGCCCAACAATACCAAAATTTCAAGGTTTCCATCTATACCCGTGCTTACGAGGTGGAAAAGATGAAAGACAGCCACTGGCTGGATTCCACCTGGCGTGTTATATCCGAACAGGTGCAACCGGACAAGATCTACCTGGAAACCCACCGTGACCTGCTGATCGTTCCTGATGCCACATTGAGCAAAGCCATTCGCTTTTTTAAGGAAAAAGGACTGGAAATAGGCGGAGGTATTACATACACTATAGATGAATCCAACAGTTTTGAAACATTTTGCTACACCAATCCCGAACACCGCAAAAAGGTACAGGAGATCGCTGAATATACTGCACGTTATTTTGACGATTTCATTTTGGACGATTTCTTTTTTACCAGCTGCAAATGTTCCCTTTGTGTAGAAGCCAAAGGGGATATGAGCTGGACGGAATATCGTCTTAAACTGATGACAGAAGCCGGGAAAAGCCTGGTCTTGGGCCCTGCCCGAAAAGTAAACCCAGGATCCCTCCTCGGCACAACACTTGCAAAATTACCTGAGCTACAATATTTTCAGATACCTGGACAACCTTCGTTCCGGATACAATTTCGGAGGATGGGTAGACAGCGGAGGTTCCCATATGGGCATGTACCGCTATGCCGAACAACTTTGGCTAACCTTGTTTGCCAAAGCTCCTGAAGTAACCCTTTTTGCCTACAACCAGCTGCTGAGACAACCCCAATTGGGAAAAACCGCAACCGAAACATTCCGCTACGCCGACCGGTTTTTGGGAGAACTGGGCGATCCGGCCGGCATTGTTTCCTACAAACCATTCCATGCAACGGGAGAAGATTTCCTTCAAAATTACCTGGGGATGATAGGCCTTCCCATGGATATGCGTCCCTGTTTCCCGGAAGACAAACAAGTAGTCTTGCTCACGGAACAGGCAAAATTCGATTCGGACATTGAATCAAAGATCAAAAAACAATTGCTTAAGGGCGGGGATGTGATCGTTACCACCGGATTGGTCAAGGCCATACCAAAAAAGATCGCTTCCATTGCCGAAGTCCGTTGCTCCGACCTGAAAGCCATTGTCAATGATTTCGGATGGAATGGGAAAAGCGACAAAGACTTGCTGATCCCACAGGTGAACTACCTGACGAACGACTCCTGGGAAATAGTATCGGCAGGAAATCCCCTGACAAAAGGGGTGATCGGTTATCCCATCCTGCTCAGATGTCCCTTTGCAGAAGGCAATATGTACGTGCTCACCATCCCCGACAATTTTGCCGATCTCTATGAATTTCCCGACCAGGCCCTAAACATGATCCGCTTTTTCATGAGCCGGGACGTGGATGTACGCATTGAAGGACCTGCCATGGTAAGTCTCTTTACATACGATAACGGGACCTTTATTGTGGAATCCTTTTTGGATGAACCCGTGCAGATCAACTTAATTATTACCTCAGGTGAAAATAAAGTCCATGAACTGACAGAAAATAAAGAATATACCGTTGATTCACAAAAAATTACAATAACTCTGGAACCACACTCTTTCAAGGTCTTTAAGAAATAATACGTTGAATATGAAAAGATTTATTGCCACTTTCATTTTGTTGCTCAGCTCTTTCTGCGTGACTCTATGGGCCCAGACCCAGGTTATGGCCTGGGGCAACATTACGGGTATTCGTGTAGAATGACATTTGATGGGATTTGAAACGTTCCTGGCAGTTTCCGATCAGGGACTGGAAAGACCTTATTTTACAGGCAAACAGTAACCACGGCTTATGCCGGAGTTTGTTTTGAACAAACGGTCACAGACACCGGTAAGGGATCTGCCGCTATTATGGTTTCAGCTAAGGCAGACACTACCATGCCCTCTCATAATGCCTGGTTTGCAGTTCACCTGGAAAACAGCAGTACTTCTGTCAGAGGACGGGAACTGGTTCTGAAAAATGACCGGGTAACCCTTACTCTGTCCTTTCTACGAAAACCGCAGATCATTACCCGCGGGGATATATGCTATATTCCTTTATTCAGTTCCCTGGAAAAAGGGACAGAATCCACGATGGAATTTTCAATCACTGCCAACGGTATTATTGATCGTGAACCAGTAACCATTCTTTCCCGTTTCTCGGAACCGGGCAGACGTTTTGACTGTTTTGGAGGAAATTTCAGACTGCCTGAACAATATGAGGGTAGCCTGGGGACGTGTGGAAATGCCGTGGGCCAACTGGCACCCCCTGGAAGACCAGCCTCCCGCTCCGGACCAACGAGTTGAGGATGCCATGGAAATGGCCCGGCGACTTGCAGCCCGCGGTATACCCGTCATTGTAAGTGCCTGGTTTCCTCCTGCATGGGCCGTGGAAGGAGATATCCGTAATTATTGGCGTCGCGGCGGAGGCGTGAGAGCCTACCGTCTGGATTCCACAAAAACAGAAGCCATCTACCGTTCTCTGGCAGATTACCTGGAATACCTTAAAAAGCATTACGGAGTGGAAGCCTATGCCTTCTCCTTTAACGAATCCGATCTGGGAATTGACGTATACCACACACCGGAACAACACGCCCGATTCATCCGGGAAATGGGGGCTTATCTGGCTAACAGGGGCCTTGCCACAAGAATTTTGCTGGGAGACAACTCAGATGCCACAACCTTTGATTTCATAGTCCCGGCCATGGAAGGCCTTTTGCGGCCCACACAGCGTTTTTGGAACCTGAAACAATTGGCATCCACACCGAAAGGCGTTTTTTCCGTGCCTTTCAATAGTGACAAAGAATTAATAAATTGTGCCGCTTTCTGCAATCCGGCCACGGGTGCCTATGCCATACACATAGTTAACAACGGAGCCTCCAGAAAAGCCACCCTGGAAGGAGTTCCGGCAGGTGAGGCTATTTTGTACGTGACTGGTGAACAAGAAGGGATGAAAGAGACCGGAAGGGTCTCTGCCACAGGGGGGATCATAAAACTAACCTTGCCGGCAGCCTCTTTTATATCGTTGATTTGTTCTTCCGGTAATGGGCCCTGAATAATTTGGGCGTCATATTTTTCTTTTTCTTGAAAATCCTGTTAAAATTGGAGAGGTTGTTGAACCCGCACTCAAAACAGATCTCAGAGATCGTTTTATTGGAATCTACCAGCATCCGGGATGCATAGCCTAACCGGATGTCTATTATGTAGTTGGACAGTGTTTTACCCGTACGCAACTTAAAAAAACGACTGAACGCCACAGGAGACATTCCCACCATCTGGGATAATTTATTTAAACTGAGTTCCTTGGTATAGTTCTGATTGATAAAATCTTTAACCTTACAAACCCTGCGGCTTTCGGTATTTCTTTCTGCATGGGCAAATGAGCTGCTTGCCAGGCTGATGCTGTTTTGAGCTAAAGATAACTTGTGCAACAATTTCAAAAGTCTCAGGAATTGTTCAAATTCTTTTTCTTCTTTGGCAATGGTATCTATCAGGTTGTATACCCGCATAATAGTATTCAGCTGAAAAGCCACTCCGTGCTCGGCTTTAACCAGCATTTTTCGTATGGTGTTGAACTGGTTTTTTTCCAACAAACAGGTCGGTAGTAGATCCGGAGAAAACTGAATGGTAATTTCACGGATCATGGGAGAGGTACAATCCCCTTGCTCCCATACGTGCTCCAGGCGTTCGCCCGATATCAGGATCAGATCGTAGTCACCGGTGTACTGGATATTGTCCCCTACCGTTCTTTTCAAGCCTTTCCCGTGTTCAATAAAATTAATCTCATATTCCCGGTGCTGGTGTAAAGGGTAGGTAAATTCCGTTTTGTAACGTTCAACAACGTGAAAGCAATCTTTATCGGACAGAGGAGGGATCTCGTTCAGAATATTGAGGTTCATATTCACAAAACTAATAAAAATCAGGCGATCAGCAAACTAATTGCCATTACAGCCATCCCTGCAATAAAACCCAGAATAGATAAATGGTGCCTGCCAAAACGTTCAGCTCCTGGTAACAATTCGTCAATGGATATATATACCATAATACCCGAGACACCCGCCAGTACCACCCCTTCCAGTAACGGGCTCCAGAACGGGAACAGGATAAACATGCCCACCAGGGCTCCAACGGGTTCTGCCAAACCCGACAGAAATGAATACCAGAAAGCTTTTTCCCGGCTTCCCGTAGAATGGAATATGGGAACGGAAACGGCAATACCTTCGGGGATGTTGTGTATGGCAATAGCCAGGGCGATGGGAATTCCCACATCCAGGCTGTTCATACCGGCCATGAAAGCCGCGATCCCTTCGGGAAAATTGTGTATGGCTATACTTAAAGCGATCATGATCCCCATACGTTTCAAACGGCTGTTTTTTTCCATATCCTCGGCAAGATGGATCTCGTGCGGGTTCTCATCCTCGGGAATCAAAAAATCTATGATGGCTATCAATCCTATACCTCCGAAAAAAGACAGTACCAATTGAAGATCGCTCAATACCTTCCCGGCTTCAGGTACCAGCTCCATAAAAGATATGTAAATCATTACCCCGGCAGAAAAACCCAGGGAAAGTGAAAGAAACCACGTATTGGTTTTTTTAGTCACAAATGCAACCAATGATCCTATTCCCGTAGCCAGACCTGCAAAAAGGGTCAGGGCAAAAGCAATTAGCACCTGTGATGTTTCAAATTGCATGATCGGATTTATTAACGGTTAAACGCTGTACAATCTTAAACCGGGAAAGAAATTCGCTGGCAAAAACCCGCAGAACGGTATAAGCGGGGATAGCAACCAGCATCCCCACCGCTCCTCCCATAAAGCCGGAGATCAATATGACCAGGAAGATTTCAAGGGGATGCGCTTTCACACTGCTGGAATAGATCAGAGGTTGAATCAGGTATGTATCCAGCATATTCATCCCTACGTATACGGCTACCATGGCTGCAACAAACAATAACAACCCGGGATAACCCGAAGTCCCGTAAGAAGTGGCCACCCCAAGTATCACACCCAGTGTACCTGCCAGCAGCGGCCCCACATACGGCACGATGTTAAAGATCCCGAATACAAGTCCCAGGACAAGTGCCATTTGGTATTCTATCCTGACTATGAAATGAAGCCCGGTAGAGATCAAAACGGTCATCACTACAACCTGTATCAGAATCCCCACAAAATATCTGAATAACAATTCATTTGAGGCCTTCAAAGCGTGGGACACTTTCTCTTCGTATTTTACCGGAACTATAGCCCGGAGCATATCCCCAAACATGT
Source organism: Bacteroidales bacterium (assembly GCA_011620605.1). Taxonomy (GTDB): domain Bacteria; phylum Bacteroidota; class Bacteroidia; order Bacteroidales; family UBA932; genus DMER64. Next base: position 17,673 of record WOYW01000011.1, on the reverse strand, counting down.
TTTCTTCCTTAAGGAAAAAGAATGTGATGAAGATCACGGAGAACAAACCCACACCAAAATTTATCAGAAACGATGCTACAGATCCAAAAAAACGTGTGAGGATCTCTGGATGTAGGATCTTATCTATCTCGGTCCAAAGCAGGGATTCTATGGTAACTGCAGGATCAATCCGGGGAAAATACCGGTGCATCAGATCATTTATCTGGCTCAGGGGTTGGGAGATTATGGCCGAAATATCTTGCAATTTCAGGGACTCCAGGCGGGATACGATCCCGCTTATCAAAGGTATCATAAAATAAAAAATGAGGACCACCACACCCAGCATCAGCAACAATACCAGTATGGCCGAGAGGGCTTTGGGCATTTTCCATTTTTTGATCCTCAGGCGGGACATCTGTTTGACCAAAGGGCTACCGATCAATGATAAGAAGGCGGCGATCAGGATATAGGAAATGATACTTCTGAAATACCATACCAGGAATCCGATGATAGCAAGAACGGCAGTAGCTATGATGTATTTGGTCAGTTTATTCATTTGGTATCAAAAATACTCATTTTTTATGTTTGATAAGGCCTATTAATACAATTCAACATTATTGATCAGGGGAGGGGCATCGGCTTCCAGGATACTGACCCGTATTACCGATGAGGTCACGGGTGGAAACGTCAAGATCCTTTTGTAACCTATTGTGGTCCCTTGTGCAATGGTTTGCCACAGGTCGTCAGAAGTGTTTATATATTCCACCTGGAAACGGGCTACGCGTTGGCCCAAAGGTATATACTCCTGGATGATCATCATACTGAATGTTTCTTCCCGGTCCAGGAACATGGTAAACGAAGCTGCTGACTTCCCTTCCCGGGGAGTCCAGTAGGTGTCGTAAGAACTGTCAGTTATATTTCCGGGCGCAAAACGGCCGGAATTTCTCTCCCTGACGGAAGATGCCTCTGTCCGGGCAGATTCTGCTATATTCGTTGAAAACAGTTCCATACGCCTCCTTTTGAATTCCATCAGTCTGAGCGAATCTCCTGAAGAAATGCGGCCTGTCCGGTTCGGAGGCACGTTCAGCAACAGGTTGGCATTTCTGCCCACTGATCCCAGGTAGATCTCCATGAGCTCATCTACGGTTTTCAGGCTGCTGTCTGTGGAAGGACTGTAAAACCATCCCGGCCGGAGGGAAACATCTGCCTCGGCAGGTATCCATAGTTGTCCGTGACGGTTCCCGGAGTTCAGCATTGAGGTCGGAGGGGCATTTTTCCCGGGAGTAAATCCGGAGGTATCCATGCGTGACCAGTTGGTTTCACCGGCCATACCCCGTTCATTACCCACCCAGCGGCTTCCGGGGCCCACATCGCTGAAGATAACTGCATCGGGCTGGTATTTACGCACCTTAGCGTGAAACAGTTCCCAATCGTAAGGGGATCCTGTTTCATCACCGCAAGCCCCGTCAAACCATTGCTCAAAAACGGGACCGTAGGATGAAAGCACCTCGGCAAGCGTATTGGCAAATACCTCATTGTATTGTGCAGTTCCGTAAGCAGGTTGGTTCCTGTCCCACGGAGAAAGATATACGCCAAATTTAAGGTCATATTCCCTGCAGGCCAGTGAAAGCTCTGCAAGGACATCTCCTTTTCCTTCCCTCCAGGGACTTTCCCTGACAGTATGCGTGCTGAATTGACTGGGCCAAAGACAGAATCCGTCGTGGTGCTTTGCAGTTATGATGATCCCCTTCATCTCTGCCTGGCGGGCCGTAGATGCCCATTGGCGGCAATCGAGTGCAGTGGGATTGAAAACGCCGGGATCTTCCCCTCCGGTGCCCCATTCACGGTCCGTAAATGTATTGGGCCCAAAATGGATGAACATATAATACTCCATCTTTTGCCATTCCAATTGTGCAGGTGCAGGTACGGGACCGTATGGTTCAGGAGTGTTGCCTGTACTGCAGCCTGCCAATAAGATCAATGAAACACAAAAAAATATGTGTGTAACTATTTTATTTTCCATGGGAAATAATTACCTTTGTCAAATATTAACGACTCAAACTATTTATATTTATAAAAATACAAAAAAAAACAATGAAACATCTTATTATCGGCGGTGTGGCAGGTGGTGCCACCACAGCGGCCAGGATCAGGAGAAACGATGAAAAAGCGGAAATCATCATGTTTGAAAAGGGACAGTACATTTCCTATGCGAATTGCGGTCTGCCCTATTACATCGGAAATGTGATCAAAGACAGGGAAAAACTGTTTGTACAGACACCCGAAAATTTTGGGACACGTTTTCATATGGAGATCAGGATCAATTCAGAGGTGATTGCTATAGATCCTGACAAACAAATGGTTACAGTAAGAAAAGAAAACGGGGAAGAATACAGCGAGAGTTACGACAAATTGTTGCTTTCGCCAGGTGCCAAACCGGTAAAACCTCTCCTGCCCGGGATCGATTCCGAAGGTATCTTCACCATGAGGAACGTAAATGACACCGACAGGATAAAACAATACATTCAATCCCGTCCTATCCGCAGGGCTGTAGTGGTAGGAGCCGGCTTCATAGGCCTGGAGATGGCCGAGAACCTGCATGCAACCGGAGCACAGGTTGCCATCGTTGAAATGGCCGAGCAGGTAATGGCTCCCATAGATTTTTCCATGGCCGGCCTGGTGCACCAGCACCTTTATCAAAAAAACGTTGCCTTACATCTAAATCAGGCAGTAAAAGGATTTGTGCCCCTGAAAGGACCCGATCCCGCGATTCGCGTGGAACTGGCCGACGGAAGCCGGATAGTGGCCGATATTGTGATCCTTTCCATAGGAGTGCGACCGGAAACATCACTGGCTAAAAAAGCCGGGCTGAAGATCGGAAAAGCGGGAGGCATTTACGTAAACGAATTCATGGAAACTTCATCACCCGGTATTTATGCCGTGGGAGATGCAGTGGAATACCCGCACCCTATATCCGGAGAACCCTGGCTGAATTACCTGGCAGGTCCTGCCAACCGACAGGCAAGGATCGTAGCAGACAATATGGTTTTCGGCAATAAGATCAAATATGAAGGGTCCATAGGGACATCCATAGCCAAAGTTTTTGACATGACGGTGGCCTCTACAGGTCTTCCAGGCAAAAAACTGAAACAACTGGGTATTCCATACCTCACTTCCACTACCCATTCCAATTCTCATGCAGGTTATTATCCCAATGCACTGCAAATGAGTACAAAGATCACATTTGATCCCCAAAGCGGCCGTTTATACGGCGGCCAGATTGTTGGTTACGAAGGCGTTGACAAACGGATCGACCTGCTGGCTCAAATCGTCAAAAAGAACGGGACAGTATATGATCTGATAACACTGGAACATGCCTATGCTCCGCCCTTTTCTTCTGCCAAAGATCCCGTGGCTATAGCCGGGTATGTGGCTTCCAATATTTTAAGCGGTAAAATGAAGCCATTGTACTGGAGAAAGATGCAAAAAGCCGATCCCTCACAGGTGTTCAAACTGGACGTAAGGACTCCGGAAGAGAATGCCCTGGGCACGATTGAAGGGGCTGTCAACATCCCCGTAGATGCATTGAGGAACAGGCTGGATGAAATCCCAAGCGATAAACCCCTGTATGTGTTTTGTGCCGTGGGCCTGCGTGGATACCTGGCTTCCAACATATTGATCCAGAATGGATTCAAAGACGTTTACAACCTGAGCGGAGGCTATAAAACGTACGAAGCAGCTGCAGAATCTGAAAAGAAATCAATTCCCATAACGCCTGCTTTTTCCTCTCAGTACGATGATTCTGGAGACCCCTCCGATAAAGTCAGTTCAACACCGGTAAGATCCAGTGCCTCATCCATAAGTCCCAATGTTCTGAAAATTGACGCTACAGGATTGCAATGCCCAGGACCTATCATGAAGATCAAACACAGCATTGATGCCATGGAACCGGGACAGCAAATGGAGATTCAGGCCACCGACCCGGGATTTGCCAGGGATGTACAAGCTTGGTGCCAGACAACGGGAAACATCCTTGTGGAACAATCCGACAGCAAGGGTGTATTCCGCGCCGTGGTGGAAAAAAAGCAAAAACAGGAATCATCAACGGCTCAGGCTCCGTCAGGAGGAAAAGGAAAGACCATGATCATGTTCAGTGACGATCTGGACAAGGCCCTGGCCACTTTTGTACTGGCCAACGGCGCTGCCGCAACCGGAGAAAAAGTCAGCATTTTCTTTACTTTCTGGGGCCTGAACGTTATTAAGAAAGTGAAAAAGCCCAAAACAAGTAAAGATATATTCGGGAAGATGTTCGGCATGATGTTGCCTTCACATTCCGGTGTACTGAAACTGTCAAAAATGAACATGTTCGGCATGGGACGCCGTATGATGCGTCATATCATGAAGCTCCGCGGCATTGATTCATTGGAAGACCTGCGTTCACAGGCCATTGAAAACGGAGTGGAATTCATTGCCTGCCAGATGTCCATGGACGTGATGGGCGTGAAAAAAGAGGAGCTCATTGATCATGCGACTATCGGAGGTGTAGCTTCATATATGAACCGTGCCGTACAAGCAGACGTGAACCTGTTTATTTAAACCGCGATGGAAAACTCATTATGTTTGATGAAAGATGTACTTAAGGCTTTTTACGAATTCGAAAAAAACCTTGTGCAGGTCCATTCCCTGACCATGAACGAAGCTATACTGCTTTGTATCCTGGGTGAGAAGGAGACAGACCACAAAGTACATCTTTCAGCTTCAGACATTGCTGAAATGACCGGTTTTTCGGCCTCACATACCTCTAAGGTGTTAAGATCGGCCGAAACAAAACAATGGATCAACCGTACAGTATGCGACCGGGACAAACGAAAGATGTACTTCTCTCTATCGGCCGAGGGTTTAAAAAAATACAGGCAACTCAGGAGTTTGCCTGTAGATATTCCGGAGATATTGAACAAACTACTTTAAATGCCAACACTTTCCATATATTCCACAAAAGCCCTGTTGACAAGTTTCACACCTCCCGGGGTGGGGTAATTCCCCGAAAAATACCAGTCACCTGTATGACCGGGGCAGGCTTTATGAAGTCCTTCCAGGCTCTGATATACTATCTGAACCTGTGCCCCGGTCCCTGCGGGAGTAAGCATTTGGGCAATTCTATCCGAGATATCAGTGGCCGTAAAAGACGCATAGATCTCATGTACATGGTTAACCGATGAGTTCCCGGTATCATTTTTGGCCTTCCGGTAAACGGTTTTTATCAGGTCCTCCATGCCACGTTCCCGCAGCAATTCCATGGCAGCACGAAAGGCAATGAACTGACCCAGCCCGGACATGTCTATACCGTAAAAATCGGGATATCGTATCTGGGGTGAAGAAGAGACAATTACTATCTTCTTGGGATGCAACCGGTCCAGGATCTTCAGAATACTCTGTCTTAACGTTGTTCCCCTGACAATGCTGTCATCCAAAACTACAAGGTTGTCTTTTTCAGGTACGATCGTCCCGTAAGTAACGTCATAAACGTGCGCGGCCAGATCATCACGTGTATTTCCTTCGGCTATGAATGTGCGGAGTTTAATGTCCTTGACGGCAACTTTTTCATTCCTTACCGAGAGAGACAGGATTTTTCCCAGTAGTTCCCTGTCATTGCAGATCTTGTCGGAAAGGATCGCTTCTTTTTTGATCCCGTTCAGGTGCTCTTCCAGCCCCTGCAACAACCCATAATATGCTGCCTCGGCCGTATTGGGAATGTAGGAAAAGACCGTATTCCGGAAATCATGGTCAACGGCTTCCAGAACAGGTTTTACCAGGTTCTTTCCCAAGGCTTTACGTTCACGGTAAATATCAGCATCACTTCCCCTTGAAAAATAAATCCTTTCAAAAGAACAGGGTTTAACATCGCGCGGCGACAGTATCTGGGGACATGAAACCTTTCCGTCCCGGGAAACGCGGAGCGCCTGTCCCGGCATCAATTCCCGAATGTCCTCCATTTCTACGTTCATGACAGTCTGAATGACTGGACGTTCAGATGCTACCACTGCCATTTCTGCATCCTGGTAATAAAAAGCGGTACGGATGCCCCATGGATCCCTGACGCAGAAGGTTTCTCCCGATCCTGTCATTCCGGCTACCACGTAACCTCCGTCCCATATAGCCGTACATTTCTTAAGAAGCTCAGTAGCGTTGAATTGTTCTTCTATCTTTCCGGTTAGTTCAGTGCCCCGGTATCCCTGACCGTGAAATTCCCGATAGAGATATTCAATTTCCATATCCAGACGATGTCCCATCTGTTCCAACAAAATATGGGTGTCGGCCATTGACCGTGGGTGCTGTCCTGCAGATGTGAGCGATTCACAAATTTCAGGAATGTTGGTCATATTGAAATTACCGCACAGAACAAGTGTTTTGGCAGCCCAGTTGCTGCGTCTCAAATGGGGATGTATGTAAGAAAGACCGCTTTCCCCGGTTGTACTGTAACGCAGATGTCCCATATACATGTCTCCCATGAAAGGACCTTTGTCTTTCCGTGTTCCGTTGATTATGCCGTATACGGAATCAAAAACTTCATTGATGGCGTTGTTTCCCGTTTTGCGTTCCCGGAATATGTATTCTTCCCCGGGAACAGCTTTTGTATTAATGCAGGCCAGCCCGGCACCCTCCTGTCCCCTGTTGTGTTGTTTTTCCATCAACAGGAACAGTTTCTGCAATCCATACGTGCGTGTCCCGTATTTTTTTCGATAGTATCCGGCAGGCTTTTTCAGACGTATGATGGCAATGCCGCATTCGTGTTTCAACGTTTCCATGGCTACAAAAATAAATATTATATTTGTTAATGTGATAATCCCTAAAAATTATCTAAAACTTATGAAAAAAACATGTTCGGGTATATTGGTGACACTGATCCTTACCGTATTTCTTTCCTCCTGTGTGAATCATATGGATATGCCGGTATTGTTGGAAACTCAACATTTCAGGGAAGTACTGGGCGAAGAGGTTTATTCTTTCAACGATCTTAAATCTTCCTTGCTGAGTATTTACCCGACCATGGACATAAACAGCCTGAACGAGATCATGCAACTTACGGGGATCCTGGATACTACTGGCAAAGTACAAAGTACGGCCATATCTTATATCACCAAAGATCCCGACGGGTCCGAAATACTTGCTTCCGGCCTTATCATGCGTCCGGCAGGCCGGAGATCAAAAGGGGTTTTACACTTTTTCCCCCCTCGGCAAAAATTGACAAAGGCAAAGCGGGCAGTGAGATCCTGCTTACTTTTGAAGGTGTTCTGAGTTTTTTCGGTTACACCGTAATCGTTCCGGATCTTATAGGGTACGGCGTAAGCAGTTATGCCGAATATCCTTTCCTCTTCTCAGAAAACACCGGGCTGGTAGCCTACGACATGCACCTGGCCGCAGCCGAGTATTTCCGGTCAGAGAATATTCCTTTTTCCAATAAAGTCACCATTGGCGGGTATTCCATGGGAGGAATGGGAGTTGTATCCCTGCACCGTCATATAGAACAATACGACACGGCGGGTCTAATTGTAGAAAGTTCCTATCCGGGAGGAGGGGTTTACGATCTGGGAATGGCCATAGATTACTGGTACGGGCTGGATCTGGATTATACACAAGTCTTTGTTGACCCCCTGCTGTCCAACATGGACGACTGACTGTCCCGGAAATACCTGGCCCATGAGATGCGGGAATTCATAGGTCCGGACCTACCAACGTATATGCATCCCAACTTTTTACCCCTTGAAAAAAATGAATCCCTGAACAAAGTGGATTCTTGCCTGAGGCTGCATTCAGTCATTCAGGGATGGGTACCACGTGCCCCCATGACCATCATCCACACGGAAGATGATACCATGGCACCTTTTCAGATAGCCGAATTTATGTACAATACCTTTAAGCGCAAAGGGGGCAAGGTTACCATGATCATGGGCAAGGGAGACCATTTCAATTATGGTTTTGAGTATTACATAACCATGCTCCTGTACCTGCTCCTTAAATGACTACGAGGCATAAAAAAACCACCTCGCGGGAGATGGTTTTTTATTAATACTCTTACTCCTATTTGATCTCTATCTGGTATTCCTTAGGAACAGTGGGAGACTCCATGTCTTTAGGGATCGTGATGTTGAGCACCCCGTTTTCCATAGCAGCCTGGATTTTGTCCTTCAGGATGTCATCAGGGAGCAGGAATGCCTGCTCATAGTGTGAATAGGAAAATTCACGCCTGAGGTATTTGCCGTTCGTGTCTTCTTTGGATTTGTCTTCTTTCTTTTCCAGGCATATTATCAGACGGTTGTCCTGATCCAGCCGGATGCAGAAATCTTCTTTTGTCATACCGGGAGCGGCTACCTCAACCTTGTAATCTTTTTCGTTCTCGACTACATTGATGGCGGGAGATGTCGTTCCGACCATTCTTCCGAATCCATCATTGTCAAAAAATTCGTTAAACAATGAGGGCCACCAGTTCTGTGTTCTTCTTAATGTAGGTAACATAGCTATATCCTCCTTTTAATTTAATAAATAATTAATGGTTTAACTTCATTTATGTGTTTTCAACCATCAATTATACAAAAGGTATACCTACCGAAAAATTGGCTCTAAGAACGGTCAGATTGACAGATTATCAGTCATTTTGGCAATTACATCCAACTCGGCAAAGGCACGTCATCAAAACCGCCTGCTGCAACGGCCTGTGAATAAGGACCCAGAGCAGGAGGTGCCTCTGGAGATTGTACAGAAATTCGTTTGCTCATCATATTTATTGTTAAAACATGTAATCCCAGACCGGCAATTGAACCGATTCCTGGTCCAGGGCCCCGATGGCTTTGGTGCCAAGGTATTTGCGGTGAATGACAAATACGTGCTTTTTTATCCATATTCAGGTCTACACCCAGCAGGGAAGAGTAATCGTAATTTTCCAGATGGAGTATCCCGTTTTCCCTGTCCAGTTGTTTTCCCACATCACAGGATGTGTACATGAGTTCGTTGTCCTTTATGGAAGCCAGCGCGGCCGGTTTGATATTCGTTGGGAAGGTTCAGGGAAGTCCAGTTGATCCCTTCTATGGTGTTCCTGTAATTTTTGATCTCGTAAACCTTGTAATATTCCCTTGTGGGATCGTTCATGACCATAATGTAGTTATCAGGGGAATAATCACTTTTTATGATGCTTTTATAAAATTCCAGACACCGTCGTCGTTGACAGGCGAGGAAAAGAAATGCGTCACTTCCCTGTCATCCATATCTTTGTGTGCAGTACGGAGCATATTTTCCAGGAACAGGAAGGAAAAAGTAAGCACAAAAAGGAGGATTGGTTTTTTCATTATTGTATTTTGTTTAATCCTTCAAATAATAATTTACTGTGTTTACCACGCGTATCTTTTTGATATACGGGGTGTTCTCGTCTCTGTCGGTGATAGAGAACTGGCCCTGGTACGCGTTTTTGATCTTGCCGAGTTTACTTTCGGAGTCCTGGGCAAACTTGATGGCAGCCGTCCGTGCATTGCGTGTTGCCTCTTCGATCATCTGTGGCTTGATCTCGTTCAGCCCGGTGAACGAATAAACGGTGTTATACCTGTATTCTCCTCCGGTGATGGCAATGCCTTGTTTGAGTAATTCTCCCTGGTCGCTGATAAGCTCTCTTACCAGGTCTACTTTCCCCGAACATACGGTGATTACCGAGGTAACATTATAGCGGTACGGCGGCGGTGCAGTGTTATAACGCTCAGCACTCATATCTATGATCTCGGGAGCGTTGACACTGATCTCTTCGTCGGTGATCCCGTTGTCTTTCAAAAAGGAGACCACTGCATTGTTGTTCCGGTTGATCCTGACGTAGAGGTCTTGCAAGTCATTGCCCAGTTCCTTGAAGACCAGGGGCCAGGTGACTTTATCGGCAGGCACTTCCATTTCTGAAAGGCCTTTAACGTTGACAGTCCGTTCTCTTCCCGAGAATCCGTCAAGGCCCTTTTTCAACATTAATCCCATGATCACTAAAGCAACAGCCAGGATCAGGGCTTCGTAACGGTAAGTTTTCATAATGCGGCTAAATTACGAAATTTTATTATAGTTTTGTAAGATAAACAGGTTACTATGGAAGTTATTGCCATTGGAAGCGATCATGCTGCATTTGAGCTGAAAGAAAACATCCGGGAATTTCTCATTGAATCGGGTTACAAAGTAATAGATATGGGGACAGACAGTTCCCGGAGTGTGGACTACCCCGATTTTGGCATTGCCGTTGGAGAAGCCGTATCCAGAGGCGATTGCGACAGGGGCATTGTCATTTGCGGAACAGGTATTGGAATCTCCATAAGTGCCAATAAGGTAAAAGGGGTACGCGCTGCTGCATGCAGCGACCCTTATTCCGCCCGTCTTTCCCGGGAACACAACAACGCCAACGTGCTGGCCCTGGGTGCGCGGATCGTTGCCCCGGAATATGCCAGAAGCATTGTCAGGGAATGGCTTGATGCCAAATTTCTGGGAGGCAGACACCAAAAAAGAATACAAAAAATTGCACGATATGAATCGGGCGACCCCCAGTGGAAACAGTGAACTAAAACTAACCCGGGAACGTTTTGACGGTATTTACATAGCCTATTTCCGGCCCTTGTGCCGGTTTGCCGCTACTTATGTCTTATCTCCTCAGACAGCCGAAAATATTGTCCAGAATGTTTTTGTTTTTCTATGGGAGAAGCATCACACGTTGCAGATCCATACCAGTATATCCTCATACCTTTATACCCTGGTCAAAAACAAGTGCATAGATTACCTGCGTCATCAGAAGATAGCAAAGGAATACCGGACAGAACAGGCTGTGAAACTAGCCGCCCTGGAACAACTGGACACAGGCCTTATATCGGGAGAGGATATTGATAAAACAGTACAACAGGCCATTGATACATTACCCTCCAGATGCCGGGAAATTTTTATTTTAAACCGGGTTGAGGGAAAAAAATACCGGGAAATTTCTGATATACTTGGTATCTCTGTCAACACCGTAGAAAACCAGATGGGCATAGCTCTCAAAAAATTACGAAAAGACCTGGAACATCTTTTGTGATTTTTATGCTCCCGCTTGGTGGTTTTTTGAATTTCAAACGTTCTAATAACAGAAAAGGAAACAACGCCATGGAAGAAATGCTTCAACGTTATTTTGCCGGTGAGCTCACTCCTTCAGAAAGAGAAGAATTGCTGGATGCTTTGGAAAAGGATGATCTGCTCAGAAAAGAATTCTGCAAAATGCAGAATCTGAAGGCAATCACTGCCCTTTTCCCGGCATCGGATGATACGGAAAGATCTACATCCCGGCTGCTGCTTTGGAGAAAGAGCAACATTCGGGTGTTTTACCGTCACTTTGCCGGTTATGCCGCCGCGGTTCTTGTAGCCGGGTTCGCTATGTGGGGATTGTTGCAACCCCTGACACGAAATATTCCTGAAGAACCGGCAACTTATATGATGGAAGTATCCACTTCTTCTCACAGAAATAAAACCTTTAAACTCAGTGACGGGACCGTCGTGTGTCTGAATGCCAGTTCGGTTTTACGTTATCCCAATAAATTTACGGGAGAGGAACGAAGAGTAATGCTTACTGGGGAGGCATTCTTTGAAGTTGCCCAGAATGAGGCAATGCCTTTTATTGTCGCCACGGAACAATACGATATTCGTGTTCTTGGAACAAAATTCAATGTTTTTGCCTACAAAGACCATGATGTTGTAACATCTCTTGTGGAAGGTTCACTGGAGGTGGTCAAACCCGCTGCTGAATTTCCCACGGTGCGCCTCAGACCTTATGAGAGTATTACATGGGGAGAGGAAGGCTGGCAACGAAGTACTTTCAGCGAACCTGATTTTATTATGTGGCGGAAAGGTATTTACGCCTTTGACAATACTCCCTTCAAAGATATTGTAGACAAACTGCAGCTATATTACGCAACTAATATAGTGATAACAAACGATGAACTGGCCAAATACCGCTTCAGTGCGAAATTCCGGCAGGATGACGGGTTGGAAAGCATACTTAAGACTATGAAGAAGATCTATGGATTTCAAATGGATAAAAACAGGCAAACAAACACCATAATAATTGAATAAATAAAGCCGGCAGATACTGCAACATCCACCGGCAAAACCGCTAACACAAACTATTGTATTAACTTCTAATTCTGCAAAGTTATGAAAAATTTAATTTTTTCGTTAATTCTGTGTTTCGTAAGTGCATTTTCTCTTGCGGCCGCAGAACCCGATCTGTCGGTTCCTCAGGATGCCGTCATTACAATATCGGGCAATCGAATTACTCTGGGATCGTTCATAGACCTGGTTGAAAAACAAACCGACTACCTTTTTGTATACAGCAAAGAGACTGTGAACGTGAATGCTATTGTTCCGATAAGGGAAGGCAAAAAATCCGTTGTCCAATTTCTGGATGAAGCTTTTGGTAACAGCAATCTGAATTACGTATTTGAGAACAAATATATAGTGCTTACTTACAAAAAGCCTGAATATTTGAGTGTTTCCGGAACCGTTGTTGATGCTCAGACCCGGAATCCCCTGGTATTTGCTTCTGTTTATATTGTAGATAAAGGCATCAGCAACGTAACGAACGGAGAAGGGTATTTTTCCCTGAAGTTTCCCGTATCCATGGCTTCCGATTCTGTGCGTATATCCTTCCTGGGATACCATCCCCGGACTTTTTGCCTGCAGGATCTGAAGGACCTGAACAAAGACGTGGAAATACCGCTTAGTTTCGTTCCCACAACCCTTCCCTCCATCATGGTCACCCCTACTGATGCTGCCGACCTGGTTGCCCTTGCCATGGAAAAGATCCCTGCAAACTACCCGGACCATCCTATGCACATGATAGGTTTCTACCGGGAAATGATACGTAAAGGCAGTAATTATGTAACACTGACCGAAGCCGTATTGGACATCAACAAGAACTCCTACGGAAGGCTTTACGGACTGGATCAGGTAGGCGTTTTCAAAGGCCGGGGAAGCGTGGATTGGGCACGTATAGACACCGTATTCGTTAAGTTCCGCGGAGGGATCAACTCGGCACTGGAAATAGACGTAGCCAAATACCCGTTCCTGGGTACCAATATTGCCGAACTGAACGAAATATATGAATTTAAGATGGAAGAGCCTGTTCAGGTGGACGGGAAGATCAACCACGTGGTGAGCTTTGATCAAAGAGAAGGCGTGGACGAAATCTATTTCCGCGGAAAAATCTATATTGACATGAAATCTCACGCTATCAGCCGTGTGGAATTCAATATGAACGTAGAAGACCGTGCCGATGCCACCAGCATCTTTATTTCACGCCGTCCTATGGGATTCAGGGCAAATGTGCTATATGCCACATATCTTGTTCAATACAAGGAGATCAACGGAAAATGGACATTTGACTATTCACGTACCGAGCTCAAATTTGATTCCAAATGGGACCGGAAACTGTTTAAGAATACGTATACCATCATGTCCGAGATGGCCATTACTGAACGCAGCGATCGTACCATGAATATACCGCGTGAACAACGGGTACGTTCCAGGGACATAACCCTTGACAAAGTAACCGACTTCCAGGATGAAGGCTTCTGGGAAGATTACAATGTCATTGAACCGGAATCAGGTATTGAACAGGTCATAGCACGCATCACAAGGCAATTGAAGAAAAGAGCCCGCGAACAATAATACCTGCAAAAAAAATACGGGCAGATCAGTTTTAGAACTTTTCTGCCCGTTTTTTTTTATTGAATCTTCCCAAAACTTAATCATCTTTGTGTATTATGAAAGATATACGTTCCATAACCTGCTATGAAACCGACTCTGTAAAAAACCTGAAACCATTCGCTTTTATGAACATAGCCCAGGAACTGGCCAACCGGGATGCGGTCCGCCTGGGATTCGGTTACGACCGTTTAATGGACCTCAATACCATATGGGTTTTATCCCGGATGGAAGTCAGGTTTCTGCGCACTCCTGTATGGATGGAAACTGTAGAGATAGATACCTGGCACAAAGGTGAAGACGGCATTTTTTCCCTGAGAGATTTCCTGATCCGGAACGAAAACGGAACAGAAGACCTGGTCGCAGCCACCAGTTCCTGGCTGATCATCAACCTTAAAACACGCCGTATTCAAAGGCCACAGTTACTTTTTAACGACACCATCCTCTTGGAGAAAAAAGAACGGCATGCCATTGAAACTCCCTGCAGCAAAATTGAGGAGCCCGATCGCGAATTGCTTCAGGTTGTAGGACAAAAAACAGTCAGTGTTTCAGATATAGATTTCAACGGACACGTCAATAACGCCAAATACATAGAATGGGCTATGGATTACCTGGAACCCACACTGGTTACTTCCCGTCAAGTGGAAGGTTTTAGAATCAATTTCAATAACGAGGCACACTTAGCCGATCACATAGATATGATGGCAGCCCGTACAGGTCCCCTGACGTGTTATGTGGAAGGTATTAACGAAGGAAAAAGTATATTCCGGGCAGAAATCTCATTCAAACCCTGAATTCAGTACCCGGATTACTTGTTTTTCCTTTTAAAGACATCTGTATAGAGGTACCTTTTTATCTTGAGCGTAGGTGTTTTTTCAAATTCGCTTTCCTGTTCATGGATACCCGTTATGCGCGACATCTTCCCAACTTTGCTGTTCACATAATTCATGATGTCGTTATAGACTTCTGATATCTGTTCCCGCAAATCCTCTTTCAGATCCTGCAGGTATACTAGGGCTACCAGTTTCCCCTCTTTCTGTAAAACCAGGGATTCGGTCACCAGTTCATGTTGATTCAGAATGCTTTCAATATTTTCGGGGTAAATATTTTCCCCAGTCGATCCGACGATCATGTTGCTCAAACGCCCTTTTATAAAAATACGGCCCGCTTTGTCTATTTTGCCGAGGTCGCGGGTGCGAAACCAACCATCCTCTGTAAAGGCCTCTTTATCCGCCTCTGGATTCAGGTAGTAACCGTCCATGATACACGGTGTTTTCACCTGTATTTCACCCACACCTGTATTAGGATCTTTGTCCTGTAAGCGGACCTCAATTCCCTTCATAACCCTGCCGGTCGATTGAAGAAACGTGTCCGGATGTACTGCCCCGGCGATCAGGGGGGCCGTTTCTGTCAGACCGTAACCTATGGAATACGGGAAACGGGCATCACGCAAGAATTTCTCGGTGGCCCTGTTCAGTTTTGAACCGCCTATACCAAAGAATCTCATCCTGCCTCCAAAAGTATGGTAAAGCCTTTTGCCGGCAATCCGGTGTAACATGCGCCGTATAAAACGAACCTTATAGAGAATCTTCATGACCTTACTGGAGGTAAACCGTGCAAATATCTGTCTGGTATAGATCTTTTCCATGATCAGGGGAACGGTAAGCATGAAGGTGGGTTTGATGCTTTTCAATGCCGGCAGCATACTGGTAGGTGTGGGGGGTACCCCAAGGTAGACCACAGAAGCTCCCTGCATAAATGGATACAGCATCCCTAATGAACATTCATATGTGTGGGACAAAGGCAATATGGAAAGAAACACATCTTCCGGGAATACTTCAATCAGTGTTGTCACCATGTGCAATTGATTGCACAGCGCCTTATGGCTCAACATAACACCCTTGGGTGAAGAAGTGGTTCCGGATGTATAAATGATGGCAGCCAGATCATCCGGTTCCGGTACGGATCTTTCCGCCGGCAGGTCCCGGTTGTGCATATTTTTCCCGCCGATGACCGTCAGACTGACCGTCCTTATGATCAGATCCATTTTCTCCCTGGCCTCATGCGTGACCTTGGCATACAGTTTATCAGAAACACACAATGCCTTTGCGCCTGAATGTTCAAGAATTGACGCGATGGCTTCCCCGGAAAAGTCAGGCAAAATGGGAACAATGACCATTCCCAGGGAAACAGCTGCAAAATAGCAAACGTTCCAGTTTGGCATACTGGTACTGAGCAAAGCAACTTTGTCCCCTTTTTGAAGTCCGGCCGAAAGGAGGTAAGACTGTACACTTTCCACTCTTTGGGCAAAAATTCCATAGGTTACCGTTTCCCCTTCGTATAAAGAAAAGGCAGGCCTGTCAGAATATGTATCTATACTGTTGGAATATACGTGAAATAAAGTAGGATAAATCATTGTTTATTATATAAGTTAGTATATACGTACAATAATAATGCCGACAAAGGTATATATTTTTAATTTTACTATAGAATTCCTTTGAGTCATTTGCAAAACTAACTCTTAAGAGGCTATGTTTTTTATTTCAGACACACTTTTTGGAACAATATCGGAAGATCTTCATAAGTTCTAATTTAGAACCTCCACGACAATCCTATATGCGCTACAAAAGGATAATCGGCCTGGATGTACAGACCGAAATGGTTACCGAATTGTACGCGGGTACCTGCATATGCATGAACCTGGAATGAGTAATCATGGGTCACCTCCGGTTTTACGAGTGTTCCGTCCGGAGTATCTGTGGTCAATTTCGTCTGTTTTAGATAATACAACCCGGCGCCCGCGCCCGCAAATATTTCCCATTTTTTTATAAGTGTAAAATGAAACGTGGCCTGGGGTGTGATGCAGGAGCCGGTCGTTTTTGAGGTTATCCAGCCGTCCTGATATCCTGCAACGTGACTGCCGTAGACGGGAATTATACTCAGTCCGGCACCTAAAGAGGCCCTTTTCCCGTTATCCCATACTCCCACATCAACAGAAACAGGAAATGTTTCCATTCCCAGAAAAATGACACCGTAACCGGCAGACGCCATCACTTTTCCTTGAGGTAATAAAGATTCCTGTCCGGAACAAGGTAGGAAGCATAATATACTTATGCAGAATAATACTATCTTTTTCATATTCATTTGATTTATGAAGCTATATCAATCAGTGACATTGAATATTCATAATGACCTAACCCTAATTCAAATACTCCGCTAGTAAACCATCCATTTGAACTAACTCCCCATCCCCAATTAAAATATACTTTATTAAAAGAGTAATTATCGTAATAGACATAATGATATAGTATGTTCCCATTATATATAAGATAATATACATCATAAGGAGAAAATAATTTATAATCAATACCATCGGCAACCCAGTAATGCCCTTCGGTTATACTCCATACTTCTGGGATAATGGGGCCTTCAAAACCTAATAATATGGCAGGCCCATCATCAACAATATAATCCATTAAGTCATAATAATTATATCCGCTTTGCGAAGACGCTGAATAACCATTATTATTAAAAAAAGAACAAATTGTGCTGGGTAAAGGAGCAACTAAATTGAACAGCCAATAAATGTCATGAAATATATCAGCTCCTAAACAAGCCAAAGAATCTTCATCACCATTAAGCATATCAAGCCATAAGTTATAATCATATGTTAATGTGTTAATGTATGTGACTTTATGATAGGCCATTACTTCTGCAACAGCCACTACACCACAAATACCCCAAGAATAATTAATGTTATTTCCTAGAGGACCAGTTTGACTCCAACTTGGAGTATTATGTTCAATTTTGACACAAGTTGAATCAATATAAATCAATATATGTTCCATATAAAGACCAAACATTTGGATCAAAAGGAGGAATATTTTTTGTTGCTGGTATATTTCCTCTATAAATCCTATTCTGTATTATCTGAAAACATTATCTGAAAAC
>WOYW01000012.1 GCA_011620605.1 Bacteroidales bacterium | reverse complement strand
GACTGGTTCAATTAGTGTCCGCCATTAATTCTTACACAATGAATACTATGTCCAAAAAAATTTCAGATGTATTAAATCCAAATAACCGAGTATTTTTTTAATTTATTTCAATCATCTCTATCGGGGAGGCACTCTCAGGGGCCTTCTGCCCCTGCCGCCTGGCAAACCCCAAAAGGTTTTAGTGTTTTGAGTCGGCTAAGCCGCCTTTTTCCGTTCATATTCTGCTCTGTATTCCTGTGGTGACATATATTTCAACCTGTGTATCATCCATTCTCTGTTATAGTTTCCAATGAAGGTTTCAATGATGCGCTGAGCCTGCTCCAGTGAGGAGAACCGTTGGATGCTGAATACTTCCTCCTTGATCGTCCTGTTGAAGCGTTCAATGCAACCGTTGCACTCCGGACTCCTCACATAAGCCTTCGACATATCAAGTTCCAGATAAGCCATCTCTTTCATGAAGTCATCCGAGTCATATTGTGTTCCGTGGTCGCTTCTAAGCTTCAACGAGGTGCCTTTGCAGACACCTTTGTCAAGGCTTTTGAAGACCTTTTTTACGGCTGCTTTGACCGGTTCCATAGCCGCCCATCTGGTTCCACGCTTACATATATGCCAGGCGACAATCTCATCATTGAAGTGGTCGATAACCGCAAAGAACCAGCACCAGCCCAGGTTGTCTACAAAGAATTTTTTGCCGTCCGTACCCCACAGCAGGTTGGGGTGCTCTTGTATTATTCTGCCTTTATGCTCCTTCTTTTTCATTTCACAAGCATGTCTGTACGGGCTCAGAAGGTCATTTTCACGCATTAGCCTGTTCACACGGCGGTTGGATACGTAGATATGTTTCTTTTTTGCCAGTTTCTTCCAGATTTTGATGTAACCCTCGCCGTGGAACAAGCTCTCAGAAATTACCTCTCTGATGGCAACAAGCAGGTCTTGATCACTGACCGAAGGTTTCCGGCCGCGTGTCTCGCCCTGCGATTGCTCATGCTTCTCATACCAGTTGGAACTTGAACACCCTGCAACACGGAGCACCATCACCATGGGGTATCCACAGCCGGTCTTATCATAGGTTTGTCCACTCAGATATTCCACTAGCTCTTTCTTTGTTTGGCAATGAACTCGTTCTTTTTTTTTACCAGGTCCAGCTCCATTTCCAGCTGTCCTATGCGCCGCTCAGCTCTCGCCAGTTTGGCATTTTCCGGCTTCTTCTTAAAGCCGTTCATGCCGTTTGCTATAAAATCATCTCTCCATTCAGAGATCTCGGCCATTGTCAGACCGTGTTTGCGGCTCTGTTCTTCAATCGATTCGCCGCGTAACAGCTCCATTACGACACTTGTCTTGAAGCTGGCTGATTTGCGTTTCTTCTTTTCCATTTGAGTACAAATTTAACGTTTTATACCGCCTTATTTTGTACTCGGTTCTTTTAGACACTAATATAAAAAAATTTCAGACAAGGCGATTGCAAGGGTACCAGCCTTCGCGGATCGCGTATCGCTCTTTTCGAGCAAACTGCAAATCAGCAGATATGCAGCGGGTAGCATAACTGATTACTGTCACGCATTGTACAAAGCAGTACTCCAAGTGGGCAAGCTTCCCGAGGAGTTCACCCAAGCGGACCTGGATGATTACCTGCAATCCATGCTCAGACGAAAGCCCTTACCCGCAGAAGCCCAGTTCAAGCATTTCATTTATGGTTTGAAGTGCTACCTCAACACTTTGGGTTATAAAGAACTCCCCGGCCTTGTTCTTCCGGCGATTCGCCGGGATAAGAAACTTCCACGGGTGATGTCAACGGAAGATGTAAGGACATTGCTTCATTGCTGTGAATTGTATTCCAAGGCCCTGTTTTCCACAATCTACGATTGCGGCCTTCGTGCTTTTGAAGCATGCAACCTGAAGTGGACAGATATAGACATCCATCGGCGGATGGTTCACATCAAACGTGGCAAGGGCGGCAAGGACAGGGTTGTCCCTATCTCGGGCAAGACGCTGACCGTCCTGAAGGCCTATCGCCAGAGTTACCCGAGTAAGAGTCTTGTATTTAAGTGTTTCGGCGCGGACAAACCAGTCGACAATCATTTTATACGCTCGCGGCTTAGAGAAGCTTTGACGCGTGCCGGTCTTGACACGCAACTTACCACTCACACGCTCCGCCATTCCTTCGCAACACATCTTTTGGAATATGGAGAGGATATTCAAACCGTAAAAGACCGTCTTGGCCACCGCTCCATACAGACCACGATGATCTACCTTCATGTGGCAAGGATTGAGAAACACAACTGTATTCCGCTCATTGACATGCTCTTCAAGGATGCGGCCAAAGCATGAGATCGGGCAAATCATCCGGGACTGGGGTGACGATTTTTTTGACTCTTATTCCACCGTGCCACAAGTGCGCAAGTCTTTTTCGGTAATGGCTATGTGCCGTACCCGTTCCCTTGGCGGCCATGTGGAGGTGTGTCCGGATTGCGGCGAAACGCACGTCAGCTACAACAGTTGCCGTGACCGTCATTGTCCAAAATGCCAGAACAAGGAGCGGGAAGCGTGGATTGAGATGAGACGTGAAGAGATCATACCGGGAACCAAGTACTTCCATATGGTATTCACCATTCCCGATTGTTTCCACCCGTTGGCCATAGCCAACCAAGCCTTGTTTTACACGTGCATGTTCCGTGCGGCATGGGCCACCCTAAGTAAGTTCTTCGGGAAGCAGGGTTTACAGGGAGGCATGACCGGTATTCTCCACACTTGGGGCTCCAACCTTTTCTACCACCCTCACATACATTGCATTGTAACGGGCGGGGGTGTGGACAGGGACGGCATATGGCACCACTTGAAGGGTTGCAGGGGTAATAGCAACTTCCTGTTTCCCGTGCATGCCCTGAGCAAGGTGTTCCGGGCAAAGATGTTGGCAGCCCTGACCAAAGAATTGGCAAAGACAGGAACGGCCATCCCGAAAGATGTCCGCAAAGCGGCGATGTCAAAAGATTGGGTCGTGTTCAGCCGTCCACCTGCAAAAGGCGTGAACCAGGTACTTGAGTACATCGGTCGCTACGCCTATCGTGTTGCCATTAGCAACTCCCGCATCAAGAACGTCACTGCCGAGGGGGTGGTTACCTATGACTGGAAGGACTACCGCAACGGCGGCAAACACAAAGAGATGACCATGCATGCCAAAGAGTTCCTGCACCTGTTCTCCATGCACATCCTGCCTCCCGCCTTCGTGCGGATCCGCCACTATGGATTGCTATCACCGTCCAACCGCGAAAAAGTGCGGCAAGTACAGATCCAGCTTGGCGGGACACCTGTCCCCAAAGAACGGAAGAAGAAACCTTACATGCAGATATGCGCCGAGAAAGGATGGAATATCGGTATATGCCCGAATTGTAAATGTCCGATGATCATCATTGAGGTAATCGCTCCGACACGGGCTCCACCCGCCAAATCCATCCGGTCTCAGACGGCACATTGATGTGGCAGCTTTTTAATCCGTCAAAAATAACAACTTTTTGGCGGACACAACCGTCATACCCTTACGTGACAGTTTCAGTATTTCAAAGATCGAATCCGGATGGTTCTCCACCCGATTATATATTGTACGGACAGTTTACCACAGATAAATCCGTTTATATTCCTTTCGTGCGGTACCGAACAACACCATGACAAACATTTAAATCAAGGCACAAAACCCATAAGTTCAACAACCTCAACATTAGTACAACATGTTCTTCATATGACCTGACGGTCACACGAAGACCTATTTAGTTTTTTTACCGGCATTTCTTATCCTATTTTTAACAAATGAGCCATTATTTTCAAAAGACGATACAATTTGATAAAGAGTATTTAAACCTATACTTAGACAACAATTAGCTGTACGAACAGATATTTGATTCGTATCATGTAATTGCTCTGTCGTAATATATTTCAATTCATCTTTTAGCATATTTCGCTTAATCCATTATGAATTTTGTCAAATAAATAATCGTATCCAAGTAAATTAGGATTATCTGTTATATCTTGATAAATAAGCTCCAAACCGTGATCAAGATGCATCTTGAAATAACGTGGTAAATCTTTATCAACACTTTTAATTTTATAATAAGTACAAATCATAGCCTCATAAACTGGATAATAACTACCGAAAAGTACATTTTTGCTATATTCTTTACCACCTGAATCTTTTACATCAGTAGGGACAAACTTTACACCTGAATTCAAAGAATAACCGATTGCAATCCTAGCAATAATATTTTCTGCTCCTAAATTAAATTTATGAGTTAGCTCAACGACTATTTCGCGATTTTTGGTACTTGTTCTTATTTGTGAAAACATAATTTATTCCTTCATAAAATCATCAATATCAATAGCCTGAATATATGAATATGAATTCTTATTTTTTAATAAATATGCAGCATTCACATATTGCTTCATGATGTTCAACTCATTTTCTGTTAACTCTTTGTTTAGCAACGGAAACAAAATAACCTGTTTAGAAATAGTTGGATAAAACTCTGTTATTATTTTGTTAGCATGACTCTTGTCGAACTTTTGTAAAGGACTATCAATAAATACAGGAAACTGTATACCTGATTCTTCAACAAGAGCTTTTAATAAAGAAGTTGCATAAAGTTGTTGCTCTCCTTTTGAAAGCATCTCTTTTTTAATAAGACTACCATCTACAGCATATAAATTAATATCAATAATATCATTAGCAATTACAACATCAACCTTACCTATAAAATCACTCTTATGCATTAATCTATTCATTGTCGATTTAATTCTTCTTTCAAGTGTAGACTTTTTTTTATTTTTCAAAGAAGTAAGAAATGAATTAAGTTCACTAATCAATTGCTCAGCAACTTGGTCTTTTTTTGAATCACTATCGCCAGCACTAACTTTTTTACTTAATTCTGAAATTTGACGACTTATGACTGCTAAATCTTTATTAATTGCCCCTAACTCTTCATGTAACTCTCTTATCCTCTTTTCCAAATCAACTATTTTATGTTCACTTTCATTTTTTTGTAGTCTAATTTTTTTTATTAGTGAATCACTCTCCTTAGTCTGCATATTACTTATATTCCGAGTTGTACGTTCAAGAATCTGTTTATTTTTACGATAATCATCGGTGAGATGCTCAAATTCAACTCTATATGTCGTCGTGATATTTGAGTATACAGATAAAAATTCATCAAGATCCTCTTTATTGACATTAAGTAATGGAAGTTCATCTGTTGTTTGATTCTGATATTTAGCTATAATAGAATGAAATGAATTAATTAATTCAACTTTTGTTTTTTGTGCAAGAGAAACATTGCTAAATGCTTCTTTCATTTCCACTAAAATATTTTGTAATAGGAAATTTTGATTTCTAACATTGTTTTTTGATTGAAGAATATTAAAATCATGTTCCATCTGTTTTTTGGTATCTTCTAAAAGTTTACCGGAAATAGCAAAAGGTGCAAACTCCAAAAATTGCTTTAACCGTATTTTGTAATCAGCATCTTTTTTTTGTGTAACTTCCAAAACGGCTGTTTGTCGATTAAGTTCTTCAAGAGTTGTACTATTTCCCTCCCTGAAAAGTAACATTTGAAGCCTCTCATCTTCTTTGCGAGACATTATCAATTGCTCTTCAAGCTTAACAATTAAATGTTCCTGTTCTGTAATTGTGACAGACAGAATTTTTTGCTTATTAAGAAGTTCAAGAAGTCGGTTACGACCTTCGATATCAGAAGATTTACGACGAAAGCGTAAACGTAAATTTTCAAGATTTTTTTTCAAATTCTCATATTTTTTTACGCCTAAAACCTCATTGTATGCAGAACAAAGCTTTCGTTTTTCTTCTACAGTATTTGTTTCAGCAAGAGTTACGATTTTTTCAGAATCAAAAAAGAAAAATCGAGCAACATCTTTATTTAAAATGAAATCGTTTATAAATATTTGGTGCCCTATTTCATTAGTTAATTCGTTAGGCACACCATCAATAAGAATTCTGACAAATTCTTCTTCAATAATAATATCATAGGAACGAATGATTTTTAGTGATTGGCAAGATATCGATGGAATAAGTACATCTGTAAACTCTAATGAAACAGAATATTGAGACCATTCTTTTAGATATTCTGTATCAACAGTATATCCCTTTTTTTTTATCTTGGATACTATATCAGGATTTATCTTTATCTTTAATTGTTGTTTACAAATATTATTAAGATTACTCTTTAATGTATTGTTATAAGCGCCATTATACATCTCTTTCCGAAAAGTTTCATCAATATCCGACATTAATCGGCCGTATAAGCACCAAAGTAAAGAATGTAAAAAAGTTGTCTTTCCAAAACCATTTTCACCTGAAATTAAAAATAAATTCTCTTTTTCGTTTCCATTTTTAAAGACAATTTTATTTAAGCCTTTGTAAAGGCGGTAATTATAAAGTTCAATGCTTTTAATTTTCATTTCCTATTTCCTTTACGTAACTATCTAAACGTGATTCTAAATCAGTTTGTAGGCCATATTTTTTCATTAATAATGCTTTATTCTTTTGTAATGCTAGTAATTCCTGTATTAATGCAAAGTGAGTAGGATTTTTACATGATTTCTCAAGCAAAAGACGTTCTTGCAATTCAATATTATCGTTGGATAAATTATAACCATACACTTTATTATAAATATCATTAACAGTAGTTGAAAAATTACCATCTCTATACCACATCACCTGAATTGCTATCAATTCCTGACTAGTTATTAAGTCAATACTTGAGCGATATTTCTGTATATCTTTTTGAATAGCAATCAATTCTTTCAACATTTGTATACGATATTCCATCGTATAATTACCCATTTTATGACCACTCTCATCTATCGCTAATTGGCCGTTACGACGGGTTTCATTTCTATATTCTGAAACATTACGATTTTCTACTAATTTGTTACGAAAATCAAGTAACGGTTTCATCCACTCAACACCATTTTTTATTTGTGCTGTCATTGATTTATCTTCTTTTACAACGGTGCAAACCCAACAACCGAAACGACTTTGTCCACATGACCTATGAGTTTCATCCATTACAAGTGTCGGACACTCATAATCGTCGGCTGAAGCATTTGCATAAATTCTATAAAGTATTTGATTATCAAACCCCCATGGAGAAGGAATATCTCTAATGATATACCAAACCTCCTCCAACATTAACTCTTTAATCGGTGCATAAGTATATGTATTCGGATTTAAAGGATGTTTGGATAATCTATGTCCTTTTATATCATGCTTTTTTATTGATTTTGCTCTTTGTTGACTTTCAGCTAAACGTGTCCCTATTAAGATTATCGCTTCTCCATCTTCTGATATTTGACTCGTAATAAAAATAGAAGTGGGCTTAATTTTCATTTTATCAGTGCAAAACCGAAAAGAATTATTAGGTACTGGGTAACCTTTTCCAATAACACAACTCCAAAAGGTATCTTCAATTTGAGGGACGGTAGTCTTTACTATAATTGGTAATTGCTGTTCTTTCGCAGCATTTTGAATAGTTCGTAAAACTTTACTTACATATTCTTCAATTATTGGATTTTCTACCATAGTATCATTACATACCACATATACTTTCCTTTTCAGTTGTGACAATGGATTTTCTTCTCTTATTTTTAGAAGTGCGAGCCAAACTAATGTTAGTAAAACAGTAGAATCTTTTCCTCCACTAAAGCCAATAATCCAAGGACGATTATATCGATCATCATCATTATATTGGTCAATAAGTTCATCAACAATGAATAATATTTTTGTTGGTAATTTTTGCATATTAATTATTCAAATATTTTTTGGTTAAATCTAACGCCATATCTGCCAGCTCTGTTTCATCCTTCACAATGTCAATGATTTGATCGGCAAGCCATAAGCTCAAAAGTTCATTCTGGTCGGCCCTGAGACTCTTTGCAATTGTAATCACCTGGTCACGTTTGACACAGCGAATCCCTTTTTCGATCTTGCAATAGGTTGCCGTGTCAATATTTAATGCTGTTGCCAATTGCCGCTGTGGCATTTGACAGTCCTCTCTTAATTGTCTGATTCGATTAATAAACATCATATCATTTCTTCTTTGTGTCTTGACTTATAATAGCAAAGCTACGTAAATAATGATAAATTTACGTATGAAATATATGAACAAAAAAAGTGTAACTCGTAGAGCTACACTCTTTTCATATTATTGGTTGGCTGATTTATTTTACCTCTTCAAAATTATATTCTGGAAAAATGCAAATATTTGTGTAGGGCTTCAGGCATATCAATGCCATCGGGAGTCTGGTTGTTTTCAAGCAGGGCTGCAACAATACGCGGCAGAGCCAACGCACTCCCGTTTAGTGTATGTACCAGGTTGATCTTGCCGCCTTCTCCCCTGAAACGGGCTTTCAGCCGGTTGGACTGAAAAGTTTCAAAATTGGATACCGAGCTGACTTCCAGCCATCGTTTCTGGGCTGCCGAGTATACCTCAAAATCATAGGTCATGGCAGAGGTAAAACTCAGGTCTCCTCCGCATAAACGCAGGATCCGGTAAGGCAACTTTAACAGCTGTATGAGGCGCTCAACATGCTTAACCATTTGATCAAGAACGGAATAAGAGTTTTCAGGATGAGTCAGCTGAACGATCTCCACTTTATCAAACTGGTGCAGCCGGTTCAATCCCCTGACATCTTTTCCATACGATCCGGCTTCCCGTCTGAAACATGGTGTATAGGCCGTCATCCTGACCGGCAGTTCTTCCTGTTCCAGGATCGTATCCCTGTATATATTGGTTAAAGGCACCTCTGCGGTCGGGATCATGTAGTAATTGTCCAGCCCGGCATGATACATCTGATCGCTTTTATCGGGCAATTGCCCTGTCCCGTAACCGGAGTCTTCATTGACCATGATGGGGGGCATGATCTCTTTATAGCCGGCACGGGTATTCTGATCCAGGAAAAACTGGATCAGACTCATTTGCAACCTGGCCCCTTTTCCCTTATATACCGGGAACCCGGCTCCCGTCAATTTCACTCCCAGATCAAAATCTATCAGGTCGTATTTTTTTGCCAATTCCCAATGAGGCAAGGCATCAGCGGGAAGCTCAGAAACCACTCCTCCTTCCCGTACCAGGACGTTATCTTCTTCTCCTTTACCCGGGACCACCAGATTATAAGGAATATTAGGCAGAGTAACCAACAGGTCATTCAGCTCTTTTTCCAGTGATTCCTGCTCGTGGTTCAATTCTTTGATCTTTTCCTTTGTCTGTGCAGCTTGTTTTTTGATTTCTTCGGCCTCTGCCTTCTTCCCGTCCTGCATGAGTTTCCCGATACCCGCCGCGATCTTTTTCTGCTCTGCCGTAAGTGCATCGGATTGAGTTTGTGCCGCTCTTCTGCGCACATCCAGTTCCACGATCTTTTTTATTACGGGGCCGGCATCCATATTCCTAACGGCAAGACGCTCTGCAACAAAATCCGGATTCTCTCTTAAAAATTTAAGCGTTAACATTTTTTACGATTTTATCTCCATTATGGACTCGGAAACATTGATTATATAATCCCCTACTCTCTCACATTCGGCAATGATGTCCATAAAATACACGCCGGTAAGGTAATCGTACTGATTTTTTCCAAGATTCAACAAATTTCCTTCCCGGAGCATATCCCTATATTTGTTGATGTCTTTCTCGGCATCGTAGGCATTTTCAATATTGTTGAGTTTTGTATACCCGGCTTTCAGGTTTTCTATCATGACAGTAAACGCCTTGTCTAGCAGATCAAACATATTGAGCACATTTTTGATCATTGGTTCGTCAAAAACTATTTTGTTGAGCCGTTTCCGCTGCATGATGCGGGCGATGTTGTAAGCCGAATCCCCCATACTTTCCATCTCCCCGATTATCTTGTACATAGCCTGTATGCGGCTTCCGGATTCAGCGCTGATCTCTTCTTCTCCTATCTGGTTCATGTATTCGGCTATTTCAAATTCAATCTTATCCGTCACTTCTTCGTAATAAGATATCTTTTTGAAAAGGACATTGAATTCATCATCATTTGGCTGCGTCAGGGCACTACGCACAAAGGAATACTGTCTCATGATGATATCCCCGTAGTGGATTATCTCCTGTTTTGCCTGATCCAAAGACAATTCCGCAGTACTGAGCAACCCTCCCTGGATAAATTTGAGCCTGAACTTTTCTTCTTCCTTCGGGTTTTTGATGATGTAAGTCACAATTTTTACCAGGAACGGAGTAAATCCTACCAGGAGCATTGTATTGGTTACATTAAACAGGGTATGAAGCAAGGATACGGCATAAAGCATGGATACTGAAGAAGCTTCGGGGTCAGCTGCCTGCGTTACCGGTATGAAAGGATCTGCAGCCCCCAGTCCTGTTATGATAATTCCCACCAGTTTCAAAAACGGCTTGAAAAGAATCAAAACCCATAAGACTCCGAAAAGATTGAAAAATGTATGGGCCAATGCCGCTCGTTTGGCTGAAACGTTCCCCACGGAAGCAGCTATGTTGGCCGTTATGGTAGTACCTATGTTTTCCCCGAGCACCAGTGCAGCCGCCATTTCAAACGGGATCCATCCGAAATTTACCATAACCAGTGTCAGGGCCATGGTGGCACTTGAAGACTGAAGTACGATGGTCAGCCCTGTGCCGATCCCCACAAAGATTAATACGGACCAGAAACCCCAATCGGTCAGGGATTGCAAAAAGGCCAGTGTTTCAGGATTTGAACGCAAATCGGGCACGGACTCTTTCATGAAAGTCAGACCCAGGAAAAGCAGGGCAAACCCGATCACCATTTCTCCCGTATTTTTTCTTTTCTGCCTTTTTGACATTGTCAAAATGAATCCCAGGGCTATCAGTGGAATGGACAGAATGGATATATCGGCCTTAAATCCCAGGAGGGATACGATCCACGCTGTTACGGTAGTACCTATATTGGCTCCCATGATCACGCCTATGGCCTGTGCCAGGGATAACAATCCGGCATTCACAAAACTAACTACCATTACGGTTGTGGCGCTGGAGGACTGTATGACTGCCGTAATAAACATCCCTGTAAAGACTCTTTTAAAGGAATTTGAGGTCATTGAAGCCAGAAAGCCGCGCAAGCCATCGCCCGCGACCTTTTGTAAGGATTCGCTCATGAGCGTCATCCCGTAAAGAAAAAGACCTAATGAACCTGCAAGATTGAGAATTTGTAATACAGTATTCATACTTTAGAGATTTCACTGCAAAGATGCATTGTTTTTTTGTACTTTTGGTTAATAAACCGTTACAATTATGAACATCCGCAAAATATTCCTGTTAGTTACGGGCCTGTCAAGCCTGCTGACCGTGCATGCCCAAAACACACCTGTAAAGGTACTGGCTTTTCACAATCCCGGGGAAGATCCTTCACATGTAGAATTTGCACAAAAGGTAGTTTCCTTCTTTTCCGGTTTTAACGGCAACGGGGAGCTGCTCTTTGAACATACTTCGGATCCCGGCCGAATGAATGAAAGGGAACTGAAAGACATCAGTGTGATCATAATGCTGAATCATATTCCTTTGAATCTAAACCAACGGGAAGCTTTTCAAAGTTACATGGAAAACGGAGGCCGGTGGGTAGGATTCCAACGTACATCCGTTTATGCGACAGGTGAATGGCCGTGGTTTCGGGAGTTTATTGGGGGAGTTTCACCTGAAAGATCCAGCCTGCCGGCCCTGCCTGCAAAACTCAAGATTGAAGATCCTCTACATCCCATATGCCGGGGGATCCCCGGTAATTTTATTGCCCCGGCCAATGAATGGCAGATTTATTCTCCGGGGCTGCGTGAAAATCCCAACGTATCCATTCTCCTAAGTGTATCCGGAGATTCTTTTCCCCTGGGTCTCACCGAACCCTTGGAACAACAGGATATTCCGGTTGCCTGGATAAACAGAAAATACAATATGGTATACATTAGTGTGGGACATGACGCGCACAGCTTTTCTGATCCTACCCAGAACCTGCTTATAACCAATGCCCTGAAATGGTTGTTAACGCCACTGGAGCCCCTTTCGGAAAAAGTAGTGGCCGCTTACGTGACTTCGTGGAAAGAAGCCATGCCTGACCCTAATTACATCACTCACATTAATTATGCTTTCGGACACGTTAACGATTCTTGCAACGGTATCAGGGTGGATAACCCTGAGAGGCTACGTGAGATAGTTGCCCTGAAAGATCAGAAGCCATCTCTTAAAGTTTTGCTTTCCATTGGAGGTTGGGGAAGCGGCCGCTTTAGCGAAATGACGGCAAACGATCATTACAGGGAATCTTTCTCAAAAGATTGCCGGAGGATTGTTAATGAATTCGGCCTTGACGGGATAGATATTGACTGGGAATACCCTACCAACCCCGGGCCGGGTATTTCATTTGCCCCGGAAGATATCCGGAACTTCACCCTTTTAATGCGCGATATCCGGAAAAACCTTGCCCCGGGTCAATTACTGACCCTGGCATCCGCAGCCAGCGGAAAATTCATAGACTTCAAATCCATAGTGGATTACGTGGATTTTGTAAACATCATGACGTACGATATCGCCTATCCCCCTTTCCATCATTCCGGGTTGTATCCATCATCCCTGACCGGCGATCTTTCCTGTTATGAAGCCGTACTGGCTCACGTTACTGCGGGATTCCCCCTGGACCGGCTGGTTCTGGGCATCCCTTTTTACGGGAAAACTTCTCCTGACTTTCCTCAGGGAATGAACAGTTACGGAAAGCTCATAAAATTGGAAAATTATGAAAAATGTTGGGATGATGTTGCCAAAGCTCCTTACTTGAAAGACAATACGGGAAAGATCGTATGCAATTATGACAACCCGCGTTCCATAGGATACAAATGCCGGTTTATTCATCAATACGGCATGAAAGGAGCCATGTATTGGGAATACGAAGGAGACGATGATGAAGGGTCACTCAGACAGGCCGTATTCAACGGAATTTTCGTACCTTAGTGTTTTATGTCCTGCCGTATGATGGAATTTACAAATTATACCTTTGACCAATATCCTTCCTGTTCCGTGCAGGTATCTGCGTTCACTCCCGTTCAAAACGGATCTGAGTATCACATGATATTTCAAATCCGGGAACAACGCAAGCGACAGCCTCACAAAAAACTGGAAGAAACAACAGATATTTTACATTACTGTGTACAGGAATACCTGTCCCATGAACCGTACAACAAGGCACAACGTATCTTTGCACGGTATTTTCTCAGAAATGCCAAAGACCAGCGTCCCCGGATCCACACCCGCAAGATCCTTCCTGCATCCTGTGCTATTTCCTGTATTGAGCAGCCTCCTGCCAACGGATCCCAAATCGCATTATGGGTTTATTTGAGAGATCCTGGAACAGATACGGAAAAATATACCCATTTTTGGATAACTGAAAGGTATTGCCTGGCCGGGGATGTGACCGGACAAACCCTGAAACTGCTTACTGATTATGAAAAATGGCTTCGTGCAAAAGGTTGTTCCATGGCCGGCAATTGTCTGCGTACATGGTTTTATATACAGGACATCGACACAAATTATGCCGCATTTGCCAAAGTACGTACAGACTATTTCAGTAAAATTGGACTGAACGAAAAAACACATTACATAGCCAGTACAGGAATAGAAGGCAGTAACGGAACGGATTCGTCATTAGTGACCATGGATGCGTATGCAGTTGCCGGACTGGAACCCTCCCGGATCAAATATTTGCATGGGCTGTCTCACCTGAGTCCCACCAATATATACGGTGTCACTTTTGAACGCGGGGTTGCCCTGACATTTGACGATCGCCGCCAGATCCTGATATCCGGAACAGCAAGTATTGACAAATCCGGGAACGTGCTGCATATCAACGATATTCACGCCCAATCCCTCAGAATGATAGAAAATGTAGAAGTACTTCTTGTAGAAGCACAGGCTACTTTTGATGACGTCGCCCAGATCATTGTCTACCTTAGAAGGCAACAGGATTATCAATTTGTTCAGGATCTGTTTGCCAGCCGCTTCCCGGCAATTCCAACAGTCATAGTTATGGGAAAAGTATGCCGGCCGGCCTGGCTCATTGAAATGGAATGCATTGCCCTGACAGGAAATCCCAAATAGCAGAACATTACATAAACAAGAGGGTGACTAAAAAGAGATTTCTAGTTGCCCTCTTTTTTTGTCAGAAAGCTGGTGCAAAGCGGAGGAAAGTTGGTACCATAAAGTTTAGGCAGCCAATTTGCCACACATGTTTATGACAGTGGTCTTCATGGAGGCGGCATTTACCTCATTACGGGCCTTTGTGGCCGCAATGTATTTCCTCATGTTGTGCGCAAGGGCCACCAGCCCGAACTCAACGGAGACTTTCGCCAAGGATTTCAACTTGAACCGTTTGAAGCGGTGGTCGTACTTTATCTGTCCGAAGACGGCTTCAGGTTCGATGGGCCTCATGCTTCTGTGGTACAGCCCCAGTTCGCTTGTGAGTAACTCCCTTGCCTTTGCCCTGTACATGTCGTTCTTGTGGTTGACTTCCATCGTACGCCTGTCGGCCTTCCCCTTCCTCCTTTGCTCGGCATGGAACATGTCGTATTTGACGTAGGCATCGATGCCCGCCCCCTCAAGATATTCATAGTTCTGCTCACTGTCGTATCCGGAGTCCGCAACCACCTCCGAGCATCTCCAGCTTGCCCTCATATTCCGACATCTTGGCGAGGATGTCTTCAGCCTTCTCCCTTATTTGTCCGCTTGTCCATGTAACATTGGTATCATCCTCAAGTTTCTCCCCTGGTGCTTCTTCTGCGGTGGCAAGTACGGCTTTGACCTTCTTTCCCAATTTGGACCTGTTCGTCTCTGTGGCCCTCCTTCCTGGAGCAACTCCACGATTTGGGTGAACAGCCTGTCAAAACGGCCCCCCCAAAAACCTCCGGCTCCGGAAGATGTTTATCGTCCTGAAGTCGGGGCGCTGGTTGCCGCTGAGCCACATGTATGGGACGGATTCCTGTAGCATCCGGTTACGCCTGAGCAGTTTCTGCCTGGGGTTGAACCGATACGTATGATTTATTATTGGCTTTCTTGCGAAAAACCACAATTCCATCTGTCAGAGCATACAAAGTATGATCTTTTCCTATACCTACATTTTCTCCGGGCTTGTGTAAAGTACCTCTTTGACGAACCAGAATGTTACCGGCTTTGGCTACCTGCCCGCCAAATAATTTAATTCCTAAACGTTTGCTGTGTGATTCGCGGCCGTTCTTTGAACTACCGACACCTTTTTTATGAGCCATAATCCTGTGTCTTAGTTGTTATGAAATTGTGTCTATCTGGATTTGCGTCAAATGCTGGCGGTGTCCGTTACATTTCTGGTATCCTTTTCTTCTTTTCTTCTTAAATACCAACACTTTTTTACCTTTCAGATGCTTCAAAACGGTGGCGCTCACCGTAGCACCCTCCAGGTAAGGAGTTCCTACTACCACATTTCCGTTGGTATCTTTGAGCAATACTTTCTCAAAGCTGATAGTGGATCCCTCTTCTGCCTGAAGGCGATTTACAAAGACTCTTCTGCCTTCTTCTACCTTAAACTGTTGTCCTGCAATATCTACAATTGCGTACATAAAATATACTTTATCTTGTTTTCAACCGCAAGCGGGTGCACTTAAGCACCTCTTATTCAATAGCTTGACGATCATTAAATATTTTCCGGCTAAAATCGGACTGCAAAGGTAAAAAAGTTTCCCGGAATACCAAAGAAAAAGTATCTTTGTGACATTACAACAACTTTGTTATGAATTCTCCGTTTATAGTTACACGCCCGCTACAGGCATCTGAAGTCCTGGGAAGAACTGCCGGGACCGACTGGATGGCATCCAACCTTCTGAAGGGACAACATTCCGTTGTTTGGGACAATCCAAAAACAGGCAAATCTTCCCTGATCAACAAAGTACTGATGCAAATACGGAAAGCCGAACAAGACCCGGTCATATGCAGGTTATCCTGTTACAACATCCGGAGCGAAAACAGCCTCTATGCTGCCACGGCAAATGCGTTGATCGGTTCTGTTGCCGGCACCCTGGGTGAATGGGAAAAGATCACCAACGATCTTTTGCCTCACAGCAGACCGGGAATCTTTTTTCCCCGTATTCACGAACAGGAATTTGCCCTGACTTTTGACACGACTCCTGACGAAGAAGGTTTCGCGGAACTCGCCCGCTTTCCGGGAGAGTTTGCGGCTTATCTGAAAAAACCCATTATCATGGTAATGGAATCTTTCCACACATTGGTCCCTGCTTTCGGGAACGTGGCACGCTCCATTTTCCAGCGCATTGTCAATACGTGGAAAAACACCGACGATGTCACATTTCTTATTAGCGGATGCGGGAGTGTGACCTCGGCCGGGTATTCCGTTTACAGAGAACTCTTTGACAGACGGAAACCTTTTCATGGTCTTGCTGAATATATACCCCTGGAAATAATTGAAGAAAAAGAATTTTCAGATTACATCATAAGGAATTTCGCCAAAGCCGGCCGGGTTATTTCCAGGGATTTCGCTGAAATGATCTACCGGAAGATGGAAGGGCATCCCTATTACGTCCAGTATTTTGCCGATCTGTGTTTTTCCAATACCAAAGGGTACATGAATGAAATGATATACCTGAACGGAATGGAGGAATTGATGGAAATTTTCCGTCAACCTTTCGAGATCATATGCCGGGATCTGACCACATCCCAGATATACTTTCTCAGGGCTCTTACAGACGGGGTGGAACAATTCAGTTCGCGTGAGGTTCTGGAGAAATACATGTTAAATTCTTCCGCCAATGTGTACCGGGTAAAGAATGCCCTGGAAAAAAAATCCATCATAGAGATCGTAAGAAAAAAGCCCCGGTACATAGATCCTCTTTTCAAATTGTGGTTTAAGGAACGTTATTGCAGAACATACTGGATCCCATGAAAAATATCGTTGTCTTAACAGGAGCCGGGATGAGTGCCCAGAGCGGGATCAGCACATTCCGGGACAGTGGTGGCCTATGGGAAAATTACCCGGTCCACCAGGTTGCTTCCATAGAAGGATGGCACACAAATCCGGAATTGATGCTGGCTTTTTACAACCAGAGAAGAACCGCGCTGAAAGATGCACAACCCAACAAAGGCCATCTCATCCTTGCCGGACTGGAGAAGCATTTTCACGTCAGGATAATCACCCATATAGGTTACGATCCCATAGCGTGGGGAGATAAAGCAACAGACGGATCACAGCTCCGCCCGTACGTGGTATGGTTTGGGGAACCTGTACCCAATATGACCAAAGCTATACAATGGACACAGGAAGCCGACGTTATGATAGTGGCAGGAACTTCCCTGGTGGTATACCCCACTGCTGGACTGGTTGATTTTGCGCAAGAAAGTATTCCTTTGTTCCTGGTAGACCCGAAACCTGCACCCGTAAGAAGAAATAATTTATACGTAATTGCGGATAAAGCCGTTGAAGGGCTGGAAAAAATCCATAAAATATTGATCGAGAACTATTTATGAAACCTAAAAACCCTTTTACCGGAACCATTCCGGCGGAACGCATCCATACCGATTACCTGCATCGCCTTGCCTGGGGAACGGATGCCAGTTTTTACCGGAAAATTCCCCAAACCGTAGTTTTTCCTGAAACAGAAGAGGAGGTATCCCGCATTATAAAAATATGTCACGCCAAAAAAATTCCCATAACCTTCCGTGCAGCAGGGACAAGCCTTTCCGGACAGAGCCTTTCAGACAGCGTCTTGCTTGTTGCTGCAGCACTCTGGGATAAATACGAAGTACACGACAATGGAGAAACCATTACCCTGCAACCCGGGATAGTGGGAGATCGTGTCAACGAGATCCTAAAACCTTACAGAAAGAAATTTGCCCCGGATCCGGCATCGGTGTCTTCTGCCATGGTCGGAGGTATTATTGCAAACAATGCATCCGGAATGAATTGCGGTACCCATGCCAATAGCCACCGGATAGTCCGTTCCATGCGCATCATCCTGGCAGACGGGACCGTACTGGATACGGGAAGTAAAGAAAGCAAAGAGTCTTTCTGCCGAACACACCCGGAATTTTTGATGGAACTGAAGCGCATCCGGGAACGGGTTATGAGCAATCCGTCGCTTGTGGAAAAAATCAGGCACAAATATTCCATAAAAAACGTAACCGGTCTGAACCTGCTTCCCCTGGTGGAATTTGAAGACCCCTTTGACCTTATCACGCATCTGATTGTGGGTTCTGAAGGAACGCTGGCATTCTTTTCCGGGGTTACCGTAAGCACAGAACCCCTATGGCCGTTACGGGCCAGTGCCATGGTCTATTTTCATTCCATAAAAGATGCCTGCAAAGCCGTCCAGACATTGAAAATTCTACCGGTTATAGGAGTGGAACTCCTTGATAGTAAGGCATTAAGATCTGTTCAAGACAGAGAAGGCATCCCTTCTTATATTAAAGACCTTCCAGACGGCACCACAGCATTGCTTATTGAAACGGCATCACAAAACAAACAGGAACTCCGGGAAAAAACGGACATCATTATCCGGGGACTGGATCATTTCAAAAAAGTGCAACCGGTCACTTTTACGGACAAGGAAAGTGAATATTCCGTTCTGTGGAACATACGTGCCGGGATCTTTCCATCTATAGGAGGAATGAGAACTCCGGGCTCAACGTGTTTGATAGAAGACGTGGCATTCCATCTTAAAGATATTCCCGATGCCGTTGCCGAACTTCAGAATATTCTTGTAAAGCACCAATATCACGACAGTGCCATATATGGACATGCCCTGGAAGGCAATTTTCATTTCATTCTGAATCAATCTTTTGACACACCTTCTGAGATCCAACGCTATGAAGCCCTCATGCTGGATGTGGTTACCATGGTTACTGAGAAATACAAAGGTTCACTTAAGGCAGAACACGGAACGGGCATCAATATGGCCCCGTTCGTAAAACTGGAATGGGGAGAAGAAGCTTTCGACATCATGAACCGCATTAAGCAACTTTTTGATCCTCTAAATATCCTGAATCCGGGTGTAATTTTTAATGACGATCCCCATTGCCATATAAGGGATTTCAAACCCATGCCCGTTCTCAATCCACTGGTAGACAAATGTATAGAATGCGGCTTTTGCGAAGTAAACTGCCTTACCTGGGGATGTACCCTCAGCTCCAGGCAAAGGATAATAGTACAACGTGAGATCAGGCGACTAAAGAACACCAAAGAAAATCCCCAATTGTTGCAACAACTTGAAAAGGATTATTTCTATCCCGGAAGGGCTACCTGTGCCGTAGACGGATTGTGCGCCACATCCTGTCCCATGGATATCAACACCGGTGAACTGACACACTACCTCCGTCAACAGGCACATCCGCCGGGTTCACGTGACGAAATACTGGGCCGGCTGGCTGCAGACCATTTTCAGGGCCTGAAGAACATCATGAGAGTGGTCCTGCGCCTGGCCCGTACCGCTCATATCGTGCTGGGAACGTCCCTGATGGGATGGATCTGCCGGATAGCCAATAAAATGGGATTTCCCCTTTGGACACCTGCCATGCCCGGGGCGCACCGCGTAAAACCAACAGAAATGGACGCGGATCAGGAAAAAGACACCGTTGTCTACTTTCCCTCTTGCATCAACCAAAGTATGGGCGTGGCCAAAGGAGTTACCTACAACACCCCTTTGACCGACAAAATGGTGCATTTACTTCAAAAAGCCGGGTACCGGGTGATCTTCCCGGACAATATGGACAAGCTTTGCTGCGGCACCATCTGGGAAAGCAAGGGAATGCCCCACATTGCCGATGAAAAAACGGCCGAACTGAACGGTGCCCTCTGGATCGCCAGTCAGGCATGCAAATATCCCGTCCTATGCGACCAAAGCCCCTGTCTGTATCGTATGAAGCATAAAATCAAAAACATACGGCTATACGAACCGGCTGAATTTATAGAAAAATTCCTGGTTTCCAGGCTTAACTTCCATCCCACTGATGAACCGGTTGCCCTTCACATCACCTGCACCATGCGGAAAATGCACCTGGAAAATGAGATTCGCCGGCTTGCCGAACGTTGTTCCAAAAACGTGTTTATTCCCGCCGAGGTGGGTTGTTGCGGATTTGCCGGGGACAAAGGATTTACAAGACCCGAGATAAATGCTTACGCCTTGAGAAAACTCCGGCCTCAACTGGAAG
This sequence comes from Bacteroidales bacterium, assembly GCA_011620605.1. GTDB lineage: Bacteria > Bacteroidota > Bacteroidia > Bacteroidales > UBA932 > DMER64. The sequence continues at coordinate 17,969 of WOYW01000012.1, read as the reverse complement.
CTGCCGGCATTAAAACCGGGTATTCCAACAGCCGTACGTGCGAGATCGGCCTGATGTCCAACGGGGGTATCCCGTATATGTCCCTTGTTTATCTTGTGGATGCCTGTACCACGGCCAAACAACTTGCTTAATATATAACAACATGAAAACAAGGATTTTATGGTTATTTGCAGCTGTTTTCCTCATGATCGGCTGCAAGACCGGTTCTGTTACGTGTTTTGCGGTGATCGCAGATACGCACATCAACAGCAACGATCCCCTTTCGGAAATCGAACTGATGACCGTTATCCGGGATATCAATACCCAGGACAGCATAGACTTTGTGATCCTTGCCGGGGACATTACCGAATTCGGATCCGACCGTGAAATTCAAATGGCAGACAACCTCCTTGACTCCCTGGAAAAACCCTGGTATATTCTATCCGGCAACCACGACTCAAAATGGTCCGAAAGCGGATGCAATACGTTCCTGGAAACTTTCGGTTACGAACAATTTTCTTTTACCCATAACAAAATTCTGTTCATAGGCACCAACTCCGGACCCAACATGCGGATGGCCCCGGCACTGGTCCCCCGTGAAAGTATGGTTTGGTTGGACAGCCTGTTGCAAACCGTTCCCAAAAAAATGCCCGTGGTTTTTGTCAACCATTACCCCCTGAAAGAAGACATGAGCAATTACTACCTGGTTATAAACCTATTGAAAACCAGGAACATACAACTGGCCCTGTGCGGACATTACCACATCAATGAAGCTTTTACCGCCGGCGGAATCCCTTCGGTAAAATGCCGGTCTTCCCAATCCCGGGGCTACGACGGACCCGGATATAACCTGGTTACCATCCGCGACGGGAAAGTTACCTTCCGGGAACGCATTGCCAAAACAGATTCCGTTGATTCATACACAAAAGAGCCATGGCATACCCTGGCTTTTACCAACCCACCTTCGTGGAAAAGCGATACCACATCCACAGCTCCGGAAAGTCAAATCCCGGGAACTTCCCCGCAAGCAGATATCCTCTGGTCTGTTACTGACGACAGCGATATCGGCTTGGCCGCCATTGCAGATACAACTACGGGAACAATAGTCTATGCCAACACCAAAGGGATCGTAAAAGCCATTCGCCTTGATAACGGTGAACCGCTCTGGACTACGCCTACAAAAGGAAAGATCTTTTCAACCCCCTGCATAGCAGATCAAAAGGTATACATCGGATCTACAGACAGGAACGTGTACTGCCTGGACCTCCATAACGGGGAGATCCTCTGGAACTACCCTACCGGAAAATCCATTGTGGCATCTCCAGTAGTGCTTGAAAATGTAGTTTATATAGGCGGATCGGACAACACTTTTCGCGCCCTGGATGCCGACAGCGGAAAGCTTCTTTGGGAATACAACAAAATAAACGGCTTTATGGAATCAAAGCCGTATGCGGACCCGTTCCAGGTGGTTACCGGGTCCTGGGGCAACGAGCTGTACTCCTTTCATCCCAAAACAGGCGAACTCCAATGGGTATGGAACAACCGTCGCAGGGGCCGCATGTTCTCTCCTGCGGCCGTGTGGCCGGTTAAAGCCAACGGGAAGATCTTCATAACCACACCCGAACGAAAATGTTATGCCATAGATGCAAAAACCGGCCGGACCGTCTGGGAAGCCGAAGGAGGTAGGGAAAGCATGGGATTGTCGGAAGACGGGCAGCAGGTGTATGTCAAGACCATGTTCGATTCCCTGTTTGCCTTTCACACAGCCCCCACAAAGGCGGTATCCCAATGGAAGGTAGCCGGAGGATTCGATTACGAAATAGGCCCTTCCCCGGTAACATCACAGGATAGGCAGGTCTTTGTGCCCTCGGCAAACGGGGTGCTTTACGCTTACAATAAGGATAACGGGGAAAATCTCTGGAGAATACGCTTGTCAGACGGACTGATCAATTATGCACAACCCGTCGGACATTCACGGCTGGTCGTTTCTACATTGGACGGAAAGGTAATTCTTATTTCGTACAAAACTTCCGGGCTTCAATAAACATGGATAGCCAGGGAGATACTTCATCGGATTGCATTTCTGCAGGATAAAAAGCCCAGTTCCACGGATAGATGCAACGTTCCGGGTGCGGCATCATGGCCAGGTGACGCCCGCAGGTACTGGTTACTGCAGCCACGGCCCCAGGAGAACCGTTGGGATTGGCCGGGTAAGCATCGTAGGAATACCTGACCGCCACAGCATAACCCTCCTGGCTTTGAGGGAACTCAAATTTGCCTTCTCCGTGAGCCACCCAGATACCCAGGCGGCTTCCCTGCAGAGCCTTCAGAAATACGGAAGGATTCTCCTCTATGGTAACATTCACAAAATTGCACTCAAATTTTCCGGATTCGTTGGGCAGCATTTTGGGCGACTTTTCAGGTGATCCCGGAGTGATCAGCCCCAACTGGGCCATTAACTGGCATCCGTTGCACACACCCAGGCTCAGGGTGTCTTCCCTTGCATAAAACCGTTCTATAGCTTCTTTCGCCTTTGGGTTGTACAGAAAAGCCCCTGCCCATCCTTTTGCCGAGCCGAGTGTATCGGCGTTTGAAAAACCGCCAACAAATACGATCAAGCTGATATCATCCAGTGTTTCCCTTCCTGATACCAGGTCGGTGGTGTGCACATCGCGCACATCAAAACCCGCCAGGTAAAGCATCCAGGCCATTTCCCGGTCGCATTGCGAACCTTTTTCCCGGATGATGGCCGCCAGGGGCAAGGGACCTTCCCCGGAGAATTGTTCCCGGGTTTTTGTCAATTTTCCCGACCACTGCGGAAAACGAAATTTCAACGGTGTTTTTCCAAAATTTTCAAAACGCTCTTTAGCCTTTTCCGGGCCGCTCTGGCGAATATCCATCAGGTATGATGTCCGGAACCAATGTTCCCTGAGCGCATCAATATCAAAATACAGGTCCCGGTCCACCGTGATCCTGCGTTCTGTGCAGGGATATCCCAGGATCCGCGTCATTATGTTATTCTGCAACAACAAGCCCAGTGCCCGGGAAATGTCACAGCCCTTTATCTGAAGCACCACACCGGGATACTCGGCAAATAATGCTGCCGCCCGGTCTGCACCGGATAGTTCCTCCAGCACATGCTCCCGCAAACGTATTCCTCCCCGGACATTGGAAAAACACATTTCCAGCAAACAGGTAAGCAATCCGCCCGCAGATACGTCGTGCCCGGCCAGGACCATGTCCTGTGCGATCAGTTCCTGCACCGTTTCAAACGCTCTTTTAAAAGCACCCGCATCTTCCACATCGGGACAACGAGTGCCGATCTTTCCCAGGCACTGCGCCAGGGCGGACCCTCCCAAAGAAGTCGGTCCGTCCTTTCTCCCCGAAAAGTCAATATGGATCAATGCCGAGTCAGACGCGTCCGTCCGGATCACCGGCTGCACTTTACGCCGTACATCGGTCACCGGTGCAACGGTGGATATGATCACCGTCCCCGGCGAAAGGACCTTTTTGCCGTCGGGGTACTTCTGCGTCATGGAAAGGGAATCCTTGCCCGTTGGAATGTTGATCCCTAGTTCACAGGCCAGATCGCCCGCTGCCTTAACGGCCCGGTACAAACGGGCATCTTCCCCCGGGTTCCGGCAGGGCCACATCCAGTTGGCACTCAGCGAAACACTCGGCAAACCCCCGTCCAGCAACACAAACACCAGGTTTGTCAACGACTCGGCAATGGAAAGACGGCTGCCGGCTGCCGGATCTATCAACCCTGGAACGGGCGCATGTCCCAGGGAAGTGGCTATCCCGGAAAAACCTTTTTGCGAAGGCACGTAGCCAATGGCTGTCAGGCCGTAATCGTTCAGGGGCAATTGCAATTCTCCGACACACTGCTGGTTGGCTACCCAGCCCGTTACGGAACGGTCCACCTTGTTGGTCAACCAGTCTTTGCATGCCACCGATTCAAGCTGCATGACCTTTTGTGCGTAATCTGCCAGGGACACACTGTCCTGCAGGCATTCTAAAGGTTCAAAAACAGGATTGTCCGTTACATCTTCCATCACGGTATGCGGGACCGATCCAAACATATCTTCAAGATCCAGGTCAATGGGTTTTTCCCCCGTACGTGAATGCTCAAAAGTAAAGCGGCCGTTACCCGTAATCTTCCCGATCACATACATGGGAGCCCTTTCCCTTTCAGCAGCCTGCTGCAACAGGGGAACGTCTTCCGGAGCCATGACCAGGCCCATGCGTTCCTGGGATTCATTGCCTATGATCTCTTTGGCACTTAATGAAGGATCTCCCAAAGGAAGCTTGTCAATATCCACTTTCCCGCCGGCATCATCCACCAGTTCCGACAGGCAATTCAGATGGCCGCCTGCCCCGTGGTCGTGTATGGACTTAATGGGATTTGAAGTGCTTTCGGCCAGGGCCCGGATGGCATTGTAAACGCGTTTCTGCATCTCGGGGTTGGCACGCTGTACTGCATTCAATTCTATGGCATGGCCGAATTCACCCGTTGCTACGGAGGAAACGGCACCCCCGCCCATTCCAATGCGGTAATTGTCCCCGCCCAGGAGTACAAGCTTGTCTCCTTGCTGCGGTTTTTCCTTCAGGGCATCCTCCCGGCGGGCAAAACCCACCCCTCCCGCCAGCATGATCACTTTGTCGTAACCAAAACGTTTTGCGCCCTCAATATGTTCAAAACAGAGCAATGATCCGCAAATAAGGGGCTGTCCGAATTTGTTCCCGAAATCGCTCGCCCCGTCGGAAGCCTTGGTCAGGATATCTTCCGGCGTATGGTACATCCATTTCCGGCCCTGCTCTCTTTGCAATCCACCCTCCATCCGGGGATAGGAAGTCATGTAAACGGCCGTCCCGGCAATGGGAAAAGAGGCTTTTCCTCCGGCTATGCGGTCCCGTATCTCTCCCCCGCTCCCGGTGGCCGCTCCGTTGAAAGGTTCCACAGTAGTGGGAAAATTATGCGTTTCCGCTTTCAGGCTTATAACGGTATCGTGCTTTTGGGTGTGAAACAAACCGGGTTTGTGCGGATACTGCGGGACAAAAAAGACATGATCGATGGGTCCTTCAATAAAAGCACAATTGTCTTTATAAGCCGATACTATCAGGTTGGGATTCAATCGGGAAGTATTCCGGATCATATCAAAGAGCGTATATGGTTGCTTTTCCCCGTCAATAACAAACGTTCCGTTGAAGATCTTGTGCCGGCAATGTTCTGAATTGACCTGTGAAAAACCAAAAATTTCCGAGTCCGTCAGGGGCCTGTTCAGTTTTTTTGAAAGGTTCTCCAGGTAGGCAACCTCTTCCGGATTCAGTGCCAGGCCTTCCGATAGATTGTAAGCGGCAATGTCAGTAATTTGCCTTAAGGGTTCAGGGTCTCTTCCGGTTTGAAACACGTGTTCGTCCAGACCGTGATACAATTCCTGCAACATGGGATCGTACACACTGTCCTGCAGTGCAGGGAAAAATGCTTCCATCCTGACGATGCCGTGAATATTCATGTTTTCACAGATCTCGACTGCTACCGTACTCCACGGGGTGATCATTTCTCGGCGGGGACCTATATACGTTTCATTGAGGATCGGAACCGAAGGATCCAGGGGTTCTGCCCCGCTAAAAAGCCACGACAATGCTTCTGACCGGTCATTAGTCAAAACGGTTTCTGTCTGAAGTGCCAGCACCCCGGTGTTGTCATTCAGAAAAAAATATATCATAAAAAAACCTCCTTATTTGCCGAGCAAACGAACGTACAAATATATTTTTGCCGCTTTGTTGAGTGTATCCACGGCATCGAATACTTCCAGGATGTTGGTTCCCGTACTAAGCACTCCGTGGCGTTCCCATAACATGAAACGGAAGTTCTTCAGGTCTTTGATACTCGCACGGGCCAGTTCCATGGATCCGGGCATTTCGTAAGGGACCCAGGCCAAGCCGCGGGGCACACACATTTTGACCTCGGAATGCATTTCATACAAAGTTTCTGTGATCGCTTTAGTGCTCTGTAATTCCTTTATGTGAGAAAGGGCTATCAATTCGGTGGGATGGGTGTGGAAAACAACCCGCCTGCCGGCCGAGACCGGGCTGCCCTGCTGGATGGCTTCCTGTGCAAACATCTGGTGCATAAGCAGGTGGGAAGGCAATTCAATGGTGGGCGGCAAGTCTTTGTCTGCCAGGATATCTATACTTTTCCCTTCTGCCGCTACACGGGTTATGATCCCCTGATCCATAGGATTTCGCGCAATATCCCTCATCCGGGATCCGGCACTGGTAACGTAATAATACTGACCGGCCAGTTCGGGTACCGTATGGTATAGAGGGATCCTGATAATGGCAGGAAGATTCTTGTTTTCTTCCCCGATAAATTCAGTAACATTTACGGTAATATTTCCCGCATTCCTTTCTGCCCAACCCTTTTGCCACATATAATCGGCAACCTGGGCTATGTCGTTGATCTGCATTTGCAGCGGTCCGTTGTACTTCAGTATCATTGTATTATTGTTTAATAAGTAAACATATTTTCATAATTACCAGATCCAGTGTCCTGTGACTGTATGTTTCGAATGGGATCTTGTTCCCGACTAAAATGTCTATGATCTTTTCATCCAGAGCCAGTGACTGCTCCAGGTTGTGTATCCGCCCTTCCTGTTCAAAATAGGAAGTCCTTTGTATGTACAGGTTGAAATTATTGAACCTGTTAAAATTTTCAATGATCTCTTTCCGGAAAGCATCCGATACATTCACCCCGAACACCAGGCTGTTCAAAAGGGTAGCATCGGTCACCACAACATCCACTTTCCCTATCAACCTTTCCACCCGGTGCGTCTGGACTTCAAAAATATGGTGCTGGTGGGGCTCGCTGCCATCCAGTATATCCAGCTTTTCATCCCACACCAACTCCTTGGCATATTCAGAAACGTATTCTGTGACAAGGCGTTGTTTTTTCAGTTTGCTGGCAATCTCCCAGGCACATGTTGTCTTGCCCGAGGCAGGACCTCCAAAGAGATTGACTATCAGTGTATTTTTGGATGGCATGATCTTAGTATGTCAGGAAACATCAAATATACTACTTTTTTAGAAAGGAATAAGGAAGTTTTTCCTTGCGGAACGTTCTTCCCCGGACCGGCCTGGAAGACATATGAAATTCCAGTTTCCCGCCCTCTGCAAGTTCCTGATGTGTTATGTATGCAGCATCCAACAACTTACCGTTCCACCTGACTTCCCTAACGTATATGTTGGCAGGGTTAAGCAGCGGAGCTTCTATGGTCAGAATTTTCCCGTTTTCCAGGTGTACGGTCATTTTTTTGAAATAAGGAGCTCCCAAAACATATTGATCCGTTCCCGGACACAAAGGATACAGTCCCATGGCAGAAAACACGAACCAGGAGGGAGAATCAACCGTTTCCCCGTAAGAATCCATCATGGCCCGCAGCAATTTCTGTCCTTTCCACGGAGAAGCCGTCCATGTATACAGGTACGGAAGTTCATCAAAAAGAGACGTGGAATCCAGTCTTTTTTCGTAGGCCTTCCTGCCGCCGCTACGTTCCACTATATCGTTCATATTATGGGGAACGAATAACAAACTGTCCCGGTGAGCCAGGGAATCGGGATCGTCATGCCATGAAAGGTCTCTGTTCCGCTGCCGGGTGTATCCCGTTTCCGGATCCAGAAGCCATTGATAAGCCGTTACAAGGGGACGTATTTCATTCACTGTATTGACATCTCCGGCCGCTCCGGCCATCATAAAAACACACCAGTTCATATAGGCATGATCATTGGTTAAGGCTATGGAGCCGGGATAGGAACCGGCCGGGACAAAACCGGATTCCCGGATCAGGGAGGCGACCGGATCATAGGGACTCCTTAACGTACTGTTCATAGCCTCCAGCAAAGAAGGCGTCAGGGAAGCAGGCAACAGTCCTCCTACATGGGCATCTGCCAACAAAGAAACCGCTCCGGTGCAAAGATCTGCCCCGGGTAACATTTCCAAAACATTCCGGTCGTAATAAGCCAGCATGGATGCCACAAACTGGCGGCTTCTTTCCGGTTTGATGAAATTCATCAAAGGATAACGCTCCCGTTCCACCGGGTAAAGGGCCGTATAATTGTCATAAAATTCGGAAGCATGTATATTGTTGTCGTTTCCGCGGAATTTTCCATCCCGGTCCCGCAAAAATATAGGTGTTTCCATGGTCCGGCCCAGAGCTTCGTAAAAAAGGGCCCTCTGGTTTTCCTGTTCTTCATTCCCGTAAGGATCGTCCACAGTAATGAAAGCCAGTTCCTTTTCCCACTCCCGGGAAGCTTCCCACTGAAGCGTCTCGAAATTTTTCCCTTCCATGGCACCTTCCAGGTTGTTCAAAGCCCCGGCTGCATCGACGGACGAAAAAGCCACCCGTATCTCAAGCACCCCGTCATCCACGTATTGTTGCTCTCCTTTTATAAGATCGAACACAAAAACTACGGGCAATTCTTTTCCGGACATGATCGGGTAATTTTCGGGAAAGTCGGGATCGCCCTGTGAAAAATAGCGTTTTACCGGCCTGGAAAAGCGTATGGCAAAATACGTATGGCCCGTTTCCCTTTTTTCACGGCTGATCACATACCCGGTTACGGTTACCGGATCTTCCACCCGGATCTCTGCCATCATGACCCGGCCGTTCTGTCCCGGGGCGTTACCCGACAGATCAAGCATCACTTTGCCCTCTTTTTGAGGACTTCCCGAAGGCGTAAAATATGCGTACCGATGGATGGCTCCTCCCCGGACGGCAGCTACCCGGATTTCCATACCGGGTGTATCTGACCGGACTTTATAATAACCGGGCGAAAAAAACTCTGTTCCTTCCGTGATCGTCAATGAACTTCCGCCGGGAATCAAACGGATTTCCCCGTATTGACCGACCGACGAACTGTGGTAAAACCGGTGCAAAAAAGCATCCACCACGCCGGGTTGTGATCCTGCATGATCCGGTATCACGGACACAGATCCAAAAGGCATAGAAACACCTTCTGCCCGGGATCCTGCAAAAAGCATAGCAGGCACCAAAAGGGCCATGAAACAAAAAAGGCGTCCTCTCATACTTCTTTTAGGGTATAGGTGCGCGATCCGAGCTTCATCTTTTCGGCGTGTGATAGACCAAATTCCCCGTCTGTGCGCGGATGAACAAAAGCAAACTTATTTTCTCCCTCATGCGAATGGGCACCTTCCGGATCGGCCATGCTGCCCGGTGCGGCGGGAGCCGATCTTACCATATCGAAACAGGCCTGGTCCAGGGCCAGCGGATCGAAGGAAGCCAGCATGCCAATGTCAGGAACAATAGGTGTATCGTTCATGCTCCAGCAATCGCACTGAGGGGAGACATCCATAATAAAACTCACGTGAAAATGCGCTTTCCCCCGGAGGGCCGCCCAGGCGTACTCGGCGATCTTGGCCGTTAAACCTTGTGCCGAGGAAAAAGCTCCCGGCTGTGCAGCATCGTACTGGCAAACGGCAACGCATTGCCCGCAACCCACACACAGATCGTATTTGATCACCGCAATCTTTTCCGCATCGAGGGTCACTGCCCCATGGCGGCAATTGATCACGCACTGCCGGCATCCCGTGCAATTGGCCCGTTCAATGACCGGCTGTGAATCTGAGTGCAAGTGCAGTTTTCCTCCCACACTGGCACAGCCCATCCCAATATTTTTTAACGCTCCGCCAAATCCCGCTTGTTCATGTCCCTTGAAATGAGTCATGCTGATCAACACATCGGCTTTTGCTATGCCGGATGCTATCCGGGCTTCCCTACAATACTCTCCATCGGGTATTGGGATGATCACTTCATCGGTCCCTTTCAGCCCGTCGGCAATGATCACGGGAGCGCCCGGCACGCTTATGGGGTTGTACCCGTTCAGGTAAGCCGTACGCAAATGATCCACGGCATTGGACCGGGAACCGCTGTAAAGCGTATTGGTGTCCGTCAAAAATGTTCTTGCACCCATTTGCCGCAACAGTTCGGCCATCCTGGAAGCGTAATTGTGACGCAGGAAAGCCATGTTGCCCAATTCCCCAAAGTGGATCTTGATGGCTGTAAACTTATCTTTACAGTCAAGGGTTCCTATGCCGGCTGCTTTTACCAGAAGTTCCATTTTTTTGGGAAGACTCCGGCCGGGACGGGATCTGAAATTTGTAAAAAATACTTCGCTCATACCGTTGTGTTTTCAGGGGCTAAGATAACAAGATTCTACGTATCTTTAGGAAGAATTTTCAACGTATCTAATCATGAAAACAGTAGCCGAATGCAGTACCCTTTTCCAGGCAGACGTCATAAAAGGGAACCTTGAAAACGAAGGATTTCATCCTGTCGTTTTTGATAACAGCATGAACTCGTTCCTGCCCGTTAACAGGACAAACGGACAAAAGCTCATCTATGTCCGTGTGCCCGAGGAAGAATACGATGATGCCATGGCATACCTTAACGCCCAAAAGAACGGATCTGATTAGGATCTTCCGCCATAATAGGCACTTGAGCCGGTACTTTAACCGGTGCTCTAGCCAGCACTTTAGTATTCCGCTCTTCAGACGAAAAGGTCAAGCCCGGGCTCTAACTGTTTGCTTTCATAGTTCACTGCTTCACAAGACAAGAGGAGCTTTTTTTGGATTGCCGAGACTCCCTTTGTCTTGTAAAGCAGTGACCTTACACTTTTCGGGAGGTGGTAAGTACCAGAAATTTCAAATAAGCTTATATCTTTCTGTTATCAAGCGTATTATAGAAACTTGCCTTGTTTTGGCTACTTACCACCCTCCCCGGTTTTTGCAGTTTTCCGGTGATTTTTGGGGGAGGTAGTAAGTAACAACCATATTACACAAATTCACAACACGTTAACAATCTGCGCTTTAGAAGTTTTTACCCGTTTTACCCTACTTACCACCTTCCCCCGTTTACGCTGCTTTCCGTTGATTTGGGGGGAAGGTGGTAAGTACCAGAAATTTCAAATAAGCTTGTATCTTGCTGTTATCGATCGCATTATAGGAATTAGCCCTGTTTTGGCTACTTACCACCCCCCGGTCAAGACGCCCCTGTCTGATTTTGAAAACAGTGTACCGGGCTAACAGTGTACAGGTCTTACTTTGTCTTGTAAAAATCTTTCAACACATAAAAAGCGGCTTTCTTGATTCCTTTTTCCGATACCAGGCCTTTCCGGTTGAAAAAATCCTGGATGTAGGCCAACGGCCTGCGCGGTGACCGGAAATCCATCAGGATCCAGGGCGCTGTCCCGGCAAATCCGTCCACCCTGTCATACATTTCCAGTGTGTTTTTGTACAGTTCCGCCTGGTATTCCTCGGTCCACCGCTGAGCGGAATCCCCGTGGTATCCCTGCAGGGCCCCGGCTCCGAATTCACTCACAAAGAACGGTTTGTCGTAAGGTATATACCATTGACGTGTCTTGCAGTCCTGCGGGGTTCCCCCGTACCAGCCCAGGTAATGGTTGAAACTGATAATATCCACGAACCGGCTCATGTAATCTTCCACCTTGTTGGTGTTGTCGCTGTACCCCGTTACTTCCATGGCCATGCTCAACAGCCTTGTGTCATCGCGTTCGCGCACCTGCCGGGCCAGGTTTTCCAGGAAAGCGTCCCGTGCGGGACTGTGGGGCGTTTCGTTGGCCACGGACCACACCACCACGGCACAGCGGTTCTTGTCCCGCTCCATCATTTCCCGCAACTGGGCCGAGGCGTTCTGCAGTGTGGGCGGGTTGTCAAAACGGATGGTCCAGTATACCGGTATCTCGGACCAGACCATCAATCCCATTTCCTCGGCAACACGGATCATGTATTCGTTGTGGGGATAATGCGCCAGCCGCACAAAGTTGCATCCCAGCTCTTTGGCCCACCCCAGCAGGATCCCGTCTTCTTCCCGGCTGATCACCCTTCCCTGCCGGAACGGGGCTTCTTCGTGGATGCTGATGCCTTTCAGGAAAACCGGCTGCCCGTTCAGCAGAATGCTTTTTCCTTCGGTGGTAATGTTCCGGAACCCGATCCTGTCACAAAGCGTTTCTTCCGGTCCCGAGACCGTTACATCGTAAAGACGCGGGGATCCGGGAGACCAGAGATCCGGCCGGGCGCCAATGCGAAAATGCACTTCTCCCTGTTCATCGGTAACGAATTTCCTGTCAATATCCAGTTCCGGTATCTGCAACCCTACGCTAACACCAGCCACGGGACTGTTCAATCGGATATGTCCTTCAACCACGTCTGTCATGCCTTTGGGCAATTGTACCAGGTAATCGTCAATAAAGACGTCCGGTGTTTCCACTAGCATCACGTCCCGGGTGATCCCCCCGTAATTCCACCAGTCAAAATTCAGCGTGGGAACGTTTTCCGGTTTACGTTCGTTGTTAACCCGTACAATCACAAAATTATCCCCTTCTTCAAGCAATGCTGTTATGTCAAAAGAGAACGGGGTAAACCCGCCTTCGTGGGATCCCGCCTCCTTTCCGTTCACCCAGACGTTGCATATATAATTCACGGCGCCAAAATAGAGGAATACACGTTTCCCGGGTTTGGATGCATACGAAAAATCCTTTTTAAACCAGATGGTCCCTTCGTAGAAAAACAAACGGTCATCCTGCGTATTCCAGTCCCCGGGAATGGTCATGGTGGCGTCCCGGTCAAAATTGTATTCTACCAGATCCCCGGGATCCAGGGCTTTGCGGTTCTCAAAGAAACCGTTCTTCATTGGCTGGCGGCGGTAATCAAAATATCCTGTATCAAAAGGGTCCACAATATAGTTCCATGTCCCGTTAAGGGTCACCGCCGGGCGGGCATACACGTTTTGCAGCACAGGATTGGAAAATCCCTGCCAGAAAAACAATACGCCCAGTAACAGCAGCGTAATTCTTTTCATGATGTATTTATTTAGATTGAATGATTTCTCCTGCCCTGTCCACCAGTCGCAATACGTCCAGGCTTCTTTGGTGCGTGTTGATGCCGGATTCCCCGGTCCCGGATGCAATGACATCAATGAATTCCTTCAGTTCGTAATACATATCGTCCTCCAGGGTGGGAACCGAAAGGTCCGTAGTAGTTCCGTCCCGCATTTCCAGCACAGGGTTTTTAACGGTAGAAAGCTTGGCTATGACGATCCTTCCGTTTTCCCCCTGGATCTCGGAAGGCAGAAACGAATCCATGATCTTGGAAAACATCACCACAGCTTCCATGTCCGGATACGTCATAAGTATAGAACCCTGTCCGTCCACCCCGGTGGACAGGAGTGTTGCCGAGGCTTGCAGCTGCTGCGGCATGCCAAAGAGATGAACCAGCGGTGCCAGCCCGTAAACGCCCAGGTCCCGCAGCGCCCCGGTGCCCATCCCGGCACGAAAGGCATTGCTTACCACTCCTTTTTTGAAATTGTCGTAACGCGAGGAATACTGGCAGAACTGCGCAAAAAACCTTCTTGCTTTGCCAATGTGCGGCAGGGCTTCCTTTACCCGGAAAAAATTGGGCATCAGTGTAGTCTTCATGGCTTCCATCAGCACCACCCCGTGGCGACGGGCCGCCCGGGTCATGGCTTCCCCCTCGGCAAATGAAGGAGCCAGGGGTTTTTCACAAAGCACGTGTTTCCCGGATTCCATCATCAAAATGGCCTGGGACGCGTGATAACTATTGGGAGAGGCTATGTAAACGGCATCCACTTGCGGACATGCAGCCAGCGCTTCCAGGGAGGTAAAAGTCTGCTGTGCCCCGTGTCTGGCGGCAAACTCGGTGGCACGCTCCTGCGTTCGGGAATAGACTGCCTGTAAAACAAAACGGGGATCGTGAGCGGCTCCCTTTAAAAAGGAATCCACGATCACATTGGAACCAATGGTAGCAAAACGGATCATAGAATAGTAAGTGAGTTGTACTGGATTCGAACCAGTGACCCCTACCCTGTCAAGGTAATGCTCTGAACCAGCTGAGCTAACAACTCAATGTGTCAATGCACGCAAATGTAGGACAAAAATACCAAAAAAACCCAATTAATCAATACGCCGGAATTGCACCGCTTCCCTGTCCATGCGATTGGCACGGCGTTCCAGTTCCCGCAGTTTCAGTTTCACCGGAGCGGTGATCAACTCGGGACAATTGAAAGAACGGGTCAGCGTCCCGTAAAAATGCACCGGGTCCTTCTGGGGCAAGAGGAACGGTTTTCCCACCCGGCCTTCCCGGTCTATGTGCCCGATATACGGCAGCACCAGCAATCCGTCGCGGCGGCGGCTCGCAAAAACCACCCAATCGGAATGGCTGCTCCAGCTGTGGTAACTTTCCACATCGGGACTGTTCCAGGCGTCAAGCAACCGCCACGTTCCGTCTTCCAGATCCAGCAGGGCCAGTTCCGAGGCCCGGTGATTGACCGGGAAGGTGCCAAAATCCAGCAGGGAAAAAAGGATGTACCTGCCGTCGGGTGAGGGAACGGGCTGGGAAATGCTTTTCCCTATGGAAACGGCATCAATGACGGTATGGATCTCTTGCCCGGTCTCTCCGGTTAACGGATCAAAATCCACACGGCACAGATCGTACCGCAGGTCCCTGTACTCAGAGGGCAGGTCCTGTTCCCGGGCCAGGCAGAAATACAGGGAACGTCCGTCGGCCGAGAATTTGGGGAACGTCTCAAAAGCACCGGTGGTCAGGTGATCCCCGGCCAGAATGCAATTCTCCTGCGTATCGTAGATCACGATGTCCGACACCAGGTCATAGACTTCCACCCTGTCCTCGGAGGTCACGTGGAAAGACTGGTAGGTTTTGTTGAGCGAATAGGCAATGAAACGCCCCTCGGGATGCCAGGAAGGATAGGAAAAGGCCGAGGCGGTGGAATCGGTGCGGCTGTCCAGGTAACGGAACACTCCCTCCTTTTGCAGCACCGTGGCGCCTTTTTCCCCCCGCACATGCAGGCTGAAATAATCGGGATCCCCTTGTTTGAACGAATGGCAATTCACGCAGGTCTGCGGAATGAGGGTGTTTTCATAAATTGCCTTTGTGCGGAACGAGGACAGTTCCCGCTGGTAGATGCCCACTTTGCTGTAGACTTCATACCCCGGTGCAATATGGCGGTAAACCAGTCCGTGATCTATGGGCCGGTCGCTCACGTAAATTACAAATGGACGGTATCTGTGCCATTGCTTCCCTTCCAAGCTGCGTACCATCACCCGGAGGCTGTCTCCGGCATTCTTTTCCAGCAGCCGCCTCCACCGGCGTGGTGAAAAACGGATCACCCGTTTCCCGGAACCTATCATTGTGGTTCCGTCTGCCCCTTCCACGGTGGCTTCCAGGCGGCTGAATGTATTCTCCCCCCGGCTAAGGAACACAGGCTGTTCCATGGTGAAGTTCAACGGAGCCATGTTCACCGGGACGGTCACTTCCCGGTAATCAGGCCATATAACCGGCAAAGAATCCTCAACGATTTCTTCTCCGGAGTAATTGCTGCAGGAAAATATCGCTGTGAGGGCCACGAAAGCCAGGCTATATTTTAGTAAAGAAGACATAATACCAATACGTTTTTCCAAAATCCTTTTTCAATGCCCGTTCCGGCCGGCCCCCGGCAAATTGCTGATAGGCAGCGGTAAAATCATTCAGCTTCCGGTGCACCGCATCCGAAACGTTCCAGGGAATACCTTCCAGGGAACTGTGGTTTTGCACCCAGTACAAAGCCAGCGCTTCCTGGTAGGGAACGGGTAAAGGCTTGTCGCTCCCGGCAGGATATTCCAGGGTGATGTAATCGGCAAACCGTTCCAGGTCCTTTGCCAGCAAGGTATAGGCCAGCATGTAGGCGTAAGCCATGGTGTTCTCCCGGTTGTTCCGGTACAAGACATCCAGCATGGCATTGAGCCCCTGGGGGCTGAACAGCATTTCGTCCCGGTAACGGATCCTGCGTACACGGCCATAAAGGGGATGTTCTGCTATACGCTCCTCATTTCCAAGGCGTTCCTTATTTCCAAGGCATTGCATGGCCTCTTGCGCCCATTTCCGGTAAAAGAGGGTTTTTGACAGCTGCTCCAGGTAACTGCGGGCCACCCGGTAATGTCCGTTAATGATATTGGTCTGGGCAAGGCGTTTGTAACACCGGGCACTTTTCTGGAAATCGGGGATCGCCTCCATGGCATCGTAGGCGTTTCGCTGGGCAGAGTTGACCATGCCCAGATGCAGGTACACCTCGGACATCATCAAAGGAGTCACAAAATCCCTGCGGAAAGGCAGCATAAGCCCTTCGGGGCCCTGTTGCGGGTAGTGGAACATTTCGGTTTCCAGACGGCCGATCTTCCACAAGGCCAGGTTCACGGCCACCATTTCAATGGAAGAGCCCGGAGGATTTTTTTGTGCCTGCTGCAACACCTCATCCCACTGTTGTTCATACACAAGGATGTCGTACCCAAAGAGCCTTTCCTTGTCCAACGCGGCAAAACGGAACAAGCCAAACACGGTCCCGGCGGTGATCAACACCCACAACATCGCGGAAACGATCCGGCTTCCGCGGCCTGGTTTCGCAGCGGGGATCAGCCGATTCAGGCGGCCTGGTTTCAGAGCGGGGATCAGCCTGCACAACAAGGGAACGGCTGCTGCCAGTGCCCAGGCTGCGTACTGAATGGGATATGAAAAGTAGTAATATCTGTAAAAGTGGATCCCTCCCAGCAATTTTTCGTAAGGGTACTGGCAGAAAAGCCGGGCGACCAACGGGTACAAGAAAACCAGTGCCACTGCCGGAAGTACCCGAAGGGTATACGCTTTCCAGCGGCTGGTGTTCCCGGAGCCGGTGGGTCTGGAGCCGATGTCCCCTGCGCTGTTGGTTCCGAAGTCGGTGCTCTCTGCATCAGTGCTCCCTGCGTCGGTGCTCCCTGTGTTGGTGCTCTCTGCATCAGTGCTCCCTGCATCAGTGCACCCTCGGCAGAATGCCTCCAGGTACAGGAAACAGGCCGTAAAAATGAGCACGGTCCCACCAGCCAGGAAAAACAATACCGGTTGCAGGATATAAAATACAGCAATTCTTGATTTCCCGCTTCCGGCGCGCTGGTACAGGTTTACTGCGCCTAAGGCCAGCAAAAGGGCCACCACCGCCGAGATCATGTAATTCTCGTTGCACAACAACAGCCATACAAAGGCAGATGGCAGAAAGGTCAGTGGATACAAAAAAGTATTGCCGGGTGTGCTGCCTGGTGCACTGCTATGTGCACTGCCAGGAACGGTGTCGGGTGCACTGTTATGTGCACTGCCAGGGACTCGGCCAGGAACCCCGTATGAAATCCGGGCCACCAGCCGTTGCATAAGCACCAGCAACAAAGCTACGATGAGGGCTCCGGCCCACGGGTAAAGGAAGAACTGAGTGATAAAACCGCCCAGGTAAAAGGAAAAGCCCTCCGGATGCAGCACCGAGTCCAAGAAATAATCCGTCCCAAACCTGAAAAACTGGAACTGTTCGTAAAACCGCAAGTGGTAC
The DNA here is from genome assembly GCA_011620605.1 of Bacteroidales bacterium. Taxonomy (GTDB): domain Bacteria; phylum Bacteroidota; class Bacteroidia; order Bacteroidales; family UBA932; genus DMER64. The sequence goes on along the minus strand of WOYW01000012.1, from coordinate 531 downwards.
GGAACCAACAGCCAGAAAAAAAGAAAAACACCCAGCCCGAAAACCAGTGAAGAGACTTTTCGCATAGTGCAAAGTTAAGAAAAAGCCTTGTGATTTTCTTGTAACAACTAGTCATTCTGAATATTTAATCCACTCCTCAGTTAACAAGAATAAGCAGACACCACACCTTCAGTAGCTGGGGGAGAATCGCTGTCTCCACAAAGAAAGGAGGGCTTTTTATTGTAATCCGAGGTTCTCCTTTGTGCTGCTGCGACTTGGAAGTGCCGTCGCGACTTGAATGTGGTGGCAGCGACTTGGATGTGACGCTGCAACCTGGAAGTAGTTCAGTTATCTGAAAGTGATGGCCGCGTCCTTGATAGGTGGTCTTTCAAAGCGGTGCACCAAAACTTTTAGCGCATATAAAATGCTGCTTCGCGGCACCAACCTGATTTTTTATGGCACTATCCAATAAATTGTGTAAACGATAATGCAAAAGTAAAAAGCATTGTTAAATTTAAGGATTAAACCAAATGGAAACACAATTTATGGTCA
>WOYW01000005.1 GCA_011620605.1 Bacteroidales bacterium | reverse complement strand
ACTCTGCCGAGCGGTGAGGAGGAGAAGTCTGCAGCGAAAAGCTGCAGGCTAAAAGTAGGGAGCCGCCAATCAAACGAACACCCACCCAAACCCTCCCTGACCGTAGGGAGGGCTTAGCCGGGCAGGAGCCCGGCGACCGCGCAAAAAGGGTGCAACGCACACATTGTTCTTTTGCCTGAAAGACAGGCAGTTAAAAAAAAGCACCCCCGGGGGGTGCTTTTTAATAAAGCGCTGATAATCAGCGAAAAGAATCATGTGTGCGTTGCACCCAATCGGTCAATCAGCTCTCTTCCTAGGGCTGTCTTGACTTCTATATGTTTTAATACGGCTGAAACGAAGGGATTATTCTCAAAAACGCCTCGGACCTGTTCAAAATCCATACGGCATTCATCCATGTTCCCGTCGGCACCAAAGCCGGTCATGGAACTGAGGGAAAATTCTTTGCGTGCATCTTCATAAAGCATCTTATCCAATCCCACTACGGCTTCTTCCCATCCTCTGACAATACTTTGAATTTGTTCCACGGTAATTGTTTCAGGATCTACGTTATAGAATTCTTTGATCTTGGAATATGCCCAGGTCCATTCGTAATAATAGTAATTATTATGGAGCTCTTCAATAAATGCATTGATATCATGTATCCTGGAGATCTTGTGTGATTCAATTCCTTCTATGAGCTTTTCAATTTCGCTACGGGGTGCTATTAAACCGGAAATATCCAGCCATTCACCCAAACCAATGGTGGTGTCCGGCCTCAGACGTTCGCGTACTTCCTCAACAGAGCGAAAATTATTTCCTTCAAGTCTTTTGATTATTGAGTTACCCAGAAATTTGCGAATGGCAATTTCGTAATATTTAATACCGTTGTATAGAGAAGTATTCTTGATCTTGGTGCTTTTGTATGAGAAGATGTCTGTTGTTTCCCCGGAAACTCTCATCAATTCTTTCAGAATGGCCCGGCCGTCAAGCATCTTCTGGATCGTGTAGGGACTGAGTAGGTTGTAGTTGATCTGGTCAAGTTTTGCCGAATCTTTTCTGCGGTCACGTTTGGGCCATTTCTGGGCATCGCGGATCGTTCCCACACTTTTCAGATTCACCCCGGGTATCAGGTAAGTGGTATTGTCCTGCTCAATGAGGTAGGAAAAAGGCAAAGCGCTGGTGTCCGTATTGTTGACATGCCGGCCCATGACAAGAGAGAAAGCTCCAATACGGGAAGGCCACAGAATGTATGAATCGGAAGCAGTTTTTGCCCCTCTTTCCATAATGCCCTGGTGTATAGGACCCAGTTTGTACATGTGATTGGACTGGTTAGATCCGGAACCTGCGTTCATGAACGAAAACAGACCGGCTATCAAAAGGGTGGATTTGTGATGACTTACCGTATAAGGACCTGCGAATATGGCGCAGGCTTCTCCGTTTTCTCCGTGACAATTACTAAAAAACAATGAATCGGAAGCCGAGTAACCTTTTCCCAGGATGGTCCCCTGACCGATAAAGCATTTTTTCAGATTCACATTGCTTTCCACAACAGCTCCCGAAGAAATAATGAAGTCAATGCAATTGACTCCGTATCCAATATAAACAGGATCTTGTGCGTTCCCGTTTATACTCCCGTTTACCAGTGTTGAAGTACCTTCAATGACAGTGTTGTCACCTACAGCAACATTTTTTAATGTCCCGGAGTGGCTGATAGTCACATTATTACCAACAACTCCTTTATCTGAAGATACGGTCTGCGAATAAACTTCTACCAGCTCCCTCATTCTTTTGATCAATTCTGGACGGTGTCTGTACAGGGCCATAATATAGGCAAAATGAGCGGTCAGTTTATTATTGATGAGCACTTCACGTCCCCCGGTCTCATTCAATACTGAGACATCCGTACCGTTGCCGAAAGAAGATATTCCTTCAACATAGATCTTGTCAACGTTTTCAATAATACAGCCTTCCCCAATATTATAATTGGCTATGTAACTATGAATGTTTTCTATGCAGGTGTTGTCTCCTACATATACGTTATGAAGATTGGCATTACAGATCCCGGACTGGATCTTGATGCCTGAGGGAAGTTTCATTTTTGATTCAAAAACCCCCAGCCTGATGTTTCCTGAAAAATAAGTATCCCAGACTCTTTCAGGTCTGAAATCCGGGTCCACCCATACTTTTTTCCAGTCTTCAGAATGACATCTTTGCAGCTTTAACCGTGAAATCTCTTCACGGTTGATCGGTCTGTATTCTTTCATAGATGACTAATTCCAGACAATTCTATCGGTTTTGGGGTAATACGGGATCTGATGGATTTCAAATGAATATGTCTTGGTGGTGTTGATCTTAACTTCCACATGTATTACTCCTACTTTTGCCAGAGTCGACGGCACATCAGGAAACTCCAGGTTAAGTGTGGTAACCTGACCTTCACTCATGTTAATGGCCTGACTAAAAGAAGATTGATAGTAAACAAGCGGGTAGATACCGTATTCTGTAATGTACATTCCCTGAATTAGCCGTTTGAATTCCAGATAGCATCCCACGTTGGCTTTAATCTCTATGGATGCATGTATAGTTCCTATGGACGGATCTGATATATCCCTGGTTCCGTAACAACTTTTTAAATCTGCAGTGAAATAGCTTACTCCGTCGGGGAAATTGTATTTTACTTCTTTGTAAAATTTTGTGACCTGTCCCTGGTCTTCCGGATCACAAGAGGTAAAAAGGGTCAACGAAAGGAAGACGGCTCCTGATAATAACAAAAAATTTCTCATAAATGGTAATTGATGGAATTAGTTTTGAATATCAAAAATAATAATAATATTGTCCAATATGCTAATCAGACGTAAAAACTACAAGCTTTGTTGCACCGGATAAAAAAGAAAGCCGCCCGTTTCAGGCGGCTTTCCGGGAATAGGATTTTTTGAACTAAAAACGATAAGTGGCACCTATTGACCCATATGTAGCTCCGTACCCGAGTTCTACAAAAGCACCCAGGGAAGGAGTAAACATATACCTTGTTCCGGCAAATGTTTGCCATCCGAACTTTAGTTTTGTTGTTGAAGAATGGGATTCAAGCGTTATGCCAAACATAGCCCCTCCATATACTTCCCAATTCTTCATAATAGTAAAATGGTATGCTCCGCGTAATCCTAACAGAGTATTGTAATAGTGCATGAAATCTTTATAACCCCAAAATCCAACTTGTGCTCCCACTCCCACAGAACCGGGCCTTCCCAGATCAACAATACCCACCTCATAAAAAGCGATTATGGTAGGAATGGACATTTTGTATCCGGGTTTAATAACAGGCAGACCTATACCAATATTGCCCATATTTGTCCCTTTTGTCATAACATTAGGAACATAATTATCCTGCGCTGATGCGCTGAAAAAGACGGACAGGATAAACAACGCAGAAATAATGGTTTTTTTCATATGGTAAGGTACTAAAAATTCACCACTAATATAAAATAGTTTTTTTAGAAATCAAAAAAATTGTATATTGTTTTCCAAACAATTCATTACTTAAACCATGAAAAACATTGCCCTGCTTATTATTCTCACAATGATGAGTTTGTCGTTTTCCGGCTGTCAGGATACAGAGTCCAAAGAAGAATGGGCCATTGTGATACACGGTGGTGCAGGATCTGCCCGTTCCATGGCGCCCGAAGTACGTGAAAACTACCTGAACCTGCTGGGTCAGGCCCTGGAAGTGGGAACCGGGATGCTTAAAAACGGGGCCGATGCCCTTGATGTGACCACCCAGGTGGTTGTCTGGCTGGAAGACTGCCCCTTCTTTAATGCAGGAAAAGGCGCCGTCGTCACCTCAGACGGCATACACGAACTGGACGCTGCCGTGATGGACGGAAGCAACCTGCAGGCCGGAGCGGTCGCGGGTGTAAGGAATATCAAAAACCCGATTCTGGCTGCACGTCACGTTATGGAAGATTCTCCTCATGTCTTGCTCATAGGGGAGGGGGCTTCGTCCTTTGCCGAGTCAATGGGTTTGCCCCTGGTAGATAATTCCTATTTCTCCACACCAGAACGTCTGGAGCAGATCCGCCGTATCAAAATGCATAAGGAAGAACCGGATCCCAAAGGGACCGTGGGTTGTGTGGTCCTGGACAGCAAAGGGAACCTGGCCGCTGCCACATCCACCGGAGGCATGAGCGGGAAACGTTGGGGCCGGGTGGGCGATGTTCCGGTGATCGGGGCAGGGACCTATGCCAACAATGCCACGGTGGCCGTCTCGGGAACAGGTCACGGAGAGTTATGGATCCGGAGGTGCGTGGCTTTTGATATCAGCGCGCTAATGGACTACAAGGGGATGACGGTCAAAGAGGCAGCGCGCGAGGTCATACTCGGCAAGATCGATAAAATGGAAGGTTCCGGAGGCGGTGTGATCTGCGTGGACAAAAACGGGAACATTGCCATGGAATTCAACACCGGCATGATGTTTCGCGCATGGGCAACTGCCTCGGGGCAAAAAGGGATAGCTATAGAATAGGAAAACCTGTCATCGTCCGCTTTCCGCGATCATATCTTTCACAAAGTCGTTGAATTCTTTTTCTTTCAGCAGATCTTCAATGGTCATGTGCATCCTGTACTTCCAGTAATGAGGCACTATAGCCGGAATGTTAATGCGCTCGTCATGAGGATTTTCACGCCTTAACCCGGCAGAAACCGACATCCAGTCCTGCCAGGGTAATATGCACAGCATGGCCGGGCTTTTCAGATGATCCATAACAACTTGCCGACAGATCCAGGGTTCGCAATAAACCGGGGCTTCTCCCTGAATGCCCATCACGGTGTTGAAAAACCGGTTGGTGATGTTGCGATCTTCTTCCCACCACCCCCGTAAGGTGCTCGTATCGTGCGATCCGGTTGTACAGACACATAAATACGGGTATGAGGAAGGATCTCCGAAATCCCGGTATTTATCCTTGGGCATACGCTGTACTTCCAGACTCAGCATAGCCAGCTCTTGCATCACCGGATGAACGCAATCCGGAATCATCCCCAGATCCTCCGCACAACAGAGCATGCATGTTGCCGAAATAAGGGGAGGCAGTTTTTTCATGGCCTGATGGTACCAGAATTCGTTGTGTCGTTTGTAAAAGAAATGGTCGTAGAGCCGGTTGAATGCGAATTTTGTGTCTTCGCCCAGAGCCTTGTACGAATAATTGAACTGGGCCGAGATCCTGGGATGGTAGGCATCTTCTTTCCCCGGATGCGCTATGAACAGTACGTTGGCCGCCAGATCCATCAGGCTGTTTCGGATAAAGTTATTTTCCTCGGTATCGGGCAGTGTTTCAAAATGGTCCGAGATCTTTCTTTGCGTATTGAATGGTTCCTTTAACTCCAGCAGTTGTGCGTCATTTCTCTTTTGGAGGTATTTTTCAATAATTGCCGAGGCGTTTTCGTTGAAAACCGAGTCTATGATCCCCGGTGTTATGTAAGGCTTAACCATCCGCTCGTAGTCAAAAGTGAGTCCCCATCGGTGCATTTCTTCTGCCGTAAAGGGCATGGCGGGATCAAAGTACCCCATCAATCCCTGAGTCTGTTCCAGGGGGATGGTCCAGATACGAAAGAATCCCAGAATATGGTCTATGCGGTATGCATCAAAATACCGGGCCATATTTGCAAAACGGTTTTTCCACCAGGCATATCCGTCTTTTTCCATAACTTCCCAATTGTAGGTGGGGAAGCCCCAGTTCTGTCCCTGTACTGAAAACTCATCGGGAGGGGCGCCTGCCTGGGAATCCATTTTAAACAAATTTGGCTCTGTCCACGCTTCCACGCTCATGGGAGTAATGCCTATAGGAATATCACCCTTAAGGATCACTCCTTTGCTGTTCAAATATTTATGGGCGTCTCTCAATTGTTTATCCAGGTAATACTGTACAAAAATATGTAAGTCAAGGTTGTCAAATTCCACGGCGTATACAGGATCGTATTTTTCATATTTTCCCCAAAGGGTATAATCGGCCGTTCCGAATTTGTCACGCAGTACGCAAAACAATGCGTAAGGTCGCAACCATTTTTTGTTCTGCTTGATGAAAGACTTGTAAGAAGCCGAATTCATGACTTCTTTTCCAGTATGTTTGAACAAAAGCCGGAGAACCGTCCACTTGAGTTCGGAGACTTTGTCATAATCCAGTTCGGGCAACTCATTCAGCCTTATCCTCTCTTTTTCAAAAGCAGACAGATCAAGTTGATCTTCTCCGGAACACATAGCTTTGATATCTGCGTACAAAGGATGCAAAGCCATGATAGATATGCCTCCGTAAGGGTAGGAATCTATCCAGTTGTGGAACATGGTTGTATCGTTCACCGGCAGGATCTGCAATACGCGCTGTCCTGTTGCGGCAGCCCAGTCGGCCATTTTCTTAAGATCGCCGAAATCACCTATGCCCCAGCTGTCATTGCTGCGCAAAGAGAAAACGGGAATGGCGGTTCCGGCATGACGTAGCCCGTCAGTACGGCTTCTGAATGGAGTATCACGGATAACCAGGTGATCTATTCCGGATCTGAATTTTCCGGTCAGGGAAAAGATCCTGTTTTCTCCTTCCTCCCATTCAACAAGTGAAAGGTCCTTGTTTTTCCTGATGATATATTTGTATTCGATCTTTTCATCATTGATATGGGAAAAGGTAAAGGCTGCTTCCCACAAACCAAACCCGGCATATTGCAAAGTAATGGCCTGAGCGGGATCCCACATACCCAGCCGGCGTGTATTTCCGGTAAGTGCCAAGTGGCAATCCGCCGGAACAGCCCCGGATTGCGTTACCAGGGAAATATCGTCTTTTTTAAGGGTTTTGACTTTGTGAGTGAGAAAAACATAGGAATAGGAAGGTTCTGTCCATATGTCCAAAAGAAGAATCTTCTCTCTGGCAGGCAATTCTTTGTGAATATGCCGGAGCGGTTCTGTCGTTGTCTTGCCGCCTGGAGATTGGACACAATATTGATAACTGAATGTTTTGGGAAGTCCGGCCGGGGAAATCTTCAGCTCCCACCATCCTCCTTCCGCAGGTTGCAAGGCAACGGCTTTATTCAGATTATCATCACCCAGTTCCGGAATATTGCCGCATAATGTTAAATAATGATCATCAGGCGTTTTATAATGAATACGAAATATCAGTTCCATAATATAAGAATTATTAATGTCTAACAAATATACTCAAAAAAATCTTCGATATTTTTTTGTAACTTTACCCATTATGACAAAGACCGGGGCAACACATCTTATCATACACGGCTTTGCACTGGCTCATGCACTGACCTGCCTGTTGCTTCATAACACGGCTTTTGGTGATACGTTTCTGCTTACCTGCCTTACCATTGCCATGGTGGTGATCCTGATCCGTTTTTATGACGGTCCCGTAGATGTAATGGTGGGCTTGTTATTGTTGTCTTCTTTTGCCGGATTCTTTCTGGGAACCAACGGAGCCCGCTGGATACAGATGCTGTTTCCCGGGATGAAAACCATACTTACATACGTGCTTACCACTACACTGGTAACTGAATTTCTGGGGTGGGCCCTGTTCTTTGTGGTCCGCCGAAAGAAAAAATAACCCGGATGGCTGCAGGTACAAAAAGGTATACCATCATAGAAATATTGCTGTTGGCATTTTTCGTACTTGCCTTTCGCCTGGCCTTTGAAGGGGCTATCCCGTTTTTTCAGGATCATTTCAATCTGAACTTCAACGAAATACTAACCAGTCTGCTCCGTAATTATCCGCTGTCACTATTGATGATCATACTGGATCTTGTATTGGTCTGGATGCTTGTCCGCCACATAGATTACGGTCAAAAGCCCATGTTGCGTACATTGCTGGAGATTTCCGGGTTACTGATAATCGCCTTTATTTCTGCACTGCTCATGAAAGTCATGTCACCCCGGTTGCAGGGAACCCGTGAGGATTCGTTTTTCAATTATACATTCTGGTATACGGCACTGGCTGCCTTATTTTTCAACATGATCATTATTGCCGGAATGGACATCTATGCCTATTACGGCAGGGTGCAGAAAAAAGCCCTGGACCTTGAGATCGGGAAAAAGAACAAAGCCAGGTTTCAGTACCAGCAGCTTAAAAGGCAATTGAACCCTCACTTTCTGTTTAACAGTCTGAATTCCCTGGATTACCTGATCCATACAGATGCCGACAAAGCCAGCGATTACGTACGTAAACTGGCATCCCTTTACCGCCATTTTTTGAAAGTGGGTGAGGAAGAAACCATTATGTTAAAAGACGAGATGGATTTTGTGCGTTTATATGAGGATCTCTTATCGCAACGTTTTGACAATTCCCTGGTAGTTACTTACAATGTACAGGAAGAAGATATGGAAAAACATATCATTCCCTGCAGCCTCCAACTATTGGTGGAAAATGCCACCAAACACAATATTGTCAGTAAAGACAAACCCCTTGAGATCAATATAGCTTCCCGGGAAGGATGCCTTGTAGTCCGCAACAACGTCCAGCCGAAAACATACCGTGTTGCTTCTACCGGAGTAGGTCTTAAAAATATTCGGGGACAATATTTGTCTGTATTTCAAAAAGATATAACAATAAAAAACGACAGGCAGATCTTTGAGGTAAAACTGCCATTATTGGATTGACATAATGAAAGTATTGATACTGGAAGACGAGGTTCCCGCGCAATTGCAGTTAAAACGGTTATTGAACGTACACTACCCCGATGCCTTCATAGCCGCCGTGCTGGATTCAGTGGATAAAGCCGCACAATGGCTGCAAACACACAAGGTGGATCTGATCTTTATGGACGTTGAGCTTTCAGACGGGATCTGTTTTGAATTGTTCAACAGGATATCCGACATGCCCCCAGTGATCATTATTACCGCTTACGAACATTATGCTTTGGCCGCCCTGAAAAAAAACGCTGTGGATTATTTGCTCAAACCGGTGGGTGACAAAGAATTTGTTACAGCCGTGGAAAAATGCTGCATGCCTATGGCCAAACCCCAGGACCTTGAAAGCCTGGGCAGGATCCTTACCTTGTCACAGGAATACAAACAACGTTTCATCGTCAAAGTGGGAGATCAAATCATCATTGTTAAAACAAATGATATTGCTTACTTCTATTCAGAGGAAAAAAGCACATACATTATGACACGGGACGGGAAACAGTTTTTTTCGGATGCCAGCCTGGAATCCATTGAGGAACAACTTGATCCTAAGGAATTTTTCAAACTGTCCCGAAGCTGCGTTGCCAGTATTTCCGCCATCAGTACCATATCCAAACATTTCAACAGTCGGTTGCGTATAGAACTTCAGCCGCCTTTCAAGCATTCCATCCTGGTAAGCCGGGTCAGGATTCCGGCATTTATGAAGTGGATAGAGGGAGAAGCCGACTGATATTTTGTCGGGATAATCCTAAATTTCATCAAAAATTTACTGAAATTCATCGGCTTTACCTATATATTATTAGGTTAAAATTGTATTTTTATACAATTCATTACCTGAGACCTACTATGACTAAGCAACCTAAAATGACATTCTGGAATATCTGGAATATGACCTTCGGGTTTCTGGGTATTCAATTCGGACTCGCCTTGCAGAATGCCAATGTAAGCCGTATCCTGCAGTCTTTTGGAGCAGACGTTGACCATCTTTCCCTGTTTTGGATCGCCGCTCCGCTTACAGGCATGATCGTACAGCCGATCATAGGACATTACAGCGACCAGACATGGACACGTCTTGGACGCAGAAGGCCCTTCTTCCTGGCCGGAGCCATAATGGCATCCCTGGCCCTGGTCCTGATGCCTAATGCTCCCATGTTGGCTCCTTACATAGCCCCTATGTTCATCGGGGCAGGTATCTTGATGATCATGGATGCCTCTATCAACGTAGCCATGGAACCATTCAGAGCGCTGGTTGCCGATCTGCTTCCTTCGGATCAGCGCACGCTGGGCTTTTCCATACAGACTTCTCTCATTGGTGTGGGAGCTGTTCTGGGAGCTATCCTGCCTTACCTTTTGACAAACTGGTTCGGGATATCCAATGTCCCTGAACCGGAAAGCGAGGATCTGGTGGCCCACAATGTAACGTATGCTTTTTATATAGGAGCGGCCGTTCTTATTGGCAGTGTTTTGTGGACCGTAATAAAAACAAAAGAATATCCTCCTGAAGACGGGAATCACCCTGAAAAAATGCCCTTCTGGCAGATCGGTAAAGATTTTCTGAAGATCCCCAAAACCATGAAGCAACTGGGAGTAGTTCAGTTCTTTTCCTGGTTTGCCTTGTTTTCCATGTGGGTTTATATGGTCCCTGCAGTAGCCGAACATGTTTACGGTTCTACAGACAATACATCACGGGCTTATGCAGATGCAGGTGACTGGGTAGGGATCTTGCAGGGCGTTTATAACGGTGTGGCAGCCGTTTTTGCCTTTCTCTTACCCTGGATAGCTAAGAAGATCGGGCGCAAGGGCACACATGCATTGTGTCTTTTTCTGGGTGCCGCAGGATTTCTTTCATTCTATATAATTAAGGACCCTGCATTACTCATAATACCCATGGTAGGCGTAGGTATTGCGTGGGCAGGGATCCTGGCCATGCCGTACTCCATTTTGGCGGGAGCGTTGCCTGCACATAAAATGGGTGTTTATATGGGTATATTTAACTTTTTTATAACCATACCCCAGATATGCAACGGGCTTATTGGAGGTGTTATGGTTAAATACATCTACGGAGGACATACCATTTTTGCATTGGTGTTTTCCGGAATATGTCTGCTGATAGCCGCCGTAAGCGTCTTCTTTGTTGACGACAAAGACGATCCGGTTCAGCTGTCCTTCAGATATAAACAACGAATAAGATTATCAACTTAAAAATTAATCACTAACCTAAATGTTTATGAAAAGACTGATGACTTTTTTGCTTGCGGTCTCGCTTTTCTCCCTGACTTCGGCTTACGCTCAGTACGAGGTAAGGGGGACAGTCGTTGATGTCAACGACCTGGCGGTGATCGGAGCTACGGTTCTGCAACAGGGAACCACTAACGGTGTTACAACAGATCTGGACGGAAATTTTTCCTTAACAGTACCTTCTTCGGAAACACTGTTGGAGATATCCTACCTGGGGTATCAGACCATTGTGGTTGCTGCAAGAAACGCAACAAGGATCGTAATGCACGAGGATTCGGAACTTCTGGAAGAGCTCGTGATCATTGGCTACGGTTCTGTCAAAAAGAGCGATATGACAGGTTCCGTGGTAGCTATCAAGGCTGAAGATGTTAACCGAGGAGCGGTTGTATCGCCGGACCAGATGCTTTTGGGAAAGGTATCCGGACTACGTGTTACCCCCGCAACCGGACAGCCCGGTTCATCGGCTACTATAAGGATCCGTGGGGCCGCTTCCCTGAACGCCTCCAACGACCCTCTTATTGTTATTGACGGAGTTCCCATCACGGGTGACGGAGGTGCAGGAATGGGAAATCCCCTGGGATCTGTGAATCCCAATGATATTGACAGTTATACCATTTTGAAGGATGCCTCGGCAACCGCCATTTACGGTTCCAGGGCTTCTAACGGTGTGATCATCATCACCACTAAGAAAGGATCCGGTAAGGGTATTAACGTAAGTTACAATTCCAGTTACTCGGTGAAGCAGAATGCCTCCCGTATAGAGATGCTCTCTGCCGATGAGTACCGGAATTTTATGTCCACAACTTACGGCAGCAACCAGATGATCCAGAATCTTTTGGGAGACGCCAGTACTGACTGGCAAAAAGAAATTTACAGGTTATCCTTCAATACTGACCAGAACGTCAGCGTATATGGCTCGACCCGCTTTATGCCTTACCGTGTGAGTCTGGGTTACAACCTGGATCAGGCTACTTTAAAGGTCGGTGACAACCAGCGTGCCAACCTGGACATAAGCCTTTCCCCGGAATTTTTTGACAACCACCTGACCATCAATGCAAACGCAAAGGGCATTTATCAGAAAACCAACTGGGCACCTACGGGAGCCGTAGGAAATGCACTGGCTTTTGATCCTACAAAACCGACTCATTTCACCTTCTGGTTTGACCGGGATGTAATTGACACTTCCAAAGCAAACGGATACTGGAACTGGTTCAACAGTGACGGAAGTGCCAATACCATGTCAAGTACTAACCCGCTTTCCACTTTGTATGATTACACCAATTATAATTATACTTTGCGGTCCATGGGAAATATCCAGCTTGCCTACAAGGTGCACGGACTGGAAGATCTGACGGCCAATGTAAATGCAGGATACGATATTGCCAGCACGCACGGTGAGCGGTTCAACGCCCTGAATTCAATCTCGGCAATGCGTTCCAGTAACGATCTGTATGTTACCTATGATAATTACAACCTCAATACACTGTTGGAAAGTTACCTGAATTACAACCACGATTTCCGTAACAGCAATCTGGATGTAATGGCAGGTTATTCCTGGCAGCACAACTACGTGCAGTATGATGAAGAACAGTTCCTTAACACGAAACCTGACGGACCGGGAGAACATTATTACACGGCACCTACCAATGCCAAGGAATACTACCTGATCTCTTTCTTTGGAAGGTTGAACTATTCCATAGCTTCCCGCTACCTGTTCACCCTTACGGTTCGTAACGATGCCTCATCGCGTTTCAGCAAAGCCAACCGCTGGGGTCTGTTCCCCTCGGCCGCATTTGCCTGGAACGTAGCAGAAGAAAATTTCCTGAAAAACAGCAAAGCCATTTCAGAATTGAAATTACGCATAGGCTGGGGACGTACCGGACAACAGGATATAGGTTCCGATTATTATCCCTACCTGGCCCGCTACCTCTCCTCATCCGCACTTGAAATGAGGTATTTCATGGGTGACGGGTATTACACCACGCTTGCTCCTTTGGCCTACAACGCCAACCTGAAATGGGAAACCACTGAAACCTACAATGTAGGTCTGGATTTCGGATTTGCCAATGACCGCATAACCGGTAGTGCAGAAGCGTATTACCGCTACACTTACGATCTTCTGAACGTCATTTCAACCCCCCTGGGTTCCAACTTTGGAAACAGCATTATTTCCAATATCGGGAATATGGAGAACAAAGGATTAGAGTTTACCCTCAATTTTATTCCCGTTCAGACGGCAGACTTTCACTGGTCCATAGGAGGTAACTTTACCATCCAGGACACTAAGATCACAAAACTGACCACTCTCCAGACAGAAGGGTACCTGGGTGTAACCACAGGCTCCGGAATGGGAGGAACGGGTGGTTACAGTTCATTGCATCGTGAAGGTTTTTCACCCTACACGTTCTATATGTTCCAGCAATTGTACGACAACGACGGCAATCCCGTTCAAAACGGATTGGTAGACCGTGATGGGGACGGTGAGATCACAGATGCTGACCGTTATGTAACCGGGTTCAGTCCCACTCCCGATGCCTTCTTTGGATTCAATACACAATTCCGTTATAAAAACTGGGATCTTGGCCTGAACGGGCACGGTTCCATCGGCAATTATATCATCAACGGTGTGGCCATGGGCTATTCCACTTCCTACAGCGATGACTGGAACAAAGGATACCTGAACAATGTAAGCAAAAAATACCTGGTTGAAGGATGGACTGCCCCGTCTGAAAACAACCAGAAATATTCAGATATGTTTATAGAGAACGCATCCTTCTTCCGTATAGACGATATCAACCTGGGTTATACGTTTGACGATCTGAAATTCGCCAAAAGTATACGTATAGCCGCTTCTGTACAGAATGTATATACCTTTACCAAATACAGGGGACTGGATCCGGAGATCATGTCTTCAGACGGTGTGGATTTCAATATCATACCCCGTCCCAGACTCTATACCCTGCGTCTTAATATTAATTTTTAATACTAGGTAGATATGAAAAAGATAATGAAAAACAGTTTGCTTGTGGCGTCAGCCTTTATTTTCCTGCTGACCTCGTGTGTCAAAGATCTGGACACACTGCCGCTGAACGAGACAGATGCTACCTCGGAGACCGCATACGCAGAGCCTGCCAGTTATTTGAACGGCTTATCCTATTTATATGGTTACTGGGCCCTTGTAAGTCAGAACGACATGGGATCCCCGGACATTGCCGTTGCCGATGCCGGACAAAGCGAGCTTACCCGTATGTATATGGTTTTGAACGAACTTTCCACAGACTCCTTTAAGATCATATGGGGAGACAATTATATCGTTCCCATTCAATACCATCGCTGGACATCAGCAGATAACGAAGCCATTATTGCCGTTTATACACGCTGCATGAAAGGCATCACCCTGGTCAACGAGTACCTGATACAAACATCGGACGAAAAACTCAACGACAGGGGACACTCCGGTGAGATCGCCACGGTACACCAATACCGTGCCGAAGCACGCTTCAACCGTGCTTTATACTATTACCTGCTCCTGGATTTGTTCGGAAATCCTCCCTTTGCCCTTGAAGAAAACATCGGGGGGGAATTGCCCAAACAGATAGGCAGGGAAGCCCTTTATACCTGGATCGAAGGAGAATTACTGGACCTGGCAAACAGCGAAGATATGCCGAACAAAGGCGATGTCCCGTATCCCCGCGCTTCCAAAGGTTCGGCATGGGCAGTTTTAGCTCGCATGTACCTGAATGCGGAAGTCTACACAGGAACACCGCAATGGCAAAAAGCCAAAGATGCCGCCGCTAATGTTATAGGTATGGGATACCAGTTGCATCCCAATTACCAGGAGCTGTTCATGCAGGACAATTCCACCAACGGGGCCACCCAGGAATTCATAGTCGGCGTTGTATACGATAAAGACAATACGCAGAGCTGGGGCGGAACAACCCACCTGGTTTCCGCTACACTGAGCTCAGATGCCAATACGGCAATAGCTCAAAACCTGGGCCTGAGCGGAATGCTCAATCCCGAGACCTGGAACGGGTACCATGTTGCCGACGATTATGTACAACGCTTTAAACTTAACGGCGTTCAATGGGGAGCTACATCGGGATTCGGTTACGACAAGGATAACAGCGACAAACGCGCTTTCTTCTACAACATCGGGTCCACCAAAGAATTCGACAACACCACTACCGATACCGGCTGGAGGTGCTGGAAATTTACCGGTTTGTACTCCGACGGCCATACAGTATCTGATGCCGAGCCCAATTACAAATTCTCTTCCATTGACTTTCCGGTCTTCCGCCTTGCCGAGATGTATCTGATCTATGCCGAGGCCGATGCCCGCCTGAACGGCGGTGTGGTCGCCGACCCCACGGCCATCGATTATATTGGTCAGCTGCGCCAGAGAGCCGGAGTTTCTTCCACAACCCCTTCTACCATCGATCTGGACTGGCTGCTTGACGAGCGTGCCCGTGAACTGATGTGGGAAGGACATAGAAGAACCGACCTGATCCGCTACGGATACTTCACTTCCATGCAATTCCCCTGGACCCTTAAGGGCGGGGTAATGAACGGAAAAGTATCGTTACCCGAGCACCGCAAGATATATCCCATTATTCTGAGCGATCTGAATGCGAATCCTAACCTGGTTCAGAATCCCGGATACTAACAGACTATGATTCACTCATAAATGATTACAATTATGAAATATACTAAATACATAACGATGTTGGTTGCCTCGGTGCTGGTACTCGTTTCCTGTGATATTGAGATAGAAAAAGCCTATCTGAATCCTACCAGCGGTTTCCAGGCACCAGAGTTGCTCTCACAGGGACCTGTGATAGTCAACGAAGACAACAGCAAGACCGAGAGCGTTGTGTTCAACTGGACCAATGCGTCTTTCGGGCCGTCCGTTCAGATTGAATACTCGCTCTACGCAACGGCCAATTCCAAAACCGCGCTTCTGGGATCCTCATTTACCAATTCCCTGTCCATCAGCAAATCAGACCTGAACGGAGTGGTGGCTAATGATCTGGGAATAGGCGTAAACCAGACGGCAAACATTAGTGCTTACCTGGTTGCCAAAGTTTATGGCACCAATGTGGAGAGCGTAACATCAAATTCCATATCCTTTGACGTTACCACTTTCGCTGCCTCATTACGCACCCTGTACCTGCCCGGTAATTACCAGGGATGGAACATTGAACAGGCTCCCGAATACTGGGAAACCGACGGGGGAACCAATGTATACAAGATCCTTGTTAACCTGGATGACGGGTCCGAACAGTATTCCTACTTCAAAGTAACTGTTGCCAGGAACTGGTCCGATGAAAACTGGGGTTACAATTTCCTGACACCTTCCTGGTATTGTCCCGAACAGTCGGATTCAAACCTGTCGGTAGACCTTACCGAAGGCAGCATATATGTTCTGACTGTCAACAGGGGTAAAATGACCATTGATAAGGAAGGCGTAAGCAAGGTCGGCATCATAGGAGCTTTCGACGAAAGCGCCTGGGGTACGGATCTGGACATGACTTACGATGCTGTTGAAAATGTATGGGTATCACCCGCTATCACTTTCAGCGGGGACCTGAACTTTTTGATCCGTATGAACGAAAGCTGGGACCATAAATACGGTACCGACAACGAAGCCAGCCAACATGTGGAAGGCGGAGTGAACCTGGTAAAAGGCGGGGCAGACCTTTATGCTCCTTCTGCAGGGACATATATCATGAAACTCCACGGGAACAGGACCCCTTACGTTTTAGTTATGGAAAAACAGTAACCGATTAAAGAGACGCAATTATGAAAATATTTAAATATTTATTTGCTGCAACCGTATTAAGCATGGCAGCCGTCTCCTGTGAGGTGATCAGTGAAGATGCCTTTTCCACGGCTCCCGTAGCCCCGGAAATGTATGCACACTCAGACATACTGATGACATCCAACACGATGGAAGAACACGTGAATTTCTCCTGGAAACCCGCACGTTTCCTGGGAGAAGGTCTGACCTATGACTTCTACGGAAAATTCGGAGAATCGTCTGTAAAGATCACTTCCACCGCAGAACTCTTCTACAGGGCACCCAAAACGGAATTTAAAGCAGCTATTTACGCCGCATTCTCCGATCTGCCGCAGAACGACACATTTACAATGACTTTTTATGTGTCGGTGACCAACGGATCGGACACTTACCAGTCGGATCCCGTAACCATTGACATCTATGCTTACGGTGACGCCGTATCGGCAGAACTGACCCCGCTCGTGGAGTCAATTGTTCTGGATGTTACGGATCCTACAGGAGAAATGCAGCTTTTGAGCTGGGAACCGGCCCGTTTGGGATACAATGAACCCATTACCTACGACGTATTGATGAAATACGGTGAAGGTGAATACGTATCACTCGCCTCGGGATTAACTGAAACACAGTTCTACATTACGGTAGATGAACTCAACGAAGCCGCTGTGGGCGCAGGCGCTCCCGAAGCCCAGGAAGCCAACCTTGATTTCACGGTAAAAGCTTTCTCGGAAAGTGTCCAGACCGGTGTGGTCTCCAATACGGCTACCATAGCTGTGACTACATACATAGCCACATACCCCGAGTTTATCTATGTACCCGGAGGATACCAGGGATGGGATCCCGCTTCGGCTCCAAAGATCAAACAATCCACGGTCAAAAAAGGCTATTATGAAGGCATGGTGGACCTCTCCGTTGAGGGTGGAGGAGACGTTGGATTCAAATTCTCTCCCAATCCCGCATGGGAAGGTGATTTTGCCATAGACAACATTGAGGTGACAACTTTCGGAGACGGTTACACGGCCCTGACAGGATCCGGAACTACCGGCGGTGACATTACCGTTCCTTCAGGAATGTATAACATCATCCTGAACAAGAAGCTCAATACACTATACATGATACAGGTGGAAACACTCAGCCTGATTGGAGCAGCTCCCGTTGCCAGCAACGGCTGGGCCAATGATGTGGATATGGTTTACAATCCCGAAACGAACACATTCGAGGCAACCACTGAAATGCAGGAAGGTGAATTCAAGATCCGTATAAACCACGACTGGTCCCATTCCGCCGGTGGAGAATCCATCAGCAACGTTAGCTTTGGAACGGGTACGAACCTTGTATTTGATAAGATTGCCGGAGAATACAAAGTAGTTCTGAATGTGGGTGAGAATCCATATACAATTACCTTCATCAACACAACCTTCCCCGAGAAACTGTACGTACCCGGAGGACATCAGGGATGGAATCCCGCAACTGCACCTGTTTTGAACGGTGATACAGAGGGACATTACGAAGGATTTGTTAATCTGACGGATATCTTCAAATTCACCAGTGCACCCGACTGGGATCACACCAATTACGGCGGATCCTTTGAAGCCCTGGATACAGATCCCGGTGCCGGAAACCTGGCTGTTGACGCTCCCGGGTATTACTATTTGAAGGTTGATCTTACCACTATGAGTGCCACGGCCACCCTTATTGAAAGAGTTGGTGTAATAGGCAGCTTCTGCGGTTGGGGAGATCCCGAAGATGCGGCCATGACCTACAACTCAGAACTTGACAGGTGGGAGGCACAGGACCTGGCCTTCCCGGCAGGGACCGAATACAAATTCCGGATGAACGGCGCCTGGAACATCAATTTTGGAGGTGATCCCCAGAACCTGGTACAGGACGGAGGCAACCTGACAGTTGCCGAGGCCGGGATGTACGACGTTACCCTAAGCATTGCCACCACTCCCTACCACATGACCGTGGAAAGAACGGGCGATTTGGAAACAGCGTATGCCTCGGAAGTGATAGTGGCTGGAGACTATTCGGGACACGCATGGAGTGCGACAGACGATCCCAAACTGTTTGGACCGGGTGACGGTACTTACAAAGGTGCCATCACCATGTACGATCCGGAATTCGGTTTCAAAATTGTGGAAAACGGGACCTGGATCAGCGGACAGTTGGTTGAGGATACTGAATTTGAATTTACCCTGTACACAGGTGACAACATGATGTTGGATAACGGTACCTACTTCTGGAATGTAAACCTTCCGGACCAGCATGCAACAGCCACACCTGTTACCCTGGTAGGCCTGATAGGCAGTTTTGCCGGAAGTGACTGGGGAACCGACGTCGAAATGGCTTTCGACCCGGAAACCCTTACCTATTCGACAACCATTGACCTGGCAGAAGACAACGAATTCAAGATCCGCTTTAACAGCAACTGGGACCTTAACCTGGGCGGGGACATTACAGCCCTGACTCATAACGGTAATAATATTGTAGTTCAGGAAACCGGTACGTACCATATCGTTTTGGATATGGCGAACACTTCCTCACTGACGATGACAAAGCAATAAACTATGAAAAAGAGCGCAATTATCCTTTGCGCCCTTTTCCTGATCTTTGCTTCTTGTCGGAAGGAACCCACTCCGGGATCTGACCCAAACGACGAAGGGTCTTTCGTCAGGGTCACAGACGCTCCCCGGGCGTGGGATGGAAACAAGCGAGCTGATATAACCTATCAGCTCCTTGTTTATTCATTTGCCGATAAGGATGGAGACGGATGGGGTGATTTTAAGGGGCTTACAGACAAGCTCGGGTATATTGACCGTCTTGGAGCCACTGCCGTATGGCTTTCTCCAATACATCCGGCGATGTCTTACCACGGTTATGACGTGAAAGATTATGCCCTGGTAAATCCGCAATACGGATCCATGAATGACTTTGAGGATTTCGTTCAGGAAGCCCACAAACTGGACATCAAGGTATACCTGGATTATGTGATCAATCATTCCGGGAGGGAACACTGGTGGTTTCAGGAAGCCATCAGATCTGCGGACAGTCCCTACCGGGATTATTACATTTTTTCCGATGATCCCCAAGCCGATATCACTGCCGGTAATATTGCGATGATCAATACTGAAGGAGCCTCCGGCTATGACAGCGGTCAATGGTTCACGGTTTCCACAACAGGAGATAAAACACTAAAATTCCATCTTGACTGGAGCGATCCCGCCCGGCCGGAACTCACCGTGACTGAAACAACCGGGACCGATCCGGACAATCCGGATCCTTCCACAGACAATGTTAAATACCTGTATTTTGGAGACGGAATACTTAAAAAGTTTTACGACAAGGAAAACGGAATTTACGAGATCTCTACTGACTACAGTTCATCCTGGGGTTTTTTGATACGTACCAGTACCAGCCAATGGAACAATAAAACAAAATACGGAGCCCAAAGCAAAGCAGGTTCAAAGATCACTTACGGGAAACCTCATATTCTTTATACCAACGACAACCCCGACATTGTATATGACCTGCAGCTGCCCGGAGCGACCATGTTTCACTCACATTTCTGGACCAACTGGTTTGCAGACCTGAACTACTGGGGTGTGGAAACTGCGGAGAATTCTCCAGCCTTCCGGGCCATAGTGGAAGATGCCAAAATCTGGATAGACGCCGGCATTGACGGATTTCGCCTGGATGCGGTAAAGCATATTTACCACAACGAATACTCAGATGAGAACCCGGATTTTCTTAAAAAATTCTACAATGCTGTGAACCAGTACTTCAGGCAGACGCACCAGTCAGATATATATATGGTCGGGGAAGTATTTTCAGAGTATGAACAGGTAGCACCGTATTACAAAGGATTGCCGGCTTTGTTCGAATTCTCATTCTGGCACCGGCTCCAATGGGCACTTCAGGAAAGTACCGGTTTGTATTTTGCCAAGGACATCATTTCCTACGAGCAATTGTACCAACAATACAGGACCGATTACATACGTGCCACCAAATTGTCCAATCACGATGAGAACCGTGCCCGTTCAGATCTGGGCGGATCGGTCGGTAAAACAAAGCTGGCGGCGGCCGTTTTACTGACATCTTCGGGATCTCCTTATGTTTATTACGGAGAAGAATTGGGTTATATAGGGACCAAAACGAACGGCGATCTGTATGTCCGCAGTCCCATGATGTGGGGTGACAGCTATACCACTACCTATACGGACCAGATAGACTCATACCTCTCTACGGCAGTAGGTACCGTGCTGACCCAGGAAGCCGATTCTTCATCCATTTTGAATGTTTACAAAAAATTCGCGAGAGCCAGGAATACCTATCCGGCACTGGCAATGGGAACAATGACAGAACACCCGGTATACAACCACCAGGGAGCTTCTGCATACAAATCCCTTGCAGCGTGGTACCGGACCTCCGGTAATGAGAAACTGCTTATTTTTCATAATCTTGGAAATCAACAGATCTCCTTTCCCGTACAGGATGATATTCAAAGCACAATAGTCAGTATGGGAAATGTGTACCTGAAGGAATCATCCGAAGGGTTAACCGTGAAGATGGACCCCGTGACTTCTGTTGTTTTTGCGATCAAATAAAACCGGCATGAGAAAATTTTCATGTTTATTACTGGTGGGTTTATTGTCCGTTGTATACGGATGTTCCCCATCTGTTTCCAGAAAACCGTATTTTGATGCTTTGGAACCGGCAACTGTGCTGACCCTGGAACAGGACACAACGTTGGCTCTGGTACGGGATTATTTCCCGACGGCAGACATGGTGGAAAAGGCCGATTCACCGCATCTTAAGGTTATCCCTAATCCCGGCTACGATACCCTCATAGTGGTTCTTCGGGAAGACACCCCCCTTATGACTGTACTAAACATACATATTGAAGGACAGATCGGGCACATCCCTGTTAGAAGAAATGTCCCTGTGTCCGAAAAAGCGCCGCGGTTGGCAGCGTTTCCACCATTACCCGATACAGATGCTTTGTTTACGTTAAAAGCAGAGAACACACCTGCTACTTTATATGTTTTTTGGCAAAACAGCCTGGTGCGAACCGTTCAGATCAATGATTCCTACAACGTTATGCTACCCGGTTTTACCGCATTGCAGGACCGTTCCTGGATCAGGGCCTGGGCTGTAAACGACCACGGTATTTCCAACGACCTTCTGATCCCTCTGGAAAAAGGCAGGCCTGTAATCCAGCCCGACAGGCTTGACCGGAAAGACAAACATACCCTGATCATGTACCAGGTTTTTATAGACCGTTTCTTTAACGGGGATCCGTCGAATGACCGCAGGATCAACTCCCCCGAAGTCCTTCCCAAAGTGGATTATTACGGAGGCGACCTGGAAGGAGTAATCCGCAAGATCGATGAAGGCTTTTTCAGTGATCTGGGGATCAACACTATATGGCTCTCACCAATAACGCAGAACCCTTATGATGCCTGGGGACAGCTAGAAGACCCCAAAACGCGGTTCAGCGGATACCACGGATACTGGCCGTTATATATCACCAAAGTGGATGACCGTTTTGGCAACGACAGTATTCTCACCCGGTTGCTCCATCAGGCCCACGGGAAGCAAATGAATGTGATCCTGGACCATGTGGCCAACCATATGCACCAGTCGGCTCCCACGTTGCAGGAACATCCGGACTGGGTAACCTCCCCGGTAACACCCGACGGACGTCCCAATTTTGAGTTGTGGGATGAATTCCGACTAACCACCTGGTTTGACAAACACATTCCAAAATTCGATTTTTCCCGTCCGGAAGTTTGCATGGCATTATCAGACTCGGCCCTTTACTGGCTGGAGAATTTCAATTTGGACGGATTCCGTCACGATGCCACAAAGCACATAGACGAATTGTTCTGGCGTACCTTAACCAGGAAGGTTGTTAAGAATTTTCCGGACAGGGCTGTTTTCCAGATAGGGGAGACTTACGGTTCTCCTTCCCTGATAAATAGTTATGTGAAAAAAGGCATGCTGGACGGTCAATTTGATTTCAACCTCTATCACACCTTTTTAAACAGTACGGTGAATACTGACGGCTCTTTTGTAGATTTGTGGAATGAACTGCGATCGGGACTTATGCAATACGGCTACCACAACCTGATGGGAAACATAAGCGGAAACCACGACAAAGCCAGGTATATTTCACTGGCCGGCGGGGCGCTGGCCGTGGATGAAGACCACAAGCTGGCAGGATGGAAGAGGAATATTGGTACCGGTTCCGACATCGGGTACGAATACCTGGCCATGCTCCACGCCTTCAACATGACTTTGCCGGGCATTCCCTGTATTTATTACGGCGATGAGATAGGCATGCCGGGTGCCAACGATCCCGACAACCGCAGGATGATGTTATTTGACGGCTATACATCCATGCAGATTCGTCTGAAAGAGCGTGTTAAAAGGCTTACTTCGTTGAGAAACAGCAACATGGCACTTCTTTACGGAGACCTTTTTCCCTTGTATGTCTGCCCTGATGTACTGGCTTATGTACGCATCTATATGGATCAGGTGGTCGCTGTATGTATCAATAAGGGAGACGATTTCTTTGACTTTCGTTCTCTGGAGCTGCCTTTCGGTCTGAAACCAGATGACCTGGTACCGTACATGGGAGAAACCATGGTCGCTCCAAAAGGATTTACCATAATGAAGAATGAATGATAAAACCGGAACTATGAAACATATTCTATTAACAATAATCTTTATGACAGTTATCGCAGGAGGTTGCTCGCAACAGAAAGAAAAGGAGATCCACCCCGGATGGATCCGAAATGCCGTAATATACGAAGTGAACACAAGACAGATCACCCCGGAAGGGACTTTCACAGCCTTTGCCGGGATGTTGCCGGAATTACAGGAGATGGGAGTAGACGTGTTATGGTTTATGCCCATATATCCCATAGGAAAGGAAGGCCGGAAAGGTACGCTGGGTTCGTATTATTCTATACGTGATTACGGTGCCGTAAATCCGGAATTCGGGACCATGGAAGATTTTCGCAACTTGGTTGACCGGGCCCATGAGCTGGATATGAAAGTCATTCTGGACTGGGTGGCTGCGCACACTTCACGCGATGCCGTATGGCTGGATAAGCAAGACTGGTACATCCGCAGACCGGACGGCGAACCCGAATTCCTGTATGATTGGTCCGACGTAGCTCGGCTGAATTACGAAAACACAGAAATGAGGGAAGCCATGCTGGAAAAAATGCGTTTCTGGACCGAGGATGTTGGGGTTGACGGATTTCGCTGCGACATGGCCGATCTGACCCCGGTAGATTTCTGGAACCACGTCGTTCCCGAGCTGCGCCGCCACCGTCCAGGCATTTTTATGCTTGCCGAGTCGGAGAACCCCGTGAACACAGAGAAGGCCTTCAATGCGTATTATGCCTGGAAACTGCATCACACCATGAACAGTGTGGCCCTGGGCGAAAAGACCGCCGACAGCATACGTAAGTGCCTTAACGACATGCATCGCGACTTTGGTCCCAATGCCATTCCGCTCCTCTTTACATCCAACCACGATGAAAATTCATGGAGTGGTACCGAGTTTGAACGCATGGGAGAGGCCGTTCACCAAATGGCTGCCCTGACTTTTGTTTTACCCGGTATCCCGCTGATATACACCGGACAGGAAAAAGGCAACACAAAACGTCTGGAATTTTTTGAAAAAGACACTTTGCAGCCGCATAAAAGTGCAGAATACACCGAATTTTACAAAAACCTCACTGCACTCAGGAAAGGATCTCCTGCTCTGCAGGTACCGCCCTATGGCGGAACCTTGAAGGAAGTGCCTCACGAAGGTCCCTCCAATATACTTGCATTTGTAAGGGAAGCCGAAGGGAACAGGGTACTGTCGCTGTTCAATTTTTCCGACAGTCAGGTATCTTTCAGGCTTACCGGATCACAGACCGACGGGATGTACCTGGACTGGTTCTCCCGCAATGAATATGAAATCAGTAACAACCTCACATGTGAAATGGAACCTCACGGGTACCGGATCCTTACCTTAGAATAGTATTATGAAACGATTATTCCTGTTATGCCTTTTAATACCGGCAATGATAACCACAGCAAGTGCCATGAAACATGAAAAACCATCGGTAGAAAGAATAGAACCTCCTTGCTGGTGGACCGGTATGGAAACACAGCTGCAATTGATGATATACGGTCCCGGACTGGGAAAAGGCACGGTAAGCATGGTTACTCCGGGTCCGCAGATCACTCAGGTACACAAAACAGACAGTCCCAATTACCTGTTTCTTGACGTAATGATTCCTGCAGGCACACAGGCCGGAGAATATACCCTGGAATGGGCAGACGGTAAAGAGAAGATACGTTTCAATTACACGTTGAACGAAAGGAAACCCGGATCGTCCGCACGCCGGGGCCTGAACCCTTCAGATGTCCTGTACCTTTTGATGCCGGACCGTTTTGTGAACGGGGATCCCCACAATGATTCCGTAGATGAAGCGGTCGAAAAAGCAGGTTACCAACAAGATTACGGCCGAAAAGGCGGAGACCTGGAAGGGATGCGAATGAGCCTGGATTACCTCCAGAAACTAGGTGTTACGGCCGTTTGGCCCACACCGGTAACTTTCGATAACGAACCGCGTGCCTCTTATCACGGTTATGCCTGTGCCGATTATTACCGGGTAGATCCCCGTTTTGGCACCAATGAAATGTACAGGGAAGTAGTACGGGAAGCTTCCAAAAAAGGAATTTCCTTTATCCAGGATATCGTTCCCAATCATTGCGGAACGGCTCACTGGTGGATGGAAGACCTGCCCTTCAAAGACTGGATCAATGTCTTTGACACCTATACCCGTTCCAACTATGCTATGATAACGCATATGGATCCCCATGCCGCACAAGCAGACAATGATCTTTGCGTTCAGGGCTGGTTCGATACTTCCATGGCCGATATGAACTTGACCAATCCCTTTGTTTTACACTATTTCATACAGGTCACCATATGGTGGATGGAATATGCCGGACTGGCCGGTGTACGGATCGATACGTACCCCTATTCAGATGAAACGGCCATTTCTGCTTATTCGGCTGCCATGCGGAACGAATACCCGAATGCAACGGTCCTGGCAGAATGCTGGTACAACCATCCCCAGCAAGTGGCATACTGGGAACGCGGTCCCCTGCCGGGTGGTCCTACTGTCATGGACTTTCCTTTGCAGGGAGAGATTTGCAGGGCATTCATGGAAGATACCGACCCGCAGTGGGGAGAAGGAATGGTCCGTCTGTACAATGTGATCTCCAATGACTTTGTCTACAAAAACCCCAACGAATTGTTGATTTTTGCCGAGAATCACGACACCAACCGTATGTACGAGATGTTGGGCCGTAATCCCGAAAAACTGAAAATGGCATATACTTTCCTGGCAACTACTCGTGGTATCCTACAAATTTATTATGGTACAGAGGTTTTGATGGTGGCCAAAGACCCCAAACGCCTGGGACACGGAGAAGAAAGGGTGCCTATGCCGGCACGCGTCCTTGACCCCAAAGGAAGGGATCCGCTGGAAGAAAACGTATACGATTACATTTCCCGTTTACTGACCTGGAAAAAATCTTCAAAAACCGTTCAGTACGGGAGGCTGCTTCACTACCTCCCGCGGTATGGGGAAAACATGTACGTATATTTCAGGATACTGGATAACGAATGCATCATGGTTCTGATCAACAACGGGACCGAACCGGTTTCGGTGGAGTGGGAACGTTACACCCAGGGTCTGGGTAATGCCGTTAAAGGAATAGAAGTATTAAGCGGAACTGAAATTACGGTCGGTCAACCGCTAAAGGTACCTGCACAAACCGCAATTTTCTTTACCTTTGCGGGTATATGAGAATTGCGCTGACCTTTGTCTGTATCCTATTATTCTTAACCGGGTGCACCGGACCTTCAACCGGAAGGATACCTAAGGAAGATTTCCAATTGGTTTTACGGGAAATGTTCCTGACGGACCTTATACTGGAACTTGACGGGACACTGGGTCGATTGGCCGATTCCACGCTGGTTTATCCTCCCATACTGGAAAAATACGGTTATACTACGGAAGAGTTCCTGGCTACACTGGATCATTACGCAAGCCGGCCGGCCCGTTTTAAATCGTTGCTGACCCAATTGAGAAGGAATATCAACGCAGAAAGGACGGCGTATAACGAACAACTTTCATACATTAACAGGCAAAAAGAACTTGTAGCGCGTTTTAATGCCTGGTTAAAGGATTCCGTACCCGGTATCCACGACATGATATTCAAGCAATCGTTGCTCAGGATCCTGCCGCCTGATTCCTCACAGTTACAACCCTGGCGCATGGACCGGGATTCTTTGTACAAGGATCCTGCATTGCGACTGTTGCCTGTCATTGACACCCTGACCTACAGGGATTCAGTACCGTTGTACCTGGCCCGCCCCAAAACCGTAATACCGCGTATAAGAGTTAGCATTAATCTGGATTGATATGGAAAACATGGCGTTTCACAGTCCGGTTTTCGGACCGATCCACAGCAGGCGTCTGGGTTCCAGCCTGGGTATCAACCTGATGCCGCCAACCCGGAAAGTATGTAATTTCGATTGCGTATATTGCGAATGTGGGTGGAATCCCCAACCTCTTGCCGGTCAGGAGGATCTGAATGAACTGATACCTTCTCCAAAGGAGATTTTCGTTGCATTGGAGGAAAAACTGAAAAAGCTGGGAAAGGAAGATAAATTGCCCGATGTCATTACTTTTTCCGGGAACGGAGAACCTACACTACACAGGAATTTTCTGAAGATCATGCAGGATACCGTGGCAATTCGCAATATCCTAAGTCCGGGTTCACAAGTCTGCGTCCTATCCAACTCAGGGACACTTCAGATCCCTGGAGTCTTCGAAGGGTTGTTGATGGCAGATCAAAGGATCATGAAGATCGACTCGGCAATTGGAAAAAAGCTACAAAAGATCAACCGGCCGGGAAAGGGGTATTCGCTGCAAAGGACTGTGGATGCATTGAAACGCTTTAAAGGTGATTTTACGCTCCAGACCTTGTTTTTCAGCGGGATGATCGATGGCTCGGAGGTGGACAACACCACGGAAAAGGAATTGAACGCCTGGTATACGCTTTTGGATGAAACGGGCCCGCGGGAAGTCATGGTTTACACCCTGGACAGACCCACTCCCCTGGAAGGATTGAAGAAATGTCCCCTGGAGAAACTGCTGGACATTGCGCGGGAAGTGGAAAAGAAAGGAATCAAAACGGTGGTAGCCGCATAATGTTATGAGAACGGTAATTCAAAGGGTCACTGAAGCCTCGGTAAACATCGAAGGGTCTCTGAAAGGACGCATCGGTCCGGGAATGCTGATCCTGGCCGGCTTTGAAGAAGAAGACAGCAGGGAGGATCTGGAATGGATGGTGCGTAAGATAGCCAATCTGAGGATCTTTGATGATGTTCAGGGAGTTATGAACCTTTCCGTTTCACAGGTGTCGGGACAGTTGCTGGTTGTAAGCCAGTTTACACTCCATGCATCTACCCGTAAAGGGAACCGTCCCTCGTATGTAAAGGCAGCTGTACCGGACGTAGCGATTCCCCTGTACGAATCTTTCTGTATGCTGTTGCAGACGTATACGGGAATAGAAGTAGAAACCGGAGAGTTTGGGGCTCATATGGAAGTGCAACTGGTAAACGATGGTCCGGTAACCATAATCATTGACAGTAAAAAAAGAGAATAATATGGATGCTTTACAACAATGTTTCAGTTTTATAGATCTGACTACGCTCAATGCGTCCGATACGGAAGCCAGGGGCAGGTTATTTGCCCAAAACGTAAACCGTTTTGCGGAAGACTATCCCGAAATGCCTAACGTAGCAGCCATTTGCGTATATCCCGCTTTGATAAGTGCTGTAAGGGAAACCTTACATGTTAAGGGTGTGAAGATCGCTGCCGTGGGGGCAGGTTTTCCGGCATCCCAGACATTCACGCAGATCAAAGAACAGGAATGTTCCCTTTGTGTGGAGCAGGGAGCTGATGAAGTAGATGTGGTCCTGTCCCTGAATTTTTTCTTTGCAGGAAAATACGACCGTGTTGCAGCAGAGCTTCGCGGGATCCGAAAAGCCATGGGACCTGATGCCCATTTGAAAGTCATCCTGGAAACGGGGGCCCTGAAGACAGAGGAAAATATCCGGAAAGCATCTTTCCTGGCTATGGAGAACGGGGCCGATTTTATTAAAACCTCGACCGGGAAAATGGAACCTGCAGCCACACCGTTTGCGGCAACCGTAATGTGTAAATGCATAGCTGAATATTTTCAGCAGACCGGAAGAAGGGTAGGGTTCAAGCCTGCCGGCGGCATAGTTACTTCAACGGAGGCTCTTGAATATCATTCTATTGTGAATGAGATCCTGGGAAAAGACTGGTTGAAGCCTTCCCTGTTTCGCATAGGTGCAAGCCGTCTTGCCAACAATTTGTTAAAAGATATATTGTCGCAGGACGTTGCGTATTTTTAGTTTTTGTATATCTTTGCAATCCCTTTGTTAAAATTCCCGCCCGGATGGCGGAATTGGTAGACGCACTAGTTTCAGGGACTAGCGAGAGCAATCTTGTGCAGGTTCGAGTCCTGTTCCGGGCACCCCTTAAAACCACAAATTGGTTATTATCAACTATTTGTGGTTTTTTTGCTTTTAAAAATCCACAATGATATCCCCGACTTAATAAAAAAGCATCCCAAGAAATTTATTCCAGGATGCTTCATGCACACAAAAACAGACCTCATTTGTCTGCTTTGCGAAACAAAGATAAACAATTAATACTTTGATGCCTTTTTTAGGTGCCTTTATTTGCTAATGATAATGTCTTGTGTGGTTTATACTTAATGCTTTGTCAATAATATTGACGCTTTTTTCAATGTATTGATATTCTGATCTATAAATAAATGATTATCTTTCAGATTACATTAAAGGTCAGGTATGCAAAGGTTCAGATTAGCTTCGGTACCGGGTACATTGACGACGGTGTAGGGCTACGCAAGGCATTTGCAAATGAGATTGCGGTTATTACATATCTTCAAAACCTGGGATGGCACTTTGACGATAGTTGGGGACCTCATTATTCATTCTCAAAAGATGTTACTGGTGCAGCAATGCGTAAAGTTAGGAGTTTCGATGATTATTGCGAAGTGTTTTCTGTCATATTCAGCCAGTTACACCAAGCCAAAGCGCCAATGTTACCAAACTCAAACTCAAACTCAAACCAACCGGAATCAAAGTTATATATACTAAATCAGCTATTTCTTGAAGTTGTCAAATATTGTGGCTAAATTTATAAAATCTTAACATATAATGTCTACGGCTTTAATTACCGGAGTATTCAGGCAACAGGTAAAGGATCTGATTTTCCTTTCTACTCATTTTGCCTTACGGTTTCATCAAAACCTAAGATACGTCTATACTTTTTCTCTTAGTGGTTGGAAAGGGAGTAGAGTGCTGGTGTCAATTAGTACCAACTCCATGGACCATCTTATAAATTGGCAATCCGTTATTGAAAAACAGCCGGCTCCATGTAATGATACACAGTTAGAATACATGAATGTGAGCTATAGCTTTGCTTGCAGTTTACTTAACTATAAAACGGATTTTAATTAAAACCTTACAATAATGAAAAAGACTATCTTACTACTAATTATGAGCATTTCTCTGTTCGGTTGTGGCCAGGATGCCATCGAAGAAGGTATGACCCCAGAAGAAATCGAAGTAATTGTTGCTCAAGCCGAAACAATTGTAGAAAGTACACTTGCTAATGCTATCGAAACAGATGAGCTGGTAGATCCTAATGCAATTGCGGAAAAAATTGAATTGTTAGAAGACGTGGTATCGGCAAAAGCTTCTAGCAGTACAATACTTATGAATTTTACCGATGGCACCGAGTTATACTATTTTTTTGTGGATATAACAGATGACAAATGGTTTACCACGAATGAAACAAAAGCAACGAAGTCGGAGCCTTTAAAAACAAAGACAATAACACAAACACAGACTTCGGACATAATAAAACCAAGTGGTGATGGAGAAGCTTTAATTCTGGCACCTTTTCAATTTCAACTGCATACAGATTTGGAAGCGATTTGCAACAAATTGCAGAATTCTGGATATATAACGCATCAATTCATTAATGAAGATGCAGATATTGATAAATTTCGAGGTTCATTTATGAGTTTATATGATATAGTAATTATATATACACATGGGGGCAGTTTTTTATTTGATGGTGAAAAAAATACCATGATTTGTACCGGTGAAAAAGTATCGCGAGAAAGAACTAAACAGCTAAAGTCAAACGGTCAAAAGGGGTGGGAAAAATCAGGGGCAGGGGGTGTTAGTGGAACCTGGTATGGAATAACTCCAGAGTGGTTATTTGAAACAACGCCTAGTGATAAATTTTTTAGCAATACATGGGTGTTTGTTAATGGGTGTCAAACATCAGTTTGGGATAATGTAGAAGGATCGTTGTCTAAAGCTTTTTTTGATCTTGGGGCTGAGGCTTATAATGGATATGAAAGAGTGATGTATATACCTGAGATACACAGAGCATCATTATCAATGATTCAAAACTTCTGTTCTGGCCTTGGTTTTCTGGATGCATATGAGTTTACAGTTAACGGGTTTTTTAGCGAGACAAATGTTAGATTATATGATAACGGATTTACTGTCGTTCACACCTTTGATGGTCTTCAAAAACACGCTTCTACTCCATTTTATATTGTTCCTCCTGATGGCTACCAGGTATTACCAACTGTGAATCTTTCCTCCATCAATAATATTACGGGATCAACTGCAGATTGTGACAGTGAAGTAACTTATGAAGGGTGGCGAAGGGTTACTGCCCGTGGCGTCTGCTGGAACACCTCTGAAAATCCCACAACTTCAAGTTCCAAGACAACTAACGGCAGTGGCCTGGGCACTTATACTGGCAATATCACCGGCCTGTCGCCTAATACAACCTATTATGTCAGGGCATATGCGACGAACTCAGAGGGGACTGCATATGGGGAGCAGAGAGCATTCACAACAAACCAGGGAGAAGGGGGAGCTACGTTTGTCGATTCCCGTGATGGCCATGTTTACAAAATGGTAACCCTTGGCGAACAAGTGTGGATGGCAGAAAATCTAGCATATCTGCCATCAGTAAGTCTGCCAACTTCAGGATCAGCCAACTCAGCTTATTATTATGTATACGATTATAATGGCACAAGCTATACAGAGGCAAAAACAACAACCAATTACCAAACCTATGGGGTGTTATATAACTGGCCAGCTGCACTGGCGGCCTGTCCTCCGGGCTGGCATTTGCCAAGTGATAATGAGTGGACACAACTTGAAACTTACTTAGCTAATAATGGCTACAAATACGATGCTTCAATAGGAGGCACAGATGTAAGAGAAAAACTTGCTGTAGCTTTGGTTGCTAATATTTGTTGGAAAAGTTCAACCAGCGAAGGTGCAGCAGGGAACACCGATTATCCTGAATATAGATATAAATCGGGTTTTTCAGCCCTTCCGGGTGG
Source organism: Bacteroidales bacterium (assembly GCA_011620605.1). GTDB lineage: Bacteria > Bacteroidota > Bacteroidia > Bacteroidales > UBA932 > DMER64. Next base: position 86,908 of record WOYW01000005.1, on the reverse strand, counting down.
CTACCGTAGCACCGATGGGGCATTCTACGACATTGGTAACGACGGCGACTGGTGGAGTTCTACTGAGTACACTACAAGTGGCGCCTGGTCCCGGTGCCTGTACTACAGTCACAGCGGCGTCTACAGGGGCAGCTACAGCAAGGAACGCGGGTTTTCTGTTCGTTGTGTCCGGGATAATTGACTATTAGACTATTTGTCTATTTGATATTGTGAATTTTGGGTCAGTATAATGAACTTCCGGTTTATAAGGCGACGTACGATTTGCTTTTGTCCATTTTTCAGTTCACCAGGGACTTTAGCAGGGAGTATAAATATACAGTGGGTGAAAGCCTGAAAAAGGAGACGATTGAATTACTTACGCTGATTTACCGTGCGAATTCAAAATACTAAAAGACAGAAATATTACAAACGGCACGTGAGCAGATAGAAGTTATTCGTTTGTTTATCCGTCTTATGAAAGACATGAAACAAATAAGCCTTGAGAAGTTTGTTAAAATAAACCAGGTGGTCGAGAATGTGTCAAAACAATTAACAGGGTGGCAAAAAAGTCAAGAATAATAAGTTTTCTGCCGGAGTCGGGCACGCCAGGGCTAGCCCGAGCGAGCATTTTAAATCCGGTAACCCGCTGGCATTATAAATTCCTGTCATACCCAAAGCAGGTTAATGTTAGCTATAAGTGATTGAAGTGGCTGAAAATGCCGCGTCAACAAAGCAAGTGGTTAATTTTACTGCCATTCCGGGTGGCTACCGTAACAACAATGGAACATTCAACAACATTGGTAACAAAGGCAACTGGTGGAGTTCTACTGAGAACAATACAAATAACGCCTGGAACCGGAACCTGAACAACAGTAACAGCAACGTAAACAGGAACAACAACAACAAGGGAAACGGGTTTTCTGTTCGTTGTGTACGGGATTTGAAAAGAAAACTTTACAACCACGGAAAAGCAATCTCCGTGGTTGTTTTTTTATAGAAATACATATGTTACAACCGGAATTGTTCCCCTCTGTAAATAAAAAGAAAATCACACTGGATTTGTTTCAGGCATATTTTGAAGCTCGAAAAAACAAACGCAACACCATAAATGCGCTTGCCTTTGAAAAGCACCTGGAAACCAATCCTGTTTACTCTTGCCGATTTCAGGGACAGGGTGATTCACCATTTTATATACAACTACATATCGCCCTTTCTTGAAAAGACTTTTATCAATGACAGTTACAGTTGCCGTATAGGAAAAGGAACACATTATGGCATTAAGCGTACTGACCACTTCATTCGCTCCATAGGGATAAAGGCTAAAAATAGTCAACCTAAATCAGGAAAATACACTGTCCCTCAGTGCCAGTGCTTTCACCATCACCCTGGACAGCATCCCCGTTGACGTGACCAACCTCAAACTGGTTGTCAAGGCATCCATGCCCCAGTCCAACGGGATCAGCGATGCCTACGCCAAGGCAACCGTCATTGGTGATCCGCTGACTCCTGTTGAAACCGCCATTGATCTCAAAACCGGTTACGATGCCAAGTATGAGGCACCGAACGCAGCCAATCCGAAAGTATTTGTGAAATGGTTTTATGTCAACACCGCTACCGGCGAGAAATCAGGCGAGATGATGGCCCTGGCTACACTTAGCGTATAACATGAAATTTCCACTCTTTTTCTTCTCCTAGCCTTTATCTGACCACTCCCTGCCTTGTAGTGATACAAAGCAGGGATTTCTTTTTAAGCTGCATGGTATGACTCCTGAATTAATCATACAACTGATTGCCACATTGATTGGCACCGGAGGGTTTGTTGCCTTGTTTCTGATCACGGAAAAGAAAGCGGCAGCCCAACTGGCCAACACCGAAAAGGTCAACGAGCAATGGCAATTGATTGTTGCACAGAAGGAGCGTGATTTCCTGGCGCTTAATAAAAAGTATGAAGCGGCTACCGTCAAGATTGACAAGCTCTATGATATAAACACGGACTTGCGGACCCAACTCGATAGGGTGAATACCAATTTTGCCGTATCCCAACTGATGCGCTGTTATGTCACCAAATGCACCAGACGGGTGCCGCCGTTCGGCAGTACGGAAGAGGTAAAACAGTTTATGGACAAAAAGGAAAAACAATGAGCACACCCATATCCAATCACTTTAAATACGAGGAATTTGAGCGCAGCAGCAAAGCCAAAGAACTCGGCATAGACAACCGGATCCCGTCCGACAAGATCCGTTTTGCACTGCGGATCCTGGTCATGAACCTGCTCCAACCGTTGAGGAATCAGCTGCACCGGCCTCTGGTGGTGGCAAGCGGGTACCGGTGCCCGGCATTAAACAGGGCAGTGGGTGGATCCATCAGCTCCCAGCACATGAAAGGAGAAGCCGCCGATTTGTTTTGCAAGGATGCCCTGGAAGCCTTGTTCCTGGCACAGGTGGTCCTCAGACACTGCCTGCCTTTCGATCAGATGATCCTTTACCGGTCGCATTTGCATCTTTCGTTCAAGGCACATGGTCCCCAACGTCACCAGGTCTTGTACGACCCATCCTACAAGAAGGCAATCCTATGATCCCGGCAGAATACATAAAATTATACGCCCGTATCGGAGGCATTTTCATTGTATTCCTGTTGGCTGTCATCGGCCTGATCACCATTGACCGGTGCAATAAAAAAAATGACACGGGTACAGAGATCATAGTCCAGGTGGACACCTTATACCTTCATGATACCATCCGCATCGTGAAACCGGTCCCGAAAATCATCAGGAGTATCGACACGTTCCTGGTTGCGGTAACAGACACCATCCGGGTAAAAGACACCGTTTACCTCAACCTTCCCAGGGAACAAAAGATCTACCGGGAAGAAAACTTCCGGGCCTGGATCTCCGGCTATCGTCCCGCACTGGACAGCATCCACATATTCCGGAACACCCATCAAGTCATCACCTCAACAACCATCCACCAGAAACCCAACAAACCTCAACGGTGGGGGATAGGTATCCAAGCCGGTCCCATACATAGGGGTAGGTTTGAGTTATACCATTCTCTTCTTTTAGTGTTTCAGCAAATTATATTAGATTCGTGAGGTCGCTTAGTATTTCATCATCGATATCCCTGTACCGTACAAATGCTTTGCTCCCTTCTTTATGTCCGGACAACTTTCCGACGAGGTTTGGATCTTTGACTTTTTTGTAAAGATTTCCAATAAATGTACGTCGTGCTATGTGAGATGATGCTATGTCTGCTATATAGCGCTGTTCGGGTTCTCCGGTGGTGGGATTAAGAACTGTTACCAATCGATTGATCCCGCAGTCGTGCAAAATTTTCTTAATGTTGTCATTATATTTCTGTGAGGATATGAAAGGAAGGAGACTCTTTCTTTCAGGCGTTTTGTACTTATTGATTATTTGAAGGGCTGTTTCATTTAAATAGACTTTCACCACTTTCGCGTTTTGTTCCCTGGTTTTTTGGGGCATATACTCAATCGCTGTTCCGTATTCGTTGACTATAATATTCTCAGGTATCAATCTCAGAAGGTCACTTACACGACATCCGATTAAACATTGGAAAATGAAAATATCCCGTTGGATTTCCATTTTGGGATTTGCGGTAAAATCAGTGTGGTATATTTGGTCCCGTTCTTCCTGTGTCAAGTAATAGGGCGTTCCATATTCAACGGATTTAATTGAATAAGTATGGAATGGATTATTGGTGGTTTTATTTTTTTTGATACACCAGTTGAAGAAAGTCTTAAGTAGGGTTTCAAGACCGGAAATATAGTGATCGCCTCTTTTCTTGGGGATCCTTCGTTCCCGGAACGTTTCGTAGATCTTTTTGTATGACTGTTTTGGCTGCATTATTCCATCTTTATCAGGAGCAAACATTTCGTATTCGTTAGCCAAAAAGGAATTGAACTTTTCGAGGTTTTCACTTGAAAAAGTATCAATGTCCAAGTCGAGGTAGTTATATAGCTCAAAACGTTTTAGACAACGATAAAGAACCATATAATGATTGATTCGGCTCTGACTGAATTTCTGTGAATGTATGTATTCATAAAACAGATCAAAAAAAGGAGTTTTCAGTTTTTCTTCTTTTACTTCATACTGTTCCGGGAAAGTGTATTTGTCTATGGTATCAAACAGCCATTTTCTGGGCAGTTTGCCATTAACAACCTCCTCCTGAAATCTCGAAGTGATGTGATTGATAAGGTTCTCCAGATTCCATCTGGCGTGCTGGGCTTCTTTTACCTTTTTTGTTATGAATCTTTGGTTAGTTACAATATGACCCTTTGAGAAGAATTCTGGGAGTACATAAATAAATGTTCCGGCTTGTTGGTCAATGTGTTTTCCGTGTCGGAGTCTAATGGAAATTTCCGTTTTTCTTGTTAGATAATCTACTTTACTTGAAAGTATTAAAGTAAATGTAGCCATAATGAGATTGTTTTTGTGTGCTATACAAAGTTATAAAACAGGTTGGGGATTTCACAATATTTGGTCGGGGATTTATAATTTTTTTCCCCGACTTAATATAATTTGTTGTAAAAAATTTGAAAAAATTTGGGGAATTTATATCAAAGGCAAATCATTGCTAAATAACATGTTACAAGTTGAGGTGGACTGGTAATCAGGCATTTACGTAAGTGCTTAATATTGCATAATGAACTCCTGTTCCGGGCACAATAACGCAGAAATTAATTTCCTGCGTTATTTTTTTGCTCTATATTTGTCAATTTGGCTTCAAAAGTATTGGCTTCAAAAGCGACAATGAAAAAACTCTTCATTCCACTGATATTTCTGTTCATTATGGCCGGCCTATTCACCATGACCGGATGTCATAATGCTCCTTCCGTACATCCAACCCTGCTTCCCTCGGTGGACAGTTTGATGAATTTCCGGCCCGATAGTGCATATAATGTATTGACATCCATACCTGAAGGAGCCATCCGTACCCGCCGTGACAAGGCCTATTACGCTTTATTACTGACCCAGGCACGTCATAAAAATTACATTCCCTTGCGCAACGATTCCCTTATAAATATTGCCGTTAATTATTATAGAGGAAGCCGTGACCATGAAAAATACGCCAAATCATTATTGTATCAGGGGATTTGTGTGGAAGAAATGAAAGACCCGCAAAAGGCCATGGAGATCTATGCCGAGGCGGAAAAAATTGCCTTGCAAACCAAAGATTACCTGACTACCGGACTGATCAATTCCCAGATGGCCTGGCTTTACCAAGATATGTATATTGAAAACGAGGTAGATATTGACCGGTACAAGCGGGCTATGGAATACTTTCGTCTGGCTGGACATAAGAACAATGAATATTCTGTTGCCAGTCTTTTAGGTCAAACTTACCGTTCTACAGCGCTATTGGACAGTGCCTACCACTATTTGCACATGGCCCTGAACCTGGCCCGTGAAATGGAAGACAGCGTGGCACTTTTCCACAATTATTCGCTATTGGCCAGTACATACCTGATAGATGAAGATTATCCACATGCCCGGGATGTCGCATTGTATGTAATTGAGAACCATGGAAGCATCATTATTTCGGATGAAACGTATCATTGCCTTAGCCGCGCTTATTCACGCATGGGAAAAGCAGATTCTGCCCGGATATATTATGATATGGTCAACCGGGATCAAACATCCAGCTCCGATCACAGGAACCTGTTGACATTGGTTGATATTTTAAAGGCAGAAAAAAATTACAAGGAAGCCCTTAAGTATGCAGAATTGTCCCGTAGCCTGGCCGATTCCATCATAGACGAATCCCGCCGAATGGACCTGTACGAGATCGAACAACGTTACAACAACCAGCGCCTGGAAAACATAAACCAGCGCCTGGAGTACCGTTCCCGGATGAACCATTACATGATAGTGCTCATAAGCCTGATAGCCGTTATTGTAACCATTGTATTTTGCGTGATCATAGACCGTAAACACCAGGACATCAACGAGAAGATCTCCTTTATAGAACAGTTGAAAACGGAATCGGCGCTGTACAATAATACCCTGTTGGAGAAACTGGACAAACAGAACATGGTGGAAACGCAACTGAAAGAAGTTCTGGAGAAAAGGATCCAGACCATCCGGGAACTCATAGATCTATCTTACCGTTACGGGGGAGTGCCCGATGCCTTTGTCAAGCAATTCAACAAGACCATGAACATCAACCGGCTGAGCGAAGGCGCTCTGGACGATCTGAGCGAGGTCGTGAACGCAAAATACGACGGGGTTATTGATTATCTGATGGAAAAACATCCGGACCTGAATAACGATGATATCAATTTGATTGGATTGCTGTGTTGCGGTTTTTCCGCCACGGAAATGAGCGTCTTCTACAATCACGGGAACGGGAAATCCATCTATTCCCGCAAAAGACGCCTGGCTTTAAAGCTAGGCCTGGACGTATCGCTGGATGAATATGTAGCTGAAAGCTTACATTATTGCCATATGCAAAATGAGACGTATATGGCTGAAAGTCAATAACATAATATAAATACTTAATAATCAGCCTATTACAGATTTATTTCGTTTGCTGACTTTTTATTTTTTTTATATGTTGATTATCAAGGAGTTGAAAGACCAATGCTGACCATATTTTGATTTGTTTTAGTAGTTGTTTTCTTGAGAAACCGTTATCTTTGTAATGATTCAAAATATGCAGCTATGAGGACTCAACACATCTTTATTTTTACATTAGTACTTTTTTTTAGTTTTCCTTTGACTATGATGGCCCAGAATCACAGCATCATTGTAGATATGAATGAAAAGGGTCCCACTACACCCAAGCCCAGAAGTATTGCCCGCTTTTCCACATCGGCTTATTTTTTCAAGGGAGTAAGTGATAAGGATGCACCCGGTGTCTGGATAGATCTGGAAAAGAAAGAAATGTGTGTGCGCTATTTCATTCCGGATGTAAGGTGCCAGTTGATTGTGATCAATGACAACGGATCATTCCAGATCACAGAAGCTGTTGCTACAGACGGTGTGGTAAATGTGTACCGGTTAACCGATATGGAAAAACCGGGCCTCTATACGGTTATTGTGGAAACTCCCGAAAAGTCTTACCAGGGATCCTTTATTTACAAGAAACCAACCGAGGATACGCTTTAATCCATTTTAGTACCTTTTGATTTTGCAGTCCGGCATAAAATTATACCGAAGAGTTATAACTATGCAGTAACCGATCCCATGAAAAATGTTCCCGATATATACTGGTTCTCTTTAAAACCCTATGTTTATCCCGTTGTCAAGGATACCAATGTGTTGTTGCTCAATACCCTGGATATGAATGCGATCATATCCAACAGCGATCCGATTATAGCCCGGCTTATAAGTGAATTGCTTGTTCCTGCCGCTTTCGGGGTAGTGGAACTTTCGGAGGAGTCGGAAAATTACCAAAAGGAGAAAGCATTTATTGATAAAGTCTGCGACCATCAAATGGGAACAATGACCCGGATTGATAAAGGGATGCAAAGGCCGCTTGTCCTTACACCGTACCATTTCCGGATGCATTCGGTCACAAAAGGAGAGATCCGAAAATCCAGCAACAACATTACTCTGTTCATTGATAACGAATGTTCCCGTGATTGCACACTGTGCCCGGTATATTTCAGGCAATTCAAGTGTTGTCACAAGCAGGGCGATACAAGTTTTATGGATCCTCAGCTGATCCAGGATATTTTGGATGATGTTTCAAAATACGACTCCTTTATCATCAATGTCTGCGGGGGTGATATTACACTCCATCCGGATATTGAAGATATTGTTTCCTTGCTGAATGCCTCACCGGTGAAATCCCGGTATCACATCTATTACAAAAATTGTGACAGTGATACAAAAAAAATGCTGGATCCAAAAGATACCGTTGTGATCGTTGACTTTCCCCTGGATAGGAAAATGCATATAGATCCACGCGACGGCTATACGTTCAATTTTGTGATCAAAAATCGGGAAGAGTTGGAAGCCTGTCACCAATTTGTAAAAAAGTTAAGTGTTGAGTCTTTTTACATATCGGTAGTTGATACCGGCGATCATACGGGTTTTTTTAAAGAAAACGTGTTTCTATTACAGGAAGGACTGGCTTGCGGAGCGGCTTCCATCCCTTATGAAGAACGTATACGGATAGTAAACAACCATTACTTCTATCGTACTTTTTTGCTTCCAAACGGAGATGTTTGCGGATCCGCCGATGACGCTTCTGTAGCCAATATGTACAGGAATCCTATGACGTTTGTCAAGGATTCCATCAATGATTATCATGCTTCGCTATGGGACAAATCAAGGGACAACGGTATTTGTTCTAATTGTATTTTTCATTATATTTGTCCATTACTATCCCGTTACGATTTTTCGGAGCTTTTTTTTGAATTAAAAGTCGAAAATCATGGTACGTAGATTTATTGTTATCCTGCTTCTGTTTCTGTCTGCGACAGTTCTCTATGGTCAGAAGAAAATTACCTGTACGGGTCATATTACGGCCGAAATCATTGAAGGTGTTGCCATTACCTCTAATATGGCAAAGGGGATACAAATGGATGACCAGAGTACCACTTTCAATCTGGGTGAAATCAGCCTGGCATCGGACCAGGATATTGCCTGTAACGTGATCCTGAATTCAGGTGATCTGGAAAATACTGGAGGTATAGTTGACGCCTTTAATCCTTCATATACAGCTTCCGGATACATTTCAGATGAAGAAGCCGAACATAAAAAAATTCTGAAATTTTCAGCCAGCGCCAAAAATCTCAGAGAACAGAAAAACGGTGTATATAAAGGATCTTACTCGGTTATGCTGATGTATGAATGATCCGGTGATCAATTCACGTCTTTCATCAATCTCTTCAGATCTTCCTTCGTCATTTCCCCGGTAAGGCAGATGATATTGAATTCATCGTCTTCTCGCGCACAGATATAAATGTCAGAAATGAGGGTATCCTTTTTCTGTAGATATATAACCACTTTTTCAGTAGTTTCTTCCACCTCCATCAGAACTTCAAATTGTCCGTTCCTGATCAGATCATTGAAATCTTTTTCCATTTCTGAAATGTATTTCGGATTGTCGGTAGACAGTATATAGAGTCCTTTTAAATTCTTTATGATGCCGGATATATCCACATCTTCCGACACATTCAACTCAACATCATCCCCCATCAGGGAGAACATGGAAGGTGATATGTAGACTTTGGTCATGCCTTCGTATGCGGCATATTTGTTATAAAACTTGCTTTGACCAAAAACCGGGGCTACAAATAATGCAGCTAGGATAATAAGTAATGTCTTTTTCATTTTTTATTGATTTCTATAAATTTATTCAAAGTATTAATAGTAGATATCTCGGAATGCGTCTGTTCCACTTTATCTATGCCCTTATTCATTAAAGACGAAACGTATTGCAGTACTTTTTCAGTCTCGTCGTACGCCTCTTCCACGTTGGTGTAGGTGTCTGCCAATTGTACGGCAGGTTCCCGGACAGGTACAAAAACAGCCAGGGTTATCAACAACACGACAGAGGCAGCAACGGCTATTGTTTTCCAGATCGCATAACGGGGTTTCAGTTTAATCAGAACAGGTTCTTTCTGCTCCTTCCTGCCGGCATCTTCCTCTGCAGCCAGCCTGTCGATGGTAGCTGATATTTTAGCTTCCAGATCTTTAGGTACTTCCACCTGTTCGTAATGTTGATCCATGATCTTTTTAATCTTATTGATATCCATGGCGGTTCATTTTTTCGTATTGCTGCCTTAAATTTTTTTGTGCTCTTGTTAAATGCACCCTGATATTTACCGGGTTTAAGCCGGTTATTTGTTCAATCTCTTTCAGGGTAAATTCGCTAAAGTGTCTCAGTCTGAAAATTTCACGTTGTCTTTCCGGGAGTCTGTCCACCAGGCGGATCACCATCTTAATTTCATCCTTCTGATCCATTTGGATTTCTGTGTCAACCAATTCTGATTTTAGGGTTTCCGCAGCATCCTTTTGGGCCGTTCTTCTTGCCGGGGAGCGGAGCCTGTCCAGGCAAAGATTTCGGATCATTGTGGTGGCATAGGCCTGCGGATTATCTATTCCTGTTAATTTTTCCCGGATATTCCACAGTTTCACGTATACATCCTGAACGGTATCTTCGGCTTCAGCCCGGTTGTTGAGCAATCTGTAAGCTGTGATGTAAAGCTGCTTGTGACATGGCAGGAAAGTATCCTTGAAAGACTGGGCATCAAACATTTTTATCTTCTGCAACTAATTCCTGGAATGTTTCGGGTGATAATTTTTCATTGGCAAATTTAGTACTATTTGCCGTACTGAAGTCTTTTGTAAAGGCCATAACCAAAAGGGCTATCGTTATTCCTACTACGACTATCACCGGATAAATACCTCTTTTAATACAGTGAATTGTTTTCATTTTATTTAATAGTGTTGTTTGTGTTCTGGGCAATAAGTTCTTCCATATGTACCAGATCAATCTTTCCGTTGATTTGGATAAGCGATGCATCATTACCGGTTATGATCACTACAAACCGTTCAATGGTTTCATCGTTGATCTGAGCCAGGACCCGGACATTTTCCGATTGTTCAGTTACTTCGGCCAACAGCTCCAGATTTTCATCGTTGAATTTTTCCACCTGTTTGCTGAAGGCGTCTTTAATTTCCTGATCACAATTTTCGAGGGACAGAACGGATACGGACCTGATCCCGCGAATGAATTCAGACTCGTCATCGTCTGCAAACATTTGTGCAGTTTGCATCATCAGACCTCCCACGCGGATGTGTTCTGCTTTAGGCTGGGAAGCAAATTGCAGGACGATGTCCTTCAGTTGGTTCTGAGCATAAGACACTGTTAGGGTTCCAGCTAGAAGTAGTAATGTAAAAAGTGTTTTTTTCATGGTTGTTAATTATTAATAGTTTGTGTTTGCGGTTCTGTTATATTGACGTATTACCTGAAATAATGTTACACCTCTCATTAGAATATTTAACTTTGTGTTATGAAAATTCTTGTTTTGGGTTCCGGAGGAAGGGAACATGCGCTTGCCTGGAAATTGGTTCAGTCACCTTCGGTTGAGGATCTTTTTGTGGCACCGGGCAATCCGGGAACTGCTGCTCTCACTTTAACAAACGGAAAGCATGTCGCTAATGTTGCATTATCGCCCACATATTTTCCTGCTGTAAGGTCTGCCCTGTTGCAATACCATATAGATATGCTTGTAGTGGGACCGGAAGAACCCCTGGTTAAAGGGATAAAAGATTTTTGTCTGCATGATCCTGCCCTTTCAAATATTTTGGTAGTAGGTCCAGGGAGCGACGGAGCCAGGCTGGAAGGCAGTAAGGATTACGCCAAAGGATTTATGTCTTCCTACAACATTCCCACAGCCCTTTATCAAACCTTTGACGCGGACCATTACCGGGAAGCGTGCCGATTTTTGGAAACCATGCATTCCCCTTACGTTCTGAAAGCCGACGGACTGGCTGCAGGCAAAGGCGTATTGATAGAGACGGATCTGCCACAAGCACGGGAACATCTGAAAGAGATCCTGGACGGAAAATTTGGGGCTGCCGGCAATAAAGTGGTCGTGGAAGAATTCCTGGACGGAATTGAGGTGTCCGTTTTTATCATTACCGACGGGATACATTATAAGATCCTTCCCGAGGCAAAGGATTACAAAAAAATTGGGGAGCACGACAGCGGCCTGAATACCGGAGGAATGGGAGCTGTCTCTCCCGTGCCCTTTGCCGGGAATCAATTTATGAAAAAAGTGGAGGAGCGGATCATACGGCCTACGTTATCCGGGTTGCAAAAAGTAGGGTGCGATTACCGCGGGTTCATATTTTTTGGTCTGATGAATTGCGCAGGCGATCCTTATCTTATAGAATACAACGTCAGGATGGGTGATCCCGAGACAGAATCTATTGTAATGCGCCTGCAAGGTGATCTGGCGGCTGCATGCACCGCATTGAAAAACCGCTCTCTGGACAAAACGGATCTTACCGTGAACAGTGACCATAGTGTAACCGTGGTGACAGTTTCGGGAGGATATCCGGGCTCTTATGAAAAAGGATATGATATTGAGGGACTGGACCGGGTACGGGATGCAACGGTCTTTCACATGGGGACTGCAGGGGAGCAAAAGATAAAAACAGCAGGAGGGCGGGTACTGGCCGTATCGGCACTGGCTTCTACTTCGGAACAGGCCAGGGAAAAAGCCTACAGGGAACTGTCCCGTCTGAGTTTCAGGGATATGTACTACCGTAAAGATATTGGGGAAGACTTAATGAATATGTAAAGACTTTTTTATGATCCAATTCATAAAACGCAGTTTCTGGGGCTCACTCCTGTTTTCCTTTTTGATCACAGCGGTATTTCGCGTATTATTTTGTGTTATAACCAACAGCTTCTGCAATTGGTATCTTCATTTGCCCGAAGTTTTTCTCTTATTGGGAACGGGAATGCTGCTGTCATTTCTAAACGACCGTTACGGTCTGTTACCGGAAAGAACACAATGGATCCTGGTTTGTTACGTTTGGCTGGTTTCATGTTTTCCTCAAACATATGAAAACCCACGCCTGTTCGCAGCTTCACTGTTAACGGCAGCTGCTGTTTATGCATTGGTATATACTGCCTTTATTTCAGGAACAAGATCCGGTCCTTTCCTGTGTTCTTTTTTCATCGCCTCTGCGGGGATGATGTATACTCCCGCGTTGTTTCTTCTAATACCATTTATTATCAGTTTTATACGGATGGTAAAACTGTCCGGAAAAGATGTGTTGGCTTTTTTGGGCGGAATAATAGTTCCGGTATTTTTAATTACCGCCGTTCTGTGGTTTATCCATAAAGATATACCCGAATACTGGATGCACACCGTCTCATTTTTCAGGGGCCCGGATCCTTCAAGGGCCTTCGCTTCCTTTACCATTACCCGGATAGTACTGGTGTCCCTGGTTTCCCTGTTGGTCATACTGTCCCTGTTTATCCGGCTGGTACATCGTGATACCACGACTACTGTTACAATATCCCGTTTTTACGGGTCCATGTTCTGGATCATAGTTTTCACGGCTTTGGTGATGGTGTTTTATCCCGCTTTTGCACAAGGAATGGTGCCTTTAGTGATGATCCCGGCTTCACTGCTGATCACTTCCCTGTTTTCGGAAAGACGTCTATTCGCTTCAAGGATTTGGCTGGCGTTATTACTTTTGGCCGGATTGGGCCACTATATCTTTGTGTTCTTCCCCGTTGACATTGTTTAACGGAGTGCCCTTGAATTCTCCAGTCAGTGTGTTGAAGAAAGATACAATGGCACGAACCTGCCTCTTTGATAATTTCTTATCCCTTTGAAAGTAAGCCATTTTTGTGACGGCTTCTTGCAGTGTTTTGGCAGAGGCATCGTGAAAATAGGGGTAAGTCAGGGCAATGTTCCTCAGTCCCGGAACTTTAAAACGGTACATGTCAGAAGGTAGTGAAGTGACCGAATAACGACCCAAATCTACCAGTGCTATTTTCCGGGTGTTGGGGAAGTAATCGTTGGCTACTCCCATAAATTGGAAAGACGTACCACCCATGGCCGTACCGTTATGACAGGTAGCACAACCGAATTTTTTAAATAAACGGTATCCCTCTTGCGCCTGTTGATCTATGGCTTCGGCATCCCCTTTCAGGTACCTGTCAAAAGGCGCATTCGGAGTGATCAGGGTTTTGTGAAACTCGGCAAGGGCATCGGTAATGGTCGAGTCTGAGTAACCCTTAGGGTACGAGGCCAGGAAACGATCAGTCAACGATGAATCTTCAGATAAAATGTCAAAGATGCGGTCCAGGCTGTCGTTGCCCATTTTTACCGGATCCAGCAACGCCTGGTACGTTTGCTCCTGCAGTGTGAAGGCATTCCCGTTCCAGAAATAGAAAGAGTGAAAGATGGCGTTGAAAACAGACAGGGATGTGGAGGTCCCAGGTTGATTGTATACACCCACCGAAAAATCCAGGTTATCTACACCGGCTGTATAGAGGTTGTGACAGGTGGCACAAGTCACTGTATTGTCAACGGACAGTCGTGAGTCGTGAAAAAGCAGTTCACCCAGTGCTGCCTTATCAGTATCGTAAGGAACGAACCCGGGAACGGGATTTACCGGTTCAAAGGGATGTTCTTCAGAAGGTCGCGGATGGGCATAATAGGTGGAGAGCTGATTGTATATCCAGTCCAGGAAAATTTCCTTTTTATCCTGGGTGAGGTAAGATCTCCAGTGTATTACATAAAAACTCAGAGGAGGCATACTTTGTTGGGAAACTGCTTTTTGCAATTTTACCAAAGATGTTTCATCATACGGCAAATCTTCAATAACATATGCCAGGGCATAGGAAGCATCTGCGTAACGGATGCCTTTTTCAGCATCCCTGCGAATGGCAGGTCCGAAAACCGGCCAGTTAATATGTTGGCAAAATTCTTGGGGCCCGCCGTGACAAATGAAACAGCCTCCCTGGTCTATTATGACATTGACACGGTCCATAAGGGCCATATCGTCAGGAGGTACCTGGTTGACAATTCGCGAGAAGAAGATTCCCGTTCCTATCAAAATAATAACGGATCCTGTGATTTTCCAGATTATGTTAAGAAACCGTTTCATCACCGTTTTATATTGAGGGCGTAATTATGCATGCTGCCCCGTGCCGAAGGCAGGTATTGCAATCCGTACCAGCAGATCTGCAACGCCAAAAAAGCAACTATCAAAGAAACATAAATGTATTTATAGGCTTTTGGCCGTATGCTTTTCAGATGAAAATAAAAAACATACAACAGCCACGTTATGGCAGCCCAGGTTTCTTTCGGGTCCCAGTTCCAGTAGTTTCCCCAGGCCTGTTTAGCCCACAGGGCTCCCAGCAACATGCCTACGGTAAAAAAAGAGAGTCCGGCGCGGCACAACTTGTCTATGGCCGGAAGCACATTAAGTGAGGGGCGGATCAGACCTGCCAGGGCCAGCAAAAAGGTGCATGCCAGCAATGCGTAGGAAAACATGTATACAGTAACGTGGGGAATGAACCAGACGCTTTGCAGGGCAGGCATCAAGACTTGGTTGTGGATCTCGGGTCGTAAAATATTGATCAAAAGAAAGACCAGCGCCATAACGGTTGTCAGGGAAAGGATCCATTTGTATCTCCATCGTATGTAGGTGATCAGCCCGGCCATTGCCAGGAACAGGGAATACCACAAACGGGTTTCTCCCATAGTGACCAAAGGCGGCCGTTGCAGGAAAATCCAAAAAGCCACAATAAAAGAAGCATAAACGACTATTCCGGTAGCATATACCACAGCAGACCAAAGAAAGGTATTCCTGTGGTTCAGGAAAGCCGTAACCGACCCGGCAATCCAACAACAGGCTGTCGCAATGGCAAAATATATGAAATGCTCCCAGGTCATGAAACAAATGTTTTTAAAGCCCCGCCCAGCAGCAACAATATTCCCGCAAAGATCAGCCATCGCCACGGCTGGCGTGTTACCATAACAATACAATACTCTGTCAGATCTCCCTTTGCCGAGTCGTAATCCATCAAATATACCTGGTGCCCTTTATAATTCACGGGGTGGTTTACCCGCAGTGTCCTGAGCACTGAATATTCCTGGAGGTCCGAGAGATCATCCCTGCGATGCGGGGGATTTTCCCTGCGGTTGATATCCTGAAGTGAAACCTGTGCCCTGTATTCCAACGGTTCTCCTGTTTGATACCTGGTTACCCGGAAATCTTCCAGGCGTAAGGTGAAAGGCAGCGAGGTACGGGCGTACTCATGGCGGGGAACCATTATGTGTGTAACGGAAGCATCTGCAGTTCCCAGCATACCGGCCCACAAGGCCAGCCACAGTCCGAATCCTGCCAGGGAGAACTTCAGAAACAGGCGCGAGGCCAATACGATCAAAAAAACTGTAAGCACCACCACAAAAGGCCACATTCGTGTAAAAGCTATATGTGCAGGCATAAAACCCTGTACCAGCGCAACGGCTATCAACAAAAGCAATGCTATGGTCATATGTTTATCACGGTATAGTTTCCGGAATTTCCATCCCAGGGAAACAATAAACAATCCTACTATCAAATTTACGGGAAAAGCAAAAAGATGCAGGCTGACGGTCATAAGTGAATGGTTTGGTTGGTAACAAAGATAAAAAAAATCTGCCGGAGAATTACGTATCTTTGCCACACTGTGGAAAATATTCAAATAACCCGGGAGTACAACCGCGATGATTTGCTGCTTAAAGAGTTGAAACGATCCGGACTGCCTGTATTTTTGTATGGTATAGGATTGATCGCGGATACGGCACAGATCTATTTAGATGAAAATGGCCTGCAGACAGCTGGTCGGGTCATAGACGATAAATTCATTAATGATATGCGATTCCGAGCTGACTGTCCCTTATTATCCATATCGCAATTGAACCGCCAATATTCCGCTTTCAACTTATTACTGTGCTTTTTTGGAGGGTACCGCAACGACCTGAGTAAATACCACACACTGTTTCCCGGGGCAAATACAATCAACTTTTTATCTTCCATATATGACAGGGGGGTCCTGGAACCTATGGACAGAGACTACATTACATCCAGCATCGCGTCTTTCAACCGAATCTATGACCTGCTGGAAGACACGCTCTCAAAAGACAGCCTGGAGGCTTATATTAATGCCAAGGTCACCAAAGATGCTTCACACCTGTTTCCTTACGTCAGGAGGCCTCAGTATTTTTCAGATCATAAGGTTATTAATGATCTGACACTTACAACGGAAGAGATACTGATCAATTGTGGTGCCTTTACCGGGGATACCATTAAAGATTTTGTGAGTGTTACGGATAACAAATTCAGGAAAGTGTTTGCCTGTGAACCCGACAGTGTGAATGTGCAACAATTGAAAGGGTTTATTCGTTCTGCAGCCCTTGAAGACAGGGTTACCATAGTTCCCAAATGTATATCGGATAAGTCAGAAACCGTGTACTTTCTGAATGAAGGGACCATGCTATCCCGAAAAGTGGAAACCCCCGTACCGGGAGCAGTATCCGTCGAATCCACAACAATAGACGATCTTCCGGATTCATTACCGGTAACTATGATCGTTATGGATGTGGAAGGTAACGAGCTGAAAGCCCTGCAGGGAGCCCGGCTAACCATTCTCAAGCATAAACCGCTTCTGGCCCTGGCTGCCTACCATAAAAAAGAAGATCTTCCCGTGCTGGTCAATTACCTGAAAACCCTGGTCCCTGAATACAGGTTCTATTTTCGGGTTCACAAACCCATGGCCATTGATGCCGTGCTCTATGCCAGCGCAAGAGAAAGGGGTGCAACGCACACTTGATTCTTTTCGCTGGTTCTTAGCGACTTACAAAAATCAACCCCCCTGGGGGTTGATTTTTGTAAATGCCTGGTTCTTAGGCAAAAGAATCAAGTGTGCGTTGCACCCCTTTCCGCGCCCATGCCTCTCTCCCTCAAAAAAAAAGCTGACCAAAAGCCAGCTTTTTTAGAGGTACCCAGCGGAATCGAACCGCTGTACTCGGTTTTGCAGACCGATGCCTAACCACTCGGCCAGGGTACCGTTAAAAGGACTGCAAAGTTAGTAAATATTTTTAAAAAGCTCAGCCAGTTTCTCCAGATACTTCTTATCTGTTTTGTCAAACGTATTGAGCTTTTCAGAATCAATATCCAGCACGGCCGTGATGTTTCCTTCTTTATCTGTCAATGGGACCACGATCTCCGAGCGGGAGAGGGAGCTGCAGGCTATATGACCGGGAAACTTTTCCACATCGGGAACGATCAACGTTTTACGCTGTTTCCATGAGGAACCGCAAACGCCCCGGCCGTATGGAATCCGAGTACAGGCCACAGGTCCCTGGAACGGGCCCAGAACCAGTTGCCCTGCTGCATCATCCACAAGGTAAAAACCCACCCACCAAAATTTAAAGGTCTCCTTGATCAATGCACTGATATTGGCCATATTGGCAACAAGATCCGGTTCGTCTTTCACCAGAGAAGCTGCCCGTTCCAGGACTTCTTCGTACATCCGCTGACGGGGGGATTTCTTTTCTTCCTGGTGACCCATCAGTTCCCGGTATATACGGTAACAGACATACGCATCGGTAGCTGCATAGCGGGCCTGGGATTCCGACAGGGGATAAGCCTCCCAATTGGTAGTCTGCTGCGATTTGCTCACTCGTTTGCCCAGAACAATAGCCGCCAGCTTCTTTACGCTTTTCTCCATAATGCCGTATTCCTGGGCCATTTCCTGCAGGTCCACAAATCCTTCTGCGTTAAATTCAACGTAGCGCTGCAGTCCAATAATATCGTCCCTGACGGCAGCACCCACTTTCACAATACGGGGATTACTCAATACGGCAACAAGTTCAGGAGGCAGGCCTGTCTTTTTCAGGTGGATCAGAAAAAAACGGCTGTCGGTAGACAATTGCAAAAGGGCAGGCCGGTACATTTTCCCCGAAGAAAAACGGGGCTTGGTTTCCGTATCGAATCCCAAAACCGGTTGCCGGGACAAGTACTCCGACGCTTTCTGCACCTGCGAACGAGTGGTAACAAGGGTAATGTGTCCCTTCAATTCCACCTGGGGAAACATATCCAGGACACTGTTCTCAATGGTTGATGCAAACATTTAGTAAAGGGTATTTAGAAAGATCCAACGGTTCTGGCGAATGTATCCGGACAAACGAAGGGGTGGTGCGGAAAGCTGCCAGGCGATCCTCTCTCAATGCCTTGTACAGTATTCCCGCAGCTTCTTCACGCGGATTGATCAGAACCACTTCCGGATCTATAAGATGTCTGTATATGTAACGGTTGTTTTGCCTGAAGTTCCTCAAAAACGTGAGCTGCTCCATAATGATCCCGGGATAACGTGAAAACGTATTCTCCCCGGTCAGAATACATTTCAAAGGAGAATGGCTGCCCAATAACAGTTGGCTTACTAAAGATGTAACCGCGTAACGGACAGCATTTTCCGTAGAATTGACTTCCATTACACCGGGATTGTACCGGGAACCCCTGTAATTCATACCGGATCGGGAATAATCAAAATGGTAATCCTTTATCAGGTTCCTGTCCAAAGGATAAAGCGGATTGTTTAAAGAAGGAAGGCTGTCAGGAGTAAAACCCTGGTAAACCACTTCCACCTCTTCCCGCAGGCTTTCATACGCTTTAAGCGCCAGGCTGCTTTCAGAAGCGATTACACCTACTGTAATGCGTTTGTTTCTTCCCGAATGGAACTGCCGCACATAATCCAGCGTCTTGTCAACCCCGGCCTGTAAAACGCTAATGGCAACGACACCCAGATCACCGGTACGGATCAGATCCTGAATATCTTCATAAGCCATCACCGAGGCGGGATCCCCGGCTACCACCAGTGCCTTGACCGGTGGCCTGTCTCCTTCCTGGCGGAACATCACCGCCATATTCTTTATTGTTTCAATACGGGCCGAGTCACTTGCCGAGTCGTTTGCCGGAGGCCGGCAAACAAAATCGAAATATTCGCCTGCAAAATCACTGATCCCGTCACTTCCCGGCTTGCCCGTAATGTTATCAAACTGATCAAAGCCGAGTAGGACTTCGACCGTAGCAATATCATCTTTTTCAGTGCCAAATACCCCAAGCGGCAATACTTCCCTGCGATCCGGATAAGAGGCCGGGTCCAGGTACCAGACAGAATTGGTGTCATTTAGAATTTCATTAATAACCGGCAACCGTTCCGGCTCTTCCTCCCGCGCGTTCCCGCACCCTCCCGTCAACCACAGCAGGCCGCCAAGAAAGATCAGCACTAGCGTTCTTACGGCTCTGAACCTCTTATTTATCGTAAATGAACGTTCCATATTCATTTTTTATGGTTACCCTGCGCCCTTTCATTGGTTTCACTTTGCCGACAACACGTGCTTCCAGACCATATGCAGCCGCTTTTTCCAGTATTAAGGGAGCTGCATCGCCGGGCACATACAATTCCATGCGGTGTCCCATATTGAACACAGTGAACATCTCTTTCCATGAAGTTCCGCTTATCCTTTGGATTTCCCTGAAAAGAGGTGGAACAGGAAAAAGGTTATCCTTGAATACATGAAGCCCGTCAATAAAATGAAGTATTTTAGTCTGTCCTCCTCCGGAACAATGGATCATGCCGTGCACAGAACTCCGGTGTGTATCCAGAATACCTTTGATTACCGGTGCGTACGTGCGGGTAGGGGACAGAACCAGTTGTCCGTAAGTAAAACCGGTCTCCGGTTCAACATCCGTCAATTTCCGTGTCCCGGAATAAACGTATTCAGAAGGGATGCCGTTGTCATAACTTTCCGGGAAAGCAGCGGCAACCGTTTTATCGAACACATCGTGCCGGGCGCTGGTCAGCCCGTTACTGCCCATACCCCCGTTGTAACTGTCTTCGTAAGTGGTTTGTCCGAATGAAGCCAGTCCCACGATAACATCTCCCGGCTGTATCCGGCTGTTATCTATAACAAGATCCCGCCGGATCCGGGCACAAACGGTACTGTCCACGATCACGGTCCTGACCAGGTCACCTACATCTGCCGTTTCACCGCCGGTAAGCTCCATGCGGATCCCCAAATTTGTCATATGCCTACAAAACTGACGGCTTCCCTGTATCAAAGCCTTGATCACCTCTACGGGGATCAGTCTTTTATTGCGACCTATGGTAGAACTTAAAAGAATGTCCGAGGTCACTCCCACACACAACAGATCGTCCATGTTCATTACAATGGCATCCTGTGCGATCCCTTCCCACACATTCAGATCTCCGGTCTCTTTCCAATAGCAATAAGCCAGGGAGGATTTGGTCCCGGCACCGTCGGCATGCATCACCAGGCAGTAATCCTGATCACCGGTAAGGATGTCGGGGATTATTTTGCAGAAAGCTCCCGGAAACAGGCCCTTGTCGGTCCCTTCCAGGGCACTGTGTACCTCTTTTTTTGAAGAGGATACTCCCCGTTTGCTGTACTTCCCGGCTTCCAGGTCATTCATGATACAAAATGATTAGTTCCAACAAAGATCGTAAAAAAACGGTTACCGAAGGAATAACAGTTCCCTGTATTTGGGCAGCGGCCACAATTCATCGTCCACGATCATCTCCAGGTGATCGGCACAATGCCGGATCTGATCCATTAGGGGCAATACATCTTTTGCGTATGCAGCGGCCTTTTTCTGCAAGGATTCCAGCTTGTTGGCTTTTTTACGCGCTTCTATAAGCACATGTACCAGATTGCGGAGGTCGTTCACATAACCTGCTGTTTTTCTTATGGCTTTCAATTGGGTGGATGCCAGCTCTTCGTATTCATCGGCCGGGAAAACTTCTTTCATACCCCGTACATTGTTCAGCAACAGATTTTCGTGACGGATGGCGGTGGGCACAAAATGGTTGATCGCGAGATCTCCCAGAACGCGCGCTTCTATCTGAAGTTTCTTTACGAACATTTCATTTTTGACCTCAAACCGGGCTTCCAGTTCCCTTCGGCTCATCACCTCTGTTTCTTCCATCAGTTTAACGGTCTTGGATTCCAGCAATGATTTGTAGGAGGCAGGGACATCCTTTATCCCGCGCAATCCGCGCCGGGCTGCTTCTGCCTGCCATTGGGCACCGTAGCCGTTCCCCTCAAAGCGAATATCACGGGATTCTTTGACAAACTTCCTGATCACCTTAATCAGTGCATCTTCCTGTTTTAATCCTGAATTCAGTTCATTGTCCACCTGTGTTTTGAAATTTTTCAGCTGTTGGGCCACGGCGGTGTTCAGAAACAGCATGGACGAGGCACAGTTTGCCGAGGAGCCTATGGCCCTGAATTCAAACCGGTTCCCGGTAAAGGCGAACGGAGAGGTGCGGTTCCGGTCGGTATTGTCCGGGAAGATCTCGGGAACCATGCCCACGATTTCCATCCGTGCCTGCTCGACGTCCTTTTTACTCTTCGGACCGCCTTTTTCTATCAAATCCAACAACTCGGCAAGTGTGCTTCCCATAAACATGGAAAGCACTGCAGGGGGCGCTTCGGAGCCGCCCAGGCGGTAAGAATTGCTCAGGGATGCCACTGTGGACATGATCAGAAAATGGTGTTCGTAGACGGCTTTCAGGGTACATGCAATAAAGCTCAGGAACTGAAGGTTGTCCTGCGGCGTTTTGCCGGGAGAAAAGACATTGATGCCTTTGTTGGTGCACAGACTCCAGTTGCAATGTTTTCCGGATCCGTTTATCCCTTCATACGGTTTTTCGTGAAAAATGACTTTCAGGTTGTGTTTTTTGGCCAGCTTACGCATGACCATCATGATCATCTGGTTGTGATCTATGGCCAGGTTTGCTTCCTCGTGGTAGGGGGCAAATTCAAACTGGTTGGGAGCTACCTCGTTATGACGTGTTTTTATATAGACACCCAATTTATAGGCTTCTGTTTCAAAATCTTTCATAAAAGCCATAACCCGGGATGGAATATTGCCAAAGTAGTGATCTTCAAGCTGTTGATCTTTAGCAGCAGTATGTCCCTGCAAGGTGCGGTCACACAACATAAGGTCCGGACGGGCACGGTACAGGGAAAGATCCACCACAAAATACTCCTGTTCAATGCCGTAGATCACATTTACGCTTTCTGTATCAGGATCAAAATAGCGCGCAACATCTGTTGCCGCACTATTAAGGGCTCTGAGGGATTTCAGGTGCGGTGTTTTTATATCCAGGGCATCTCCGGTGTATGACACAAAGATGGTGGGGATACAAAGTGTCTGGTCCATGACGAAAGCAGGTGAGCTGGGGTCCCAGGCGGTATAGCCCCGTGCTTCAAAAGTGTTGCGCAGACCACCGCTTGGGAAGCTGGATGCATCGGGTTCCTGCTGGATCAGGGAATCTCCCATGAATTGCTCAATGGCACAGCCGTTTGAATAAGGTTTGATGAATGCTTCGTGTTTTTCTGCCGTTGTCTCACTTAGAGGATGGAACCAGTGCGTATAGTGGGTGGCACCGCGCTCCATAGCCCAGGTACGCATTCCTTCCGCCACAAAGGCAGCCACACTTCTGTCGATCCTTGTTTTCTTTTCAATAGCCTGTACCACTGCATCGTAAGCAGTTTCAGGCAGGTAGTTGCGCATTTTTTTGAGGTCAAAAACATTTTGACCGAAAAAAGCAGAGATAGGTTTCGTTTCCACCGAGAAACGTTCCATTTTGTGCGAGGAAAATTCGGATAATGCTTTGTGTCTGAAAGTCGACATTTGTTAAGGATTTAAATCTAACAAAAATAGAAAAAAATCCGGGCTTACGGGAGTTCGGGATGCGTCTTCATAAATTATATTAAATTGTTGTTTTTTGTTTAAAGAAAGGTCTATATTTGCAGATTAAATTTACAAATTTTAAGTCGTTATGTTAGGTATCTCTGAATTATCAAGGAAAATGCCGGCTTCTCCCATCCGTAAGCTGGTCCCCTATGCCGAAGCTGCAAAAAAACGCGGGGTAAAAGTGTATCATTTGAACATCGGGCAGCCCGATATTGCTTCTCCCAGGGAAGCCATAGATGCTATTCGTAATACGGACCTGAAACTGGTATCGTATCCGCACTCGGCCGGAATTGAATCCTATCGCAGGGGATTGGCAAAATATTACCGGGATGTGAACATCGACCTTTCCTACGAAGAGATCATCGTTACCGTCGGAGGTTCCGAAGCTTTGCAGATAGGTTTGAAGGTTTGCTGCAACCCCGGGGACGAAGTGATCGTATTCGAACCCTTCTACACCAATTACAACACGTTTGCCCTTATGGCCGGGGTAAAATTTGTCCCCGTTACAACAACCATTGAGAACGGCTTTGCATTACCGTCCATGTCAGAGGTGGAAAAATACATCACCTCCAAGACAAAAGCCATTCTCATCAACAGTCCCGGAAATCCCACCGGAACCCTTTATACCAAAGAGGACATCCTGCAATTGGGAGAGATCGTGAAAAAGCACAATTTATTCCTGCTATCCGACGAAGTTTACCGTGAATTCTGCTATTCTGACGACCCCCATTTTTCCTGTATGCAGATCCCCGGCGCCGAACAAAATGTCATACTGATAGACTCGGTGTCAAAACGTTACAGCCTCTGCGGAGTCCGTATAGGATGTATAGCCTCACACAACAAAGAAGTCATGAGTGCCGTTTTGCGTTTTGCCCAGGCCCGTCTTTCTGCTCCCGCCCTGGGACAAATGGCAGCAGAAGGAGCGCTGGCCACTCCGGATGAATACTTCCGCGCCGTTAAAGAAGAATATATAGACAGGCGCAACCTGATGATTGACCGTTTGAATAAAATGGAAGGCGTATATTCCCCCATGCCCATGGGAGCTTTCTACACCACTGCCCGTCTGCCGGTTGACGATTCGGACATATTTGCGCAGTGGTTGCTGGAAAGTTTCAGCTACAAAGGCCAGACCGTTATGGTAGCCCCTGCCGCAGGCTTCTACGCCACTCCTGGCAAAGGCACAGACGAAGTCCGCATTGCCTATGTTTTGAAAAAGGAAGACATCGGCAATGCCATGGACTGTCTGGAAGAAGCTTTGAAACAATACCCCGGACGCAAATAAAAAAACCGCTTTTTCAAGCGGTTTGGGTTAATATAGTGATGAACTATTGTACACATTATGGTGCTTTCGCTTCTGGCCTTCTAACACCATATTTAACTTCAATGGGTTACAAAAAGCGCGGCAAAGGTAAAAGTATTTTTCAAGAATGCAATAGGTGAATAAAATTTTTTTATTCATCCCCTGACAGATCTTCAAATTTTACGTTGGTAAATTCATTGGGACGGGCTTCCGTTACAGGGATCCTTTCCTTGATGAATTTTATGACTTCTTCCAGTCCTTCCGTAAATTTTTCGAAATCTTCCTTGTACAGGAAAACTTTATGCTTTTCATATGAAAACCGTCCGTCTTTGTCTACACGACGTTTGCTTTCCGTAATGGTCAGGTAATAATCATTTCCTTTAGTAGCCTTAACATCAAAGAAATAAGTTCTTTTTCCGGCACGTACGGGTTTGGAAAAAACATCTTCTCCACTATGTTCCGCCTTGGTGGAACGGTCGAAATCTTCAAAATACATAAGTCTGTTTTATTTATAATATTCACAAATATAAAATATTTGCTTTAAAACTGTATATTTGCAGAGATTCTTTTTGATTTAAAAAGGTATGCTCAGCAGGCGTTTTATCCGGATTAAGATTTTTAAGGTTTTATTCAGCAGTGTTCATTCTCAGAATTTTGATCTTGCATCGGCAGAAAATGAACTCATTAAGAGCATGGAAAAAACAAGACAATTGTATTTTCTGTTGCTCTCTCTCCCGGGAACGCTGGTTCGCTATGCCCGGGAACGGATTGACATAGGCATGCAGAAATACCATCCCACGCAAGAAGAAACAAATCCCAACCTGAGGTTTGTCAATAACAAAGCCATCGGGGTCCTGGACAGTGACAAAGAACTGACCGATTCACGGATACATGGGCTCAATTGGAACGCTAACAGAGGCTATATCAAACAATTATACGATTCACTAAAAGAAGAACCGTATTTTCTGGAGTACATGAATGCCGTTGAAGCACCAGGCTTTCAGGAGGATTTGAAATTTTTAATGGATTTTTACGGAAGTCAGCTGGATGATGATCCGGAACTATACAGTTTACTGGAAGACCGCAGCCTTCACTGGAACGACGACGTAGCCTACGTCTGTAATATAATCCTGACACAATTGTCAGGTTTACAGACTGAACATGACAAACTAAAGCATCCGCCTTTGTTTTATAACGACGACGACAGAAACTTTGCAACACAATTATTTGCACATTCTTTGCAGCATTACGGAGAATATGTGAATTACATAGAGAAGTTTGCACAGAACTGGGACCTGGAGCGGATCGCTGCCACAGATACCATTCTCATTGTCATGGGAGTAGCTGAAGCAGTGGCATTTCCGCAGATCCCCATTAAGGTAACGCTCAACGAAATGGTAGAAATATCCAAATTCTACAGTACAGGTAATTCCAAAATGTTTGTGAACGGGATTCTGGACCGGATCATTAAATTTTTGACAGCAGAAGGCGAAATTGAAAAACGTGGCAGGGGACTTGTAGAGAAGTAAGACAGCAATATATTTTTAACCAATATTTTAACATGAACACATTATTTTTTATTTTACAGGGACAAACAACTGCAGCTGCCGCAAAAGGAGGGAACTGGTCTTTTCTTATAATGATGCTTGCCATTTTCGTGGTAATGTACTTTTTGATGATCCGTCCCCAGAAAAAACGTCAGAAAGAATTGAAGGCATATCGCGAAAACCTCAAAAAAGGAGAAAAAGTCATTACTGCTGGCGGCATATACGGGATCGTAGCTGAAGTTAAAGATACTACAGTATTGTTGGAAGTGGACAACAACGTGAAGATCAGGGTGGACAAATCAAGTCTTGTAAAGGACTCCACTGACCTTCAGCAACAGAGCTAAGACGGACCTGCGCCCTTCCCCGTCAGGAAGGGCCGGTACGACAAACCAAAATGCCTTGCAAGGGTATGGCTTATGAAACGTCCCAGATTGGTACTTATCCTGTGTATACTCACAGCTTTTTTCCTGTGGGTGGTCTACACATTATCTAATGAGTATACTGCCTACTTCCGGTTCCCGCTGGAAGTGGAAACCAACCTGGAAGGTCGCACCAATGTTTCCCGTCCCGAAAATACTCTTTTTGTAAGAGGTACGGCCAGGGGCTTTTACATAATCCGCAATACCTGGCGTAAAAAAATCCCGCCGGTAAGGTTCTTTGCTGACCGGAAACTTGTGCACGAGATCCCGGGTAGTGAAGATGAATTTTACCTGCTTTCGGATAATATTGACAACCTGGTGAACGACGCCCTTGGAACAAACCTGGAACTTGAAACCATTTTAAGCGACACCATTCGCCTGACATATCCGCGTGAGCACTACAGGAAAGTACCCGTACGTTTTGTCTCGGATGTCTCGTATAGACCTCAGTATATGTCTTTTGAACCTGTCAGGCTCACTCCGGACAGCGTTCTGGTATATGCTCAGGAACCTTACCTTGAGATCATTGAAGAAGTAAAAACACGAAAGATAACACAGGGAAACCTGTCACAGACAGTAGAAGGGATCGCCCGTTTGGAAATTCCTGAAAACACCAGGCTTTCACATACCCAGGTAGAATACAGGATCCCGGTACGGCGGTATGTAGAACTGTCTTTTGAGGTTCCCGTCACAACGCGGAACGTCCCTTACCGCAGGGAACTTTTTATTCTGCCCGATCTGGTAACCATCCAGTTTCGGTGTCCTTTCCAGGATGCCGCCGGTATATCACCCGATGACTTTCTTCTTGTGGTTGACTATAATGACTTCATAAAGAAAGAAAGCGGTAAGATCATTCCTGTTCTAGAAGCATCTCCCGGCACCATAAGCCATATGATCATGTCTCCCCAATTTGTGGACGGCATTATCCAGAATCGTTATTAATACCATGGAAACTCTGATAACACTCGGAATTACGGGAGGAATAGGCAGTGGAAAAAGTTACGTTACCCGCATTTTCACTGCCCTGGGGATCCCCTGTTACGATTCGGATGCCCGTACAAAACTTATGTACCGGGAAAATGAAGAACTGAAAGAAGCGTTGACCAATTTGCTGGGACCCGGCATTTACCGCGACGGAGAACCCGATACAAAAGTCATGGCTTCCCTGATCTTCAATGATCACAGTCTTCTAAAAAAAGTAAACACGCTGGTACACCCCTACGTGGTACGTGATTTTCTTAAGTGGGCTGCCAACACCAATGCCCCCTATGTAATATTTGAAAGCGCCATTTTATTGGAAATGGACCCGCCTTTTCATACCACAAAAGTACTGACTGTATCTGCCGATAAAGAACTGCGTCTGCAAAGAGCTTCCGGCCGTGACAATACCCACAGGCAATCGGTGCTGAACCGGATGGACAAACAATGGACTGACGGTCAAAGGGAATCCGGAGCCGATTTTATAATTGTATCTGATGAAATACAACCATTATTGCCCCGTGTTCTGGCAGTACACGATGAAATGCTAACATTAACCAAACATAACCATGAAAACTGATCTTACAAAAATTCTCTCCGTTGGAGGGCACCCCGGACTTTACCGTTACCTGGCACAAAGCAACGGGGGTGTGGTCGTAGAATCCATGACGGACAAAACAAGGAAATGGATGGGTCCGAGTGCCCGTATGACCTCATTATCAGATATTTCAGTTTATACCACAATGGAAGACGAGCTGAAATTACAGGATGTCTTCACCAAAATGAAGGATTTTCTGAAAGACGATCCCGCCCCGGATCCCAAATCAACGGCTGAAGAAATGGCTGGATTCTTTGACAAGGTGATCCCCCAGTATGACAAAGACCGCTTTTACTCTTCTCACATGAAGAAAGTGCTGGATTGGTATAATATTATGAAAGCAGCCAACGCCCTGGACTTTGAAAAGCCGGAAGAAGAAGAAAAAGAGGAAAGCAGTCCTGTTCAGGAAAGCCACGAAAAACACACGGCAAAATCCGCTAAATCACCAAAACCTGCAGGAAGCAAAGCACCTAAAACCACCGGTGCAAAAGCGCCCAAACCTGTAATGAAACATACTACACAAAAATAACATCCCGTTGGGAATGACAGGAAAAGTCTCTGTCTATACATTGGGCTGTTCCAAAAATCGCGTGGACAGTGAACACCTTATGCAACAGCTTGAAGCAGGAGGATGGGATGTCATTCCTGATGCCGTGGAAGAAGATTATCCCCTGGATGTGTTGATCATTAATACCTGCGGGTTCATTCACGATGCCAGGGAAGAATCCATTGATTACATTCTGGAATCCTTGCAGGAGAAAAAACAGGGAAGGATAGGAAAAGTAATGGTAATGGGTTGTTTGTCGCAACGATACAAAAAGGAACTGGAAAGGGAAATACCGGAAACCGATGCCGTGTTTGGGGTGGAAGACCTCCCGCTGATCACCGCATCGCTGGGAGTTCAGTACGATCCCGGGCTGGCAACCCAACGGGTACTGTCTACCCCGGCGCATTACGCGTACCTGAAACTTAGCGAAGGCTGTGACCGAAGCTGTGCCTATTGTGCCATTCCGCTTATACGGGGCAAACACATCTCCCGTCCCAAAGAGGACCTGTTAAGGGAAGCTCGTTTGCTGGCTGAACAAGGGGTTAAGGAATTGGTGCTTGTAGCCCAGGACACCAGTTTTTACGGACTGGATCTCTATGGAAAGCGACAACTGGCAGACCTTATGGAAGAACTGTGCCGGATAAATTCCATAGATTGGATACGCCTTTTATATACCTATCCGCAGGGATTTCCACGGGATGTTCTCAGACTTATGGGAACCGAAAAGAAGATATGTCAATACATGGATATTCCCTTGCAACACATATCAGATAAAGTCCTTTCAGCCATGCGTCGCAATACAACAAAAGCCCAAACACTTCAGTTGCTGGAAGATTTTCGTAAATTCGTGCCGGATATTTGTATTCGCACTACACTGATGGTAGGTCATCCGGGAGAGGGTGAAAAAGAATTCCGGGAGTTGACGGACTTTATAGAAGAAGCCCGTTTTGAAAGAATGGGAGCTTTTATGTATTCCCGCGAAGAAGGGACCTATGGGGCAAAGCACTTGAAAGACACGGTGCCTCAGAAAGTAAAACGGGAAAGGTATGCCCGTCTGATGGAGCTGCAAAAAGGCATATCCTTTGCCTACAATCAATCCAGGGTGGGAACCCGCTGCAGCGTATTGGCCGATTACCTCATCACGGAAGATACGGATAACCGTGTAACGGTGTTAGGCAGAACACAATACGAAGCGCCTGAAGTTGACGGACAGATCATCCTGGAAAATGTACCGGAAGTAGCACCGGGGTCTTTTGTGACTGCCCGGATAACGAAAGCAGATGATTACGATCTGTATGCGGAACTGATAACTGAATAATATTGAAGATCATTGATATGCAATTACTTAAAGACAAAAAAGTGCTAATCACAGGGGCTGCCCGCGGGATCGGGAAAGCCGTTGCCGTAGAAATGGCCCGGCACGGAGCCGATGTCGCCTTTACCGATCTCAAAATTGACGATCAGGCCAAAGAAACACTGCAAGAAATCCGCTCACTGGGAGTAAAAGCCATCGCATTTGCTTCCAATGCTGCATCCTTTGAAGAAACACACCAGGTAGTGGAACAGGTACTGCAGGAATTCGGACGTATTGATATATTGGTGAACAACGCCGGTATAACACGTGACAATTTGGTATTACGTATGTCCGAACAACAATGGGACTCGGTCCTGGACGTGAACTTAAAATCCGCCTTTAATTTTATTCATGCCATGGCACCGATAATGGTCAAACAAAAAGGGGGCTGTATAATTAACATGAGTTCTGTAGTAGGTTTGTCAGGTAATGCAGGACAAACCAATTACTCGGCTTCCAAAGCCGGACTCATAGCCCTGACCAAGTCTGTCGCCAAAGAACTTGGCCCCAGGGGCATACGGGCCAATGCCGTGGCTCCCGGATTCATTATCAGCGATATGACTGACCAGCTTTCTGAAGCCGTACGTAAATCCTGGACAGATACCATACCCTTGAGAAGGGGAGGAACACCTCAGGACGTTGCCAATGTATGTGTCTTCCTGGGATCGGAACTGGCTTCTTACGTCAGCGGACAGGTTATTCCTGTTTGCGGAGGAATGCACACATAAAAACAAAAAAATATGAAAGCCATACGTATCACCGGATTCCTTGCTGTATTGCTCCTATTGAGCTCATGCGGCCCATTGATCAACATAATGGAAGTAGACGTGAAACTCCCGGCTACCAGGCCAATCAATATTCTAGGCAGGGAAATGGCCGTCTTCACGCCACAATACGATTCTGTATCTGTATCTGACTCGGTCCTGTTGCAAAAATTTTCCCAATCGCTTGCAGACGCTCTTTCCGCGGAGGCTTATCTCTCCCCGGGATCCGTACCTGTTTATGCACATTATACCGGATCGGAAGCTTTGGGAACACTGGAACAACCCGATTATGTACATCGGCTGGCCCTGGAGACCGGGACAAACCTGGTTTTCATGGTGGACAGTGTAAAGATTGGAGGTTTTTTTACAAAAAACGTATCCATGGTGGCAGACGATTATAAAATGCAGTATTTAATGGCTCCTTTCACAGCTGTGGTAAGGGTCTACGACGCAGAGAAAGTACAGTTTGTAAAATATATTCCGCTACGCGATACCGTAGCATGGGAAGTCTGGATCCCCGCCGAAAATGAAACCGTTTCCATACCTTCTTCGGCCTTACAGGACCTGCAGCGCGCCTCGGAATACTTTGCCAAAGAACTTGCCGGGACCTTCCTGGACCAGTGGGAAACTCAGGACAGGGTCATTTTCGTTTACGAAAAAAGAGAATGGAACCTGGCTTATGATCATGCCCTGGCGTTTGCATGGGACGAAGCCATGAAGATCTGGATGGAGCTGGTAAAAGGCACCAACGCCAAAGAAGTTGCCTGCGCCGCTTTCAATATGGCCCTTGCTTGTGAAATGCAGGGAAATTTTGAATTGGCCGGGAAATGGCTGGACCTGTCACAAAAAACATTTGATCTACCGGAAGCCAGGTATTACAGAGAACTTTTGCAAGAACAGAAAAAACAAAAGCTGCTGTTTTGAAAGAAAAGACACCCCCTCGTATCCACAAAACAGTGTTAAGCTTTAACGACCGCGAAATTTTTAGCCTATGCAATTTTACAGCCCGGATTACACACAGCTGATGGAAAAGCGTATACGGCGTATCCTTATGATATGCAGCAGTTATGACGCTTACATCCTGGAAGAGGACGGACAGATTGACGTTCAGATCCAAAAAGAATACAGTGACCTGAATATCAGCAACCCGCCTTCATTTTCCTGGGTAACCACATCTGAAGAAGCCCATACGTTGCTTCATAGCGGAGAAGATTTTGATCTGATAATCTGTATGTTCAACATAGGCGATATGGATGTGTTCAGTTTTGCGCGCAATTTGCGTGAAGAAGGTTCAGAAACTCCCATAGTCCTGTTGTCCAATTATTCCAGGGAATTCAAAAATCGTATAGAACAAGAGGACTGCTCGGCCATCAATTACATATTCAGCTGGCACGGAAACGCAGACCTCATTTTGGCCATTGTCAAGCTGTTGGAAGACACCATGAATGCCAGGAAAGACATCCTGTATTCGGGCGTTCAGTGCATCCTGCTGGTGGAAGACTCGGTGCGTTATTATTCCACCTACCTGCCTGCCATATACAAACTTGTTTTGAAGCAGAGTGCCGAGTTCTTGAAAGAAACGCTCAACGATCAGCAACAAAAAACGCGGAAAAGAGCTCGTCCAAAGATCTTTCTGGCTACCAATTATGAAGATGCTGTGGCCCATTACGAAAAATACAAGAACAACCTGCTAGGTGTCATCTCCGATGTAGGTTTCATCATGCATAAGAACGATCCTTCCGATACCGAAAAACTGGATGCCGGTATAGATCTGTGCCGCATGATCCGGGAAGATGATCCCCAGATGCCCATCCTGCTGCAATCTTCCCAGCAAAGCATGCGAAAGGTAGCCTGCGAACTGGGTGTAGGTTTCTTGATGAAAGATTCCAAGGCCCTTTTAATGGAGCTGAGCGAATACATTGGAGAAGAATTCGCATTCGGGGATTTTGTAGTAAGGAACATTGCTACCGGAGAAGAAATTGCACGGGCCAAAAACCTGCGCGAATTGCAATCACTCATCAATCAGATCCCGGACAAGGAGTTGCTTTACCATACCTCCCGCAATAGACTTTCCAAATGGCTGTTTGCCAGGGGTTTATTCAATTTGGCAAGACCCATCAGGGATGCCTCTCCGAATGATTTTGAAAACGTTACCGAATTACGAGAATTCATCATTGCCCTGATCAAGGAATACCGTTTTGTTAACGGGCAGGGAGTAATTGCCCGTTTTGACAAGGAGACGTACAGCCGTTACATCACCTTTGCTCGCATCGGGGAAGGTTCCCTGGGAGGCAAAGCGCGTGGACTGGCCTTTCTTAACAGGTTATTGGTAAAATACAACCTCAGTCACAAATACAAAGGGGTCTTTGTGACCATTCCCCAGACCGTAGTCATAGCAGCCGATTATTTTGACACTTTCATGGTCGACAACGGGTTGCGCTATGTGGTAAACACAGAAGGCATTACAGATGAAGAAATCCTTTCTGAATTTATCAGTTCCCGCCTTCCCATTGAAATGCAGAATCAATTGAGGATATTCCTGGACAAAGTAAACAAACCCCTGGCCGTCAGATCCAGCTCTAAACTGGAAGATTCACTTTTCCAGCCTTTTGCCGGTATTTATTCCACTTATATGTTACCTTTGACGGAAAACAAGGACCAGATGTTGAGGCTCCTGAGCAAAGCCATCAAGAGCGTCTATGCTTCAGTCTTTTTTGCCGCCAGTCGAAATTACATACAGACAACGGCAAACTTGTTGAGTGAAGAAAAAATGGCACTAGTCATTCAAACACTTTGCGGAACCGAAGAAAACGGATATTTTTTTCCCACCTTGTCGGGACTGGCCCGTTCCGTGAATTATTATCCGGTTGGACACGAAAAGTCTGAAGACGGGATCGTCAATATGGCTTACGGCCTCGGAAAACTGGTTGTGGAAGGAGGTCGCGCATTGCGTTTTTCGCCGCGTTATCCCCGCCACGTAATGCAGACCATGAACCCCAAAAGTGCCCTGAACGAGACTCAAAACGTGATGTATGCCCTGAACCTTAGTCCCGAGCAATTCAAGACTTCCATTGATGACGGGGTAAACATCCGTAAATTTACTGTTGCCGAGGCCTCGGCCTTTCGCAACATCAGCCATGTAGCTTCCACCTGGGACATGGACAACGACATCCTGGTGCCCGGAACGCATCTGAAAGGCCGCAGGGTGATCACCTTTGACAACATACTCCAGAACGATACCATACCGCTGGCCACCATCCTGACAGATCTGCTGGAGATCTGCCGCAACGAGATGCGTTGTCACGTGGAAATTGAATTTGCCGTTGACATGGACGTGCCTGCCGGTCACGATGCCGTATTTAATTTATTGCAGGTCCGCCCAATAACCGATTACGGTGAAAACACCGAATTCAACTGGGAAGAAGCCGATCCGCAAAAAGCACTGATCTACTCGGAAAACGTGCTGGGACCCGGTGATATAGAAGGAGTGACTGATGTGGTTTACTTACGCACCGATGTGTTTGACAGCCGCAACACCATTGGGTATGCACAGGATTTGGAAGAACTGAACCGCAAAATGAAGGAAGAACACCGTACATACGTCCTGATAGGGCCTGGACGTTGGGGATCATCAGATCCCTGGCTGGGGATCCCCATAAACTGGAACAACATTTCCGAAGCCCGTGTTATCGTGGAATGCAGCCTGGAAAACTTCCAGGTTGATCCCAGCGAAGGAACACACTTCTTTCATAACCTCACATCTCTGGGAGTCGGCTATATGAATGTCAAACCCTTCCGTGAAGAAGGTGTTTTCAATGAATCCGTACTCAATAAGATGGATGCATGGTACGACAGCGATGCCATAAGGGCAGTAAGGTTCCCGAAGGAACTGATCATTAATGCCGACGGCCGGTTGCGCAAGGGGATCGTGATGCCGGGAAAATAGATTTTAAGCCTCACCAGGGGCAAAAATCCGGAAGAAAAAAAAACGGAGGGCCTGTAAGCCGGGTTCTGTCGAACTCCCATCATTTATCTGAGCAGCCTACCCCCCGGCATAGGACGGGCAGCCCTAATATTACCGGTATACTTGGCCTTGCAGGAGACCGGTGCCTACGTCAACGGCCGTCGCCGACCGTCACGGTGGGCTCTTACCCCGCCTTTTCACCCTTACCCGGGTCCAAGGACCCCGGCGGTTTTTTTCTGTCAAGCGATCCCTGACCTTACGACCAGCTGTGATTTCCACAGGATCCCGCCCTTTCCTGCCCGGACTTTCCTCCCTTTACCTAACGGAAAAGAGCGATGGGACAGCCCTCCGCGGTCGCAAAGTTAAAAAAAAAGTCCTTACATTAGCAGTTTGAAAAAAACTGTCTTATGGCCACAAAATATGTCTTCATAACTGGAGGTGTGACTTCTTCTTTGGGAAAAGGCACTATCGCGGCATCCCTTGCTAAACTGATTCAAGCCAGGGGGTTAAAAGTAACTATACAAAAATTTGATCCCTACATAAACGTCGACCCCGGAACCCTGAACCCTTATGAACACGGAGAATGTTATGTGACCGAAGACGGAGCCGAGACTGATCTTGACCTGGGCCACTACGAACGTTTTCTGGGCGTCTATACCACCAAGGCCAGCAACGTGACAACCGGCAAGATTTACCAGACTGTCATCGATAAGGAACGCGAAGGCGCTTACCTGGGCAAAACCGTTCAGGTCATTCCTCACATCACCGACGAGATCAAACGCCGGATGCTCCTGTTGGGAAAAACCGGAAAATACGACATAGTGATCACCGAGATCGGGGGAACGGTAGGAGACATTGAATCCCTTCCGTTTGTGGAAGCAGTAAGGCAGTTACAATGGGAATTGCCGGAAGAAAAATGTGCTGTCATCCACCTGACCCTAGTTCCGTACCTGGCAGCGGCAAAGGAACTGAAGACAAAGCCAACCCAGCACTCGGTTAGGCAGTTACAACAGGAAGGAGTGAACCCCGATGTGATCGTATGCCGCTCCGAAAGACCACTGCCGCTGGCCATGCGCAAAAAAGTGGCTCTTTTCTGTAACGTACGCCCTTACGCAGTCATTGAATCCGTAGACCAGAAAAGCATATACGAGGTTCCCCTGAATCTGCAGCGCCAGAACCTAGACGGGATCCTGCTGGATCTTTTGAAGATAGAAAACAAAGCGGAACCCCGGCTGGAAGCCTGGAGACAGTTTATAGACCGGGTATATCACCCGCACAACAAAGTGGATATAGCACTGGTGGGAAAATACGTCGAATTGCAAGACGCATACAAATCCATACTGGAATCATTCATTCATGCCGGAGCAGCCAACGACACCAAAGTAAAAGTTCATCCCATACAAAGTGAGAACATTACTGAACAGAATGTAAATGAGAAACTTGCAGGGATGAAAGGAATCCTGGTGGCACCCGGTTTCGGGTCCCGTGGTACGGATGGCAAACTATTTGCTTGTAAATATGCCAGGGAGCATAAGATCCCGTTCCTGGGTATTTGCCTGGGTATGCAAATGGCCGTGCTGGAATTTGCCCGCAACGTTGCCGGTATACCAGGGGCCGCCAGTGTGGAAATTGTCCCCAAAACCGAGTTCCCGGTCATTGACCTGATGGAAGATCAAAAACGCCTGACCAGCAAAGGAGGCACTATGCGGTTGGGTGCTTACGAATGCAGGATTGAAAGGAGTTCCCTGGCCTATAAAATTTACGGGAAGCAAGTGATCCGGGAAAGGCACCGACACCGTTATGAATTGAATGATTGTTACGTAGATACACTGCAAAAAGCGGGCATGAAAGCAACCGGGAGGAACCCGGAAACCGGGCTGGTAGAGATTGTTGAAATAAAGGATCATCCGTTTTACATTGGGGTCCAGTTCCATCCGGAATTAAAAAGCACTCCGGAAAATCCGGCTCCGCTGTTCCGCTCTTTTGTTGCTGCTGCACTCCTTTACCAGGAAAAAGAAAATAAATGATAAAGAACCTACATATAAAGATCCTGTTGCTGTCCGCAATTGTATTTGGTTCGGCTTCTTCTGCAGTGCCACGCTACGGCTACCGTATTGAGGAAGTTTTACCTCACAATATCAGTGCATATACTCAGGGATTCTTTTATCACAATGGTTTTTTCTACGAAAGTACCGGGCAATACGGAAGTTCCATGATCGCCCAGGTAGAGGTCAACACTGGTCGTGTTTTGAAATCCCATGCCCTGGACAGGAACTATTTTGGAGAAGGAGCCTGTTTGCTAAACGGACTGATATATCAGCTTACCTGGACAGAAGGCACATGTTTTATTTACGATGCGGAAACTTTCAGCCTGATGGGTACACGTCGCTACAACCGCCAGGGATGGGGACTGACCACTGACGGAACGGATCTTATAATGAGCGACGGAAGTTCTACCCTTTATTACCTGGATCCGAACTCCCTGATGGACAAACGTACGGTAAAAGTGACGCTGGAAGGCAGGGAAGTTGAAAATCTGAATGAATTGGAGTATATTGACGGAGAAATTTGGGCAAACATCTACCTGAGTGATGAGATCATACGGATAGATCCCGCTGCCGGCAGAGTGACAGGGGTTATCAACCTCAAAGGCATATTGCCGGCATCACTGCGCAAACCGTCTACAGACGTACTAAACGGAATCGCTTACGATGCCCGGACAAAAAGCATATGGATAACGGGGAAGTACTGGCCCCGGATATATAAAATTTCATTGAAATAACAAAGTTTCAGGGGTGCCTGATTCCAGGCTGAGAGAATAACCCTTTGAACCTGATCCGGATAATACCGGCGGAGGAAAAACTATGAAAAAGATCATTATTGCGGGTTTGCTGCTGGCCCCTGTCTTTACAACAGCACAAGAAGTAAGAAATCTGGATTCAATTGTCATCGTGGCTACACAGGCGGCCAAGGATTCGCCCGTGGCACACTGGGAAGTCACCAAAGAGGACCTGGTGCGTACCGCTCCCGCACAAAACCTGCCCTTTGCCCTGGCCATGACCCCCGGAGCCGTAGTGGTAGGTGAAAACGGAACGGGAAGCGGCTACGCCTATTTACGCATTCGCGGTTCTGAAGGATCTCGCATCCAGGTCAATCTGAACGGGATTACACTAAACAATTCCGAATCCCAGGAAGTCTTCTGGGTCAATCTGCCCTCATTGAGCGGTTTTTTGGAAAACGTGCAGGTACAACGCGGGGTGGGAACTTCCGTAAACGGGAGCGGCGCTTTCGGAGCCACCGTTAACATGCGCACCCTGTATTCACGTCCAAATCCATATGCCGGTGCGGAAATGGCATACGGATCCTTCAACACATGGAATATGGCCATAGGTGCCGGGACCGGTATCGGGACCAAAGAGTCCTTTTTGCCCAACGGTCTGGGTATGGATATCCGCTACGCACATAATTTAACGGACGGTTATATCCGCAACGGGAAAGGCAACCTGCAATCGCTGTTCACAAGACTTGCCTTTATACGTCCGGACTATTCCATAAAAGCCTATTATATATATGGCGAACAGCACACCGGCATCACCTGGGAAGGCATATCCCGTGAAATGCTGGAAACCGACAGAACCTACAACCCTGCAGGAGAATATACAGACGAACAGGGAAACATCCATTATTACCCCAACGAAACCGATAATTACACGGAACACCACGTCCAACTGAATTATTCCCACAACATCACGCAACTCTTT
Organism: Bacteroidales bacterium; assembly: GCA_011620605.1. Taxonomy (GTDB): domain Bacteria; phylum Bacteroidota; class Bacteroidia; order Bacteroidales; family UBA932; genus DMER64. Next base: position 48,418 of record WOYW01000005.1, on the reverse strand, counting down.
TCAATAAGCAATACCTTTCACATGACCAAAGGAGACGGGTATTATGAAAACTACAAAGAAAATAGCGCCGGGGACTACATCGTCCGCCGTTCCATGGACAACATTTACGCGGCTCTTAGTTCAGTAGCCCGCCTGGAAATTCCGAAAGTTCCACGCAATGCATCGCACAGGAACTCCGAGATCCTCCTTGGTCTCAATTACGCATACTACAGCGGGTATCATTTCGGGTTGATGACATATCATTTGGAACATCCCGATTTTTCCGATGCACAGGAATATTACCGGAACCTGGGAAACAAAAACGATTTCAGTGCTTTCCTGAAAGGCACCTTTGATCTGCCCCTGGGAGCAGATCCTGACAATTATTTAAAATTCTTCGGGGACATGCAGTACCGGCACGTAAACATGATGATGGAAGGACCGGATAACGATGGTGCGCTGCTGGATCATACAACATCCTATAACTTTTTCAATCCCAAGGCCGGGATGACGGCCGTGATCAAAAAGGATCACCAGTTGTATGTGTCCGTTTATACCGGAAGCCGGGAGCCTTCCCGGAGCGATATCAAGGAATCCATCAAAGCCGGGAAAACGGAAGAACTGAAATCCGAGCGGATGTGTGATTATGAAGGAGGCTACCGGCTAACAACACGGTCTTTCATGCTGGGAGTGAATTTCTATGCCATGGAATATCGCAACCAGCTGGTCCCTACGGGTAAGAAAAGTGATACCGGATACGAGATCAAGGAAAATGTTCCTGTTTCATACCGCCGCGGTGTGGAACTGGAATCCGGCTGGCAGCCGTTCCCTCAATTGCGCCTGGAAGGAAATACCTGCCTGAGCCGCAACAAGATCAAAGACCTGACCATATACCTGGACACTTACGATAACACGGACTTTTGGAACCCGGCAACACTTCAGGTGACCGAACATTACGACCTGACCGACCTGGTTTATTCTCCATCCTTTACAGCTGCAGTGCTTGTTGCCGTAAAACCGTTTTTGGCAGGACGTTCCCTTTTCCGGGACCTGGAAGCTGCATTGACTGCACGTTTTGTAGGAAAGCAATATTACGACAACACTTCCAGTCCCGACCGCATGCTGCCGGCTTACCAACACCTGGGATTCACCCTCTCACAACCCTTTACCACCCGCAGGGCAGGCACCTTTACCGTCAGTCTTTTTGCCGAAAACCTGCTGAACCAAAAATACTGTGCCAGCGCCTGGGCTTACCGGGCCGCCTTTCGTGAAACCGGAACCGTAGAAGTCATGGAAGGCTTCTATCCCCAGGCCGGTTTCAATGCCATGATCAAAATTGCGTGGGAATGGGCGAAATGATCCTGGAAATATTCGGGACCATCACAGGTCTGCTTTACGTCTGGCTGGAGATCAAACACCGCCGGTCCATGTGGATCGTGGGCATTGTCATGTCTTTGTGCTACATAGTTGTTTTTGGGGTAGAAGCGTTGTATGCCTCCATGGGATTGTATGTGTATTACCTTGGGATGAGCCTCTACGGATGGTTCAAATGGGGCAAAAGATCGCAGCTATCTAAAAAGCTGCAGGACCCCATGCCGGGATTCAGGCCGGACCACATGCAGGAACGCAACCAGGAACGCAACCCGCAACGCAACCCGGAACGCAAACCCGTGCACATAGACGCTTCCACGGCGTGGGTGGCTGCAGGGCTACTGATTGTGGTCTTTGGCGGGGTCTGGGCCGTTCTCAGGTTCCTGACGGATCATCCCGCCCCGGCTATGGATGCGGCCATAACAACACTCAACATGGTGGCTACCTGGCTGCTGACACGAAGCATTTTGGAACAATGGCTGCTCCTGGTAGTGGCTAACATACTGGCTATCATTCTATATGCACACACCGGTTTGTGGTTCACAACCGGATTGTATATGGTCTATCTTGTAGCATCTGTCATAGGGTATATAAACTGGAGAAGAAAAATTTAGTACCTTTATCAAAATATACCGTTATGAAAACGATACTTATTTCAAACGTTCTTTTATTCAAGGAGCGTAAAGATGTTCTGATAGAAGGAAACAGGATCAGGAGCGTAGAACCTGCGGGGACTTTTCCAAAACAGGGGTACGATAAGATCATTGACGGATCCTACAAAGCCATCATTCCGGGCTTTGTCAACGCGCATGCCCACTCGGCCATGACTTTATTCAGGGGAGTAGGGGAAGATGTACCACTGGACCAGTGGCTCAGGGAACGTATCTGGCCTTACGAAGCGAAACTGGACGAGGAAATGATCTACTGGGGTGCCAAACTGGCCTGTGTGGAAATGATCCGCACCGGCACCACCACTTTCAACGATATGTATTGGCATCTGAACGGGACAAAACGCGCCGCCGAGGAAATGGGCATGCGCTCTGTACAATCTTTTACCTGGCTCGATAATTTTGACAACGACGTCATAGAGCAGAACAAAAAAATGATGCAGGAAGCACACAAGGCAAGTGCAGGGTGGAGCCCCCTGACCACTTTTGCCATAAGTCCCCATGCCATCTATACCGTGGCTGAAAGATCATTCCGGTACATTAACAGTTACGCCAAACACAACGGTATTTTGGTGCATACGCACCTTGCCGAGACAAGGTCGGAGATGGACCAGGCGGAGCGCGATTTTGGCATGAGTCCCACAGAATACCTGAATAAATTGGGCATGCTGAGTCCTTCGCTCATCGCCGCACATTCCCTCTGGCTGAGCAGCGACGATATCAAACTGCTGGGCGACAACGGGGTGAATACCGTCCACAACCCCAATTCCAACCTCAAACTCGCCTCGGGTTACAAATTCAAATACAACGAATTACGGGATGCCGGAGCCAATGTGTGCCTGGGCACGGACGGGTGTGCATCTTCGAACAACCTGGACATGATCGACAGCATGAAAGCCGCCGCATTGCTCCAAAAGGTATGGAGAAATGATCCGGGCGCCATTCCCCTGAAGGAACTGATGGACGTAGCTTCTTTCAATGGGGCCAAAGCATTGCGCATAAACGCCGGAAAGATCGCCCCCGGATACCTTGCCGATGTGGCCCTTGTGGACATGGCCAAACCTTCGTTCGTTCCCAACCACTATTTTCTGGCAAACCTGGTCTATGCAGCCAACGGGGAATGTATAGACACCGTAATATGCGACGGAAAGATCATAATGGAAAACCAACAAATACCCGGTCAGGAGGAAATCTACCTCAAAGTACAGGAAATAGCCGACAGGGTTGTAGATTATAAAAAGAAGAACAAGAAATGAAGACATCCGTGTACCAACAATCCACCGATTTCATCCTGGAAAGGATCCCTGAAAAACCACGCGTAGGGATCATCCTGGGCAGCGGCCTGGGAAAACTGTCCGACGCCATAACCGACAGGGTAGTGATACCCTATAAAGACATCCCCAATTTTCTTTTGTCAACCGCTCCCGGACACCAGGGCAACCTCATCTGGGGACGTCTGGGAGGCAAAAACGTGATCTGTATGCAAGGCCGTTTCCATTATTACGAAGGATACGGCATGGAACAGGTTACCTTTCCCATTCGGGTGTTCAGGTTAATGGGAGTGGAAGCGTTGTTCGTCTCCAATGCGGCCGGCGGAATCAATCCCCGTTACAAAGTAGGAGATCTAATGGTCATAAAGGACCACATCAATTTGCTGCCCAATCCGCTGATAGGGGAGAACAACCCCGACTTTGGGGCGCGTTTCCCGGACATGACACGCACTTATGACAAAGAACTGCGCAAGGTCTGCGACGATATGGCCGAGATACACGGCATTCCTATCCGGCACGGAACGTACATAGGGAGCAGCGGTCCCACCTTTGAAACACCTGCCGAGTACAATTTCTTCAAAACCATAGGAGCCGATGCCACCGGCATGTCCACCGTTCCTGAGGTGATCGTGGCCCGTCACTGCGGGATGCGGGTGTTTGGTATGTCCGTGATAACGAACGAAGCCCATGATTTTGGGGAAGACTTTGAAAATGACGGAGATGATGTTATTGTAACCGCCGATAAAGCTGCCGATAAAATGGCGCTTTTATTTGCAGATATTATTGCCAATATGTAGGATTATTCAAATATTTTTACTATTTTTGAGAAGTACGTTTTTAGTTTAAGAAACATTCATTATTTATCCTTTTTATGCGATCATTATTTATCCTGATCGGATTGAAATACCCGGTGGATTTTCAAGTGCTCCGTGCCCCCGACGATGCCTTGCATTCCGAGTTTTCTTTCCACACTGCAAATGATTTCATGGGCATAGTTGCCCCGGAAGGAGACCGTATCACAGGCCGGTTCACTGCAGCCCGACCTTGCATCCGAAAAAATTATGCTCCTTGCCGAGTTTCAAGCCGGTACGGAAGTCAGAAAGGTGCTGGTATATCCTCAGGAAGATCTTCTGGTAAAGGTAGAGATTGAAGAAAAAGGTGTTATCTTTACACAGGAGGTGCAGGTGGATGTTCCACGGCCAGGAAAAACCCACGTTTTACGGTACAGTGCAAACCGACGGAACACCGGCTAATTTCATAGCATTTCATCCGCAATCTTATTCTTTGAGTAACGGGATCGTGAATTTTCGCATTACCGGGCAGGAAGACATCATGTCCGGGACATGTTGGTATGCCGGCAATGCCCAAAGCCCTGTGACCGTAACGTTTAATTTCAACCATTTACTAACACGATTGGAATATGAAGTAGTTGCTGAAAGTCAAACAGCCGCTGATACTTGGGGAACAATTACTTACATAAAAGTTTCCGCACCTACCTCCCTGGACCTTGATTTGAATTCCAACATACTGACAACCAATACAGATCCTATGGAACAGGATCTGTCATCCAGTTTGGGAAACAATGCGGCCGTTCCCATCACTACTACTTTTTCTTCTGCCGGGAATGTGATGATCCCGTCACACAATGCACAACTGATCCTTAAAATAAAAACTTCTACCAGCGAAGAACTGACAATACCCACCAATTTGTGGTATACTGCACCCGGCAACATTCACAAGATCACCCTGACCTTCAAGGGAAATGCCACAGGCATTCCCATAACGGCAACTTTATCCGGCTGGCCAGAATAACACGGAATCATATTTTCATTGGTTTTTTCCGGAACTTATATGTAAATCTGCCGGAAATAACCTAAATTTGTAGGTTTAACAACATAAAGAATAAGATATGTCAAAGAATAAGGAAATCAAGTTTTGTCTTCTTTACAGGGATATGTGGCAATCGTCGGGCAAATACGTTCCCATGGTTCACCAATTAAAGCAATTTGCCCCGCTGGTAGTGGAAATGGGATGTTTTGACCGGGTAGAGACCAATGGAGGAGCCTTTGAACAGGTAAATCTGCTCTTTGGTGAAAATCCCAACGTGGCTGTCCGGGAGTGGACAAAACCTTTACGTGCTGCCGGAATACAAACACAAATGCTGGAAAGGGGGCTGAATGGAATACGTATGTATCCCGTACCTGCCGATGTGCGGCAACTGATGTTTAAAGTGAAAAAAGCACAGGGCGTTGACATAGCCCGTTCTTTCTGCGGATTAAATGATCCCAGGAACCTGGAACTTTCAGTTAAATATGCCAAGGAAGCCGGGATGATCTCCCAGGCCGCCTTAAGTATCACACATTCTCCCATTCACACGGCAGAATATTATTTATCGGTAGTAGACGAACTGGTCAAATTCGGAACAGACGAGATCGCCCTAAAAGATATGGCCGGTGTGGGTCGTCCAACCATGCTGGGAAAACTCACCTATGGGATAAAAACCAAATACCCTCACATTAAAGTGCAATACCACGGCCACTCAGGTCCCGGTTTTTCCATGGCATCCATGCTGGAAGTTGCCAAAGCCGGTGTAGATGTATTGGATGTGGCTATGGAACCCTTAAGCTGGGGGATGGTCCACCCGGACGTAATTACGGTTCAGGCCATGTTGAAAGAGGCCGGGTTCAAGGTTAAGGACATCAATATGAAAGCCTATATGGAAGCCCGTTCCATGACACAGTCCTTCATTGATGACTTTTTGGGACTGTTCATAGATCCGGGTAACAAGGTAATGACCTCGCTTCTGGTTGGTTGCGGATTGCCCGGAGGTATGATGGGGTCCATGATGGCAGACTTGAAAGGATTTCATAATGCCATCAATATGTCCCTTAGGGCTGCAGGCAAAAAAGAACTGACACTGGACGACCTGGTGACCATGCTGTTCCAGGAAGTGGAATACGTATGGCCCAAACTGGGATATCCCCCGCTGGTTACTCCTTTCAGTCAGTATGTCAAGAACATAGCCCTGATGAACCTGATGCACATGCTCAAGGGTGAGGAACGCTGGAAAACCATAGACAAGAATGCCTGGGACATGATCCTGGGATATACAGGGAAACTTCCCGGAGAACTTGCTCCCGAGATCCTGGAGCTGGCCAAACAACAGGAAAAGGAATTCTTTACAGGAAATCCGCAAAGCCAGTACCCCAATGCCCTGGATGAGTATAAGAAAGAGATGAAAGAAAACAACTGGGATTTCGGCAGGGATAACGAAGAACTCTTTGAATTGGCCATGCACGACCGTCAATACCGCGATTACAAGAGCGGTATAGCCAAGGAACGTTTCCAGAAAGAACTGGAAGCTGCCCGTGAAAAAGCCAAGGCTCCCAAACTGGTGGAACGTCCCGTTGTAGAAATGCCTAAAATTGATGTAGAAAAGATACAGCAACAACATCCCAACGCTCAACCCGTACAGGCAGCCGCCAAGGGCCAGATCATCTGGGAATTTGCCCCGGAAGGGGAATCCAAAGAACCTGTCGTGGGGACTAAAGTCAAGGAAGACGACATACTTTGTTACATCCAGACTTATTATGGCATGGAACCAGTAAAAGCACTTGCAACAGGGAAACTGGTCGTGATATCTGCCAACCATGGAAGCCTTGTAGAAAAAAATGAAATTATTGGCTTCATTGCGTAAGATCAAAATAGCTTTACACTGGCAGATCCTCATTGGCATAGGATTGGGTGTGTTGTTCGGGCTCTTTGCCCATCAATACATTCACTACACCAAATGGTTGGGAGATATTTTCCTGAGAGCGCTGAAAATGGTGGTAATACCATTGGTTTTCAGCGCTTTGGTAATGGGGGTTTCTAGTGTGGGAAAAGCCGTTGACCTGGGACGCATTGCCGGGAAATCTTTTTTATGGTACGTGACCACCACATTGATGGCCTGTACCCTGGGATTGTTACTGGTGAATTTTTTCAAACCGGGAGAAAATGTCGACTTACAGCTGGAAAAAACAGTCACTGAAATAGAAGCCACCAGCAATTCATTCCTGGATCAGATCGTATCCATAGTTCCGGAAAACATTGTCCAGGCAATGTCGGAAAGCCAGATGCTTCCGGTGATCTTTTTTGCCATTCTCTTTGGATTCTTCATTACCAAATCCGGAGATAAGACACGGACATTGCTCACAGATGTATTCAACGGGATCTACGAAGTCATGATCAAGATAACGTTTTTGGTCATCCGTTTTGCACCTATAGGCCTGTTTGGCGTGGTATCCAACATGGTCGGCGCTCAGGCAGGGGATTCCAAAGCACTCGGGGTGATGTTTGGGAGCCTGGGGATCTACTCGGCCATCATCGCCGGCGGTTGCATCATTCACGGTTTGTTGACAATTCCCGGGTTGTTTACCCTTTATACACGCAAAAATCCCTACAAAGTCATGAAAATGATGGGTACGGCTTTGCTGACAGCCTTTACTACGGCTTCTTCGGCAGCCTCACTGCCCATCGCATTGCGCGATATCCAGGAAAAAGTAGGGGTGTCCCGAAAAATTTCCAGTTTTTGCCTTCCCCTGGGAAACACTGTCAATATGGACGGTACGGCGCTTTTTGAGTGTGTTACGGCCATATTCATTGCCCAGGCCTATGGCATTGAACTGACCATTGTTCAACAAATTGTGGTGATCCTGACCAGCCTGATGGCTGCCGTAGGAGCCGCAGGTATTCCCCTGGCCGGCCTGGTAATGCTGGCCGTAGTGCTGGAAGCCGTAGGATTGCCTTTGGAAGGGATAGGCCTGGTACTTGTGGTACAACAACCGCTGGATATGATACGTACTTCCGTGAATTTGTGGGGAGACATCAGCGGAGCTACACTGGTGGCTCTTACGGAAGGCGAAAAGCTGAACATATAAACCATGGACGGAACTCTCATATGTCCTGCCTGCGGGGCCCAATACCCGGAAGACGACGTTGTCTGGCGATGCCGTTGCGGCAGTTACCTGGACCTAAAAGAAACGTTCCGGCCCGATCCTACTAATTTTCAAGGCAACCATTTCCTGCAAAGGTACAGCAGTGTACTCCCGTTACGTAATCCCAAAAACGCCGCTTCGTTCGGGGAGAATCCCACACCCCTGCATCCCATGGTGTTTTACGGGATACCCGTACAGGTGAAAATGGATTACCTGCTGGCCACCGGTTCTTTTAAAGACCGCGGAGCCGCCGTGATGATCAACAAATGCCGCGAACTGGGCATTTCCCATATTGTGGAAGACTCGTCCGGAAACTCGGCATCGGCCGTTGCCGCTTACAGCGCACTGACCGGGATAGACGCCCACATCTTTATGCCCGAAGGAAACTCCTCGGCAAAAACCATCCAGGTAAGCACCTACGGAGCAACGCTCCACAAAATACCGGGAAACCGTACCGATTGCGCCATGGCAGCGGAAGAAGCCGCTGCTGACAGTTATTACGCGGCACATATATGGAACCCGTATTTCCTGCACGGGACCAAGACCGTGATCTACGAGATCATGGAACAAATGAACTGGGATGCGCCGGGATACATATTTATTCCGGTGGGAAGCGGCACCCAGCTTCTGGGTATCTGTCTGGGATTGCAGGAAATGAAACGTGCCGGTCTGATAACAAAATATCCGCGACTGATGGCCGTGCAAAGCGAACATTGCACGCCTGTGAAAAATTTTGCCCTGGGTAAAGTAACGCCTGAGCTCCCCAAAACACCCATTCTGGCAGAAGGCATTGCCATACGTCATCCCGCCCGTTTGTCACAGATCCTGCAGGCCGTAAAGGAAACAGGGGGTGATACGGTAACAGTTACAGACCGGGATATTGTGGAAGGACTGCAAATGGCTGCACATCAGGGAGTTTTCATGGAACCCACATCGGCTTCGGCCGTTGCTGCCTTAAAGCAATACGGTAACCGCCTGTCGGCCGTTGACAGGGTAGTGGTACCCCTTACCGGGCACGGGCTCAAAGCCTCGTCACGTATACAACAAATCATGGGAACACAATAATGGAATCTTTGTCTTTCATTCAATGGGCGCTGGAACACCTCAATTACTGGACGGTGGCCTTGTTGATGACCATTGAAAGTTCGTTCATCCCTTTCCCTTCCGAGACCGTAGTGCCGCCCGCAGCGTATCTGGCTGCCGCCGGAGATATGAACGTGGTACTGGTAGTATTGTCTGCCACCGCCGGAGCCCTTGTCGGAGCCCTGATCAATTATAGCCTTTCCATTTGGATCGGCCGTGCAATTATCTATAAATTTGTAAATTCGCACTTGGGACATGCCTTTCTTCTTAACGAAGAGAAAATGATGAAAGCCGAGTCTTATTTTGTGCGTTACGGAAACCTGTCCACCCTGATCGGCCGCCTGGTGCCTGCCGTTCGCCAGCTGATATCCATTCCGGCCGGACTGGCCCGGATGCCGCTGGGACGATTTGTGCTGTATACGTCTTTGGGTGCCGGTGCATGGAACACTATCCTGGCCGTCATAGGTTATTCGTTGCACAGCGTGGTGGGAAAGGACCAGCTCATGGAAAAGGTACATGAATATACAGCCCAGATATCATGGATATTGCTGGGTATAGGTGTGCTGGCCCTGGGATACATCATCTGGAGGATACTATGGAAATAATTATTATACTGGCACTTATTCTTTTAAACGGGATCCTGTCTATGACCGAAATGGCCTTCGTATCATCCCGTAAGTATAAGCAGCAGGCAGACGACCGTTTCTTATCCACTATTCAGATAGGCATTACCCTGATAGCCATTTTGACAGGACTTTTTTCAGGAAACCGGCTTTCCGGTGACCTGGCAGTAATTCTGGCCCGGTGGGCGCCCCTGGAAAAGCATGCGCAGTGGATATCCAACGTGCTGATAGTAACCATTGTAACATACCTGACGCTGGTCATAGGGGAACTTGTCCCCAAGCGGTTGGGCATGATGGCCGCAGACAAGATCGCCAAAGCCATGTCCGGGCTGATGAAACTGTTGCGGCAGTTGACCTATCCTTTTGTGTGGCTCCTTTCCAAAAGCACCAAGGGAATCATGATGCTTTTCGGTCTTTCAGATATGAAAGAAGCCAAGGTCACCGAAGACGAGATCAAAGCCCTGATAGAAGAAGGCCGAGAGGATGGCGAGATCCGGGAAGTGGAACAGGAACTGGTTGAACGCGTGTTCAACCTGGGTGACCGTACCATTGAAACCGTTATGACGCACCGTAGTGACCTGGTATGGCTTGATATAAACGATCCCATAGAAATGATCATGGATATGGTCAAGCAGAACCTGCATGGGATCTATCCCGTAGCCGATGAAGACCTGGACCAGCTATTGGGAGTGGTTTATATGAAAGACCTTTTTGGAAAGATCGACAAAGAAGGATTCGATTTGCGTTCCGTGATCCACAAACCCCTCTTTTTGCCGGAAAATTTAAGCGTATATGCCGCCGTGGAACAGATCCGGATTGCCTACAGCAAATACGCCCTGGTTACCGATGAATTCGGCAGTATCCAGGGAATGGTGACCCATTCTGATATCATGGAAGCCATCATAGGAGAATTGCCCGAAAACAAAGAGGATCATGACATCATAGCACGCGCCGACGGTTCTTTCCTGGTTGACGGGCAATGCGACTTCTATGCCTTCCTGGAACATTTTGATATGGAAGACCTGGCCGCGGAACACGATTACAACACCCTGAGCGGATTAATACTGGATATTCTGGAACACGTACCGGTAACGGGAGAAACGTTTCTCTGGAAAGGATTGTCCATAGAGATTGTGGATATGGATATTGCCCGGATAGATAAAGTACTTGTCAGACAGGTTAGAAATACTTCCCCAGATTAATGTAGACGCCAAATTTGGCACCCGGGTGCAACCCGTATTCTACCAAAAAATCTATAGGTCCCAGGGGACTGTCAAAGGAATACCCGGCAGCGGCCCCAACCATATACATACCTTTGTCCCATTCTATCAGTTCCAGTGTTGAACGGCTTATCCTGGCAACATTTCCCTTGACCCAAAAGTAATGATTCTGCCCCAGGCGGTAACGTGCTTCCACACACGTTGCCAGGAATTTATTCTCCACTACTTCCGTGGGCTGGAAGCCGTAAAACGGCAGTTGATGCTCTATGTAATGCCCGCCGTACGTGCCACCCGCAAAATTCTGTTGAAAGAATGCAAATTCCTCACCATAGAGAAACCTCCCGTAAAGTGCCGGAACAATGGTCAAATGCTCTGTTGCCGGAACGGCTATGTAGAGGGAAGCTGAAAATGCCGAAAAGGGCATTCCGTCCCGGAATTGTGAAAAGTCATCTGTATATAAGGCATATTCGGCGTTAAACTGGACACCTTTGGAAGGGTAATAGGCATTGTCGTAGCTGTCGTAGCGCACTCCAGCCCTGTAACTTATAAGATTTTCTTTAATGCTTGTCCGGTTTGCGGCAGATTCATTCACAGTGATCATGCGCGGAGACCGGTAATTTTCATAACGCGCCCCCAGGTAAATGTTGAAATTCCTGTAATAAAAGTTGGCTACGTCAAAATTCAGGCGGTTCTGGTGAAAACGGATGTTATAGGATGTAGTGTCGCTGTTGGTGTACATATCTACGTTCCCATACCGGTAGGTATACGAAAGGCCAAACCTTCCCAGCCAGGCATCCTGGTAAAAAATGCCCGCATTTATGTAGGGATTGGTGGAAAGCCTTCCTGTGACCTCCAGCATCCCGCCTTTCAGATCGCGGGGTGCAAAAACACCGTTCAAATACCCCACTGCAATGTCACGGGTGTCAAAACGGATGCCTACGCTGATGGCACTGCGCGATCGTTCCCGGCAATCAAAAGTCAGGTTAAAATGATCTTCTTCCTGAACCAGGGAATAAGTCAGTGAAGAAAAGCTGCCAGTCCCGTTCATACGGTCCAGCGCTTCGGAAATTGTTTCACGGCTTATGGTGGAAAATTCCTTGAATCGAAGCATACGCCGCAGGTTGTTTTCATTGAGTGTGTTGATCCCGGAAAAGAAAATATTACCCACCCGGATGCTGTCCCGTGTAGGGTCATTGGTGTTTTCAGGCCGGTTTGGAGGCAGTTTGACATCATCCAGGGGGGTGATCCCAATAAGTTCCTTGACGGCCATAATGGCATCCCAGTTCTCGCGGGCAATGCGTTCACCCCGGATCAACAAGGAATCAACGGCCGTTTTTGTAAAACTGGCCGTGGTGTATGGATGCGTATCGGGGTGGATGTACAGATTCGTCAGCTTTTTATTTTTATCGAACTTTTCCCGTCCAATCCGTTCCATCATGTGATCTATAATGAACAGGAGGCTGTTCCGGTCTGCTTCCGTAATTTTTCCACTTTTAAGATCTTCCCGGTTCTGTGTCATCATGCTCACGTCCACGCCAATGATGATCTCGGCTCCCATTTCTTTGACAACATCAGCCGGAAAATTGTTGATCACCCCGCCGTCTATCAAGACCCGGTTCCCCCGTTCCACAGTGGTGAAAGCTCCTGGAATGGACATACTGGCACGGATAGCCAGCGGAAGGCTTCCTTCCCGCATGACCACTTCATCTCCCGTAAGCAGGTCGTAAGCTACACAGGCAAAGGGAATGGGCAGATCGTCAAAGGTTTCCATCTGGTGGTATCCCACGGTATATTCGCTCAGCATATCCATAACGGTACCGCCGCTGAGCAACCCGGTAGATATGTAAAAGCGGTCTTTATCAAAAGGAATGGTGATCAGGGATTTATCAGAAATTTCCTTTTCAGTGAAAAAGAGTTTGTCACGGGTGATCTTGTCGCTCAATAAGTTCAGCCAGTTCTGGATGCGCATGATGCTGTCCATGGCAGCCGGGCTGAAGCCTATGGCGTACATGCCGCCCACGATGGCTCCCATGCTGGTTCCGGCAATGTAATCAATGGGGATGCCGGCTTCTTCAAGCACTTTTAAAACCCCAATGTGAGCGATCCCTTTGGCTCCTCCTCCGCTCAGCACCAGACCCACCTTCTTCCGCCTGGGCACACTTCCGTCCGTTCCGGGCACTGCTTCTGCCACAACGTCTCCGCCCCGGCAAATATCATTAGGGATTCCGAACAATGTGGCAGAGCAGGGAAAAACGCTCAAAAACAATATTCCCAGAAAGGTTACAGACTTCATTACAGGTTTTTCTACAAATTTATCATATTCTGGAAATTTTCATAAATTTGTAGTAATATGATGTATAAAATTGGTGACGGTATAATATCACCTTTGGGAGCCACTACCGAGGAAAATTATCAGGCCGTTAAAGCTGGTTATACCGGGATCAGGCAGTTTCAGGCCGGATTCCGGAACATGCCCTATCCTATTAAGGCCGCTCTTATCAGTCCGCGGGATCTGGAAGCTTTGGCGGCGCCCTATTGCGGAGCACGTACACACGCCATGTCCCGTTACCGCCAGGCAATGTCTGCTGTCTTTGAATCGGCTGTATCCAATACCGTTCCCGACCAATACCGTAACGAGATCTTATCCAGTCGTAAGGTAGCATTAGTATTCTGTACAACCAAGGGCGATGTGGATTCATACAGGGAGCTGAGCGATCATACTACCAGGCCCCGGCTTTATCCCTGGCACGTCCCTCAACGGATGATGGATGAATTGAAATTACCGGGGAGACCCTATGTAGTCATGAATTCATCTTTGTCCGGTTTGCAGGCCCAGATCGTCGCGAACCGGTTATTGTGTAAAGGAAGTCCTTACGATTTTGCGGTTGTTATAGGTGTGGAATTACTCAGCATGTTCACTATAGCTTTGTTACGGAGTGCAGGACTTGTATCGGAACATTTTGTACGGCCGTTCGATAATACTTACGACGGGACCAATCCAGGAGAATCGGCTTCCTGCACCATATACATGAGTGAAGAAAGATACCTCAAAGACAGGAAGGACCTTCATTTACAGTCTGTTATAAAATTTGTACGTGGTGTGGTAACCAACGATCCCTGTTATGCCCAAAAACCTCATCCGGATGGAAAAGCGCTTCAACGGGCTTTACATACCGTAATGCAGGAGGAGTCTGTCCGGGACCTGTCCTTCATAAACGTTCACGGTGTAGGGCTGAAAAGTTACGACAAAATGGTTCTTACAGTATTGGAAAAGAGTGGGTTACGCAGAGTGCCTATGAATTGTTTTGAAGGAAACTTTGGACACAGTTCCGGCTCTACCAGCTTAATGAACAGTGTGTTGGGTGCCAGGTCCCTGGAGAATGAAGAAATATTGCCCACCCTGGGGTTTCATAAGAAAGAAATGCCGGGTAAAGTAAATGTTGTTACCGAGGTGCAGTCTTCGCGAAAAAACAGTTTTCTGAACGTTTCCATGGGATTCGGAGGCGTGAATGCCGTGGCTTTATTTACCAAAGAAAGGTAAGTTATGATAATTAAGTCTTATTGCAGGATCACAAACCATTCCATTATCGTGGACGGAGTGCGGCTTCAGGAGCTTGAAAAATTCATGATGGGAAATAATGTGGGAGAAGATCTGGATAAAGTGTACGAGCAATTAAACGTCAATTACCACGACTACAATAATATGGATGATTACAGCAAACTTGGCTTCATAACTGCCGAGTTGCTGATGCGCCACAACGGGTACGATGTGGAACAGGAAAAGCCCGATATGGGGTTGTTGATTTATTCGCGTTCGGGTTGTCTGGGTGCCGATTATACGCTTGTCCGTGTTATGGAAGGATTGACTGTTAACGAGAGGGCTTACGAGCGGGTGATCCCCAATGCTATTTGCAGCAGCATTGCATGCCGTCATAAGATATCCGGGGAAACGGGAATATATCTGTCTGACGGGTTTATATACGAACAGTATTTCCGGACTTGTCACGGTATTTTTGAGACCGAACCCGGTTTGAATACTTTGCTGGCCGGGTATGTGGAATGTTATGGAGGGTATGTATCCTCATTATTGTGTTTACTTAAAAGACCTCCCGCAAATTTCCAGATGGATTACGATCTGCGGGAAGAACGTTTTTGCATTGAAATGTTACGGATTTATTGATAACGTTCAATCTGGTATTGAATTTGTGGCAGATTTAATGTGAGAGTGGTGTGGTTGCTGAAGAGTTGTGAAGTGGTTGCGGGGCAGTTATTGTTGAATTAAAAGAAGTATTGTGATTGAAGATTTTCCTGAACATTTAAGGCCCTATACAGATAAGGAAATACCGGAGGCCATGCAGCGAATTGCAGCCCATACGTATTTTCCTTTGGTAGCCGGGCTCATTTTTCCAGGAATCACTCCGGAAGAAGCCATTCGTAAGGTTCTTAAAATTAAAACCGTTTTTCAGTTCCAGATGGAATGGATGTACGCTTTCAATGAGTGTGTCATACAAACGACCATGGAACAGTTTACTTATGATTTCAGTCCGGAGATCAAACGGGACAAGGGCTACCTGTATATTTCCAACCATCGTGACATTATCCTGGATTCTTCCCTGCTGCAGATGGTCTTTGTATACAACAACCTGCCCACCAGTATGATCACCTATGGGGACAACCTGCTGATCAATCAACTGGCAGAAGACATTGCCCGTTCCAACAAAATGTTCAAGGTCGTTCGTAAGGGAAACAAGCGGACTTTGTTCAAGAATTCAACCATCCTTAGTGAATTCATTCGCAGCTGCGTCGGCGAAGGTGTTTCCTGTTGGATAGCCCAGCGCAACGGCCGTACGAAAGACGGCATAGACAAAACCTCCCATGCGTTGGTGAAAATGATGGCCATGAGCGGATCCCGTAAAAATCCGGTTGAAAACTATGCTTCGCTGAACATCGTTCCGGTAACGATGTCGTACGAATACGAGCCTTGTGATTATTTAAAGGCCCGCGAACTGCTTGCCGTTTTGGACGGAGATTGCCGGGAAAAAGAAGAAGGTGAGGACCTGAACAGTATCCTGACAGGCATCACACAATACAAAGGCCGTGTACATATTAATGTTGGAGATCCCATTTCAAGGGAGCAGCTTGACCCCTACCGGGGGGATGATTTTGCCACATTTTCCGCCCGAGTCTGCGACCTGATCGATAATCAAATAACCCACAACTACCGGTATTTTCCATCTAACTACGTCGCTTACGACCTCTTACACGGAACCACCCGTTTCAGTGATCACTATACACCGGAATACAGAACATCCTTTATTAAACGCATGGAAAAACTTTTTCTGGATTCCGGTTCCGATATCCCCTTCCGTGAATATCTGCCCCAATCGGATATTTACACAGACCAACTCACCCCGGCCCGGCTCCAAAAGGCCCGAGAGATCTTTCTGGGCATATACGCCCACCCGCTCTAAATCTCAGAGATTCTGCGCAACGGGGTTTTTAGGAGATCTTTAAGTGCCAGATTTACTGCAGGTTGAAAATTTCACTGACTGTTTCTTGCGCAGAATCTCTGAGATTTTTGCGCTGCACCCGCACCCGAACGCTCCCGTCATCAGCCCTGATACCATATACTATGCGGTACAACCCGGCCGGCAGCAAGAGATCCGTGTTGAAAAGCCGTTCCTGTGTCACACCACCTGATTCATACCCAAATCCCAAAGTCCGGTAACGGCCGTTCTCCCAACGCTGTATGGTAAAATCCGTATCGTAGGCGGGCAATGTGCCTTCAGGTCCGGCTGTGGCCTGGAGGCGCAGGCATCTTGAAGATGCAACTGCTGCGGTTTCGGTGCGCTTGGTGACCGGATCTATCCGGGCGGGGATGCCGGCGGTGCGGTAAAGTACCACGCGCAGCACTTCACGGGAGGCCTCATCGGCAATTCCGTATAGGGCGGTGGCGGCCGGTGCTACGGGAAAGCCGCGGGGGTTGAGTTCCGGGGCCATTTCCAGTGCGTTTATGATGCTATCTACGGCCTGGAGTGTGGACGGGTTGGCTCCGGGTGCCTGCATGCCATGTTCACAAAGAAGCTTCCAAAGGGTTTCCCTGTAGGGCAGTGGTGCTTCGTTGGCTATACGCGGGTTCATGACATAATCCCAATAATACGAAGAAGTATCAGAGACATCCTTCAGACGTTGGATACCGGTCAGCCAGTCGTTAAGGGTTTCCGGGGTGGCTTCCAGGAAGTCTTTTTCATTGAGCATCGATACCAGGCGGGCAGCTGTTTCACGGTCAGATTCAGGGATGGAGTTCAGGAAGGCTTCGGTATGTCCCGGCGGTTGGCTTGCCAGGCGGGCTATGCGCAGCGAATCGTCAATGGCACAAAGCGAGTCCAGCCGGGCTTTTGAAGGTGCACTCAACGAGTCGTCAAAGGCAGTAGCTGCCGGAGGTGTCAGAAGGTATTCCTCCAGACCGTTCACGGGCCTGGGATCCCCGGCAAGGACCAGCGTCAGGGTATCAAGCGCAGGTACCGGGTACGGCGCCGCTGCATACCACTGTGTCTGCCCGCTATTCACAGATTCTGCTCCCCCGGTTTTAGTCCCGTCACCCACAGCCTCAGTTCCGGAAGCAG
The DNA here is from genome assembly GCA_011620605.1 of Bacteroidales bacterium. Taxonomy (GTDB): domain Bacteria; phylum Bacteroidota; class Bacteroidia; order Bacteroidales; family UBA932; genus DMER64. The sequence goes on along the minus strand of WOYW01000005.1, from coordinate 30,601 downwards.
AGGGTTCCTGCGTTGCAGTGCCGGGGGTAAGAGCCCCTTCAAAATACGCCTCGATGAACAACGTTCCCAAGCCGGTGGTGAGGCTGGCCAGGCCGTCGCCGTTGGTCAGGCGCTGCGCCAGGGGGTAAAACTCGGCATAATTATAAAGTCCAAACGAAACCTGCACCCCTTCCAGAGGCCGGTCGGAGGGATCCACCACGCGCACAACGGCTTTTTTGACCGGGGCATACTGCTCCAGAACGTTCAATTCTGTGTATAACCTGTTGAAAGACAGGATCTCTTCTTTGGGATCCCGCAGGTCCCCGGGCACGAACGTATGGATGAGCATGGCGCGGGAAGCCTCGTCCGTAAACCAGCCCCGGTCCAGCTCCGGTTCGGGTTCGCAGGCGCCCAGGTAATGCCACCGGCCGTCCACCCAAACCTCCACCCAGGCGTGATTGTCGTTGGTGTGCGACCAGCGCGGGGCGTAAACCTGGCGGGCGGGAATGCCTATGCTTCTTAATGCCGAGACGGCCACCACCGATTCCTCCCCGCATCGTCCGTAGCCGCGCGCGACCGTCTGCAGCGGCGCCGAGGTGCGGATGTCAGTAGGCCTGTACTCCACCTTTTCGCGACACCAGTGGTTCACCTCCAGGACCGCATCGTACATGCTCAGATCCTTCACACGCGGATACAACTCCTTGTAAAAAACCTCCCGGGCATTGTCCAGGTACTCGTTATTCACCCTGGGCGGCAACACGTAATGCTTGAACAGATCCTCCGTAATGGCCTTGCCCCAGGGCATATCCTTTGTCCGGAAGGCCTGTTCTACAGCTTGTTGGAAATACTCCCGGCTTTGTTCGGCCCTGTCATTCAGCGGCATATATTCATAAAGGTAATCCAGCGCCTGCTTTTGGGTGAACGTACTGCAGGCCGTCAGCAGCAGGAGTGAGGTCAGCAGGAGGGTGCTCTGTGCGGCGCGCAGAGGAGCTGGCAGAGTGGTGCGCAGGCGGAAAGCATCTTCAAGCTGGCGCGCCACTTTATTTTTAAAAATTCTCATAGGTCAGTATATCAGGGTTTTAGAAATTTGCATTTTGGATTTGGCGCAGCAGCTTGAAGATGCCCTGCCTCTCAGACAGGTGAACAGCGGGCACTCCGGTTTCCCGGATGATGCGGGCGACGTTGTCCAGGGTGACGCCTTTGCCGGCCATGATGTTGATGCGGCCGTTGGCCCGTTCCACCAGTTGTTTCAGCAATGGGATGCCTTGTTCGGCAGTGGGGGCCTGGCCCGAGGTCAGCAGGGTATGAAAGCCCATGCTGATAATCTGCTCCAAGGCACCAAAAGGATCCCGGCATTCATCAAAGGCGCGGTGAAAGACCATGGTAAGGGCCCGGTTGTCTGAGGGAGCGGCTATAGCGGGTCCTTGAGGGGGTTCTGCCTGAGAAAACAGCGTATTAGAAAACGATGTGGAAGGTGTATTACGTGGTATTGCCGTTGGTGGAATCGGGTTGGATCCGGTGGCCACATGGATCATCTTTCGGAGGGCCGGCAGGTCCAAATTGCCATCAGGCGTAAGTGCCCCTATAACAACGCCTTTGACCCGCGCTTCCCGGCACAGGCGGATGCTTCGGCACATTTCATCCACCTCGGCCTGTGAATAACAGAAATCGCCGGGGCGGCACCGGATCAGCACGTGGGCATGGGATAAAAGGTCAATGTGCCGGCTTTCCGGGGCAGAGGCAGGGCTAACCTCGTCAGAGGCCGGCAGTCCGGGAGTTGCAAGCCGCGCAATGGAAGGGTGCTCGTTAATACGGGAAAACGTAGGCAGGTCGCGTAGGCGGGAGAGCCAGGTGGGGGTCAGGCCGCCACATTCCAGAACCGAACAGAGTTCTACGCGGTGAGCGCCTTCCTGAAGCATGTTCAGGGCGCTGTCAATTCCGGTACAGCAAACTTCCAGAAGTACCATAAATACGGCTGTTGTCAAAAGCGAATTTAGAAAAAAATTTACTAATTTTTGCAGATAAAAAATTTATGGCTACTTTTGCAGCCCCTTTGATTCGTTAGCTCAGCTGGTAGAGCACAACACTTTTAATGTTGGGGTCCTGGGTTCGAACCCCAGACGGATCACAAAATAATCGGGGGATGCTGTCTCAAAAGGGCAGCATTTTTTTTATGCCTTTCAGACCCGCCAAAAATTATCCGAATGACAGTCAATCACTTTGATATTTTTATATATTTGTAAATATTACTGGACATCTGACACCAATTTCCCAACATCATGAGACCCCATTATTTAACCTATTAATCTTAATAAATGATGAAAAAACGGATTTTTATCTGTCTTTGCAGCATGCTCCTATTATCTGGTGTTGCAGTGGCTCAAACAAAAATTACCGGAAGTGTTACCGATGCATCAGACGGGTCACCTGTTTCTTATGTTACCATAAGCATACAAGGAACACAAACGACTACAGCTACTGATGTTAACGGTTCTTACATTTTTACCAATGTACCTGAGGATGCCATCCTGGTATTCTCATGTATTGGGTACAGCTCACAGGAAGTACCTGTCAACGGAAGAAACCGGATCGATGTTGAATTGTCTCAGGAATCAGTTGGTCTGGAGGAATTAATGGTTGTTGCTTACGGAACTGTTCAGAAAGGATCTTACTCAGGATCTGCTACACAGATCAAACAAGACAAATTTAAGGACGTTCCCGTTGTAAGTTTTGAACAGGCTATCGTCGGTTCAGTTCCCGGAGTACAGATCACTCAAAGATCAGGACAACCAGGGTCGCTTCCCGAAATCAGGGTACGCGGTTTTGGATCTTTTAATGCAGGTAACGAACCTTTGTATGTAATTGACGGAATACCCGCTACTAGCGGAGACTGGGGATCCGACAATATTTTTACCAGCTCCATGAACTTCTTGAACCCGGGAGACATTGAATCCATAACTATATTGAAAGACGCAGCGGCTGCTTCTCTTTACGGATCAAGGGCATCTAACGGAGTTATCCTGATTACCACAAAAACTGGCAGAAAAGGAAAACCTGTTTCTACTTTCCGCGCAAATGTCGGACTTTCATATTTTGCTATGGATAACTATCCTTTGGCTTCCGATGAAGAAGCTGAAATATTGCACCGTGAGTCCTGGACAAATTATGGAACGGATAATCCCGTTAAATGGCAACCGTATGGATCTCTGGACAACTACGTAGATGCCATGGTGGAAAAATACTATCCTTCCAGAAAATCTGAATTTATTTATGTGGATTGGGAAAAAGAATTGTTCAGAGTAGGTATAAGCCAGAATTATGAGTACAATATTTCCGGAGGCGGAGATAATTCAAAAGTATTTGCATCTCTGGCATACAATGACGATAAAGGAGTAAACGTTATTGAGTATTTAAAAAGAATAACAGCCACCATTAATGCAGAAACCAAAATTGGGAAACGGCTTAACATAGGTGGTTCAGTTCAGTTCTCCAATCAAACACAAAGCGGACATCAGGAAGGAGCTGCAAAAGACAACCCATTTTACCTATGGAAAGTTCACTTGACAAGCCGCTGGCCTTTCCAGTATGCCTCAGACGGATCTTACTGGATGGAATCCTATAACGGAGGATCCCAGAGAAATCCGGTCGGACAATTTAATTTGCAGATCAACGATGCCAATCAAATGCGTGTAATCCTGAAAGGATGGGCAGAATTGAGACTGACCGATTACCTGAAAATTAAAACCATTGTTAGTGACGACTTCCTTCAAATGCATGACCGCTTTGGATGGTTGTACGGGCACGTAAATTTCTCTGCCTATGGAAACGGCTATATGTCAGACAGATATCGCTTTGTAAATAAGGTAGTTAGTTCCACAGTGGCGAATTTCAACAAGACGTTTGGCAATCACCATATATCAGCGATGGTAGGTTGGGAGGCAGAAAAAGAACATTTCACATATACCCGTGTAGGTATGGTTGATTTCACCAATTTTGGAGCTACACAATCTGCTTTGGCTACTACCCTCGATGAAGCCTTCACTTACGTCGCAGATGCCAATATCTTGTCAGCCATCAGCAACCTGAATTACGATTACAACTCCAAATATTACCTGGCCGCATCGTTCCGCCGGGACGGTTCATCCCGCTTAAGCCCCAAAAACAGATGGGGAAGCTTCTGGTCTGTTTCAGGGTCATGGAGGATCAGCAATGAAAGGTTCATGAGTAATGTTAGTCAGATAAACGATCTGAGGATTAGAGGCTCATACGGGACTAGCGGTACACTTCCTTCCAGCAGGTATGCTTATAAGGCTGTTTTTGATTATTGGACATACGGAACTGAAGGAGCCGGGTATCCGGATAATCTGGCCAACGCGGATTTAACCTGGGAAAAGAACAAAAACTGGAATATTGCCGTGGATGCCAGGTTGTTTGATCGTTTAGATATAACTGCCGAGTATTACAACAAACTCACTACGGACTTGTTACTGGATGCTTCGGTACCTTCTACCACGGGATTTACTTCTGCTTTGACCAACATCGGTTCCATGGTTAACAAGGGCCTTGAACTCGCTTTTAGTCTAGATGTTATTAAGAAAAGAGACATGGTCCTGAATCTTGGGTTAAATTGGGCTACACTGCATAATGAAGTGCTATCTCTTTCGGAAGAAGGAGAACAGATAGTGTCACGTCCCTGGATATGGAAAGCAGGTTATTCTTATGTTCAGTATTATACCAGGGAGTATTACGGTCCTGATCCCGAGACCGGTGAACCTCTTTATTATTCCAACAAAATACTGGATGACGGCACTCGTGACAGAACCCTTGTTTCCAGGTCACAGGCCTCTTCCACTATTCTGGAAGGCATGACCGCGATTCCAAAAGGTTACGGAGGATTCAACGCTGCCTTTACCTGGCGTTCACTCTCTGTTTCCATGGCATGGTCTTATAAATACGGCCATTATGTGTGGGATAATGGTGTAGATGATATGGAAACGGACGGTTATAATTTATACGCCAATATTGCAAAATCTCAGATTGAATGCTGGCAAAACGCCGGTGACCAGACATACCTGCCCAGACGTATAGCCGGAAATACCGGAGGCGGATATTACGATTCCAGCCGTGCCCTGAAGAAAGGAGATTACCTGAGATTGAAAAACCTTACGGTTTCTTATACACTGCCTGACAAGGTAAAGCGATTCCTGCGTCTTTCCAATGCAAGAGTATATCTTGCCGGTGCTAATTTATTGACATTTACGGGTCTGAACTTCGACCCGGAAGTCAGAGCCGACGGGTATTATAATTTCTACCTGCCTGCATTGAGAACCGTTACACTTGGAGTTGAAATATCACTTTAACCCATAAACAGAATATGACTATGAAAAAGTATATAATTATTTCAATAATTTGCCTGGGAGTGATAACATCTTTTTCCTCCTGTAAAGGCTTTTTGGACACAGAACCAACCGATGTGGTTGTGGCTGAAACTGCAATGCTCACATTATACGATGCTGGTATTGCCGTTAACGGACTATACGTGGACCTGAAGTGGTATGATTATTATGGAACATACATGCAACTGATGGGAGATGAAAGAGGAGACAACATTCAGCCGCGTACTATGTCCTCGGGATGGATACAAATATACACACTGGGATACGATTCTGAATCCAACACTTATTTTAATATGTGGCAAAAATGTTACCAAACTATTATGAGGTGCAATACTCTCTTGGCTAACATTGAAAAACTTGACCCTGCCACGAGTGCAGACAAGAAAAAACGAGATGATTACAAAGGGCAGGCTTATGCGGTAAGGGCATTGATCTATTTTGACCTTGCCAGAATGTACGGCTATCCTTACATGAAGGATAACGGAGCTTCTCTTGGAGCAGTTCTTATTACCGATGTGGTGTCTATTTCCGATGCCAAGCAGGACAGAAGTACCGTTGCACAGACGTATGACCTGATTTTATCTGACCTTGATCAGGCATTGTCCCTACTGTCAAAGGACAAAAATACAGGCCATTTCAATTATTGGGCTGCCAAACTTCTCCAGGCCAGGGTCTATTTGTACAAAGGTGACTGGGATGCAGCATACAACGCTGCCAAAGAAGTCATTGATCAGTCTCCCTATAATCTGGTTCCCAACCAGGAATATCTTGATTACTGGCAACAAGAAGGAGGAGATGAAACGTTACTGGAATTTTTTGTGACAACCCAATCTACCATTGACGACGACGGAGGGTATGTATCCTTTTACCATAATCTTTGGCACGGTGACGTATCGGCTGGGGCTTCACTCATACCCACTGTCAGCTGGATCAACCTGGTACAATCCGAGCCCGGAGATATTCGAGCTGAGTTCCTCAGGACGGATTCCAAATACGAAATCTCCAAAGCCTGGCTATGCAAATTCCCTGGGACCAATGGCGTAAATTTTCGCCTGAACAACCCGCGCATCTTAAGACTTGCCGAGGCTTACCTGATTGCAGCCGAAGGTGCTCTGAAGGGATCTGCAGGGGTCAATCAGGCAAGCAATTACCTGAATGCCATCCGTAAACGTGCCAATCCATCGACAACGGACGTTGTAGCCACCGAGGATCTGATACAAGATGAAAGAAGGAAAGAATTTATTGGAGAAGGACATCGGTTCTTTGACATGATGAGAATAGGAGGGTCCATTGTACGCAGCGATGGTGACGGTTACAACTTTGCTGTATCAGCCGGATGTCCGGAAGAAATTGACTGGAATTACTTCAAGGTCGTACTTCCAATATCTCATACAGAAAGACAGATCTATCCCAACCTGGAACAGAACCCGGGATATACTGAATAACCTTTCAGGAATCTGCTTATAGAATTTGGTTTACTAGATGAAGCCCTCTTTTATCGGGAGGGCTTTTTTTATTTTTATGAATATGTGTTTTTTTTGAAAAAAACGTTCATTTTATTTATCTTGCAATACAAATTTCCTCACTTATGAAACCTGAAGACCGACGTACACAAAAAACTATAACTGAAACGTCCGAAGAACATTTTTTGCAGGGTGTTTTCTATTACGATAAAGGACTGGATGCCAGAAACGCCAATGAAGACTGGACAGACGCCTTTTTTACAGAAGCCTTCGGGTGTTTCGTAAAAGCTGCAGGCATGGGTAATGTGCACGCCCAGAATCAGATAGGAATATGTTACGAATTTGGACTCGGCGTTCAACAAGACTGTCATAAGGCCATTGAGTGGTATACCAAGGCGGCAGAAAATGGTTGCGCCAGGGCACAAAATAACCTCGGCTGTTGTTATTGCCGCGGGGAAGGTGTGGAGGAAGACACGCAGACAGCCTTCGAATGGTGCAGGAAGGCCGCACGGCAGGGGAATGCCAAAGCGCAGTATAACCTCGGCATATGTTATGACGAAGGCATCGGTGTGGAAAGGGATGCCGAGCAGGCCGTTTACTGGTTCAAAAAATCGGCGGAACAGGGGTTCATCCGCTCGCAAAAGCGTTCGGGCTTCTACCTGGAACTCGGCTGTTGTGTTCAAAAAGACCCGCACCAGGCCTTCGATTGGTTCAAAAAAGCTGCCGAGCAGGGGGATGCTGAGGCCCAGAAAAATCTGGGCGATTGCTTCCGCCGGGGAACGGGCACCGGGCAGAATTACCGGAAAGCTTTCCAATGGTACAGCAAAGCCGCTTCACAGGGGCACATTCCGGCCCAGATCGAGTTGGGCGACCGGTTTTTTTACGGGCAGGGCGTGGTTCAGGATTACGAACAGGCGTTTTTCTGGTATAAAAAAGCGGCTGACCAGGGCGACATGCATGCCGAAAGCCGCGTAGGTTACTGCTACAAAGAAGGTCTCGGCGTAAACCAGAACGAGGAAGCCGCCATGCAATGGTACCTGAAGGCCGCCAAGAAAGGCGACGAAGACTCACTCCTGGCCATAGAACTCATCTGCCAGATGCAGAATAAGAGGGTGATCTGATCTATTCGATTCGTTAAGATTGGTTGAACGCGCTGTTTGGAGCAGGCTGATTGGAGCAGGCTGGTTGGAGCAGGCTGTTTGGAGCAGGTTGATTGGAGCAGGCTGATTGGAGCAGGTTGATTGAAGCAGGCTGTTTGGAGCAGGCTGTTTGGAAGGTTTTATCTGCTTAGGGCGATTCATTAGGATTTTTTGGATGGCTAGTTTTGGCGGGTCTATCTGTCTTTGACGCGCTTTGGTGGGCTATGAGCGTGCCGCTCCGTTCTGGATCTGCGGCAGGCTTCTAGTAATACTACCGGCTTAGCATCTGGATATGCGGTCGGTTTACCATTCGGATCTGGTGCCGGGTTCGGACAATTTTCCCGGTATTGTTGGTGGTTTTGGGCAGAAAAACGTTCCTTTTTCCTTTTTCAATGACAACCAATCAAAAAGTTTTCTACATTTGCCGCGTTTAAAAAATCCAACACTCTTTAGTAATGAAGAAAATTGTAAGAAACGAGATCATGCTGACCCTTGGGGTTACATTTCTAATAGTATTGATTTTGTTGCTTTTTGTTTAACTGCGGGTGAGTGCGGTTGTGGTCTTGGTCGTTGTTGTGGCCGTTAAATGCTTCATGTATCTTGCAGAATCTCAAAAAGGAACGAAAAAAGCACCCCTTCTGGAGGTGCTTTTTTTTGCGATGCAATGTGTGCAACGCACACATTGTTCTTTTGGCTGACATTCAGAGGATTAGCTAAAAGCACCCCTGGGGGGTTGAATTTCGTAAGTGGCTGATTATGAGGAAAACGAATCAAGTGTGCAACGCACATAATATTGACTCACATGCAAGACAGAGGATATTTGCCGTATAGAGGCGCCTGGTTGCTTGCGTAGCTGGATGATGAGCTGATTGAGATCCGATTGCGGAAGCTTATCAAGGGCCTTACTGCCGGCTAGCGATTTTGCCTGGCGAAGTACCTGGTCATCGGAAAGATGGGTTCGATTGGCTTGCTCAAGAAATTCCTCATAGGCCTGGTTAGCTTCTTGCTTGGGATTAATGGCGGCGACCCGATACAACTCGGCACCGGAGGAAAAGGCATTGCGGACGATCGAAGGATCCACGGAAATGAATTCCGAAAGCCTCGGCCTGGATTCAAAATAGAAGGCATAAGAGGACCAGAAATAATATCGCGGATGTGAGCAAAGGCCGTCCACGTAAGGGTTTCGAAGGATGTACAATACGGTGTCAAGCAGGCTTTGCCGAGAATATTTTAGATAACTCGTGAAAGGTTTTCTTAAAATGCTGCCTTTTTGCCCGTGACGCTTGTTGTACCATAATGAATAGTCGTGCAGAATGCATTGCATCATATCCGAGAGGTGGTCAGTCCAGATGAACAGGTGTATGTGTGTGTTCATCAGGCAGAAAGCATAGATTTTGCCTCCGTACTTTTTGACGTATTTGTCTACGAACTTTAGGAATTGGTACCTCTCCAAAGCGTCGTTAAAAATAAGGTTTTGAAAATTAGAAATGAGAATGATGTGGAAAAACCCGGATTGTTCCCTCGGCCTCTTTCTTCGTTCGCTTCTATGCATCTCGCAACAACTTTAAGATTCAACTTCACTGATTCAACAAAATTGTGCGGATTTCAAAGTTAGAAAATTCTGCCTTCACCGGCAAATTAAAACCCGATGGTCGGGCTTGCAGATTAGGGTGCAACGCACACATTGTTCTTTTGCCTGAAAATTAGCAGGATAGCCAAAAGCACCCCAGGGGGGGTGAAATTTGTAATTGCTTGAAAATGAGTTAAAAGAACAATGTGTGCGTTGCACCATTTCATTTTTTTTGCTATATTTATATCATGAAGCTCAATCCTAAATACAAGCTCAAGGATGTGGCGGGTGAGAAGATGGTAGTAATACAAAATGCAGACGGGCTGGATCTTAGCAAGGTCATTGTGTTGAACAGCACTGCGGAGATGCTTTGGAATGCATTAGAGGGAAAGGAGTTCACGGTAGAGACCGTTGCCGGAATATTGATGGAGAAGTATGGTCTCAAGAAGGAAAAAGCTATGACTGATGCGAAATCGTGGAGCGATTCCCTGCAAAAATCCGGGTTGATTGAAAATTGATGGCTATGCGCCTTTCACCTGATTACCAACTTCTTATCCGACTAGTCAATCACGAATTTTGGCCCGGTGCATCAATCGGGACAAACGATCCTCATGATCACGCCGTAATGTTGCATGACAATAATATTGTCCGGTTATTGTCCGACTATTCAGCGGAACAATGGCAGCGTTTGTTCAAAGCTGCTGCGCGTCAGGGGGTGCTGGCTATTGCATGGGATGCGTTGGAAAAATTGCAGGCAGGGCAGGGAGTTCCGGTAGTGGCATCTGATAAGGCATGCGAGGAGATTGCCGGTGAAGGAAAAACTCGGCAAAGTGCTGCGGAGCAGCAGAAAATGAGGGAGTTGAAGATCCGTTGGGGGTTGAGCGTCAGGTATATCCAGGAGGTGAACCACCTGCAGCGGGAGGCTTTGAAAGAGCTTGCCGGGATTTTTGCCGAGTCGGGGATTAGGGTGATGATGCTCAAAGGACTCGGCCTGGCTGAAATGTATCCCCGTCCGGAGCATCGGGAGTGCGGAGATCTGGACATTTATTTGTCAGGCTGCCCGGACAGTTTTGAGAAGGGAAACGAGGTGATGCGGAAAAGGGGGATCCCGGTAGAGAATGATGGATCAAAGCATTCGAAGTTTTATTATAAAGGCATCCCGGTAGAAAATCATAAAAATTTCCTGAATGTGACGACTACACAGGTGGACAAAGATCTGGAGCGCGAATTGATGCAGATCTTGCAGGAGCAGCAATGTGGTTCACTGGACCTGGGAGGTGTTTACGTAGATGTTCCTCTGTTCCTGGGGGAATCCGGGACGGGCAAAAGCACCCATACGAGGCTTTGGCTGGAAAACATTCCGGGCAGCCGACTGCTGAACGACGACAGTCCGGTGCTTAGGCGGCACAAGGGAAAGAATACCTTATATATATGGTTCGCCCTGGAGCGGAAAGGGGGAGGTCTATCACAATGAAAATTACCCGGTTGCGGCGTTTGTGCGGTTGCAGCAGGCGCCGTTCAACAGGTCTACACGCCTGAATGTTGTACAGGGTTTAGCCGCTTTGTACCCTTCGTTTCCGCCGGCTTACCTGAAGGACGAGGATTTGCACGATGACATTTGCACGATTATTTCCGAGGTCCTGAAAACGATCCCGGTTTATCGGCTGGAGTGTTTACCCCAGCCATCCGCGGCTGAGCACATTTTCCAGAAAATTTTTGGAGCGAGGAAGGAAAGAGCCGGCGGAAAAGAGGGGTGAAGGGTGAAGGGAATAGCCGGCGGAGAGGAAGAGATAAGTATTGCATGAAGTTATGATGAAACGCCATTATAAATACCTACCTAATAAAGAAGTACTGCAACTGATTGAAGAACAGATAGGTGCAGGACGAACGGTACGATTGCCAGTGAGGGGTAACAGCATGAATCCATTGCTGCTGGACCGCCGCGACACCGTCCTGCTGCATCCTGTAGATCCGCAGCAGATCGGAGTGGGGGATGTGATCCTCTACCGATGGAAAGACAGCTTTCTGATGCATCGGGTGGTGGAAATGAAGGGGGAAACGCAAACGGGCGCAAGTAGGGATGATGATGGTGGGGCTAGTCATAGGGCAGAAGCGGTTAAATGGTTCATCTGCCGCGGAGATGCACTGCAAAATACTGAAAGCGTGCAGATTGAAGATTTTATAGCTCTTGCCGAGTTGCCGGCCCACAATCCCTTGAAGCTGCTGGTGCGGATGGTTTGGGGGTGGCTTGGGAGAGTGCAGGGGTGGCTGCAGAGGTGGCTGCAGAGGGTGCGGGGGTAGCTGGGGAAGAATTGAGAAAAAGGGGTGCAACGCACACATTGTTCGTTTCGTTGAATATCAAGCAGTTAAGAAAATCAACCCCAGGGGGGTCGAAATCCGTAAGTTGTTGATCCTGAGGCAAACGAACAATGTGTGCGTTGCACCCCCTCTCTGCGATGGCTCTGCAGCAGAAGCCGCAGCCGCAGCCGCTGCCCGCCCTTCTTCACCGCGGCAGCCAGAGCCGCAGCTCATGATGCAGGGCGAGCTCCAAAGTCCGAATCTTAGCGCATTAGACGCAGCCCGCCCTTCTTCACCGCCGCAGCCGGAGGCTATTGAGCACGACGGAAATGGAGCTGAAGGCCATAGCAGCGCTGGCCCACATGGGGTTCAGGAGCAGGCCGGTGAATGGGTAGAGGATGCCGGCGGCTATGGGAATGCCCAAAGTGTTGTAGATGAAGGCCCAGAAGAGGTTTTGCCTAATGATGCGGACGGTTCTCCGGGAGAGTTTGATGGCTTCCGGCAGAAGCGTGAGATCTGAAGTCGTCAATGTAACCTGGGCCACGTCCATGGCAATATCGGTGCCTTTGCCCATGGCTATACTGACGTGGGCGCGGGCAAGTGCCTGGGAGTCATTGATGCCGTCGCCTACCATGGCAACAAACCGGCCCTGGTCCTGCAGTTGCTTAATGTAGTCTTCCTTTTCCTGGGGCAGGACGCCGGAGACGACGTGATCTATGCCGAGTTCATTTGCGACTGAAGCTGCTGTATTGCGGGAGTCTCCAGTGAGCATGTGTACCTGGATGTTCATTTTGCGCAGTTGTTCCAGGGCCGTCCATGTAGTGTCTTTGATGGGGTCTTTTAATACGGCAACTGCCAGCACCTGAGTGGTATCTCCGAAGAAAACCACGCCCTTGCCCTCCTGCTGCCACTCGGCAATCATCTTGATAATTGAATGATCCGGCACTTCACCTGCCAATGAATTTTCCGGACCGCCGGTCTTTGATCTGCCAGTACCGGAATAGCCTAATTCAAATGAGGGCTCTTCAACCGGCGCATCACCAGACAGTAATTCGCCGTCAGGCAGCCAGCCCCCGGAAGGTAGACCATCTAAATGTAGACCGTCCAAAGCCACCCCTTCCGGCAACACAAACGCCAGGTTGCCGGCACGGAATTTTTTCCCTTCAAAGGAAAACTCGATGCCTTTTCCGGGGATGCTTTCAAAACTATTCAGAAGCACGGGAGTCACATCATCCTGCTGCAGGTACCGGACAATGGCCTCGGCAAGGGGATGCTCGGATTTCATTTCGCCGGCCAGGAAGACGGCTTTTTCCGTTTCCGGAGGGATCTTTGTCCAAAAAATTGTCTCAACCTCGGGCTTTCCCTTTGTGAGCGTACCGGTTTTGTCCAGAACAATGCAATCCACTTTGCCCATATTTTCCAGGGCATACGCATCTTTAATAAGGATATGTTTTTCGGCTGCTTTCCCGATCCCTACCATCAGGGCGGTAGGAGTGGCCAGCCCCAAAGCGCAAGGGCAGGCGATAACCAAAACGGAAACAGCAGCCAGCAAAGCAATTGAAAAATAGGCAGTTCCGCCAATAAGCATCCACAGGATAAATGTGACAACGGCAATGTTGATCACCACCGGGACAAAAATGGAGCTGACCTTATCGGCAATTTTCTGAACGGGTGCCTTGCTTCCCTGCGCTTCACGCACCATCCGCACAATTTGCGCAAGTACGGTGCCGCTCCCGACCTGGGAGGCTTTGATTGTGAGGGATCCGCGCTGGTTGATGGTCCCGGAGAGCACTTTGGCGCCGGGCTGCTTTTCCAGGGGGATGGGCTCGCCGCTGATCATGCTTTCATCCACGTACGAAAGTCCCTCATCCACAACGCCGTCCACGGGTATCCGTTCACCCGGGCGCACCACCACGCGGTCACCCACCTGCAGTAGGGAAACGGGCACTTCCTTTTCGGTAAGTGGCATATCCTTACCTGCAAGAGAAACCGTATTCCCGGAAACTGGCATTTGCATATTTTTTGCCGAGTCAGAGGCCGACATTGCAGAAGCACCCGCTGTCGGGCAAACCGCACCAGCACCTTCCACCAGCACGCGGGCGGTTTTGGGTTGGAGGCCCATGAGGCCTTTAATGGCCGAGCCGGTCCTGTTCTTGGCCCTCTCTTCCAGAAACTTACCCAGCAACACGAACGACAGGATCATGCCCGCCGCCTCGTAATACACGTGGACGTCAATGCCCCGGCTAATGAAAAAATCCGGGAACAAGGTGTTGAACAGACTATACAAAAATGCCACTATGGTGCTCAGGCTGATGAGCGTATCCATGTTGACCATCTTTTTGCGCAACATTTTCCAGGCGCGGATGTAATAATGGCGCCCAGCAATGAACATAATGGGCAAAACCAGCAGCAGCATGACCCAATTGGCAGGTTCCCAATCCATGAAAACCATGGAAACGATCATCAGAGGGACCGAGAACAACCACGCCACTAACACGTTGATCTTCATCTGCTTATAGCTCCGTCGCCGGGCATCCTCCTGCTTCTCCTCTGTGTTTTCATCGGGGATGATCAGCCGGTACCCAATGGCGCGCACCTGTGCCTGGATCTGGTAAACGTCAATTTGTGCCGAGTCGTATTCAACGAGCAGCGTTCCTGCTGCAAAATTGACAGAAGCCTCCTTGACGCCCGGCAGCGAACGCACCTTCTTCTCAACGTTCATCGCGCATCCGGCGCAACTCATGTCTAAAACGGGAAATGTATCTTTTTGCATAAAAATCTTTCTATATATTAATATGTATAAATGGCAATTTATGTGCCAAGCGTCAAGTAGCAAAAGAGGGGGTGCAACGCACACATTGTTCGTTTGGTTGAATATCAGGCAGTTAAGAAAATCAACCCCAGGGGGGTCGAAATCCGTAAGTTGTTGATCCTGAGGCAAACGAACAATGTGTGCGTTGCACCCCCTCCAGCAGGAAGTGAATCCCAAAATCAAACTCAAACCCACCAGATACATGACAATTTTAACCAAATATGAAATTGTGTTGCACAGAAAACCAAAAATTGTTACTTTTGAGGTAACCTATTAGATAAAGAGAACTGGCTTCTGTGTAAGAAGAAAGTCCAAAAAAACAAAGCGAAACAACTCTACAAGTCTTTGTAAATCACTTGTTTAACCTGTAAAAAATCAGGATAGGCAAGCCTCGGTTTTTTACGCCTTTTTTTCAAGATCGCCTTCTTTAAAAGTGTTACTTAAACACAAACGAAAATTGTAATTCTTATTTGATTCGTCAGGGGAATTTTTGTAATTTTGGGACCTTATAAGACCC
This sequence comes from Bacteroidales bacterium, assembly GCA_011620605.1. Classification (GTDB taxonomy): domain Bacteria; phylum Bacteroidota; class Bacteroidia; order Bacteroidales; family UBA932; genus DMER64. The sequence goes on along the minus strand of WOYW01000005.1, from coordinate 15,427 downwards.
AACTGACCTGATTGCACCTGATGAATAACCCTACATATTACTGGTACGTGGCCGTTACGTACCGTAAAGAACGGATCATAAAACAGGAACTGGACAAAATGAATATCAAAAATTTTGTCCCTTTTCGTAATGTTGTAAAAGAAAGAAACGGCAAAAAAGTAAAACTTACCGAATTAATCATTTCGGGTTACGTTTTTATCTACACAGATCCCAAAACCAGCATGACACTCACGCAGAAGCTCGCCTTCAACATGAGGTACCTGAAAGAACCAAAAACGTATAAACCGGTTACCATTCCCGATAAACAGATGCAGGATTTCATATTCCTGCTTACGTTCCCCGAAGAACAGGCAAATCTGGTGCCCTGCAACCTCAGACGCGGCGACAAAGTCCGTATCATCAAAGGCATTTTTGCCGGCATAGAAGGGGAACTCATCCGCATAAAAGGTCACAAACGCGTGGTCGTGCGCCTGGAAAACGTCGCTGCGGTCGCGACCACCTACATCCCCGCCTCGTTCCTGGAGCGCATTGAACAAGAGGCATGAAAGCCGAGGCTCCCGCCGCATGAAAGCCGAGGCTCCCGCCACATAAAAGCCGAGGCTCCCGCCGCATGAAAGCCGAGGCTCCCGCCGCATAAAAGCCGAGGCGCGGATCGCGCACCCACCCGGTGCAAGAGTCCTTCCGGACTTCCCCCGGTTGCTCAATCATGAAAATCCTTGCACAATAAAAATAAATATATCTGACACACCTACGGATCTGCAAAATCCTCAGGGAAATCATGTTTAAAACAAAAATTAAAACCCTTGTTAGGGAAGTGGGTTCCATACCCTTGGAACCGGCCGATCCCGACCTGGTAGCGCATATCAGTTTCGGGTACAGGAACCTCTTGATTCTGGCTTACACCATGCCATGGGTCACAGAGACACTAGGGGACGAGGCAGCACCCCAGTCGCTAACAGCCCGTATGCTGGACGCGTCCGAAAAGCTTGCCGAATTTCTTGATCAGGAGATGAAGGTGGAAGACCGGGCCCGATGCATTTTATATTTGCTGCACACCCTGTGTTTTCACTACAACCCGGATCACATGGAGGTAGCACAAAACGCCGCGACAGAGCTCATTGACGCCGTGCAACTGGCACAAGGAATAACTGCTGCCGGGGATCACGCAACCGCAACCAAGCGACCTGCCGCAACAGAACAGAACAAATACCTCCCCCTGGCCGACTCGCCTTACCTCTGCAAGATCCTGTGCTACGATCATTACTTTGCTGCGGACAAAAATTCCCGCAAAAAAGCGGAAAAACTCCTCACAAAATGGGAGGGACAACTGCAACTGAACGGTTCCTGGCAGGACGTAACCGCAGACGTAGCCTTGCAGCGCCTGGAAGCTTACGCCCTCTATTCAGATATGGCAGACCAGTACAAATATGAAACAACAATTCGCAAAGCCTTGCAATATTACTCCGACCTCCCGCAGATCACAAACGAAGTCCGGTTCCTGTTCCTCCTGGCCCACATGGGAACATTCCGAAATTACCCGGAACAGGTAGAAAAGATCGTGAACAACGTCCTGGAAGGGAAACTCTCCGCCACTGCCACCGGAAGCATCTCGGACAAAGTAATAAATGCCAATCCCAACATGCTTAAAGCCATCCAGTTCCACATATTGGCCCTGTACCTGCTGAACACCCAGGAGGACGCAGCATCTTCAAGCTGCCGCGCCACTCAAGCAACACATAAATAGCAAATAACAGTAAATCAATAAGATGGAATCCAGAAAGAAATAAAGTGGCGCACCATCTTGAAGATAAAACGGTTTTTTTATGGAAAATGAAGAAAAAGGATCCCGGAACATTGAGAAACGCATCTTAAAGCGTTTTGATTTTTACAGGTTCAATTACCTGAAATACTGGATAGTGGCCATGATAGATGTCTTAATAGCCGTCGTTTGCTCCACCGTGGTATTCCTCATATACTTCCCTTTGTCAGAACCGCTTTCCAGGCGCTACCTGCTTCTGGTCATGATCTGCACGGCTGTCGTAAGCATGATAGCATTCTACCTGATGAAGACCTACCGCAACATCATCCGCTATATGACGGTAAAAGGCCTTCTGCCACTGGGTTTTGCCGTGATCATAAAAACAGTGATCCTGACCGTTGTCCTTTTCCTGATGGACCTCCTTGCCAAAGACATTCTTATAAATTTCTTCCTCATAGACCTGCTCCTTACTTACGTTGCCCTTATTACCATAAGGATAGCCATGAACGTTGTCTACGGCATGGTCAACCAAAAAGTAGCCAACCATAGCATGAAAATCCTGATCTACGGAAGCGACGAAAAAGCTGTGGCACTGCTAATGCGCCTGCACAAAAGCCCTCATTACCGCCCGGTAGGGTTTATCGTATACGGAAAGGAATCCACCACGTACCGCCTAAACGACATGAACATTTATCAATTCCAAACAAAGGAAGGCCTGATCAAGATCATGAAAAAGTACGAAGCCCAGGCCATCCTTTTTTCCACTTACAAAGGCGTACAGACTGAAAAAGACCGGCTCATTCCTTTCTGTGAAGAGCAGAAGATAAAGATCATGATCGCCCCGCCCATTGACGAGTTTGGGGGAAACGATCCCATCCGCCTGAAGATCCGCCCCATAGCCATTGAGGACTTGCTGGGCCGGGAAGAAATATGCATCAACCTGGAAGCCGTAGCCGACCGGTTCCGGGACAAAACAGTATTCGTTTCGGGTGCTGCCGGATCCATTGGGAGTGAATTCTGCCGCCAGGTGGCCTCGCTCAACGTCATCAAACAAATGATTCTGCTGGATATTGCCGAAACACCCATGCATTACCTGCGCCTGGAACTGGAAAAGAAATACCCGGATCTGCAGTTTATTCCCGTAGTGGGCGACGTGCGCCACAAACACCAGATAGAATTATTGTTCAACATCTATAAGCCCCAGATTGTTTTCCACGCCGCTGCCTACAAGCACGTCCCCCTTATGGAAGAAAACCCCTGCGAGGCCGTTCGGGTGAACGTGGAAGGGACACGGATCATGGCCGAGGCGGCCGTTGCTGCGGATGTGGAGAAGTTCATCTTTCTGTCCACCGACAAAGCGGTCAACCCCACCAACGTGATGGGAGCCACAAAGCGGCTTGCCGAGATGTTTGTCCAGGGCCTGGGCCTGGCCATTGCCCACGGGGAGATACCGGGGAAGACGCAATTTGTGACCACCCGCTTTGGGAACGTGCTGGACTCCAACGGCTCGGTCATTCCGCATTTCCGGCAGCAGATCAAGGCCGGGGGACCGGTCACCCTCACGCACCGTGACATTACGCGGTATTTTATGAGCATCCCCGAGGCCTCCCGCCTGATCATGGAGGCGGCCACCATCAGCACCAATAACGAAATTATGTTCTTTGATATGGGCGAGCCTGTATTTATCAGGGACCTTGCCGAGAGGATGATCCGCCTGGCCGGTTTTACACCCGGTGAAGAAATAGTGGTAGAGGAGATCGGCTTGCGACCGGGAGAGAAATTGTACGAAGAAGTCCTGAGCACAGAAGAGAATTCAACGGCCACCGTGCATCCCAAGATCCGCGTGGCGCAGGTACGCCAGTGCCCTTTCGAAGAACTGAAAGAAGTCCTGCCGGTGATCGCCCGCCGTGCCTGGGAGATGAATGTGCCGGAAACCGTGCAGCTGCTCAAGAAGTGGGTGCCGGAATTCAAAAGCCATAATTCTGAATTCGAGAAGTATGATTAGGGTTGTGCACGAATTGATGAAAAAGACTGAAGCACAATGGACAAGGGGAAGCTCGTCACTCCCTCCGCGGTTCATTAGTGCTTCAGTCCAAATAATACAGTGATTTTTGGAATGGCAATCCAAAAAATACAGTTATATTTGGAATAAAAAATGAAGGCGAGGCATTTGGCGCATTATATTTCAAATATTGCGGCCACAAAATTAGGACGCATCATTGTATTTACAGGTGCACGTCAAACCGGAAAAACAACATTGGCAAGGCATCTGTTTAAGGATTATGAATACATCTCTATAGAGGATCCGGTAACCGTAGGGCCCTATTTAAAGCTGACCGCTGCCCAATGGAATAGATTGTATCCACGAGCCATTCTGGACGAAGTACAAAAAGAGCCGGTTTTAATTGAAAGTATAAAAGCAGTATATGATCAATGGCAGGACCCACGTTACATATTGCTGGGATCAAGCCAATTGTTGCTTTTATCCAAAGTAAAGGAAAGCCTGGCAGGACGTTGTGTGATCGTGGAACTGTTCCCGCTTACGGTCCCTGAACTTAATACCTCCGGCATAGAGGAAAAAGCGGATCCTTCATTATTTCAGGGTTTCATAACCCATCCCGATAAGAAAGTTGATATTGTGCCCTCTTTTCTTTTAGATAAGAAAATGGCAGAAAAACAGCAAGCATGGAATCATTATTTGCAGTTTGGCGGTTATCCGGCATTAACAGATCCTGTCCTCACGGATGAAGAACGTTATATATGGTTGCAACAATACGTACGGACATATCTTGAAAGGGATGTAAGGGACCTTGCATCGTTCAGGGACCTGGAACCGTTTGTCAAATTGCAACGTGCTCTTGCTGCGCAGACAGGGAAAGTGATCAACGCCTCTTCCCTGGCAAACCATACCGGTGTGACCGTAAAGACTGTTCAGCGTTATATTCACTACCTTGAGGTCAGCTACCAGACCATTAGTTTACCCGCCTGGAGCAGAAATACGATCAAACGCCTGATGAAGGCACCCAAGGTGCATTACCTGGACAATGGAGTGTTGCAGGCCGTTTTGCAAAAACGCGGAGGGATCACGGGGTCGGAATTTGAAAGTCTGGTTGTTGCCGAATTATATAAACAAATGAATGTTTTACAGATACCTGCCAAATTTCATCATTTGAGGATCCAGGGCGGCCGGGAAATCGACCTGCTTTTGGAACTGGGAGAAGGATATATTGCCTTTGAGATCAAGTTGACTGATAAGGTTAGAAAAAATGATGCCAGGCATTTTACGGGATTGGAAGAAATATTTGATAAGCCGCTGATCCATAGTTTTATTTTGTCTAACGATCCGGAAACCCAATATTTTTCTTCTAAAGTTACAGCAGTTCATTGTTCTTTGTTTTTGGGATAAAGCAAAATAGAATATTAATTTTTGGATTGTGCACGAATTGAACGGGGAAGGCCTCCCATTTGCTTTGCAAACGGGTCCCTCCCTCCGCGGGACGAGCTTCCCCTTATCAATTGTGCAACAATCCTAATAATACAGTTTAGACCTTAATGTGTTTAGAGTAGTAAACAAAAAATACAAATAATTGTTTTCTTCAATAAACAAAAAGTTGTATTTTTGAAAAAATTGTGGAATATTTATTTGAACGGTTCAGAAAAAAACTAGCTTATACCCAGACATCTTTTGTAAGGAGTATAATGGACACCATCAACTGGGATGCTCAACTCATTGGAATACGTGGGGCCCGAGGTGTAGGAAAAACCACTCTTTTGCTACAATATATCAAACTTCACCTCCCTTCAGATCAGACCGTATTGTATGTTAGTCTGGATAATATATGGTTTACAGGGAACAAGCTTTACAATCTGGCAGATGATTTTGTTAAAAACGGAGGCAAATACCTGTTTCTGGATGAAGTGCATAAATATCCCGGATGGTCGCAAGAAATAAAAAATATATACGATGACTATCCGGAATTAAAAGTGGTTTTCACAGGATCTTCATTGCTTGAAATACTCAATGCAAAAGCAGATCTGAGCCGAAGGGCCATTGTCTACGAAATACAGGGATTTTCCTTTCGTGAATACCTGAACCGGAATTTGAATTTGCATATACCTGCCTGCTCAATGGAAGAGATACTTGACCACCATATGAACCTGGCCCAAAGTATTACCTCCGGGTTAAAGGTACTTAAACACTTCAACGATTATCTGAAAAACGGTTATTATCCTTATTATAATGAACTTCCGGAATTGTATTATCAACGTTTGGAAGAAGTTGTCAATATGATCCTTGAGATTGAATTACCCGCATTGAGGGGCGTGGAATCTTCTTATATACCTAAAGTAAAACAACTGTTGTTGGTATTGGCAGAATCGGTGCCTTTCATACCCAATATAAGTAAACTAAGTGAACGAATTGGCATAACTCGTATAGGACTTTTAAATTATCTGAGAGCCCTTGGGGATGCCGGTCTTATTATTAATTTAAGTAAAAGCAGTTCAGGAATAACCCGTCTGCAAAAGCCGGATAAGATATTTCTTGAAAACACCAATATCATGTTTGCTATTGCACCCGAAAATACAAACAAAGGGAATCTGCGTGAAACTTTTTTTGTTAACCAACTGTCTTATGATTACCGGGTACAGGTATCGGAACAAAGCGATTTCCTGGTTGATGGAAAATATACTTTTGAAATAGGAGGGAAAGATAAAAAATTCACTCAACTTACAGGAAATGATAATGCATATATCGCTGCCGATGACATAGAATTTGGATTTGGCAATAAAATACCGCTATGGATGTTCGGACTGACCTATTAAGAATTCTGGTTGCATTGCTGTTGATATGGTGTTGCAGCAATTGTGCAGCCCTCACGGAATCGCAGCTACAGACGGTGCAGAAATTGACGGTGAGTGGGGATAGTGTGGCGGCGGCACCTTCCGTGCTATTCCGGGAACTGGCCGCTATCCGTACCGAGCGCGGCCTTTTTTACGCGGCTTCCCTGACCGGGGCTGATGCCCGTTTCCGGGAACTGAATGAACTGGCCGCAGCTGCAAGGGAAGATGAAAAACTGGCTGAACGCACCGATGTATGCGTAGACGTACTGAACAGCTATTTGCGCGCCTTGCGCAGCATCAGCAACCCCGCCCGGTGGAAACAGATAGGGACCGAGATGCGCGGGCTGGGCAAAAACCTGGATTCGGTCATCCTGCGCTTCAACCAGCTGGACTGGGTAGATCTGGAATTGCCACAGGGTGTGGCCAAACTTTCGGGCAAATATGCCGGCTACCTGAGCGAAAATTACATGAAAAACCGCCAGGCACAGGCCGTGCGCCAATTCGTAACCGAAGGGGATACCCTGGTGGCTGTTTGTGTGGATGCCCTGGTGCAGTTGCTGCGCAAACAGGAAGTGCAGCAGCTGATAGAGAACGAAGAAATGGGACTGCGCAACAACTACCTCGCCTACCTGCAACGGGTGGAAGCCCTGGGGCAACTGCCCCCGGTGGATCACGACCGGCATTACATGACACTGCTGGAGGACCTGGAAAAAGCCCAAAAAATCAGGAACAAATGCGTAAGCGGACTGCAAAGCCTCAAGCGGGCCCACCACAAACTGCTTACCCAATTGGACAAACGGGAACGTTGGGACTACTGGTACGAAGAACTGACAGAACTCAATACCCTGGCAGTGCAGTTGAATCAATTATTGTAACCATCGTTACCGTAACATAGGTTACGATTTATTTACTATGTTTGCAGAAAAAAGTTGAACTATGCGTAAATTTTATGACCGCCAGAAAGAGATTGCTCTTTTGTTAAACACCGGGCAAAAGTCACTGGAAACTGCACAGATGACGTTTGTTGTTGGGCGACGACGCATTGGAAAAACTACTTTACTAACGCAAACATTTAGGGGAAAACCGACGCTGTATTTCTTTATAGAAAAAAAGAATGAGGCTTTACTGTGTGAAGAATTTGTAACAGAAATTCATGAACAATTAGGAACAAACGTTTTTGGCCATATTCGCTCTTTCAAAGATGTGTTTGGTTATTTGATGGAACTTTCGCAGAACAGACATTTTACGCTGATAATTGATGAATTTCAGGAATTTCGCAACATCAATTCTTCTATTTACAGCGAAATGCAAAATATTTGGGATGCGAATAAAAACAGAAGCAAACTCAATCTTATTCTTTGCGGTTCTGTTTATTCGTTGATGAAACAGATCTTTGAAAACTCCAGGGAACCTCTTTTTGGCAGGGCGACAGCCAGAATTCTGGTTAAACCATTTGATATTAAAACAATTAAAGAAATTATCCGTGATTATCACCCGGATTTTTCCAATGAAGACTTGCTTGCATTTTATCTTTTCACCGGCGGTGTTGCAAAATATGTAGAATTATTGTCAGATGCAAACACGTTTACTCTGGAGAGCATTCTAGACGAAATTTTTTCGGACAACTCACTTTTCCTTGATGAAGGCAAAAATGTATTGATCGATGAATTTGGCAAAGACTATGGTAATTATTTCTCTATACTTTCGCTTATTGCCTTGTCCAAAACATCACGTCCGGAAATAGAATCTGTTTTGAACATGAATATTGGCGGTTTTTTGGATAAATTGGAGAATGAATACGGTCTTATAACCAAGGTTCGTCCCATTTTATCAAAACCTGCGGGGAAAAATGTGAAATATCGGCTCAACGACAATTTTCTGAATTTCTGGTTTCGGTTCATATATAAATACAGCGGAGCTGTGGAAACAGAAAGTTTTGATTATTTGAAAAGTATAGTCAATCGTGATTACAATACTTACAGCGGGCAAATATTAGAGCGTTATTTTCGTGAGAAAATAATGAGAGAAGAAAATCTTTCTGCAATTGGCTCGTATTGGGAGAGCGGGAACAGGAATGAGATAGATATTGTGGCTATTAACGAATACGAAAAGACAGCAATCATTGCCGAAGTAAAACGGCAAAAGGAAAGAATTAGTTTGGAGGTTTTGCGTGAGAAAGCAAAAAATCTTGTAAATAAAGAACTTGCAGGATATAGAATTGATTACAGAGCCTTATCAATAGAAGATATGTAATGTCTGAAGAAGAATTAACATTAAAAGAAATCCAGCAGGCGATTGAGCAGGTGGACCGGCAACGGCTGGACCTCCCGCTTGGGGTGAAGGAGCGGGGGCTGCTGGAGCTGTCGGCGCTGGCCCTGCGGGATGCCGAACGTCTGGCCATTGCCCGGCTGCAGAAAGAGGTGTACAAAGACATGGAACAGATCACGGCCCGGCTGAATGACCTTTCCAAACGCATCCGCACCCGGGTCACCCGCATGAACAAAGTCCCTAAAGCCCTGGATGCCATTGAAACCGTGATCAAAGAGGTGGTAAAGATACTGGTGGCCGTGGGGAAGTGGTAATACAGGTAAAATAATGTAACGTATTGGCAGAAATGTTATCTTTGCAACGACCGTAAAATTTACGGCCGTAAAATTTAAGATATGAAATTTTATAACCGCGAAGAAGAAATAGTTCAAATACAAAGGATAAAGGAGAAGGCTTATTCCGATCATTCCAAGTTAACAGTAATTACAGGAAGACGAAGAATTGGAAAGACATCTCTGATATTTAATGCATTGAGAAATGAACGCATTATTTACTTTTTCGTTGGCCGAAAGAGTGAAGCCGATTTATGCACCGGGTTTTGCAAAGAAATTGAAAATAAGCTATCTCTGTTTGTACCGCAAATGAATACTTTCACAGAAGTATTCCGTTTTCTAATGGAACTTGGAAAAAACAGAAAATTCACTTTAGTAATAGATGAGTTTCAAGAGTTTGAAAATGTTAATGCCTCTATTTTCAGCGACATTCAGAACTATTGGGATCAATACAGAACGTCCACCAATGTCAATTTTATTGTCAGCGGTTCTAAAGAACCTCTGTTCGGTCGGGCGGATGTCATGATGAAACTTAATCCTTTCAACACATCGGTTTTGAAAGAGATACTTGCGGATTATAAGCCGGATTATACGTGTGACGAATTGCTTGCTCTATATACCTATACCGGAGGCATTCCAAAATATGTAGAACTTCTGGCAGATAATGCTGCTCTTACCATACCCGAAATGATCGGGTACATCTGTCAAAGTGACTCGCCTTTTATTGATGAAGGGAAGAATCTTCTGATAGGTGAGTTCGGTAAGAAATACGGAAATTATTTTTCCATTATCAGTGCCATTTCTTCCGGAATTAATACACAGTCGGAAATCGAAGTATTTATGGGAGAAAAGAGCATAGGGGGGCAGCTAAGCAAACTGGAAACCATCTATGACGTGATCAGAAAAACCCGCCCCATCTTTGCCAAAGAAGGGTCACAAACTGTAAGATATGAGGTGTCCGATAATTTCCTGCGTTTCTGGTTCCGATATATCGAACATAATCGTCAGATGGTGGAACTGAATAACTTTCAGGGTCTGGCCGAATTGATAATGGCCGATTATACTACCTATTCAGGTAAAATGCTGGAACTCTATTTTAAGCAAAAACTTCAGGAGAGTCATGATTTTAAGATGATAGACTCGTGGTGGGAACCTAAAGACAATAGCAATGAAATTGACATTGTGGCCATCTCTTTAGATGACAAACACGCCTATATCGCAGAAGTCAAACGCCAGCGCAAGAATTTCAAACAGCTGCTTTTTGAAGGAAAAATTGAATATCTGAAAACCAAAGTGTTGAACAAATATTCTATCCGGGCAGAATGCCTGACGCTGGAAGATATGTGAACATGACGTTGGCAAATATGTGAACCTGACGTCAGCAGATGTGAGATTGTCGCCGGAAGATTGTAGATTAGCAGAAGAAAATAGAAATAAACAGAAAATTCACCCGTATGAAATTATTCAGAAGAATCCTAAGTACCACGCTCATGCTCCTGGCAGCTGTCGCTGCCTTTGCACAGCTGAGCGACCAACAGGTCATTAACGAAGTACGCCAACTGCAGTCCAGCGGGGCCTCGCAGCAACAAATCCTTATGGAACTGGCTGCCAAGGGCGTAACCCGTGAACAGGCCGAGCGGCTGCAGGCTCAATACCAGGGATACGGTACCCAAACGGAAGGGACCTATATGGATGCGGAAAGCCGTAACCGCCGGGAATATTCCGGACAATCTGATTTTTTTGGTCCCATGCAGGATACTACTTATTGGCCACGCAGGGATACTTTGCCGCCAAAACCCCGGATCTTTGGCCGAAGCCTGTTTTCTACCAGGGACCTAAGCTTTGAACCCTCCATGAACCTGCCCACTCCGGAAAATTACCAACTTGGGGCCGGCGATGAGGTCATCATTGACATCTGGGGCAACAGCGAACTGACCGTGCGCCAGGAGATCAGTCCTGACGGGTACATCAACGTGCCCAACATCGGGCCCGTGTACCTGAACGGCATGGACGTGAAGGCAGCCTCGGCAAAGCTCAAAACGGCCTTTGGCCGGATCTATTCCGATCTGCGGTCGGCCAATCCACGGACCTTCATCCAGATCTCGGTGGGGAATGTGCGCACCATCAAAGTCAATATCATGGGCGAGGTGGAGCGGCCCGGAACGTACAGCTTGTCTTCCTTTGCTTCGGTCTTTCATGCCCTGTACGCGGCAGGAGGGATAAACGAAATCGGGAGTTTGCGGGATGTTAAAGTGTACCGCAACGGAAAACTGCAGGTACAGGCAGACATTTACGAATACCTGCTTCGGGGCGACAGCAGCAAGGATATTATCCTGAAAGAAAACGACATAGTGAAAGTGGAACCGTATAACAAGCGGGTGCAGATCGCCGGCCAGGTTAAACGGCCCATGATCTACGAAATGATTGGGGACGAGACACTTGCTCAATTGATCGGTTATGCCGGAGGTTTTGCCAGCGATGCCTACAAAAGGAATGTACAACTGGTCCGTCACGGGGTGACCGAACGGCGGATGTTTACCATAGAAATGACCGATTATGATTCGTTTGTCATGCAGGACGGGGATTCGGTAAGTGTCGGGGGCATCCTGGAACGCTACGAAAACCAGGTAGAGATCGCCGGGGCGGTTTTTCGTCCGGGTACGTACGCAATAGATCAGAGGGTACAGACATTGCTTGACCTGGTTATCATTGCCGAAGGCCCCCGGGAAGATGCGTTCCTGGGCCGGGCTATCCTGAACCGCCAGAACCCCGACCTCTCCCGTACCGTGGAATCCATAGACCTGGGCAAACTTCTGGCCGGGGAGATTCCGGATATTGTGCTCAAACGCAACGACCGCCTGTACGTCATGTCAGAAGATGCCCTGCGCCAGGACTACACCGTAACCCTGGAAGGGGAAGTCATGAACCCCGGAACGTACCCTTATGCCCAGAACATGAGCATAGAGGATCTGATCATCACCGGGGGCGGTTTGAGGGAATCGGCCTCACACATCAAAATTGACGTGGCACGTCGTACCCGCAATGCCCTGGCAAGGGAAGAATCTACAGATATGAGTGAAATATACTCCTTATCCATAGAGAACGGATTGGTAATATCTGGTGACAAGGACTTTGTATTACAACCGTTTGATATAGTGGCAGTAAGGCGTTCTCCCGGTTATAAGGAACAGGAACGGGTCACCCTGCAAGGTGAAGTGGTCTTTCCCGGGAACTATTCCAAGCAAAACAGCAATGAACGCATTTCTTCGTTCATACAGAGGGCCGGAGGACTGACTCCGAGCGCCTATTCAAAAGGAGCCACGCTGTTGCGTCAAATGGACGAAAGAGAACAAACCATGAGCGAAGCGGCCTTGCGGCTGAGTATGCAGCAATCGAAGGATTCAATAGCCATTGATAGCGTTGATCTTGCGAGGTCCTCTTATTATATTGGCATAGATCTGGAAAAGATCATGGAAAGTCCGGGTCGGAACGGAGATATAGTCTTAAGAGAAAGAGATGTGCTGCACATTCCCATCATGAACAACGTGGTCAAAATATCGGGCGGAGTAATGTACCCCAATGCCGTGGCATATACGGAGAACATGACCATGAACGACTATATTGAAAATGCCGGAGGCTATGTGAAAAGGGCCCGCCGCCGCAAGGTCTATGTGGTGTACATGAACAATACCGTTGCCATGGGCCGGAATGCCAAAATTGAACCCGGGTGCGAGATCATTGTCCCGGTAAAACCGGAAAGTACAGGAGCTTCCTGGGGCGATGTGGTTGGCGTGACCACTTCTGTACTGTCGGTTATTTCGCTCACAGTGGCCACATTGTTGAACGTTTCCCGAATTAATCCAACCAGTAATTAAGACAGGCATGGAAGAGAAAATACAGAACCAACAACCTGTGGAAGAAGATTCCATAGACCTGGTAGAGATCTTGCAGAAACTCTGGGCCAAACGGAAATTCATACTCATTGTAACCTGTGCGGCCATGGCCCTGGGACTGATCGTGGCATTGCTCACCCCCAATCAATACACCGCCAGCTGTACGCTGGTGCCCCAGACAGGGGAGCGCAGGACAGGGGGAAGCCTGGGCGGCCTGGCCGCCATGGCAGGGATCAGCCTGGGAGACATGACCTCGGGCGAGGTACTTTCCCCCAATATGTATCCTAACATTATTAAAAATGTAGATTTTCAGAAGGAATTGATCTATGCCCGGTATACGTTCCCGGATGTTCCGGAACCCATCACGTATTACGACTACGCCACCGACAAACAATACTGGAAATTCAATCTGCTTGCTACCATCAAGAAATACACCATCGGGTTGCCGGGAGTTATTATCGGGGCCATAAGGGGAGAACCGGAAGAAAGTCAGGATTCTGGTGTTGAAGACACCATTCCCAGGTTAACTTACAAAGAGCAGAAGGTTCTGAAAAATCTGTATGAGTCGTTTTCTTTGAATTTGAACCAAAAGGAAGGGTATGTGCAATTGTCCACAACTTTGCGTGATCCCCACCTGGCAGCACAGATCACCCTAAAAGCACAGCAGTTACTCCAACAATACCTGACTGAATTTAAGTTGCAAAAGGTCCGCGCCAACCTGGAATTTGTGGAAGGCAGCTACCAGGAAGCCAAAGCCAACTTCGAAGCCAAACAGGAAGAACTGGCCCGCTTCCGCGATGCCAACGTCAATCTGACCTCGGCCATGGCCCGCACCCGGGAAGAAAAACTCCAATCCGAATACACACTCTTACTGGGCGTCTACACAGAACTGGCCAAACAAAAAGAACAAGCCAAGATCGCCGTCACAGAAACCACTCCAATATTGACAGTTATTGAACCGGTAGTCGTACCTGTAGAAAAATCAAAACCTTCACGTGCAAAGATGCTGATCATTTATACCTTTTTGGGACTTATAGTTGGAGTGGGGTGGGTGCTGGGGGTGTCTTATGTGAAGGATACTTTTTCAAAGATAAAATAAGAATCATATGAAAGCATGTTTTATGGGTCTGGGCTATATCGGCCTGCCTACCGCCATTGTGGTGCCCACTCCCTTTACCGGCGACCACCAGCCCGATATCTCCTACGTGGAGAGACCTGCGCGAGTCACCCGCCAAGTATATCGCCACCCGGGTGATGCAGGGGCATAACGATGCCGATTTCCTGATCTTCGAGCCCAATATCGAGAGCCAAATTAATTCACCTCAAAAACACGTAACGATTTACCTCAAAAACACGTAATATATTTTGATTTGATAAGAAATCAGCCTGCCTTTGCCCGAAAAACAAGAAGAATCATTATGGAATATTTGATGCGAATTGCTGATGAGCAGTTAAGATTACGACGTGTAGCTTTTGGTGCTGTTCAGATAATGGGTCCCAAATGGTGTGGTAAGACAACTACTGCGGAAAAACAAGCTAAGAGCGTGATAAAGATGCAAAATCCGGATACCCGGGAAAGTTATTTGACAACTGCTCAAACCAAGCCCTCTCTTTTGCTTAAAGGTGAAACTCCAAGATTGATTGATGAATGGCAAGTAGCACCTGTATTATGGGATGCGGTTCGTCATGCTGTTGATGAAAGAAAATTAAAAGGACAATTTATACTCACAGGTTCGACAGTTATTGATGACGATGAAATTATGCATACCGGAACTGGAAGAATTTCTAAAATGTCGATGTATCCTATGAGCCTTTATGAATCAAAAGAATCCATCGGAGAGATTTCCTTACGTGAACTTTTTGATAATAAAGAATTTGATATAGACGGAATCGTATCAAACTTATCCATTGAAGATATTATTTTTGCGGCTTGCAGGGGAGGTTGGCCTGCTTCATTAGATATCGCAAACAAAACGGCTCAACTATTAATTGCAAAAGACTATTTAGATATTATCTGTAATGAAGATATTTCAAAAGTAGATAAAGTTCAGCGCAATCCCGCCTTGGCAAGACTTATTATACGTTCTTATGCCCGAAATTTGTGTACACTGGCAAAAAAGACAAACATGCTTGCCGATGTATCGGCTGAAATGGAAGGCACTTCCATTTCAACTTTTGACAACTATAAAGAAGCATTGGAAAAACTTTTCGTTATTGAAGACATAGAAGCCTGGTCTCCGGCTATTCGCTCGGCAACAGTTATCCGAACGGGAAAGAAACGTTGTTTTGTGGATCCTTCCATTGCTGTAGCAGCATTGGGGACTTCACCACAG